>JAFZLF010000049.1 GCA_017551625.1 Clostridiales bacterium | reverse complement strand
CCCGGCGGGCGGGGGAGGCACCCCCCACCTGTCGGTACGCGCCCCGCGTCCCGGGCGTCATCGTTTCGCGTGTGATAACATAGATTTGAGGTTAGAAAAATGTTTGAAATCAAAGGAAAAGTGAATACAGCGATCTGTTATGCGAAGGTCGTGGAGGATGCGGCGATCGAGCAGATCCGGAGAATGTGTGACTACGAACTGACATCTGGCGCGACGATCCGCATCATGCCGGACGTGCACTCCGGTAAGGGCTGCACGATCGGTACGACTATGACGGTTACGGATAAGGTGTGCCCGAATATCGTGGGCGTCGACATCGGATGTGGCATGTTTACGGTCGAGCTGTCTGATAAGAAACTGGACTTCGGAAAAATCGATGAGGCCGCGCACTTTATCCCGTCCGGCATGCAAGTCTGGGATGGACGTCAGGAGAGATTTGATCTGTCCGAACTTCGCTGCTTCAGAAGTCTCAAGAACACCACGTATCTTCAGCGTTCGCTGGGTACGCTCGGCGGAGGGAATCACTTTATCGAAGTAGACCAGGCGCGCGATGGTACGTACTATCTGGTGATCCATTCCGGAAGCCGTAATCTCGGAAAGCAGGTGGCGGAGTTCTATCAGGCTCTCGCGGTCGATCTGCATAAGGGGAAGGAAGAGCTTTTGCAGAAGAGAGAGGCGCTGATCCGTGAGTACAAGGAGCAGGGCCGCAGAAGCGAGATCCAGGGCGCACTTGCCGCGCTTGATAAGGAATTCCGCGCGAGAACGCTGATGGTGCCGGAGGATCTGTGCTGGCTCTACGGGTCTTTTCTGGAGGATTACCTGCATGACGTGGAGATCTGCCAGAGATTCGCGGTGAGAAACCGTGAGAAGATGGCGGAGGTGCTGCTTCAGAGAACGGGCCTTACCGGGGAAAGTGCTTTTCACACTGTGCATAACTACATCGACACCGATGAGATGATCCTGCGTAAGGGTGCGATCGCGGCACACGCGGGAGAGAAGGTCTTGATCCCGATCAATATGCGCGACGGTTCCATCATCGGGATCGGACGCGGGAATCCGGAGTGGAATTTCTCGGCACCGCACGGCGCCGGACGTATCCTGTCCCGTTCTGCGGCGAGGGAGAAGCTCGATATGGAGACGTACAAGGCCCAGATGGCGGGCGTGTATACGACGTCAGTCAATCCGGAGACGCTGGACGAGGCGCCGATGGCGTACAAGTCGCTCGAGGATATCGTGGATGTTATCGCGGAGTCTGTGGACATCGTGGACATCATGAAGCCGGTGTATAACTTCAAGGCGTCGTGACAAGCGGCGCCATTTTTGCGTCTCGAAGCGACGCTTTTTCTTTCGCGGCTCCTCACCGTCGGCCTTGACGTCCTGGTCCTCGCCCAAGCCTCTTCGATGCATGTCCGATGCCTCAAGAAAAAAGCAAACGTCTAACCCACCTACTCATAATACACCTACCCTCTAAAGAAGAACCCGGAAAGACCAGCTTTTCGGGTTTTTCTTTAGAAAATGCATTGATTGAAGGATTTTTATCTGTATGAAAAATACTACCAGATGATTTCGTGCTCTGAATTGTCAGGCAAAATATACCACATTTTTGTAGGTGTATTCTGATAGGAAAGAATAATGCTTGGTCTAGTGGCGGCGAATTGTGCGTATTCTTCATTTCTTCGGATAGCTTTTATATCCTCCTTGCTATCGATTTGGATAAACGCAAGTGATGAAATAACATGGCCGTGAGAATCCTTCTGAGTTGGGGAGCCGTTGCTTATAAGGCGATATGCTAACATAATAGTTGCGTTGTCAAACTGTATACGATAATAGTTGACAGGGCATTCTCGTAACTGAGTATATAGCCTATCATAGGAATCCTTTCTTGGATCATAGAATCTGTCGTGTGCTGTTATTATTTCAGTCTCCTTGCATCCAGCCAGAAGAAAGTAAATGCATTGAATAGACTTGTCTCGTATTGAAGTAATAGCAACATTTTTAATAATGGTGATATTCTCTCTGTTGCAACTATATCGCTACAGCGATATAATAAAAGCAAAAAGGAGTGAATAAGATATGATTGTATACCATGGTTCTGATCGTGTAATTGAAACCCCTGTTTTTAAGGGTGGGAAGAGAACGAACGACTACGGTTATGGTTTCTATACTACAGAGAATCTTGAACTCGCCAAAGAATGGGCTTGTGGAGATAACCGTGATGGATTTGCGAACAAATATGAATTGGATATGGAGAACCTTAAGGTCCTAAATCTTAATTCCCCGGAATTCAATATTTTAAACTGGCTAGCCATTTTGACCAAGTATCGTACATATTGGCAAAAAGGAAGCATTTCGGAAGACGCAAAGGATTATCTGCAGAAACACTTCTTCGTTGATCCTTCACCATACGATATCATCATAGGATATCGGGCGGATGATTCATACTTTACTTTCGCGCAGGATTTTGTGGCAGGTGCGATTTCTCTGCGTAAGATTTCGGAGGCTATGCATCTAGGAGCGCTAGGTGAACAAATCGTATTAAAGAGCAAGGCTTCATTTGATCACATTCGTTTCTTGAATGCTGAACATGCTGAAGCGGAAATCTACTACGAGCGAAGGATGGAGCGGGATAGAGAAGCCAGACGCGCTTATCGCAAAACGAAACGGTCTTCTGCGGAAATCAATGATATATTTATGCTGGATATAATGAGAGAGGGGATTGAAAATGGCGACCCGCGCTTACGACAATGATTACTTAATGGGGGCACAGCGAGTGCTCGGTGATGCAGTTGATTTTGCTGTGATGACTCTTGAATTGGACCCCGATGTCTTTGGATCAGCATTTGCGGTATCCGATGTGTCGAAGCAGTTTGCGCGTGGGAATCCGCGCTATGTTGCCGGAATGAATGGCTGCGAACTCGCTCGCGTGGCGTTAGTGTCGACCAATACATCTTTTGTAGATACAGATGACGTCATGTATATTGATAAGAGTCCGGAGTTTTGGGGCGGTTGGGCATTGGCCTACTATCAGTGGTATAGCGGATACTCATTTATCAAAATACTTGATGTAGCACCATTGTCCCGAATAATCGAGATGTATCCTACGTATCACGAGATGGATATCATGAAGTTTGTCGAGCGGATGCAATTGCTTATGAATGTTGCCTATCCGCTTACCCGGCTTCGGACAAAGAGGGAGAGATGTGGTTTTTCACAAGCTGATCTTGCCATAGATTCGGGCGTATCCATTCGTCAGATTCAGTTATTTGAACAGCGACAAAGAGACATTAATAAGACATCAGCGGACACATTACTGAGATTATGCAGGTCCCTTCATTGTGAAATGGAGGATCTCATGGAAACGCAAACTATGGTTGATGCGTAAAGGAATCAATACCCCTCTATCCACGTATACTCTTCCGTCTTATACGCCGCGACCGCCTCATTCCCGACGATGATCACCCAGTACGTATGCTGGACCGAATTCATATACGCATCCTCGCTGACATTGCATGACATCCCGTTCTCGAAAACGAGCGTATACGTGAAACTCTCGTGATACTCGTCACCCGTGTAGGTCGAATCCCTGCTCACACAAGACATTTTCAGGACCTGGGGCTTATGAATGATATACGGAACCGCCCGGATCAGAAAGAACATGGCAATCAGCACCACGAGCCCGATCAAGCCGGCGGGGATGATGCTTTTCCCGAGATAAAGGGTGGCCAGGCAGGAGAGCATCATGCCGATCCAGATGACCATCGTTGCGACGAAGACCTTGCGAAGGATCTCGTTCGTCCGGAGCGACTCGATCGCGGACTTGGTCAGGTATTCGCCCAGCGCCGGTTCAAACATCGTAAACAGGACGAACGACGCGAATAGTGCCAGTATGCCCACGATCAGCTGGACCCGGAAGAAAGTGGTTTTCGCGTTTTTAAGATTCAATTCCATGACGCCGCTCCCTTTGCCCCTTATACTACCGCAAAAGAGGCGCGACGTCACCTCTCCGACCTCTGCGTGAGAAGCACCGTCCCATCTTCTATCCTCACTCTGCGCGAAAAGCACCGCCCCGTGGTTTCCCCCGAGGCGGTGCCTGCTTTCCATCATGGCCGATCAAACTGTTACTTCGCGTTTACGATGCTTCCGAAGAATACAGCCATCCCGAGCACCCAGAATACGAAGCCGATGACAACTGCAACGGCCGACAGCTTCTGTTGCGGCTCGCCCTTCTTATCGCTGTTCGCAATATCAATGAACCCGATCAGCATGCCCCAGAACCCTGTACACGGCATGACTGCAAGGATCAGAGCCAGGACGGCAAGTCCGGAAGGCTTCGTCGCGAATTGCTTCGTGCCAGATGTCGTAACCGGAATCGTCTTCACCGGAGCCGGAGATCCGACCCTCTCCACGACCCTCGTCACCACGCGCTCGGCGTGACCGCAGTACTCGCAGAAAAACAGGTCGCATTCTTTGTTATAAACCAGATTTGCAGCACAGCACGGGCATCTCATTTGTCTCACCATTCCTTTCATTGTCCCAATTCTATGCGAAAAGCACTTGTCCTTAAAGTTTTCTTCGTTGCATTTAGAACCTTGAATGAAATACTAACCATAGACTAAGATCACACAGAATAACCACAGAAGCGTTTTCGAGGCATTTTCGAGCCGAATTTTGTTATGTTTTCGACCTGAAACGTGCTATAATCCAATTAAATTCTGTTGTTGCTGGTAT
>JAFZLF010000048.1 GCA_017551625.1 Clostridiales bacterium | reverse complement strand
TGGCTGCCCGCCTCTTCTCCGGCGTGCTGGAGACGGCCATACTCAAGGTCTTCGTGGACTGGCTCGGCATGAGCGACGCCATCGTCAAGATCTTCTCCAACATCGTCGTCGTCATCGTCAACATCTTCGGTCTTTGACTTCTTCGACTTCTTCTTCGTGGTCTCTTCCTTCGAGCACGCCGCTCCGAACATGGAAACTGCGAGAAGTACGGACATAATTACTGCAAGTTTTGATCTCTTCATATCGTTTTTCCTCTTCTTTCACTTAAAACAATTCTTTGTTCCGACGGACATATTTATCCGCCCGACTCCAGACTTTTCCTGCCTATTTTACCATATATCGACAAGTATGGCTTTAAGGTATAGAATATTGCGTGAATTGACTATGAAACGGGGTATTTAACATGATCCAATCCAGGACACATAACTGCGGCCAGCTCCGTCTTCCCGATGCAGGAAAGACCGTCACACTCGTCGGCTGGCTCGAAAATATGCGTGAGGTCGGAAGTAATCTCGGATTCGTCGTCCTCCGTGACTTTTACGGCACGACACAGATCGTACTCGAGACCGAAGAGCAGGTAAAAGAATTTAAGGCCATCACCAAGGAGTCCACGATCCAGGTGACCGGCGTCGTCAGAGAGCGTTCTTCGAAGAATCCTTCTCAGGACACCGGAAGCATCGAGGTCGTTCCTTCCGAGGTTAAAGTACTCGGACGCTGCCGTTATAACGAACTTCCTTTCGAGATCAACCACTCCAGAGAGGCCGATGAGAACGCCCGTCTCAAGTATCGTTATCTCGACCTTCGTAATCCGGAAGTGAAGAAGAACATCATCCTCCGCTGCAACGTCATCGCTGCACTTCGCAAGGCCATGATGGAGCACGATTTCCTCGAGATCACCACACCGATCCTCACCGCGTCTTCTCCGGAAGGCGCACGTGACTATCTCGTTCCTTCGAGAAAGCACCCTGGTAAGTTCTACGCCCTCCCGCAGGCGCCGCAGCAGTTCAAGCAGCTCCTGATGACCTCCGGTTTCGACAGATATTTCCAGATCGCACCGTGTTTCCGCGACGAGGATGCCCGTGGCGACAGATCTCCGGGTGAGTTCTACCAGCTCGATATGGAGATGGCTTTCGCGACTCAGGAAGACGTCTTCTCCGTCATCGAAGATGTTCTCCCTCCGATCTTTGCCGAGTACGGCACGTATAACCGCGCCTCCGGCTCTCCTTTCGCCCGCATTCCGTATCTCGAGGCCATGGAGAAGTACGGTACCGATAAGCCGGACCTTCGTATCGACCTGACCGTCCAGGATGCGACCGGAGTTCTTGCAGACTGTGGTTTCCCGCCGTTTGCCAGTAAGACTGAAGAAGGCGAAGACACGAAGGTCCGCATCAAGGCCGTCGTCATCTCCGACTTCAAGGAATCCAGAAAATTCATCGACAAGAACATCGCCGATATCGAAGTCCAGTCCGGCAACAAGTCCTGCTGGTTTAGGATGGACGAGAACGGCGAGATCGTCGGCGGTATCGCGAAGTTCGTCGCCCCGATCAAGGACGCTGTCGTTTCCGCTCTCGGCATCAAGCCGGGCGACCTCGTTGTCATGTCCTGCGGTAAGCTTCTCGCCGCCCAGAAGACGGCCGGCGTCATCGTCAAGACCTTCGGCGCGACAGTACCGGGTCACATGGACAAAGAGCAGTACGCTTTCTGCTGGATCGTTGACTTCCCGATGTACGAGATCGGCGAAGAGTCCGGTGAGCTCGAGTTCTGCCACAATCCTTTCTCCATGCCGAGCGGCGGACTCGATGTCCTTCTTGCCGCAGAGCGCGGCGAGATCGATCCGCTCTCCATCACCGCAGACCAGTATGACCTCGTCGTCAACGGTATCGAGCTTTCTTCCGGCGCCGTCAGAAACCATGATCCGGAGATCATGATCAAGGCATTCGAGATGGTCCATCTTGGCGAAGAAGACGTTAAGGCGAAGTTCCCCGCGATGTACAACGCCTTCTGCTACGGCGCTCCGCCGCATGCCGGCATCGCTCCGGGCGTCGACCGTATGGTCATGCTCCTCGCCGGTGAAGATACCATCCGTGAGATCATCCCCTTCCCGATGACAAAGAACGCACAGGATATCATGATGGACGCTCCGGGCTATGTCACCGACAAGCAGCTCGAGGAGCTTCACATCAAGACAGTCACGGAGGAAGAGTAATCTTTCCCGATTAAGAGAAATCATCAAGAGGGGCCGCCTCAGAAGTGATTAGGATCACAGAGAGGCCGCCCCTTTCTTTTGATTTCTCGGATGCGAGCCACCTCTTGCGCTCACATTTTTCCTGTGCTATACTTCAGTTATTGAACGCGTTCAATAACGTTCCAAAAGCACTGTCGCTCGCGCCTGGCACATCACCTCGGGCTTCAGACGAATCGCCGCCCGGCCAAGTGCTTCCCAAAATGAGGATATATTCTATGAACAAAGACGAAAAACTGCAGAACACTAAGGATCAGCTCCTCGCCGCGACGCTTTCGCTCATGGAAGAGATGGACGATCCCTTCCAGGTCACATCGAGAGAGATCGCCGCCCGTGCCGGGGTCAAACCTTCCATGATCAACTACTGCTTCGAATCACGCGAGAACCTCATCTACCACACCTTCCAGAAACACTATCTGGACTTTCTCAAGGTCAAAGAAGTCGGGCAGATCCTTGATGCCGGTCTTGCGCCGAAGGACCTTATCAAAAAACTGCACTTCGCCGTCGCATCATGCCTGATCGAGAATCCCAAGTTCACGAAAGCCATCACGGCCCATGTGCTCTTCAAGAGGGATCTCTCGCAGGAGTCCTTCAGTTTTCCTTATGTGAAGAAGCACTACGCCGGCAAAAAGACGGATGAAGAGTGCCGCCTGATCGCCTATGAACTGTCCACGATGCTCCAGCTCATGATCTACCGGAGTGACGATCTCAAGCGAGATTTCGGCATCGATCTGACGGATAAGAAAGAGCTTCAGAAGTATATCGACATGCGAGTGGATCTTCTGCTGGGAGGAGCTTGACGCGATATGGCCGTGAAAGGATACAAATACATCTACCCTCTCAAATCTGTTCCGAAAGATAAGTTCGACGTGGTCGGAGGCAAAGGCGCTTCGCTTTCTCACATGATCTCGGATCTTTCACTCCCCGTGCCCTCCGGATATATCCTGGTTTCCGATGCCGTGGTAAACGGAGAAGTACGCGAAGAGGCTCTGGCCGAGCTGTCGGACCTGATTACGCATCTGAGCCCGAGAAACACCTATGCCGTGCGTTCCTCCGCCCTCAGCGAAGACGGATCCGAGGCATCTTTTGCCGGACAGTATGAGACTCTCACCGATGTCCGTGTCGAGGATATCTGCAGCGCCGTGATGGACGTGGCCGACTCGGCAGAAAGCGCACGTGTAACAGAGTATACCGACCACTTCGACGCCTCGGATGCCAAAAGCATCGCCATTGTCATCCAGCAATTCGTGAAGCCGGAGTTTGCCGGCGTGCTCTTCACGTCCGATATCATTAACGGAAAAAGCGATCACTTCGTCGGAAACTACGTGCACGGCGAGGGCGAGAAGCTCGTTTCCGGCGCGGAGAATGCCGAAGAATTCCGTATCGGCACCATCCGTTACTCGTACGATGGACCCGACGAGTTTAAAACATATGCCCGATCACTTGCCAAATACAGTAAGCAGATCCGGAAGTACTACGGTGTCCCGATGGATATCGAGTGGGCCGTTTCGAAGAAGAAGGTCTATATCCTGCAGGCCCGTCCGATCACGACATTGAAGCGCCTCGATATGGATACATACGAAGTAAACGGCACAAAGTCGGGCTACAAGATGCTCACGAGGACCAACGTCGGTGAGATCTTCCAGAAGCCCGTCACGCCGATGACTTTCAGTGCGCTCGAGAAGATCAATGCCCTTCTCGGAGTTCCGGACTGGCTCGATAATGTCGACGGCCAGCCTTACATGAATATTTCCGTTCTCTGCTCCATGCTCGTGTCCTTCGGTAAATCCGAAGAAGCGGCATTTGACGCCATCAAGGATCTGGTCGGATCCATTCCTCCGGGCGTGACCGTCCCGATCTATCCATTCAGTAAGATGGAATTTCTGAAGACCATAAAGAAGATCATCTTCCCGAAGAATAAATCGAAGCTCAGTAAGAAAGAGAAGAAAGAAATGGTCGGCAAACTCCCGGAGATCTGCCGCGATCTCATGGCCGAGATAAGAAAACTCGACAGTAATCCTGCTCTTAAGAACTACTGGGACAGGATCCTTCTTCCGAAGCTGAATGACGGTCTTTCCGCAGTCATGGGCGCGAGTGGATCGTCCATGGTGCCACTCTTCGGTACAAGAAAGAAGATCAGTAGAATCGCAGGCGAAGAGATGGCGAACCGCCTCTGCGGCGGATGCGTCGGCACACTCGACTGCATGAAACCCGTCCTCCTTCTCGAGGATGTTCTAGCCGGGAAACTCAGTAAAGAGGAGTACATCCGGATCTGCGGACACAGATCGACCGATGAGATGGAGCTCGCTTCTCCCCGTCCGTACGAGGATCCGTCATTTCTCGACGAAAGACTGGAGCAGCATAAGAAGAGCGGTATGGATCTTCACGCGATGAGAGAATCCCAGGAAAGAGCTTTTGAAGAGGCGCTTTCCGAGTTTAAAGAGAAGTATCCGAACAAGAAGAAATGGATCGATAAGGAGATCGGAAAGTTCGCCCAGGCGAATATCTTCCGCGAAGATCTCCGAAGCAAAGGCGTCTGGATCTTCAGCGTTTTCCGTGAGTATCTCCGCCGCATCGGACAAATAAACGGACTCGGTGATGATGTCTTCATGCTCACGATCGATGAGGCCTTCGCGCTGACGGAAGATCCCTCCATGCCGGTCAAAGAGCGGATCGAGAAGCGAAAAGAAACGTATGCGGGATATTGCACATACCCTGCTTTCCCGATGCTGATCGTCGGACCTTTCGATCCTGAAAAATGGATGCAGGATCCGGAAAGAAGAAGTGATTTCTACTGCGAAGAATCAGCTTCTGATACCAGCGTATCCTCAGATGTCAAGGGCTTCCCTGGTGCCGCCGGAAAAGTAACCGGCACCGTACGGGTCGTCACCTCTATCGACAAAATCGATGAGATCAAAGACGGCGAGATCCTCGTGACCGTCGCCACGAACATCGGCTGGACACTCGTCTTCCCGAGAGTCTCCGCCATCGTGACCGACATCGGCGCTCCGCTCTCGCACGCCGCGATCGTCGCAAGAGAATTCGGTATTCCCGCAGTCGTCGGCTGCGGAAATGCGACGACCGTACTAAAAAGCGGCGACACCGTCATTGTAGACGGCGCCGCCGGAACAGTCACGAAACTTTCGAGTGCCGATTAGGAAGACGCACAGATGTCCTCTACTTCCCCGAAAAAGGGCATATACAGCCAATTTGCCGTTTTTAGCAAATTGTCGGACACCCCCCGTAATTTTATCATACATTAAATTTCTAGCAAATTTGCACAAAAAATCGAAAAAAATATAAAAAACCCTTGCACAAATCAGAAAAAAGAATGTTAACATTGTTACAGAGGTTGATTTTCTCATGTTTCTCGCACTGTTAAGTAATGATTTTGGAGGGTGTTATGAAGAACAGATTGAGAAGTGCTCTTGCCTGGTTTTTAGTATCGTTTTTTGCTTACTTCCGCTATCTCCTGATAGTGGCGATCGCGCTTCTCCTCGGAAGCATCCTCTTCCATCCGCTTCTCTATGCCGGGCTTTTGTCCCTCGCGCTTGACACCATCTTCTCCGTCATCGTGACACTCAAGGTCATGATCGTGGTCCCAATTGAGAACGAAAAGTTCGTCTTCGGCGAAGAAGCATAACAAGCACCTAAAAGAAAACTCTCCTATAAGTCTGAAGAATAGAAAGAACAAAAAAGATCTCTTCGGCGACGAGTTTTGCGAAGCAAACTGTCTAAAGTCGCAGAAGAGATACTTTTTTGTTCTGATAAACTTCAAATATCAGGAGAGTTTTCTTACCGGTACGAGCTCGATGTATCCTCTTTCTCCACGAGGTTCGAGCTGGATCCGCGGATTACTGTGATCCCACTCATATCCGATAAATGCCGGATCATACTTCTTCTCGGCTTCCCAGATCTCGACGATCGCAGCTTCATAGTTCTCCTCGGCAAAAGGCTCACCGCGGAAGAGCAAGTATGTAGCTGCAGGAAGATCGATCACCTCGAAGCCCTCCGGGATCTTCCCGTCATAGTCAGTCTCGACTTCCACCCCCTGCACATACTCATTCGTCACAGGCTTGCGAAGCGCCTCTGGCAGCCACAGGCAGACCGGCTCACCACTTATCGACTTGATGCTCGTCAGAAGCCCCCAGACATCACATCCGACTTCGTTACAGTAGCTCCAGTACTCGGTAGCCTTGATGCCTCTCTTGATGATGACCTTTCTTGCCGGTTTTTCGATGACCTGGATAAATACATTTCTGATCTCACTCATATCATTCACGTTCCTTTCTTTGTTGAGAATTAACGAAGGAGTGAAGAGCCAGATGGGGATCGGGCTTGTGGAGTACTCTTTCGGGTTACAGCCGAATTCACGTCTGAACGCGCGCTGATATCCGTCAACACTTCCGAATCCCATATCCGTGGCGACATCGAGTACGGACACATCCTCATCCCGGAGACGCAGGGCTGACTTCGACAGTTTCAGGCGCCTGATATATACTGCCGGCGTCATGTGAAGATGCTCGATAAAGAGCCGCCTCGCGTACCAGGGCGAAAAGGAAGATGCTTTTGCAAGATCCGCGGGCGTGATCTCTTCACTTATGTGCTCACGTATGTAATCCTGCATGGCTCTGACCGCTTCTCTATGTTCGTCCACTTGGCTTACCTCCTTTGTGAGCTCATCTTAACGCAAGCGCCGGTCTTCTTTCTCGACTTTTTTTGCAAAGTCATTGTAATCGACTCCTATTTCCGATTCAATTACACCTTCCGGATATGTCCCTGCTTTCGTGAAATCAGGTTTCGCTTATATGTATCTTCTCATGTATAATGATGCTGTATATTAAAGGCGGAGGTTTCGTGATGGAGAAGAAGGAACGTATTCTTCTATGGGATAATGCAAAAGGTATCCTTATTTTCCTAGTCGTATTTGCCCACTTTTTCTACGATCGTTCCGATCTCCCGATCGCTGCACTTCTTACAACGGTCATCTACTCCTTCCACATGCCCGCCTTCGCCTTCATTTCCGGATTTTTCACACGCGAGAAGACAGACTACCGCAAACTCCTCACCGCCTATGTGATTTTTAACGGCATACTGCTCTTTTATAATTTCCGACAGACCGGGAATCTCTCTCTACTTAGCCCCTGCTACATGTGCTGGTACCTCCTGGCCCTCTGTGCATGGCGGCTCCTGACACCTCCCCTTTCGAAATACAGGTATTCCCTTCCGATCCTATGCGCTGTCGCCCTTTTGTGCGGATTCGTAAGCGAGATCAACAATGTCCTCGCCATATCCCGGATCCTTGCTTTCTGGCCTTTCTTCATGTGCGGATACCTTCTGAGGAGCACGGACATAAAGAAAGTCCGAAAGAAATATACGCTCTCCCGCGGTCTCGTCCTTCTTCTTCTCTTCCTGGCCACGATCCTCACCTGTAGCCGCTTCACCACGATCACGCTCAACGAACTCGTCATGCTCCCCTATTCTTCTCCTAAGCGTCTCCTCGTTCGTGCCGCGATCTTCGCCTGCGCGACGCTGGCGACGCTGGCACTCGTTCTTGTCCTCCCAGATAGGGAGATCCCTTTTCTTTCTTCCTGGGGAAAACACTCGATGTCCATCTTCCTCCTGCACCGCATCTTCATCCTTATCATCGTAAAAGTCCTCCCGTCCGACCTCGGGAGCCTCCCTCTTCTTTCGATCTCCCTTCTCCTCTCGATTGTCCTTTGCATCCTGTTCGGAAACGACAGAGTCGGCTCGATCCTCACGCGTCTCCTCATGCCCACTCAGAAGAATGAGATCATGCTTCGGAATCTGACCGTTTCCGTGATCGCCTGCGCTCTGGCCATCCTGATCGTCCTCCCTGCAGCGACACCTTATCTGACTTCGAAAAGCGGCAATGACGCGCCCGCCTCTTCCGACGTGGATCCGATCTACCGGGTGATGTCCTCTTCGAAACAGACACAGTTTAACGATGCCTTTAAGATCGTCTTCTCCGGAGATCTTCTCCTCCTCGAAGACCAGGTCAGGCGCGCCTACGACGAGACCTCCGGAACATACGATTTCCGGGAATGCTTCGAGTATACCTGCGATGAGATCTCCTCAGCCGACCTCGCGATCGGTGTGCTGGAAGGGCCGCTTCCGGGGGATCCCTCTCTCTTCTCGACAAGTAATTTTGCCGATGGCAAAGAGCTCTATCTCGGCTTTCCGGATGAGTGGGCCATGGCCATCCGGGAAGCGGGATTCGACCTCCTGACCACTGCGAATAACCATCTTCTCGACCGCGGTACGGATCCCGCGCTTCGCACGCTCGACGTGCTCGACGGAATCGGGATGGACCATACCGGCTCATACAGAAGCGCCGCCGACAAGAAGTCCCGTCACATCCATCTCATCGAGCAGGACGGCCTTCGCATCGCGGTCCTCTCCTATACCTACGGGACCAATTTCTATGAGACAGAAGACTTGCTTACTGGTCCGATGTCCTATATCTCCTCTTTCCTCGTCGGTCCCGAAGATGCGATGTATGAGCAGGTGCGCTCCTCTGTCGAGGCCGATTTTTCTGAAGCAAAAGCACTGTCTCCGGATCTGATCGTGGTCCTCCCGCACATGGGCACACAGTTCCTCGATGCTCCGGATGAGTTTCAGACGACCTGGCATGATAACTTCATAGAGTTTGGCGCCGACATCATCCTCGGCGACCACACCCACTCTGTCCAGCCGGCCTTCCTCGAAGAAGCAAACGGTAAGACCATCTTCACCGCCTACTGCCCCGGAAACTACGCGAACATCTTCCGCGAATTTAACGGGGATGCTTCGGCCCTGATCGAGGTCTATATCGACCGCGATTCAAAGAAACCCATCGGCGGCGGTATCATCCCGATGTGGACATCCGCAGCCCTCGACGGAAACTACCGCCCGATCCCGATCTACGACATCCTCACAGATCCCGAACTTGCTTCCTCCTTCACCACGAAGGACTACGAACGCATCGTGGAAGTGCATGACCACATCACGTCCGTCATGCTGGGCACAGTTCTTCCGATCGATATGATCGAGCCCGTCTACTACTTTGACCAAGAGGGCTTTCTCCGGACGAAAGAAGCCCCCCTTGATCTCACAGAGGAACTCTCTGACAGTGCTTTTCTAAAGGAAGTAAACTCCTGCTCCTCCGTGTGTTTCCTCGGCGACAGCATCACTTACGGTACGAAGAACGGCGGGATCCCCTGGTACGAGCCGGTCCTTCCATACATCACAGGCACAGTCTCTTCCTTCTCCTACGGAGGCTGGACCACTCTCAATCTTCTTAACAACATCAAGGATATTCCGTCCGCTGATCTTTATGTCGTTGCTATCGGCACCAATGACCTCCGGTACGACAGTGCCGAGCTGGGCGCCGTTACAGCCGAAGACTATATTCGCAACATCGGTGATCTTGCAGCAGGTATCCTTTCCCGCAACCGGGACGCACATTTCATCTTCATCGCGCCGTGGATTTCTACCGACGGAGATAAAGCAAGTCTGCTTCCGATCGCCGAGGTCAACTCCCGCCGCGAAGCATACAGCGAAGTTTTGAAATCGTTCTGTCAGAGCAAGGGATGTACCTACATCGATCCGAATCCGTATATCGAAGAGAAGCTTCTTACGAAACCGCAGTCCTACTACCTTCTCGACTGGATCCATCCGAACAGGCAGCATGGTGTCGCGATGTACTGCGAGGCCGTTCTCCTCTCATCTTCCGAAAGATAAGAGGATCCGGATTTCTCCGGACCCTCCTCATAACTTATCCTATTGATCTTCGCTCGTATTTCCCGAATTGAACTCGAACGTCACTTCAATTCGTTGATGTAGTCGCACGCGGCAATCGCAGCATAGGCACCATCGGCGCACGCTGTCGTGACCTGGCGGAGCGTTTTCTGACAGCAGTCTCCCGCGACGAAAAGACCTGGGGTCTTCGTGTTGACGATATTCTCGGGTACGAAATATCCGCGCCCGTCGAGTTCTGCATACTCGGCAAAAGCACTGTTATCCGGAACCAGTCCGATCGCGAGGAAGACACCGTCACACATGGCGGTCTTCTTCTCGCCCGCTTCCTCGTAGGTGACGCCCGTGAGCTTTCCGTCCTCGGACACTTCATAGGCCAGTACTCTGGTAGAGGTATGCGTCTCGACATTCGGGCTCTTCAGGACCTGATCCTGGAGCTTCTGGTCCGCTGTAAATACCGGCATATCCTGAAGGATGATGAGCTTTTTGACGATGCCCGTAAGGAGCGTCGACTCCACGAATGCGGAATTCCCGCCGCCCACCATGACAACAGTCTTGTCTCTGTAGAAGTCACCGTCGCATACTGCGCAGAAGCTGATACTCGTACCGATCAGATCCTCTTCACCTGGAAGTCCCAGTGTACGGTGTGTCGTACCTGTCGCCAGGATGACGGTCTTACCCGTGTAGATCGATCCGTCTTCCGTCGTTACCGTGAATCCGGACTCGGTCTTCCCGATGCCCGTGACGTTCTCGATCGCCGCTTCCGCGCCCTGGCCCATAGCCTGCTCGAGAAGTTTATCGCCAAATTCATCTCCGCTGACAGAATCAAAACCGGGGATGTTTTCGACCTTCGGGGAATTGACGATCTGCCCGCCGAAGACGGACTTCTCGATCACCATGACTGTCTTGGCATTACGCCGTCCATAGATAGCGGCGGTGAGACCCGCAGGTCCCCCGCCGACTACAATAATATCGTACATCTCTTATACTCCTGCCGGAACGCCCGCATCCGCATGCGCCTTCAGCCAGTCAGCTGCGGCGGTGTCGCCTACATATCTCGTTCCATCCGGATCGATGATGGTAGGTGTCTGCTGAATATTGAGTTCTCTCGCGATATCCATATTCTCGGAGCAGTTCACGACTTCAAAGTCTACCTTCGCGAGCTTGAACTTCTGCTCGGCGCCCTTGCACTTCGGGCAGTGATCCTTGACGTACATGATCGGAACACCGATCACAACGGAATCATCTGCTTCTTCCTGCTTTACGAGTACGGAGTCATCGACACCCTGCTCACATACGCAGGAGCTGACTGTGACCATCGGGCCGGCATGGCAGAGCTTGCTGTGACCGATATCGTATTCTTTTCTATCCTGGTACTCCTGCGCCTTGCCGTCGTTCCAGTTCTGGATCGGACGATAGTAACCGGTGATACGGCTGTATACTTCCGTCTTCTCTCCGCACTCCGGACACTCGAAGACTTCACCCGTGATGTAGCCGTGATTCTTACATACGGAATATGTCGGGGACATCGTGTAGTACGGGAGTCTGTAGTTCTCTGCGATCTTTCGGACAAGGTTCGCTGCGGCCTTCCAGTCCGGGAGCTTCTCGCCGAGGAATGCGTGGAATACTGTACCGGAGGTGTAGAGTGTCTGCAGGTTATCCTGAACATCCAGCGCCGAGAAGATATCCTCGGTGTAGCCTACCGGCAGGTGCGAAGAGTTCGTGTAGTAAGGTGTGCCGTTCTCATTCGCAGTGATGATGTCCGGGAACTGCTCCTTATCGTGCTTCGCGAATCTGTATGTCGTAGACTCCGCCGGTGTTGCCTCGAGGTTATAAAGGTCACCGTACTTCTCCTGGTAGTCAGAGAGCTTCTCTCTCATGTGGTTAAGAACCTTTGCCGCGAACTCCTGTGTCTCCTTGTTCGTGAGATCCTTGCGGAGCCAGTTGGCATTCAGTCCGACTTCGTTCATGCCGATCAGACCGATGGTGCTGAAGTGATTATCGAAAGTACCGAGATATCTCTTCGTGTACGGATACAGACCCGAATCCAGAAGCTTCGTGATAACGGTTCTCTTCGTCTTCAGAGATCTCGCAGAGATATCCATCAGTCTGTCGAGACGCTTGAAGAAATCTGCCTCATCGGTTGCCTGATAAGCGATACGCGGGAGGTTGATGGTAACGACACCTACAGAACCCGTGGACTCACCACTTCCGAAGAAACCGCCGGACTTCTTACGAAGCTCACGCAGGTCGAGACGCAGACGGCAGCACATGGATCTTACATCGCTCGGCTCCATGTCGGAGTTGATGTAGTTGGAGAAATAAGGTGTGCCGTACTTCGCGGTCATCTCGAAGAGGAGACGGTTATTCTCTGTATCTTCCCAGTTAAAATCTCTGGTGATGGAGTAGGTCGGGATCGGATACTGGAAACCACGTCCGTTGGCATCGCCCTCGATCATGATCTCGATGAAGGCCTTATTGACCATATCCATTTCCTTCTGGCACTCGCCATAGGTAAAGTCGACCTGTTTGCCGCCGATCCAGCACTTCTCGTCTCT
Source organism: Clostridiales bacterium (assembly GCA_017551625.1). GTDB lineage: Bacteria > Bacillota > Clostridia > Saccharofermentanales > Saccharofermentanaceae > Scatonaster. Next base: position 17,339 of record JAFZLF010000048.1, on the reverse strand, counting down.
CATATCCTTCGGAACGACCCAGTCAAGGGTGATGTTCGTAAACGGAGACTGCGTGCCCCATCTGGAAGGTGTATTTACACCGAAGATGAAGGACTGGATACACTGCTTGACTTCCTTCTGAGAGAGGTTGTCGATCTTGATAAACGGAGCAAGATACGTATCGAAAGAGGAGAATGCCTGTGCGCCTGCCCACTCGTTCTGCATGATGCCGAGGAAGTTGACCATCTGGTTGCAGAGTGTGGAGAGGTGTCCGGCCGGAGCAGAAGTGATCTTACCGACGACACCGCCGAGGCCTTCCTGGATGAGCTGCTTGAGAGACCATCCTGCGCAGTAGCCGGTCAGCATCGAGAGGTCGTGGATATGGATCTCCGCCTTTCTGTGTGCCTGAGCGACCTCCTCATCGTAGATCTCGGTCAGCCAGTAGTTCGCTGTGATCGCACCGGAGTTAGAGAGGATCAGACCGCCGACGCTGTAAGTAACGGTGGAGTTCTCCTTTACACGCCAGTCGTTGATCTGCAGATAGTTATCAACGATGTCCTTATAGTTGAGCATCGCATTTCTGACATTACGGACCTTCTCACGGTTCTTTCTGTAAAGGATATAAGCCTTTGCAACATCAGAATAACCTGCCTCGGAGAGGATCTTCTCGGCGCTGTCCTGGATATCTTCCACGGAGATCACATCGTCCTTGATCTTCTCTTCAAAATCACTTGTCACACGAAGCGCAAGCATATCTATAACACTCGGATGATACTGTTTATTACATCCTACAAATGCCTTCTCGATCGCTGCGCTGATCTTTGCTACGTCAAAATCTACGAGAACCCCACCTCTCTTTGATACCCGATACATACCGATTCCTCCAGACTGAAAATTGTTCTTCCCGGCAGTTGATCTCCCGCCGGTCTGCTCCCCCAAAAGGCTGATATATAAAGGGTATCACTACGGGGCAAAAAGTCAATATCTTGTGCGTACAAATTTCACAAAACACAAGATATTGTATGTTACAGTTTCATTACGTATTTGACATTTTCAGGAGACGCCACGAAGTTCGACCAGTTTTACGCTCGTTTTTACGATTTCCAGGAAGGCGTTCATCTGATCCTTCGAGCAGGCTGTCAGACCACCATATTTTACCGTGTCACGATCCACAAATTCCTGCAGATAATACCGGTCGGCCCCCTGTATCCACTTGGCGATTTCTCTCATAGACTCCTCATCGTGGAACTGACTTACCACTGTCGTGCGGAATTCATACGGGACCTTCCCCGTCAAGAGGAACTCGACACTCCTCTTTACTTTCGATATATCGAACTGCGGGATCCCTATAGTAATACCGTATTTATCCGGACTGTTTTTGATATCCATCGCCACATAGTCGACAAGGCCCGCCTCGACGACCTCGATCAGACGTTCCGGATGATTCCCGTTCGTATCGAGTTTGATCGCAAATCCCATCTCGTGGATTTTTCCCATCAGTTCCGGAAGCTCTTTACGAAGCAACGGTTCGCCACCCGTAAAAACAACTCCGTCGAGAAGGCCGATTCTCTTATTTAGGAAAGACAGAAGCTCCACCTCGTCCATCTCTGCCGGCGCCTCCGGATCGAGGAGCTCCGCGTTATGACAGAAAGGGCAACGCATGTCGCACCCGCCCAGGAAGACCGTGCAGGCCACTTTCCCCGGGAAATCCAGAAGCGTCATCTTCATCAGACCATGAATCTTCATCCGCAAACTCCTCTTTCGTATCAGTAGAATCATTATACACTTTTTGCCGGTCACGGATCGGGGACAGAGGATTTATCTTTACTAAATAAATAGTTCAATATTCTATCTGATATAACATGGTTAAACCTCTTTTCTCCATTATTGAACCGAAAAGTTTAATAGAACTAAAGAGATTCATGCATTTTCAATTGATTTTCGGGAGGAAGGTCCTATAATGAAGGCATAACGAGGGGATTTCCAAACAAGAATTTCACAAACAAAGCGTTTCAGCATATTTCAATAAGGGTAACATGATTTGACATAGAAGATCAGGGGGAGGCCACGCTATGGATAACATGAATATCACTGATTTTACCGTACGAGAGCAGGTATCCGAGAACATCAAGCGTCTGCTGGAGCAGAACGGGATCAACCAGAAACAGCTGGCGGAGAAGACACACGTCGCCGAGGCGCTGATCTCCTCCTATAAGAACGGCAAGGCCCTTCCGCCCCTGAGTTTCCTTCTCTCGCTTAAGAGTATCTACGGCATCTCGATCGATGATTTCCTTTCGAAGGATATCACGCCGGCCGCATACGATGCGCTCCCTCCGACCTCCGAGATCGAAAAGGAAGAGCTCGAAGACTATTCCCGCTATGAGGGCACGTATTATCTCTATTACTTTAATACGGGAAATTATAAGGGAAACGATCACAATCCTCCTGGCGCTTCCCTGATGTACGGCATCATGCACATCTATGCCACGCCCTCTCCCATGAACCGTCTCGGACACAGCGTCGTATGTATCATGGGTATCGGGTCCCGAAGCGAAGCCATCGAGACCCGATACCTGATCGAGAACTCCATCAGAAATCACAGTGGTACCTTTGCCAAGGTCGTCGAGAGCATGTACTCGAAGAGAGGATCTGCTCCTGCTAAGGAAGACGAGCCGAAGGGCAGAAAAGAAAAAGACCAGGCGCTTCCCGGAAGCCCGAAACACCTCGGCATCCCCTACTACGGTGTCTTCGAGATGAACCACAGTCACGCCTTTATCACGATTAAGCAGAGCAACAAAGACCAGGCGCTCATCATCCTTCACCGCACACCCACACCGGCCACACCCACGAAATATAACAGCGGCATCGGCACGATCAATTCCATTTCCAAAGGCCGCGAGCCCATGCCGGCGATCCAGTTTATCGGCCTTTCCCGTGAAAACACACGTCTTTCCGACGAAGAGCTGCACCACATGCTTCTTCTCAGCCACATCTCCGTAAAGGATTCCCACGATACAGACGAACTGATTTCTTTCATCAAGAAGCAGTACACGGATCCGGACGAAAGTCTCACCGATTTCCAGCGCGACATCACTGTCAAGGGCGCACTCTCCGCATATGTCAGAAGAGTCGTCGACAGGAACCTGTTCCGTGTCGGAAAGATCTCGAACCGTGATGACGACGCATGGTACCACATGCTGAAGGATACATTCCTGAAACAGTGACCACTACTTAGGGGGGAGGGGTAACTATGAATAAGGTCTGTACGATCGATGACATCATCCATACCATGCAGAGCAACCATTCTGTCGTGTATAAGCCGTACATCAAGAAGGCCTTCAGTTTCGCGGAAGAGAAGCACAAGGGAGTCCTTCGCAAGTCCGGCGAAGCCTACATCAACCACCCTCTGCGCGTCGCACATTTCGTGGCCTCCTGGGGACTCGAGAGCGACTCCGTGATCGCGGCCCTTCTCCATGATGTCGTGGAAGACTGTGACGTCACGGTCGAAGATATCGGCGAGATGTTTAACGAGAATATCGCGAAGCTGGTCGACAGTGTCACTTCCATCGACTGCTCCATTTCCGAAGCGGAGAAGAGCATACTTTCGAAAGAAGACATCGACCGAATGTCAGAGGTCAAGCTCATTGAGAATATGAATCGGAAAGCACTTCTCATCAAGATCGCGGATCGTCTCGATAACCTCTACACGATCGGCTGCTTCCCCCCGAATAAACAGATCCGCAAAGCCCGGGAGACGCGGGAGATCATCATCCCACTTGCCGAGATGGCCAAGGCCTACTACCTCGTCGATGAACTGCAGAATCTCTGTATCCGTATCGAGCATAAGGACAGGTACGATGAGATCTCCGAAGCCTATCAGCTCCTTCTTCTTCAGAATCAGCTCTCCTCTTCTTTTATCATCGACCGGTTAAACTCCGTCATTTCTGACCTCTCGAAACTAAACGATCTGTCGATACGGACCGGCGGTGTCGCCGACCGGGACGCCCAGCTCCTGAGTCGGGCCATCTCCAAGTTCGAGTGTAAGAAGCGCTCGGTCGCAAGCCTCTACCGCCAGACCGTGAAGATCCTCGAGAACTGTAACCAGTCGCTGCGGTCCCTTTTCACAAAAGAACTGATCCCGCTTTATGACATGACATTTGTGATCAAGGATGCTTTTCTCGACGAAAATAAAAAGAAAAACGCACAGGACGTCTTCTTCTCTTTCTACGATAAATACCTCATCGGTCTCGGATTGGAGATCATCGAATTCGGCCGGACCTCTGACAACAATTCCACCTATATTCTTCTCATGGACGAGATGGAGAACCGTTACCGTGTCTTCGTCCGAAGCGAACTCGACTACGTCCGTTACCGGATCGGAGATATCGTAGATGAGATGGACGATTTTAACTTCAAGGGAGTCGACCCCTACGAGCCTTCCGGATTCCGGAAAAAGAAAATCAAGGTATATAAACGCGACGGCTCCGAGATGTTTATCGACGACGGTGCGACAGTCCTCGACTTCGCCTTTGCGATCCACACCAATATCGGTCTTCACTTCGAGTATGCGACCATCGACGGCAATCCCGAGCGCCTCGGCCCGCACGTCCGCTTGAACGAAGGCGATAAAGTCGTCATCCACCATAATCTCAAGGTGACTCCATCGATCACGTGGTTCCGCCACGTCAAGACCAGTAACGCCATCAACCACCTCATCGCGGCGATCGACGCTTCAAATAAGAAGAAAGAAAACGATCCGGAAAACGAGTAGTGTCATTTCTCTCTATTCCGGATGATGGCACACACCTTCACTGCCTCGTGGAAATCCTCATCGGAGATGCCCAGGTTCTTGATATCGTCCGCGATGACCTGCTTATAGATCGCAAGTCCTTCCCGGGAGAATTCATCGAAGATCACGTATGTCCTTGCGTAGTCGAAGACTGCGGGCGCGATCCGCGCATTCATCCAATCGATGATCACATACTCCGGGAAGGCCGGATCTGTCCGACCGGCCGTTTCTTCATGATCAGCGGCCGGCGAGCACTGGGACGCTTCTTCCTTCTCACCATGCGGAAGCATGATATTCAGAAAATGCATGTCGAGATGGCAGATGCAGGACGGGTACTTCCCGGAAAGTTTTTCGATGATCGGGAAGATCGTATCCTTCTCTTCTTCAGTAAGTCCCATGCCGGCCGTTGCCATCAGCGGAGGCATCCGGATACCTTCAACAGATGCGGCATGGATCTTCCGAAAAGCCTCAGCCAGAATACCGAATCCTTCGATGTAGCCTTCCCGTACTTTCTTTTCGAGCGCTTCGCCATCGATCAGATCCATCTTGATGATGTGATCGTCGTCCGTATCGTAGTAGCGCACCGGGCAGAGTCCCGCCCCATTTACCGCTTTCTGCTGATCTTTCTCAAAAGCGATCCACTCCGCAGGATAAGAAGATCTATAAACCTTATATGCATATCCCTGATACCGGAAAACATCCGCCTGTGCGCCTTTCCCGATCAGGACCTGACTTCCATCAAATTCCATACTGCATTCCTTCTTTTTCAAACTGCAGTATTATCTTATCACATATGGTTCTTCCATTTTTCCATATAGGGTTCCTGCCCCTCGTCCTCTTCGAACTCGTCCGCAGAGACACGGACCCACTTTGTTCCTTCCGGCTTGTCGATATACTTGATAAGCGCCTGATCGACACTGCAAAGAGCGTGGATGATGCAGACCGTGAAGTTTTCCGGGTCATCCACGAACGCCTGATCTTCAGATCCGCCATAGAATTGCCAGCCGCTGTCCTGACTGTCACGAGGTTTCTCACACGACATATATCCGACCTTCCAGCCGTCCACCGTGATCTTCTTCGAAACGACGGCGAGTTTGCTCATGATCTCTTTTCTGCGGATCGAAGGTTCGTAGTACTGCCGGTTCTTGATAAACTTCGCCTTATCGGAAAGAGTAGGTGTCACGTCGGTATCGATCCTCTCGATATCTGCGTCCCAGATCTTCTGATCGTCCGCGTTGAACCTCAGTACTACTGCCAGTTTCAGAAGATCCTCTTTCCCGATCTCCATATTAAACTCGACTTGCTTGGCGATATGTCTGCCATGATCATCATAGAGAGTCAGATGCATCTTGCCGTTGGTATACACCAGCGCTTTGGCCGCGCCGAGGTTTTCCTTATCGTTATAGAAGACCATGAACGCCGGCAGATGCTCGTTCACGAACCAGTCGAACTCGGTGCCGTTCTTCCCGTTCATGTAGTAGATCTTGCCATCTTCTTCGAGGTCATCTGCGGACACATCCGGGAGATGTTGCGCCATGTTGAGTCTGATGATCTCCGAGATACTTTCCATGATCTTGTTCATAGGCTTCTCCTTTCGCCTTATCAGGTGTCTGGTTGCTTCTCCTCCGAAAGAGCCTCTTCTCTTGCGATCTCTTTCTGTGTTTCTTCGATACGGTTCGCGTCCAGGATCCTGGTGAATCCGCAGTACGGACACTTGGCCATGGATAAGGTCTTGTCGAGTTTCAGCACACTCGCACATGTCGGGCAGGTCAGGTTGACCGGTGCTTTTTCCTTATACACATGATCGAAGCGGTGACCCGTCTTCTGCTCGATGTAATAGAGGAAGGAGTCGACCGCCATCTGTTCCTTATCGGTTATGCCGCTGATCGCAGCGATGTCCTGGGCGCGCGTGCCCAGGTAGATGAGAGACGACCTGTCGGTCTTATCGAGATACTTTCTGACATCGTCGAAAGTCATAACGGAAGAGATCATGGCGTTACTGAAAGACTGCCTGTACTTCGTCGGGATCTCCTTCGTTCTTCGCAGGCACCCGATGATGCGCGCGACCTCATCGGCCTCCTCCTGCGTGACCTCTCCGTCTATATGGATCAGGTAGTTGCAGAGCGCCACATACCCGAAAACATAGTTGATGTACTGATCCATCTCCTCTTCGGAATGGACATCTTTGTCGGTAAGCTTATATTCCGGACACTGGGCGAGGAACCTCTCCCCAATCTGGCGCGGGCTATAGGGATCTTCCTTCGGAGCTGCCGGAGCTGTTGCCGCCGGTGCCGGTGCAGTCGGGTGATCTTTCTTATATTTCGCCAGCATGGCCCTCTGTTTCTCTTCGAGAGAAGGCTGGTTCGAGGCCATCTGCGAAGGTGCAGTATATCCCGTGGTCGGCTGTGTGGCCGGTGCTGCCGTGGGAGTGGCCACCGGACGGGACGCTCCTCCGATCGTATTGACCGTGCTCTTCACCAGTGAATCCAGAAATCTCATGCCAAAGCCCATGTCTCATTCTCCTCCTCAGACGTGTTACGCTTACGATTATAACATCATTTGATATCTCAAAAACGTTTTGATACGCAAATTAGCTTCCTGGAATGGTATAATCATTTAGGGAATGGGAAGAGGTATGTTATGAAAAAACAGATCAAGAACAAAAGAGACCGGAGCATGTTTCCGATTTTTATCGCGGTATCGCTGAGCTTCGTTCTCGCCATTATCGTATCCATCAGTTCCCTCGCCTTCCTTGCCCGCGAAAATTCGAGAGATATCGACATGATGCTGACGTACCGCATCTATGACATCATCGCGAGCAACCTCAATGAGCCGATCATCGTGTCGAAAACGATGGCGTGTGATGATTTTCTCGCGGACTTCCTGCAAAATGAAGACAGCTTTAGCGAGGAGCAGGCTGTCTCCGTGATGAAGGATTATCTGAGCGGCGTGAAGGGCGGCCTCGAGTATGACTCGGCTTTTCTCGTCTCCGAGGCGACGCACCGCTACTACTCCTACGAAGGACTGAATAAGATCGTCGATCCCGAAAACGATGAACACGATGTGTGGTACTCGCTCTTCGTCGGCAAGAATGTCGCCTATGACCTCGATGTCGACAATGACGAGGTGAATAAGGGCCACTGGACGGTCTTCGTTAACGCCAGGATCGAAGACGGAAACGGTAATCTTCTCGGTGTATGCGGCGTCGGCGTACAGATGACGAACCTGCAAGATCTTTTCGCAAGGGCCGAGAAAGAATTTGACGTCAAGATCAATCTGGTGGATAAGAACGGACTTGTACAGGTCGACACCGATGATATCAATATCGAGAACGCCTGGCTCGATGACGAGATCCTGACGTCCGAGGAAGCGAACAGATACGTCACCTCCACCTCGAGCAGCAATGAATTCGTCGTGACAAAATACGTCGAGTACCTCGGCTGGTATCTCGTCGTAAGAAGTGAACCCTCAGCCATCGGCAGCGAATTTATCTCCCTGATCATTATCAACATCGCGCTGTTCCTGCTGGTCATGGGCATCCTGTTCCTGATGATCGCCGCGATCCTCCGCCGCAGAAAGAAAGAGCGCGACGACAGAGAGCGTCTCCTGATCCTCTCCGAGCGCGCCGTCGCCGCCAGCGAGGCGAAATCATCCTTCCTGTCGAGTATGTCCCACGAGATCCGCACGCCGATCAACGCCGTGCTCGGCATGAATGAGATGATCCTTCGGGAGACAGATGACAAGAAGATCCTGGGTTACTCCACGAACATCCGCAGCGCCGGTAAGACACTCCTCGCGCTGATCAACAGCATCCTCGACTTCTCGAAGATCGAAGAAGGCAAGATGGAGATCGTGCCGGTCACCTACGATACAGCCACACTCGTCAATAACATCGTGGCCTCTGTCTCGGAGCGCGCGAAGGAAAAAGGACTGGAATTCATCACGGATGTGGATAAGAATCTCCCGTCACGCATGGTCGGCGATGATGTCCGTGTCCTCCAGGTCATCGTGAATATCCTGACGAACGCCGTGAAGTACACGGACGAAGGTCATGTCCGCTTCATCTTCAGAGAGGAAAAAAGAAATGGCGAGGACATCGACCTGTACGTAGCCGTCGAGGATACCGGCATCGGCATCCGGCAGGAAGATATGCCGAAGCTTTTCGAGTCGTTCGAGCGCCTCGATAAGGAAAAGAATCACGGCATCGAGGGTACCGGTCTGGGTATGGCCATCGTGACCAATCTTCTGAAGATGATGGGAAGTAAGATCCAGGTACAGAGCGAATACGGCCTCGGTTCCACGTTCTATTTCGTGATCCGCCAGAAGATCGCAGACGAGACACCGATCGGCGATTATACGAAGAATCCCGTCGTGGGCCTGCAGAGTGAAGAGATCGAACTGCTCCGTGTCGAGAGTGCCCGTGTGCTCGTTGTCGATGATAACGAGATGAACCTCAAGGTCGCCAAGAACTTGCTGGGGCTTTTCGGCATCGAGCCGCAGCTTTCATCTTCCGGCGCCGACGCTATGGAGTGTGTGAAGAAAGAGCACTATCACCTGATCCTGCTCGATCACATGATGCCGAAGATGGACGGTAAGGAGACCCTCGCGAAGATGAAGGCGGAGGGCATCCTCCCTTCGGATACGAAGGTCGTGGCCCTCACGGCGAACGCGATCAACGGCGCGCGGGAAGAGTATCTCCTCTCCGGATTTGACGATTATCTCTCGAAGCCGATCGAGATCGACAATCTCGAAGAGATCCTGAAGACCTGGCTCCCGGAGGAGATAGTCATGAACGGATCTACGTCAGAGAAAGATCCTTCTTCCGCTTCTGCATCCGGTTCTGTTTCGGATGATTCTGCTTCCGGTTCTTCCGATGACGAGATCCTCGAGTTCCTCCCGGAAGAGGACGATGACTCCGCGTCTTCTGCTTCTTCCAGTCCGAAAGATCCTGTGGATGTCGCGAAAGCACCGCTTACCGAGCGTCTGAAGAGCGTCGGGATCGATGCCGACAAGGGTCTCATATACTGTGCCGGAGATAGTGCCTTTTACGAAGAGATGCTCACGGACTATGTCCGCGCATATGACGAGAAACTCGAGGAACTGGATGCGTGCTACGATGCAGCAGACTGGAAGGGTTTCGAAGTGAAGATCCACGCGCTGAAGAGCATCTCGAAGACGATCGGCGCGACAGCCCTCTCCGAGAAGGCCTACACGCTCGAGAAGGCCGCCGGCAAAGGAGACGCCGACTTCATCCGCAAGACCTACAGTGCTTTTGCAGACGAATATAAGAAAGTCGTGGAAACGATCAGAGGAGAGCTCGGCTGACCGGGTCTCCTCATGATCCGCCTACCGGTTTCACCACTTCTCGCCCATACCTGAGTACGGAATATCGTGGATGAGGATTTGCTGCCGGAACAGAATCGAAGTCATATCCATCCAGTTCGAATAATTCTTTTGCTTTCTCGAAAATGTTCTTAGTAATCACTACTCCTTTTTTGCATCGGCTGCTCAGGATCCGATGCCCGTGTCTGTTTTTTCCGTTAGCGGTTCTCCCACTCTTCGCGCAGGATGCTGTACCAGCAAGCGTCGCAGATACCCGTGTTGTTCTTATCCGACGCGCGAAGCGTGCCGTCGAACTTCATGCCGCAGTGCGTCATGACCTTCCCCGAATTCGGGTTTCTCGGATCGTGGTAGCTGTTGATGCAGTTGGCCCCGACTTCCGTAAAGAAGAAATCGATCAGGGCCCCTAGCGCCTCGGACATGATGCCCTTATGCCAGAAGTTCCGGCTCAGACAGTACCCGGCCGTCACGAGTTCGAGCTCTTCCTTGATGAGACCGTGAATCGTACCGATCGGCTCGTCTCCGTTCTCTTTCAGGGTGATCACCCAGTGGTAGTAATCTTCCTTCTCATATTCCGGAAGCCACAGCGAAAGGACATATTTCGTGACGTCGACATTCGTATGCGTCGGCCACGTAAGAAACTTCGTCACCTCAGGATCGGATGCCCAGTTACGGAACATCGATTCCGCATCGTCCTCTCTGAACCGCCTCAAGATCAGGCGATCTGTTTCCAACTGTTTCGTTCCGCAATGCTTCATGGTCATCCCTCCTCATCATCGTTATTCTTTTTCGATTGTAACGCAGTTTCGGGATGGTGTCTCTATCCCCGCAGTATAAAGTGCTTCCGGATCGGCGATAGTAGCAACATCATCTTCTGTCGAGGAAGCATAGGATCGATACTGCAACAGAACCGAAACCACCCTCGTCTTATTGAAGTAGTAAGAACGCGGCACCCCGCCGAAGAAGAGGTATATATGAAACGAGCACTGTCATTCATACTGATCGCGACGATCCTGACCACCGGTCTTTGCGGCTGCAAGAAGGAGAAAAAGGTCACCGAAGAAACAAAGAAGAAGCCGTCCGAAACCACGGTCATCTCGCATACCCCCATCTATTCAGAGGTCGAGACACATAACCGCGAACTTATCGCCAAGCTGATAGGCGTAAGCGAGACCAGCCACGATCTGGATTACATAATCAGCGCACTGAAGAAATACGGCGCAGGAGAGATCCAGTCCATCGAATATGTCGGAGACCCGTCTGACATGATCTTCGACATCATTGGCGAAGACGGAACTGAATACCGCTACTACCTGACCATATACTTCAGAGTGGACGCCGTGCAGAACGTCACCACCGGTGAAATGTTGATGGCTAATATCCGGTAACGCGGCGTGTATCAGGATTGGTAGCAGAGGATCCTTTCCTTCTTCATGTCATTACAGATGCGAAGATTCATTCCGGATACGTCATAGACACGGATAATGTCTGTAAGATCCTCAGATTTCGGATCAAATTGCAAGAGGAGATTCGGAAGTCCGCTGAGAAGATCCGGATGAAAAGCGAGTGTCTTTTCATTTTCGAAGAGCGCGTTATAGAGGATACCGGCCTCGACCAGATCCTGGAAGAAATGACTGCCGTACGAGAGCTCCGGGTTATAGCCTGCTCTCGAATCCGCGATCTCACAGATACACTCAAATTCACTGATATCCGAGAACAGCGCAGGCACACCCAGTTCCGGAGACGAGGTCCCGATACGGCCCGGCGTCAGAAGGAGCATCTTCTTATTCTTCCCGCGCATAGCCCAGTTCACGGCGCCCAGTGCTTTTCCCACACGGTACTTATCCTTGAAAGGCATATTGTAGTATAGTACCGGATCGATAGAGACGATCATGTCGAGTTTCTCGAGGCGCGAAAGTCCCATCGAAGAACCCCGGCATGCAAAGAGGATCTTTCCGTCTTCGACCTCCTCCGGAAGCTCCAGTTCCTCCGCGTCCTGGTAGACCTGAAGCGGCCGGCACTGCAGGAGGTTGATGACGTAATCCCCATCCTCGGAGAGGTTGATCGTGAACTCCGTATCGACCGGGTAATCGTACTCTTTCTGGATCGTAGCGAGGATTTCCTTCATCTGCTCCATGAGCGTCTCCTTCTCGACGATACCGAGGCAGGAAACAAACTCGATGTCTCTGGCCTGTCCCCTCTCTCTGAACATTCTTTCCGTGATGTAATCGTGCTCGAAAAGGAGCCTCTTCATGAAGTACGGCAGGAACGGCTTCACCTTATCCGGATCGATCTGCTCGAGCTGTCTCGTCGCGCGGTTCATAAGCTCCATTTTCCGCTGCGAATGCTGGTGCTTCTCAACGGAATCTCTCATCGGCTGGGCCTTCGGTTTATCGAGGCTCACGAGTCGCGGATACGAGCCCTCCGTTCTATCCACAGCTGAGGTGCCGAGACCCATGACGAGGCGTAGCATGCCTGCGGTCGGATCGAGGTCATCCATAAAGCGGTATGGACTGAAGGAATAGCCAACGCCGGCGACGCATGGCATATAGTATTCCCCGTAGTACGAACCGGACACACGCATGACGAGAAGCGCCATCTGCTCATCTCTTTTCTGAAGACCACGGCGGCTTCTGTAGTCGAGCGCGGACTTACTCATCGTACTTGCGTAGACCGTGCGGATCGCGTTCTCGAGCTCCTCGAGTCGCTGATCCATGTCACCCGAATTCGAGCAGAAAACAGATTCGTATTTTCCGGCAAAAGCATTGCCGAATCCGTCCTCGAGGATCGAACTGGAGCGGACAATGATCGGATCCTGTCCATAGTATTCGAGGAGCTTGACGAGCTGCTCTTCCATCTCCCGGCTGAAATTTCCGGTGTGAAGTCTCTCGGCAAATTCATCTGCGAGGGAGAAGTATTCTTCTTCTTTTCTCTGACGGATACGAAGATCCCAGAATTTGTTTTCAACGATGAAAGAATAGAACACATCCGAACCGATATAGAACGAGTCGTGCGGCTCGAATTTCTTATAGATCTCCGGGCACTTATTCTCGATGATCTTTCGAGCAAGTAGCATGCCTGTCGCTTTACCGCCGATCATGCCGGTACCGATCATGCGCTTCCTGACTGCGAAATAGTCCTGCGGTTTGAAATGTTTCTTGATCATGAGACGCATCCGCTCGTCACGGGACATCATGATGTTGCACATGCGATGGCACTGCTCCGTGACATCCATGCCGTTCTCGTACATCATCTCGGTCATGTTGAAGAACCGGTCCCAGCTGTCCATGTTGCCTTTATCTGCGGAAGCGGAGTTTCCGAGCACCTGATAGAAACGGCTTGCCATGACACCGTCGAGGATCGGTTTGAATTCCCCTGTCTTCGGCACAAAAAGATGCGGCAGGAACATCGTCTCGGAGTAGCGGTTCCAGACCTTGTCCGGTCTTACATATACGTTCTCGTTATCGGCATACACATCAAGGAAAAGCTGCGTGGTATCACGGATCTTTGCGATAGCCTGAAATGAGTGCTTGCCACGGATCAAAGGGAAGAAGGCAACGGTATCGAGTATGAAAAGATACGGGCACGTCACCTGGAAAAAGTTGCCCATCATGAGGTCGGTCGCCCACGCCGTCTGAAGCTCGGACAGACAGTCAAACACATAGAATGCATCTCTGCCTTCTCTCGTGATGTGCTCACGGATTTCGACCGTGAAGTTCTCGAAACGGTGATTGAGTTCGACGTTGATGATCTTCAGGCCTTCCTGTTCAGAAAGGAGTGGCTCGTGCGTCGCAAAGCGGAAGTAGATAAGGTTTCTGCCATCTGCGATCGCCTGCTTCACATAGGGCTTCATGAACAGCTTGAACTGCTCGAGATTATCCACACGCCAAACGACATTATCGCCCAGACGTATATTGTCGAAGTTTGAATCCATTTCCGGTATGCCCGAGAGTACTCTATCAAATGCTGCCATGGGAAGCTCCTTCCTGACTGATCGCCTGTTTCGCTGCAAAAAAAGGCAAAGGCTCCAAAATCGGCGCCTTTGCCTTTTCTCTATTCTACAACGAGACTTACGGGTTTTCCAGTGGTTTTCACTCCGTGACCGGTGAAATCTTCTCACCAGCCACGCTTTCTTCTGAAGTAGGCTCTGAAAGATCCAGCTCCCGATAGACCTTCTTTCTCAGACGTGTGATACTGATGAGCATCCCGATCGTTCCTACGATGAAGAACAGAAGTCCGATCCCCGAACCGCTCTCCGACCCGAAAACAACGGAAAGGGGCCTCTGAAGTGCTGACTCTGTTTTCATAAACGGATCGAAGATATAGTCTGCCAGGATTCCTCCGAGGAACAATCCCATCGGATTCGTGCAGTTCTTGAGTGTATCCTGAGCGGCGAAAACTCTTCCCTGCATGGAAACGGGCACTCTTTCACGCATGAGCGTGTCGAGATGGATATTCATGACCGCTGCCACCGCATAGGTGCCAAACTGGGCGATGCACCAGATGACCGGAAGCTTCGTCACACTCAGGAACAGATCGCCGGAGAGGATGATAGTACACGTAATGAAGATCAGCCGCGCCTTTCTCTTCGCCGGCTTTCGGAACATCATCAGAAGGCTTCCCAGCATGATCCCGGCCGATGTAAATGCCTGTACGAGACCGAGGATCTTCTGGTCATTTCCGGTCCGTCCTAGGATATACGGCGCCAGCATGCCGTCATTGCCGAGCTTGGCAAAGAGATTAACGACCGCGACAAAAAGCGTCAGATGAAGAAGTGCCTGGCTTTCTTTCAGGAAGCGAATACCTTCCTGACTGCTTCTCCAGAATGACTCTTGTTCCTTCTTCTCTTCCTTGGGGATCTTCGGGATCCGGATAAAAAGAAGAAGCGTCAGAAAGCCCACGGCGAAGCTGATCAGGTCAACGATCAAGACCACCTTCAGTCCTCCAAAGACCAGAAGGATACTTCCGAGTGCCGGGGCCAGGATCGCGATGACCGATCCGGAGATTCCCTGAAGCGCACCAACACGGGCATAGTGCTTCTTCGGCACGAGCAGAGTGGTAGCGACATAGGATGCCGAGACCTGAAAGGAATTCATGAAACTTAAGATGATATTGATCACATACAGATGCCATACTTCCAGCACGGCTCCGGAAAACAGAAGAAGGACGGAAAGTGATCCGCAGGCGGCGATCAGATCCGTGATCAGCATGATGCGCTTCTTGTCTTTCCGGTCCACAAAAGTGCCCGCCAGGAAGCGGAAAAGGATCGTCGGAAGGAACGCGCACATGGTTAACATTGTTACACTTGACGCAGTTCCAGACCTTTCGTAGACCCAGATAATGAGTGCATAGTCCGTCATGGCTGTACCCAGTTCAGACACAGTCTGTGAGGACCAAAGAAGCAGGAAGCTTCGCAGTTCTTTGAAAATAGATAGTTTTCTCATGGCTTAACTCCTAGAAAAATGAATTTGTTTTCTAAGCAGCGTAAAGCCTGACCGGACGATCCCGATTTACTTGCTCCGTGAAGGTGTCGTCCTGATCAGACCTTGCGCGGAGCCATAACATCTGCGGCTAAAGAAATGCCTCTATCTGTGTGTACCATACGATGCACCTCGTTTTTTCTTCATTGTATCATCGGATCGCGAATCGAAATAGGTACTTATGGTTTACTTAGGAAGATTATCGAGACTAATCTCCGAAAGAGTCTTCATCTGTTGTACTGCAAGAGATCTCAGAAGTACTATGCGCTCAGACATCGGTTTCCCCTGCTCGATGAGAATTGCGTTATAGCTTTCCATGTTTGCCAAAATAAGCAAATGTCTGAGATCCGCATTATCTCGGATATTTCCTCTCTTCTCCGGATTCTCATCGCGCCATTGCCTGGCTGTCATACCAAAAAGCGCCACGTTAAGCATATCCGCTTCGCTGGCATATTGGTACGAGATCTGTTCGGGCGTAAGATCCGGCATTATAAGATATTCTTTGATCGCATCCGTATGAATGCGATAATTGAGTTTCGAAATCTCCCGGTTCAGATTCCAATCGAGAGAAAGCCTGCTGCTTTCATCTGACTTAAGTCTCTGATAGTCCTTAATCAAATACAACTTAAACTCAGGAGATATCCAAGAAGCAAATTCAAAGGCAATATCTATGTGTGCATAGATTCCACCACCATATCTGCCGGACTTGGTTAGTAATCCAATTGCACCGAGTTGCTCCGTCCATTCTTTAATCGAAAAAACAAATGCATTTGATCCTGCATCCTCTTTAAACTTATCGAAATCGATAAGTTTAAAGTCCGGATTATGTAACGATTCCCAAAGACCTAAAAACTCAACAATATCTCTCCCTCGAAGCCAGTTGTGTACTGTTATAGAAGGCTGAATGCTTCTATATTTCGCAATATCAGTCAACGAGATAAACTCATTTTTGAAATCAGTAGTGTATATACCAATGTCAATCCCAGCCGCATGCATCGTGTCTTTCTTTATCGTTTTAACCATCGTTCCGTTCTCCCTTCCTTTACCTTGTTCTTATGCAAACATTATAGCACATATGTTCGGTTTTGAGAACAGAATTCTCTTTTTTCTTGCAAATTTTTTTACACGGTGATCTCTACATGATTTCCTTCGATACCGACGATGCAGGACTCGTAGTATCCGTCTCCGGTCGTTCTCGGTCCGCGGAGAACTTCGTATCCGTCTTCTTTCAGGATCTTCGTCAGTTCATCGACACGTTCCTTGCTACCGACGGAGAAAGCGATGTGCTCGTATCCCGTACGTTCCTGTTCTTTCGAAGGATCCAGCACTCCGGGCTTGCTCATGACCTCGAGTCGGGCACCGTTTCCGAAAGAAATGAAGTAGGATCGGAAACCGGTCTTCTCGTTGTGATAACCGCTATTCGAAACCCCGCCGAGATACTTCACGAAGAAGTCTCTTCCCTTCTCGACATCATTCAGAAAGAGCGCCACATGTTCCACGATCGGTCCTTCACTTATCCGGCCCGCGCACTCACCATGCAGATCCATATCCGAGCAGAGATCCTCGATCGTCTTCTCATAATCCGACTCGATGAGAGTGACCGTCTCGTCCGCATGCTTAAAGCCTTCGATAAAGTCGTGATTACATTCCATGAGCCAGTCCTTCGTGCAGTCCGAATCATCCAAACGGTTCTCGACGTCTGAGGCATGGGAAGTGATGTCATCGAAATGCGCATCGATATATGCATCGGA
>JAFZLF010000047.1 GCA_017551625.1 Clostridiales bacterium | reverse complement strand
GGTGGTTATAACGACGAGGCCACACCTGTTCCCATTCCGAACACAGAAGTTAAGCTCGTCGGTGTCTAAGATACTTGGCTGGTGACGGCCCGGGAAAATCGATCGCTGCCGGATTATATGAAGCCCGGCTACGGAAACGTAGCCGGGCTTCTTTCTTTTTTTGAATTTCGTGTTATAATAGAAATACTTCGATGATCATCTATGTTTTCGGATGCTGTTTTCTTCCGGTATCTGCTTCCCGCAAAACTTTATAATTTTGTAATAATCTGGGTTGCAAACGAAATAAGAATGGTATAATTGAAGTAACTGTTGTGTAAAGATCCTGTGCATGGCACAAGATGTTGTGGATATCAATGAAATGGAGTATTGGCTATGTGTGCAAAGATTCTTGTCGTAGACGATGAACAAACTCTGGTAGACTTATTGACCTCAAATCTCGAAAGAGAAGGCTATGAGGTGATTTCCGCCAACGATGGTTTAACCGCTCTTGATCTGGCTGACCGCCAGAAACCGGATCTGATTCTCCTGGACTGGATGATGCCTGAGCCAAACGGACTCGAAGTATGTAAACAGCTCCGTCTGAAGACGAAAGTTCCGATCATCATGCTGACGGCGAAGAGCGAAGAAATCGATAAGATCCTCGGACTGGAGATGGGCGCGGATGATTATATCACCAAGCCGTTCAGCCCGCGTGAGGTGCAGGCGCGTGTGCGTGCGCAACTTCGCCGCGGTTCGTATCTCGAGAAAGATTCGTCGAGTGAAGAAAATGTTCTGAAGATCGGTGACCTCGAGATCGATAAGAGTGCTTACCAGATCAGAAGAAACGGCGTAGATGTCAACCTGACGTTTAGAGAATTCCAGCTGGTGCTTTTCCTTGCGGAGAATGCAGGCCAGGTATTCTCACGTGAAGCTCTCCTTCAGCATGTGTGGGGGTATGAGTACTTCGGGGATGTCCGTACTGTAGATGTGACGGTCCGTCGCACGAGAGAAAAACTCGAACCCGATCAGACCAACTACCGGCACATCCTGACGAAGAGAGGTGTAGGATACTATTTCGAAAAAGGACAGTAAGCTTCTCTGTCCGGGATAATCTATAACTGTAACTGAGAGGCAGATCCACGTAGAGGGGATACGTATTTGGGAAAAACAGTGATGAAACTGGCTGTATGGGATCGGGTTCTTGAGCCCGTTCCCATGCTTTTTATAGGGCTTGTGAGCGGGGGTATCATCTTCGGCATCCTCGTCTATTTTCTCATGCGTGCTTCTGTCTATAAGGAGAAAAAGAATCTCCGATATCTGAATGCCGCCAATGGCGTATCCAATTCTGTTCTAAACATCGTCCAGATGGGCGTGGCCATGTTTTCCGGAAGCGGAATCCTAATCTATAACAATAAGAATTGTCTAAAGAGACTACGCGTAGAGGATCTTCCGAAATCTTTCTTCGAGTTCGTCGAGACCTTTATAACGGACCCGAAGATCAAGGCCGATCTGAAAGTATATGGGGAAACGATCTCGGATGTGAAGAAGTCTCCGGATACAGATGAGGAATCGCAGGAAAATGAGAAGATCGAGTCGATCACGACACGTGAGGAGATCCGTAACCGTGTGATCCAGTTTCATTTCTCCAAGCCTTACTTTCCGCAGTCTGATCTGCGGGCATGGATCGTCGTTCTCGAAGATGTGACCAAGATGGCCCGTCAGGAACAGCAGAGGCAACTGTTTGTTTCGACGGTGTCCCACGAGTTGAAAACACCGCTGGCTACGATCACGGGTTACTCGGAGTCCCTGATCGACTGGGGACTTCGGGAGAAGAGCCCGGATCAGATCTTCAGTGATGTCATGAAGATCAATGAAGAAGGTGAAAGACTGAAAAATATCATCCAGAACCTGACTTTTCTCTCGCAGATCGAGAACAACAAGGAAAAGGTCGAGATGGGAAACTACCGTATCGAGCAGGTAGTGGAAGGCGTCGTCAGAAAACAGAGAGAAGAAGCGAAGAAGAAAAATATCACTATCGGGTTTGAGTGTCTGACGGCCAAGATGCCACATGTTTACGGTAACCGCAGTATGATGGAACAGATGGTGGGGAACCTGATCAATAATGCCATTAAGTATTCCTATGAAAACACGCAGATCTGGGTTTTTATCCAGGCCTTTAAGACGACAGTAACGATCAAGGTCCAGGATCAGGGACCGGGCATCCCGAAACCTGCAGCAGAAAAAGTATTCCAGGCGTTTTTCCGTGTGGATGAGACCGGTTCGCGAATGGCCGGTGGAAGCGGGCTGGGACTCGCGATCGTAAAAATGCTGGCCGAAGTGCAGGAAGGCGAAGTCAGTCTGGTCACCCGGACCAAGGATGACGAAGAGACCCCCAATATGCGCGCGCAGATTGGAAGTGATTTCTATATCACGGTTCCGACGGCCGAGGCGACCTATCACGAGACGATCATGGGACTTCACGATGATGCTCCCCGGGAAGAGGTCCTCTATAGAAAAGCCCGGCAGGCTGTCGAGAAACTCAACGAAGACGAATATGATCTGGGATATGACTTTACTACGATCACCCCGGAGGAAGAAGCGGAAATTATCCGACGCCTCGATTTTATCGATGAATGTGATATTATAGATGGAGTCGGGCATCAGAGCCATGCTCCGGCACCGGTGGTCGAACAGCAGTTCGC
The DNA here is from genome assembly GCA_017551625.1 of Clostridiales bacterium. GTDB lineage: Bacteria > Bacillota > Clostridia > Saccharofermentanales > Saccharofermentanaceae > Scatonaster. The sequence goes on along the minus strand of JAFZLF010000047.1, from coordinate 18,468 downwards.
GGAGATGGAGATACCTGAACCGATGCCGGTACAAGAGACAACTATACTGCCTCAGCCGACGGTTCAGCCGGTCGCACAGCAGGTAATGCCGCAGGTAGTACAGCCTGTCGAGCCACCGGTCGTTGTGCCAGTCGAACAACCGATCGTCACGCCTGTCGAGCCACCGGTCGTCGATCAAGTGGTCCAGCCGGAGGTCGAACAGCAGGTCACTCAGCCTGTCGAGTCTCCTGAGGCGAGTCAGTGGGTGGCGCTCTCGAGACGAGAACCGAAGATGCTCGTTCCGGATCCGCCGGTCCTGAAACACCCGATCCTCAGCAAGGATCAGGTCGGTCTGCAAAATGCGCAGACCAAAAAGCAGACGAGGACAAGGAAGACAACGGCGAAGAAAGAGGCTGTCGCGAAGACAGTCCCGGCCAAACAGCCGGATGCTCCGAAGCCTGAAGCATCGTCCGATCCGCCGCCTGCTTCGAGAAGCCTTCTGCGCCAGGTGACAGAGACATCACTTGGAAAGAATGCTGACAATTCTGATACAAAAGGGGATTAACTATGTCAAGTTATAAGATCGCGGGAGGCAAGAAACTAAAGGGAGACGTGAATATCAGCGGCAGCAAAAATGCTGTCTTAGGTATTCTGGCTGCTGCCATGATGCTCGACGGTCCCTGCAAGATCGAGAATGTTCCGGATATCGTGGATGTTCAGGCCATGCTCGAGATATGTGAGACACTGGGAGCGAAGATCCAGCCGTGTGGCGATGGTGTCTTCGAGATCGATCCGACGAATATTAATACGTATGAAGCGACACATCCGAAGGTCAAGAATATCCGCGCGTCATACTATCTGCTCGGGGCATTACTGACACGTTTCAAGAAGGCGACGATGTACATGCCCGGTGGCTGTAACTTCGGTAACCGACCGATAGATCTGCATCTGAAGGGCTTCCAGAAGATGGGCGCAAAGGGTACAAGATCGACAGATATCCGTGATGGTATTATCCGGATCGTGGCCGATGAGCTAAAAGGAGCGCATATCTTCCTTGACGTGGTCAGCGTAGGTGCGACGATCAACCTGATGCTGGCGGCCACGAAGGCCATCGGAGTGACGACGATCGAGAATGCAGCCAAGGAACCTCACATCGTTGATGTGGCCAACTTCCTCAACGCTATGGGCGCGAACATCAAGGGGGCGGGAACAGATACGATCCGTATCAAGGGGGTACCGGTCCTTCCGGGCGGATATTCTTATTCTGTTATCCCGGACCAGATCGAGGCCGGGACCTACATGATCGCAGCCGGAGTGACCCGTGGCGATGTGACGATCCACAACCTGATCCCCAAACATATGGAACCGCTTACGGTGAAGATGCTCGAGATGGGCTTCGGGATCGAACAGGGCGACGACTGGATCCGTGTCTTCGTTGATGAAAATACCGAATTGGAGTCGACAAACTTCAAGACGCGTCCGTATCCGGGTTTCCCGACGGATCTTCAACCACAGGCGACAGTGCTGCTCTGTATGGCGAACGGCATGAGCCGTATGCACGAGAATGTCTGGGACAACCGTTTCCAGTATATCCCGGAACTTCAGTCTATGGGTGCTTCGATTACTGTCATGGAGAGAATCGCTCTGGTCAGCGGACCGGTGAAGTTCTGCGGTGCTCGCGTCACGGCACTGGATCTGCGTGCCGGTGCAGCGATGGTGCTCGCCGGACTGGCGGCAGAAGGCACGACTACGGTCATGGCTGCGAACCGTATCGAACGCGGCTATGAAAAACTCGTCGAGAAACTCCGTGCTATCGGAGCGGACATCGACTATGTCGAGGACGATGACGAACACATTGTCACTGTCGCGGATGAATAAATCTTCCCAGGAAGAAAAACAAAAGAGAAATCAGACGGGAAATAGTTATGAGAGAGGGTATCAGACCGCATTCGATCGAGATCACGCCGCTATTTAGCGGCAGCAGCGGGAATTCGATCCTTGTGTCGACGAGTGACACGATGGTTCTTGTCGATGCCGGGATGAACTGTAAGAAAGTGGTCGAAGCGCTGAGCATCGTCGGCGTCGAGCCGGCAGAGCTCTCTGCTGTACTGATCACACATGACCACTCCGATCACATCGGAGCACTGGATGTTTTTACGAGGAAATTCGGTATTCCGGTATTTGCGACACGGAATACATGGGAAGGGATCCATACCGTAGAGAGGAAACCCCACGATGCGAAGCTGGATCACGAGATCAGAACGGGGACACGTTTTTCAATCGGACGATTCGATGTCATCGCTTTTGACACGCCTCACGATACATCCGGTTCCTGCGGATACCGCTTCTTTACGGAATCCTGCAGTGCCTCTATAGCAACGGATATGGGCATCATGACGCCGGAGATATTCGATTCGATCAAGGGAAGTGACGGGATACTTCTGGAAGCAAACTACGACAGGGATATGCTATGGAACGGTGAATATCCGTATATTTTGAAGAGAAGGATCGACGGACAGTATGGGCATCTTTGTAATGACGACTGTGCCCGTGCGATAGCGCAGCTCTGCAAAAGCGGGACACGGCACTTCATACTGGGACACTTAAGCAAGGAGAACAATCTGCCACAGGTGGCCGAAAGAACAGTCCTTCGCGCGCTTTCGGAAGAAAAACTGGTACGGGATAAGGACTTTACACTCCGGATCGCCAACCGCTACACACCGACCGCCCCGCTACTACTGGAAGCGGAAGATGAGAAGATCTATCTTCAGGAAGTGATCGGATAGTTTCCGGGGAAAAGTAGAAGCGGAGGCATCATGACATGAAACTGACGATCGTTTGTGCCGGTAAGATCAAAGAGAAATGGCTCTCTGACGGGATCTCCGAGTATAAAAAACGTCTCTTTAAGTACACATCTGTTGAGATCATCGAAGTTGCTGATGCACCCGATACCTTGCCTGTCGAGCAGGCGCTCGATCAGGAAGGGAAACGTATGCTCGCGAGGATCCGTCCCGGGGCCTACGTGATCGTGCTGGATCTGCACGGCAAAGAGATGGCATCAGAAGTATGGTCAGAACACGTGATGCAAGGGTTTGAGAGGGGTGGCGCTGAGCTGGTCCTCCTGATCGGCGGGTCCAATGGTCTGTCACAGGAGGTGGTCGCCCGTGCCAACGAGAGACTCTGTCTGTCACCGATGACATTTACGCATCAGATGACGAGATTGATCATCCTCGAGCAGGTATATCGCGCATTTAAGATCGCATCCGGCGAGAAATACCACAAGTAAGAAGAGCGGCACGCGATGCCCGTCTCATGCAAACCTCCGGGAAAAACGGGTATTTGAAACGAAATTGACCACAAACTGGCACAGAAACGTAAAAACTGTAAAGGAATTTTAGAAAAGTGCTTTTCACATGGTATCAGTTATTATAAAATAAGTTATAAGCGAAATTATGGAGTGTTGGTGCCATGAGAGACTCAGTAAAGATTGTTATTGCTTGTATCGTTTGCCTTGGCGTAGTTGGCGCTGCAGGTATATATGTATATTTCTCCAGAAATCAGAAGCAGAAGGACCGGAAGGTCGTGACCCGTCCGTACGGCGACGTTGTTCAGTGGAAGTATGAAGATGAGGACGACACGAAGTGGCGTGAACTCATGAATCTGGATGTACTGAAGGTGGACGGTGAGGCTCCGGCGCTTCGTGTAGAGGATGGATATATCCAGTACGAAAAATCTGAAGGTGAGTGGGTCAATCTGATCCCGCTCGATTCTCTGGCCGGTGCCGCCGGTAGCGAAGGTATCCAGGGCGCTCAGGGTGAGCAGGGTACACAGGGTATTCAGGGTCCTAAGGGTGACAAGGGTGACGATGGCCGTTCGGTCGAGCTTCGTGCGAGCAACGGCTATGTACAGTGGAGATATACGAACGAAAATGACTGGAAGAATCTGATCGCGGTAGCAGCGCTCTCCGGCTCAAATGGTCAGGACGGCCGCTCGGTCGAGGTGAGAAATAACGGATCTGCGATCGTCTGGCGTTACGAGGGAGAGTCCGATGCGTCCTGGCGTCCGATCATGGCACTGGCAGCACTCCGCGGCGAGATCGGTCCGACCGGTGAGCCGGGTATTTCCGGTGTCCCCGGTGCGCAGGGCCCCGCCGGCGAAGATGGCGTGCCGGGTGCAGACGGAAGACCTGTAGAGGTCGACGTCATCGACGGCGCGATCCAGTGGAGATACGAAGGTGATGAGAACTGGAAGAATCTCGTTTCCGTTGCTGATCTGACAGGTGCGAAGGGTGAGGCCGGTGCTGATGCGAAGCAGGTCGAACTTAAGAAGTCGGATGATGGTCTTTCGATCATGTGGAAGTATACTTCCGATGATGATTCGAAGTGGGAAACACTGATTACCGTGAAGAATGGCGTAGATGGCGCGAAGGGCGCGGACGGACGTGAAGTAGAGATTACTGTGAGACCGGAAGTTACGGCGGATCCGGATAATAATATCAGTGCGCAGAAAGCGGATATCGCATGGAGATATACGACCGGTGATGATACGAGCTGGAAGCATATGATCGATATTGATGATCTGAAGGGCGAACCCGGTGATCTTTTCGGCAACATCGAACTTCGTGTAACGACCATTCCAGTTCAGGTATTCGATGCAGAAGGAAACCCTGTTACGGTAACCGTGGGAACCGATCCGGATACCGGAGAACCTATAACGGAGCCGAAGATGCAGGACGAAAAATGGATCCAGTGGAAGAGCACCGAGGCCAGTGTATGGAACGATTTGTGTCCGTTGTCCGATCTTAATGTTACGATTCCGACTCCGGCTGAAAAGTTCTCAAAGACGATAACATCCGAGGGTGATATTACCGGACTGGATTCTGCAAAGACATATCTGGTGACGATGTCTTTCTCGGCGAAGAATACGACGGCAAATGATATAACTGCTTCGTTGTCCTGTGCCGGACAGACTGTGATCGGCACATGGAAGGCAGCAACTCAGGCGGATGATTCGGATCCGGATAATGTGATCCCGGCTCAAGATTTCTTTGCGACGTACTCCACATCTTTTACGGTATCGGGTGTGTCCTCCGTAACTGCCGCAGCAGTAGGAACAAGCGGACTTGATGAAGTGAGCTATCTGATCAGCGTCGTGGAGATCTAACCGGATTGTTGAATTGAGTTTCGAAAGGAACACTCGTAGTGATACGGGTGTTTCTTTTTGCTATAATGGCAGAAGAGTATTCTACTTTAGGAGGAGCTACATGGAACGTCGTGATAAGATCAACTACTATCTGGACCTCGCGGAGGTCGTGGCAAAGAGAAGCACCTGCCTTCGGAGACATTATGGCGCCGTTATCGTAAAGAACGATGAAGTCATCTCGACGGGTTATGTGGGTGCTCCGAGAGGGCGGAAGAACTGCTCGGATCTCGGCAACTGCGTCCGTGAGACCCTGCAGATCCCGAGAGGTGAGCGCTATGAGCTTTGCAGAAGCGTACATGCCGAGCAGAATGCGATCATCTCCGCGAGCCGTGACAAGATGATCGGGGCGACGATGTATCTGGCCGGGTACGATGCCAAGACGGGCGAGTATATCAGCAAGTCCAATTCCTGTTCACTCTGTAAGAAGATGATCATCAACGCCGGGATCGAGAAGGTCATCGTTCGTGACAATAAGGAAGAATATCGCGTAGTTACTGTCCAGGACTGGATCGATAACGACGAGTCACTCGAAGGTAAGCGCGGGTATTGATCTCTGATCTTTTGTATCGGGACGAACCTTTAGAGGTTTTTCTCCAGCATAATGTTTCCATCAAGGTCTTTGAAGATGGCCTGATCCTCTGTAAGGATCAGGTATCCCCGGTGTGTGTCCTGCTTCGGATAAGTAGGTGAACCAGGATTCAGGTAAAGGATCCCGCCCGGGAGTTCTTCGCATGCGACCACGTGGGTATGTCCTGTCAGAAGGATGTCGCCTGACTTCAGCGGCGGAAGATGGGACGGGTTAAAGACGTGACCGTGCGTCGCGTAGACAAGTCTTCCGCCTAAGGAAAGAACAGCATAATCAGCCATGATAGGGAATTCCAGGACCATCTGATCCACGTCCGAATCGCAATTGCCGCGGACGCAGAGGAGGTCCTCTTTTCGCGCGTTCAAAAGAGCGATGACGCCCTTCGGATCATAGGTGGAGCCGAGCGGATTTCGCGGACCGAAGTAAAGAATATCGCCGAGCAGAACGAGGCGGTCGGCCTGTTCGCGGTCATAGGCGGCGAGGATCTTACTGCAGTATTCGGGATAGCCGTGGATGTCGGAAGCAACGAAGTATTTCATATTACTTCGGTCCCCACTTGTATATCAGATTGATGAAGATCATCTGAAGGATGGCAAAGATGGGGACGAGCACATAGAACTTTGGCTTTCTGGTCTTATGGTGAAACACGAGCATACCGAGAATGCCGCCGAGAGCACCAAAACACGCAGAGAACCCGAGAAGATCGCGCTCGGGGATCCGGAAGGCGTGTCTCTCGGCTTTTCTTTTATCGGAATGAAAAAGGGCAAAGGTGATGAGGTTCATCAGCAGAAAAAAGGCGATAAACAGGATAATGTATTTATACAAGATTTCAAATATGAACATCGATGTCCTCCGCTTTTTGTCCAACCCTTTTCTATTATAACCCGATACCCCGTCCCGCGTATACCACGAATATAGGATTTCCGCCTTGACAAAAAAAGCATGCTCGAATAAAATACACACATGGTATTTTACTGCTTTAGCAAGATAAAGTGATAAAGCAATATAAGATCAGGAGGAAAACTAAATGGGAAACTATCGATTCCACACACCGGACGGCGTGATCGACATCCTGCCGCAGGAAGCCAGTGTCAAGAGAAAACTGGAGACCGATCTGAGAGTACTCTTCTCATCGAACGGATACAGCGAGGTGGAGACACCGGCGATCGAGTACTATGACGTATACGCCAGCGGGGATTTCGTGGCGACGGAAGATATGTATAAGATGACAGATAAGGATGGACGCATCATCGCGCTGCGCTATGACGGTACGATCCCGGTAGCGAGACTTGCGGCGACGCTCCTTAAGGATGAGCAGCCACCGCTTCGTCTGTCGTACATAGAGAACATGTTCCGTTTTAAGGAATCCGGCGGTGGTAAGCTCCGCGAGTTCTCCCAGGCCGGTGTGGAACTTCTGGGACTCGATACAGCGGAGGCCGATGCGGAGGTCATCGCGCTGGGTATCCGCTCGGCGCTCTCGACCGGACTTACGGATCTTCAGATCTCGATCGGCCAGGTCGAGTTCTTCCGCGGTCTCGTGGAAGAGTGGGGCATCTCTTCTGAGGATGCAGCTGAGCTGAGCACGGCGATTGACCAGAAGGATATCGTAAGAATCGAAAAGACAGCCGAGCGTCTGGGCCTTTCGTCCGATGCCCAGCAGCTGCTCGACATGATCTCCAACCGCTTCGGTACCTATGATGTGATCGACGAGTTTGAGGCGCGTGTCGGAAATGAGACGTCCCGTGCGGCACTTAAGAATCTACGTGCGATCCTCGATGCGCTCTCTGATTACGAACTTCTACAATATGTGAGTATCGACCTCGGCATGCTCAGAAGCCTCGACTACTACACCGGTATGATCTTCAAGGGTTTCACCTATGAGGTGGGCTTCCCGATCCTCGGTGGCGGCCGCTACAATAAGGTGGTCTCGACATTCGGAAGAGAACTCTCGGCCGTAGGTTTCAGTCTCGGCATCAACCTCTGCCTGACAGCACTCCGCCGCCAGGATAAACTTCCTGAATTTGTGAAGGTCGATGCGATCGTAGGATATGCCGACGGTGAAGGAATGAGAAAGGCCGCTTTTGCTACGGCAGATGCCCTTCGCCAGACTGGATTAAAGGTCATTGTGGATCAGCAGCATCTGAGCGAAGCAGAGCTCGATGCCTATGCCGAGGAGCATGGCATCGACCAGACTGTCTACGTAGAAGAAGAGGAAGATGACGGCACAGAGCCGGAGGAGGAAGAAACATGATAACGATTGCTTTATCGAAGGGACGTCTGGCGCAGAAAGCACTGGATCTTCTGGAAGCGGCAGGCTATGACGTTTCCGCTGGCCGCGAGGAGTCGAGAAAACTGATTCTCGAAGATGAGAAGACAGGACTTCGGTTCATCATGGCCAAGCCGTCCGATGTGCCGACTTACGTAGAATATGGCGCGGCGGATATCGGCGTCGTGGGTAAGGATACCCTTCTCGAGGAGGGAAGAAACCTTTATGAGGTGATCGACCTCGGATTCGGCGCTTGCAGAATGTGCGTATGCGGTCCGGTCTCTCTGAAGGATAAGCTCGACCAGATCCCGAATAAGCGCGTCGCTTCGAAATATCCGAACATCACGAGAGCGTACTTCGAGGGCACGAAGAAAGAGAGCGTCGAGATCATCAAGCTCAACGGTTCGGTGGAACTGGCGCCTCTGATCGGGCTTTCGGAAGTCATCGTCGATATCGTGGAATCGGGCCGTACGCTTAAGGAGAACGGACTCGATGTACTCGAGGTCGTGGCGGAGATCAGCGCACGTGTGGTCGTGAACCGCGTCTCCATGAAGATGAAGGAAGCCGAGATCGTACCGATGCTCGATGCACTCCGTAAGCAGGTCGCGATCCGTAACGCCGAGAAGGCGCAGGAAAGCTGATATGGGCCCGGTGTCCGAAAAGACGAAGGTCAAGCGAAACATATAGAAAGAGGAAATAATATGAAGTGTAAGAAGATCAAAGCCCCACAAGGGGAACTGAAGAAGATATGTGAAGAACTCGGGATGCGCGGCAAGATGGAGCTCGGCCCCATCATCGACGTCGTGAACGATGTGCTCGATGACATTAAGAAGAACGGCGACGAAGCCGTATTCAAGTACACAAAGAAGTTCGACAAAGCGGATATAAACGCCGGGAATGTGCGTGTGACCGATCAGGAGATCGCGGATGCGATTGCCTCTCTTGATCCGAATCTGGTCGAGGTCATTAAGAAAGCGGCCGCCAATATCCTGACCTTCCACGAGAGACAGGTCGAGACCGGTTTTAAGATGGATGTCGCAAAGGGTTCCGAGATCGGCATGCGGGTACGCCCGATCTCCGTGGCCGGTATCTATGTGCCGGGTGGTACGGCTCCGCTTCCGTCGACCGTTCTCATGAACGTGATTCCGGCAAGGGCGGCGGGCTGCCCGAGGATCGTGCTGTGTACCCCGCCGAGAGCAGACGGGTCGATCGCGCCGGTTATCCTCGCAGCGGCAAGTATTGCGGGTGCGACTGAGATCTATAAGGTCGGCGGTTCCCAGGCGATCGGCGCGATGGCATATGGTACCGAGTCGATCCCGCGTGTCGATAAGATCTGCGGCCCGGGTAATATCTACGTCAACACCGCGAAGCGCTTAGTCTTCGGTCAGGTCGACATCGATATGTTCGCAGGTCCGAGTGAGATCCTCATCATCGCCGATGATACGGCGGTCCCGGAATTCGTCGCGGCAGATTTCCTGTCTCAGGCCGAGCACGATGTACTCGCTTCGGCGATCCTTCTGACCACGAGTGAGAAACTGGCGGATGCCGTCTACGAGGCAGTGGATCGTCGTTCCGAGAAGAGCCTGCGTAAGGAGATCCTGGCAAAATCACTGTCGACATACTGTGCGATCCTGGTCGTAGACGATATGGAAGCGGCTCTCGCCTTCAGTGAAGAACTGGCTCCCGAGCACCTGGAACTCTGCGTTTCCGAGCCGGATAACTACATCGGCCGCATCAACAATGCCGGTGCGATCTTCGTCGGAAACTACACACCGGAACCGCTGGGCGACTACTTCGCCGGACCGAACCACACGCTCCCGACTTCCGGTACCGCGAGATTCTTCTCGCCGCTTAACACCGGAGACTTCTTCAAGAAGATCAGCGTACTGCGCTATAATGAGGAGTCGCTGCGTGAGTGCTATAAGGATGTCGCGGCCTTTGCGGATGCCGAGGGCCTCGAGTGTCACGCCAGCGCGATCCGTGTGAGATTTGAAGAATAAGTATGCGGCGGTGCCCGCAGCATATGCGGGCGCCTGCGGCAACGGGTGAAGTGCCCGATCCGGATTGTCGGGCGCCCACGCTTATACAAAGAGAAAGAGGACATACACCCATGAGTCGTTTCTGGAATGAGAAAACGAGAAACATCGAGCCCTATGTGGCCGGCGAACAGCCGAAGCCGGGGCAGAAGATCATCAAACTGAATACGAATGAGAACCCGTATCCGGCCTCCCCGAAGGTAAGAGAGGTCCTGGAGAAGATCGAGATCGGATCTCTGGCGAGATATCCGGAGACCTCGAGTCTGAAAGTAAGAGTGGAACTGGCAAAAGTGCTGGGAGTGACGCCGGAGCAGGTATTCTGCGGGAACGGCTCGGACGAAGTGCTGGCGTTCTCCTTCCAGGCGTTCTTCGAGTCGGGAGAAGGCGCGTCTCCGCTGCTGGTGCCGGACATCTCTTACAGCTTCTATCCGGTCTATGCGGAGCTCTACAACATCCCGCTGAAGAAGATCCCCCTGAAGGACGACTTTAGCATCGATGTCAGTGCTTTTGAAGCGGAAAAGGGTGGCGGAGTCGCGTTTGCGAACCCGAATGCCCCGACATCGATCCTGATGGATCTTTCGGATGTGGAGAAGATCCTCATCGCACACCCCGATCACGTGGTGCTGGTGGATGAGGCCTACGCGGCATTCTCGGGCGTGACGGCGAGGAGCCTGCTTCCGAAGTATAAGAATCTCCTCGTGACGGGTACGCTCAGTAAGTCCCACTCCCTGGCGGGACTGCGTCTCGGCTTCGCTGTCGGCGATCCGGAACTCATCGAAGGACTGTGCCGGATCCGCGACTCCTTTAACTCCTATCCTGTTGACTGCATCGCCCAGAGCGTGGCCTCAGTGGCGGTCGCAGACGATGCATGGGTCATGGAGAATGTGCGTAAGATCTGCGCGACACGCGACCGTATCGCTTCGGCCCTTCGTGAACGCGGCTGGACCGTACCGGAATCGAAGACGAATTTTCTCTTCGCATCGCCGAGCGGAATCCCCGCCGGAGACATCTACACAAAACTACGCGGGAAAGGTATACTGGTAAGGTATTTTAATAAACCCAGAATCAGTGAATATCTCCGTATCACCATCGGGACCGATGAGGAGATGGACGCGTTACTTGATGCGGTCGACGAGATCGCGGGGAGGAAATAGAGCATGAGCAGAAGCGCATCAACAGAAAGAAATACGAAAGAGACGAAGATCAAGGGATCGCTGGAGCTCGACGGAACGGGCCTCAGTGACATCAGCACCGGCATCGGTTTTCTCGACCACATGCTGGATCTTCTTTCGCGCCACAGCGGCATGGATCTCAGCATCCGCTGCGACGGGGATCTGAATGTGGACGGACACCACACGACCGAGGACATCGGCATCGTGATCGGCAAGCTCCTGGGTGAAGCTCTCGGTGAGAAGCGAGGCATCAACCGCTACGGTTTCGCCTCTATCCCGATGGACGAAGCACTGGCGCAGTGCTCGCTCGACATCTCCGGAAGACCGTATCTGGTTCTTCAGGCCGAGTTCGGCGGCGAGTATGTCGGTGAATTTGCGACCGAGCTCGTCGAAGAGTTCTTCCGTGCAGTGGCATTTAACGCCGGGCTGACGCTGCACATCAAGTGCGAGTACGGCGCGAACGACCACCACAAGATCGAGGCGATGTTCAAGGCCTTTGCCAGAGCGCTTCGTATCGCTGTCGCGATCGACGAGAAGTTCAAGGATCAGATCCCGTCCACTAAGGGAGTACTCTGAGTATGCTTCCGAATTACCCGTTTAACGAAGAATTTGAAGCGTGGGAGATGAAGACGACGCTTTTCGATGAGGAAATCACCGTACTTGCGCAGGCAAAGGACGAAGAGGAGTTCATCCGCCGTTCGGTGGACCTCCGCGAGAGGATCCTGTGGCTGAACGATAAGGGAGAGGAGATCTGCTCGCTGCTTTCATCCGCGGACATGACCGTGGACGGCGATGCGAGAGTCGAGCTGAGGCCTGCCGAGATCGCGGTCACGAAGTGCTATGCCGAGATGACCGGGGACGGGATCGCTTTCGATCTGGTCGTCGCCATCGTGGCCTCGGGCATCGAGAAGGAAGTCAGTATGTATGTCGACGAGTTCGACAATATGGAAGTACTAAAGGAAGTGTCCGGCGAGTACTCCGAAGAAGAATAAGAAAGCTCGAGTGCTTCTCCCGCCGGAAAAGCACTCAGGTAATAAGAAAAAGTGAGGATGAGACACATGGCAACATTAAGAGACACAGATTTTATCGATTTACCGGTATTTGTCAAGGGTAAGGTCAGAAATGTATACGATCTGGGAGATTCCCTCCTGATGGTCGTGACGGACCGCATCAGTGCTTTTGACGTCGTATTTGACGAATGCATCCCGGATAAGGGCAAGGTCTTAAGCTCGATCTCCGCATTCTGGTTCGATTTTACGAAGGACGTTATCGACAACCATGTGATCACCACCGACCCGAAGGAGTATCCGATGGGTCTCGATAAGTACGAAGAGGAGCTTCGTGGCCGCTCCATGCTGGTCAAGAAGGTCAATATGCTCCCGGCCGAGTGCATCGTCCGCGGATACCTCGAGGGTTCCGCCCTTAAGGAGTACAAGGCCAGTGGCACCGTCGGCGGCATGAAGATGCCGGAGGGTCTCCGTCAGGGCGATAAGCTCCCGGAGCCGCTCTTTACTCCTTCCACGAAGGCTGACGAAGGTCACGACATCAACATCACATACGAACAGCTCGTCGAGCTTCTCGGTGAAGAAGATGCCCGGGCACTGAAGGATGCCGCTCTTGCACTCTATACGAAGGTTTCCGAGTACGCGCTGACAAGAGGTCTGATCCTGGCCGACACGAAGTTCGAGTTTGGTAAGATCGACGGCAAGCTCGTCGTCGCCGACGAGATGTTCACACCGGACTCCTCCCGTTTCTGGGATCTTGCCGATTACGAGCCGGGACGCGCACAGAAGAGTTTCGACAAGCAGTATCTGCGTGAGTGGCTGGAGACACTGGACTGGGATAAGACTTATCCGGCTCCGACGCTTCCACCGGAGATCATCGAGAAGACTGCAGAGAAGTACAGGGAGTGCTACCGCCTCCTGACCGGAAAGGAACTCGCATGATCGCCATCATCGATTATGGAATGGGGAACTTAGGATCCGTGCAGAAAGCACTGGCATTCTTAGGTTTCGAAAGTGAGATCACGAACGACCCGTCCACTGTCATGGCAGCGGACGGCGTTGTTCTTCCCGGGGTCGGTGCGATCGGCGCGGCAATGGAGGCGCTCACTTCGAAGGGACTTGATAAGGTCGTGCACGAGTATATCGCTACGGGGAAGCCGTTCTTAGGAATCTGCCTCGGTATGCAGATGCTCTTTGATACGTCGGAGGAGTCCTTCGGCGGTGAACCGGTCAGAGGGCTGTCTGTCCTTCCCGGTAAGGTCGTGAAGTTCCCGTCTGACATGGGACTGAAGATCCCGCAGATCGGCTGGAACGATCTTTCCGCGAGAGACGGGATCCTCCCGGATAAAGAATATGTCTATTTCGTACACTCCTACTACTGTGTGCCGGATAGAGAAGAAGACATTGCAGCGACGGTCAATTACGGGATCGAGTACTGCTGCAGTGTGAAAAGAGACAATGTCTTCGCCTGTCAGTTTCACCCGGAAAAGAGTGGTGAGGCGGGTCTTCGGATACTGAACCGCTGGGCGAAGATGACAGAGAAGTAAAGAAAGGATGGAAATTTATGCTCAGTAAAAGAATCATTCCGTGTCTGGACGTCAAGAATGGTCGTGTCGTGAAAGGTACGAACTTCATCGCTCTTCGTGATGCCGGGGATCCGGTCGAGTGCGCGAAGGCTTATAACGAAGCGGGTGCAGATGAACTCGTCTTCCTCGATATCTCCGCGACAGTCGAAGGCCGTGGCACCGTAGTCGATATGGTAAAGCGCGTGGCTGAACAGGTCTTCATCCCGTTTACGGTCGGCGGCGGTATCCGCTCGCTCGAAGATATCCGTGAGATCCTGAACGCCGGTGCAGATAAGATCTCTCTGAATTCCTCTGCGGTCAAAGATCCGGAACTGGTCCGCCGCGCGAGTGAAAAATTCGGTTCCCAGTGCGTGGTCGTCGCGATCGATGTCCGCGAGAGATCCGGAGACACGATCCGCATCGCAGGCGTAGATGCCGACTTTAAGGGCATCGACGAGAACGCCAGCGCAGAAGATAACAGCAAGTTTCCGAGCGGCTATGAGGTCGTCATTGCAGGTGGCACGAAGGCCACAGGCCTCGATGCAGTCGAGTGGGCGAAGAAGGTAGAGAGCCTCGGAGCAGGAGAGATCCTGCTGACGAGCCTCGACAGAGATGGCACGAAGTCCGGTTTTGATAACGTCATCACCCGGGCGATCGCAGATGCGGTTTCGATCCCGGTCATCGCCAGTGGCGGTGCCGGAAAGCTAGAAGACTTCTACGACGGGATCGTAGAGGGCGGCGCCGATGCAGTCCTCGCGGCGAGTCTCTTCCACTTCGGAGAGATCAAGATCGAGGATCTGAAGGCTTACCTCGCAGGACGCGGGATCCCGGTACGGACCATGACTCCGGCCCTGAAGCTCTGGCAGTCCCTCAAGAAGGACAAACTCGGCCTCGTCCCGGCGATCGTCGTCGAAGACTCGACGAAGGATGTGCTCATGATGGCCTACATGGACTACGAATCTCTCGAGAAGACGATGGAGACGAAGCTGATGCATTATCACTCCCGCTCCAGAAATACCCTGTGGCTCAAGGGCGAGACGTCCGGCCACTACCAGCATGTGAAGAAGGCTTTCCTTGATTGCGACCGCGATACCCTGTTATTCTACATTGACCAGGACGGAGCGGCCTGCCATACGGGGAACCACAGCTGCTTCTTCACGGAAATAGATTTATAACTGAAAAACGCCCCGACTCGTCGGGATGCGGTAGCGGCATCCGATGCTGCAGATAAGAAAGGAAGATATTAGTATGGATTCAAACAGCAAGAACGTAAGCAAAGATCTTTATAACCTGATCCTCGACAGAAAAGAAAACCCGGTCGACGGTTCTTATACCAACTACCTCTTTGATAAGGGCATCGAGAAGATCGGCAAGAAGGTCGGAGAAGAGGCCATCGAAGCGATCATCTCCGCATCCCGTGGAAACAAGGAAAACACGGTACTGGAACTGGCCGATCTCTTCTACCACACCCTCGTCATGATGGCCTACCTCGGCATCACTCCGGAGGAAGTGGAAGAAGAACTGAAGAAACGCTGATTCAACCAATATAGAATAGCAATTTAATCGATGTGTTTATAGTTAAAGACGGCGAAGAATACAAGTTCCTTACACAAGACCAGCGAGATAATCTAAGATAGCCAACAATTGATGTTGGAACATTCCATGTCGGTATAGTGAGAGATTCTCAAACGACAGCACACCTATACTGGACAGCAACTGGAACACAATTAACATATGTTGCAGGAAGAGTCTTTTGTAAAAAGACATCTTTGTATGTTCCTCAAACTTACTATGCTGATTATATTGATACATACTATGATTTAAATGGTCAGTATAATTCAGCTTATGGAGCAACCCCATCATTTTCTGTCCCATCAAGTACTACTTCAGTAAGAGTTGGATGGAAAAATGTGACGATTTCAACTGTTCAAGGAGGTACAGTCGTTTTGCCCAATGCCGCATCAACTGTAAATATCTGATGAAAAAGCACCAGGTTATAAATTTGTTATTGAATACAGAAACGAAAGAGTGGGGTGACGGCCCGGGCATTTTATTGGTGCGTAATGAAGCAGGGTGCACATATGCGATCAAAAGGTACTCGAATCCTCTAGGTGTAGTGGCGTGTGTCTACAAGACTGATAGAAAACGAAAGGTTCCTTACAGATTGTTTTTTATCAATAAGAAAGAGTTGCAGTGAATTATCACGATTGGTAGTCTTAGGTGAGAAAGTGCGAATTGTACAGCAATTCCGTAAATGCAAAGTTCGTAAGCCCCTTTTTGCTGACAATTAGCAAATATTCGTTGACACAATCTTGACCCTGTGTTATCATATCCGTTGCTATCGCCGTTTAGGTCTATTTTTTATGCGCGAAAAACCGCGTAAGGAAGCGCGGAAAAGCACGATATATTTTGGAGGTGTTCGAACATGGCAAACAAAGCGGGAGTACGCGACAAGCTCACACTGGCTTGTGAAGAGTGCAAGCAGAGAAACTATCAGACATATAAGAATAAGAAGAACGACCCGGATCGTTTGGAGATCAAGAAGTACTGCAAGTTCTGCCGTAAGCATACTGTACACAGAGAAACTAAGTAATAGCGTTTCTTAAGAAACAAGATAGAGGTATGACCAATGGCTGAGAAGAAGAAACCGAACATCTTCAAGCGTATAGCACAGAAGTTCAAGGATGTTCGCCAGGAACTGAAACGAGTGATCTGGCCGACAAAGGAGAAGCTGATCCAGAATTCTGCTGTGGTTCTGGTCGTTATCGCTGTCTGCGCGATCCTGCTGACTGCGATCGGCAAGGGCGCCGGCTGGATCCTGGAGAAAGCCGGATTCTATACGCAGAATGTCGAGACGACTGCAACCACAACGATTGCATCTGACGCTTCCGGCGATACTACAACGCTGGCACCGTCTGAGGCAGCCCCTTCTGAGGAGCCGTCCGAGACATAAGATTAGGGACCGGAAGGAAGATCACGCAGGATGTGAGATCTCCCTGAGCATATATACGAGGAGCAGAGCATGGCTGAAGAACAGGCATATGAAGCAAAGTGGTATGTAGTACATACCTATTCGGGATATGAGAATAAGGTCAAGAGCACACTGGAAGCAGTGATCGAGAACCGTGGACTTCAGGAGATGATCCAGGAAGTCTCCATCCCGATGGACGAGAGCGTCGAAGTCAAGGACGGTAAGAAGAAGGTAACGATGAAGAAGCGTTTCCCGGGTTACGTCCTGATCAAGATGGTCTACACAGAAGAGATCTGGTACATCGTCCGTAACACCCGTGGTGTGACCGGCTTCGTAGGTCCGAATGCCAATAAACCGCAGCCGCTCTCTGACGAAGAACTCGCGATGATGGGTCTGGAGTCCAGCTGGGTTCCGTCCGTCGATTACGAAGTGGGCGATTCGGTACGTATCATCTCCGGACCGTTTGCGGATTGCGTAGGCCGCGTCGAGGAGATGAACCTCGAGAAGCATACTGTCCGTGTACGTATCTCGATGTTCGGTCGTGAGACACCGGTCGAGATCGAATTCGCGCAGGTCGTGAGAGTTTGATAGAACTCTGACACGCGAGTATAATTGCTTATCACATCTCGCTATGAGATGAAGAAATATTCGGCACCGGGATAAGACGGGCCGGCAAAGAAATTATTTGGGAGGTGGCCGCATATGGCTAAAAAAGTTGTAGGGTACGTTAAACTTCAGATCCCTGCAGGCAAAGCAACACCCGCGCCGCCGGTTGGACCAGCTCTTGGACAGCATGGACTTAACATTGCCCAGTTCGTCAAAGAGTTTAATGAAAGAACAGCAAAGGATGCAGGTCTCATCATTCCTGTAATCATCACTGTGTACGCTGACCGTACATATTCTTTCATTACAAAGACTCCGCCGGTACCGGTACTGCTTAAGAAAGCTTGCAACATTGAGAAGGCTTCCGGTAAGCCGAACAAGGACAAGGTCGCGAAGATCTCGTTCTCCGAGTGCAAGAAGATCGCGGAAGTCAAGATCGTTGACACAAATGCCGCAGACATCGAGGCTTGTGCACGTATGGTAGCTGGTACTGCCAGAAGCATGGGTATCGTTGTGACTGAGGACTGATTTGAAGGAGAGTTACTATGAAAAGAGGAAAGAGATATCAAGAGCTTGCTAAGCTCGTAGACAGATCTGTTTCTTACGATCCTTCTGAAGCAGTTCGTCTGGTCGTTGAAACAGGTAAAGCAAAGTTTGATGAGATGGTAGAACTTCACGTCCGTCTGGGCGTTGACTCCCGTCACGCTGACCAGCAGGTCCGTGGTGCGGTCGTTCTGCCGCATGGTACAGGTCGTACGAAGCGCGTACTCGTTATCGCCAAGGGCCCGAAGGCGGATGAAGCTCAGGCTGCAGGCGCAGAGTATGTAGGCGCGGAAGAGTATATCGACAAGATCTCTAACGAGAACTGGTTCGATTTCGATGCTCTCATCGCGACTCCGGACATGATGCCTAAGCTCGGTCGTCTTGGTAAGGTCCTCGGCCCGAAGGGCTTGATGCCTACACCGAAGGCCGGTACAGTTACGATGGACGTAGCAAAGGCTGTTACGGATATCAAAGCCGGTAAGATCGAGTACCGTCTCGATAAGACAAACATCATCCACTGCCCGATCGGCAAGGTTTCCTT
>JAFZLF010000001.1 GCA_017551625.1 Clostridiales bacterium | reverse complement strand
GTCCACTGCGCCAATCGGATCTCATACGTGCTCTTGTCCATACCCGCCTCCAGACTCTAATATCTCCAACTAGTTTTTTGAGTTTTTTAAAGTCTGACATATCCGGGCTCATTTTTGAAGGCGCATGGTTTAACGCTTACGATTAGAGACTACATCACAAAATAGATAACAAACGATCAGGTTTTGAATGGTTCCTTTGAGTTTTCGAGTAACAACCTTTCTTATATTTTTATATCCAACCCTTGCTTTTCCAGTGACGAATGCCAATTATGAAACACAAAGCTGTTACAATAAGGATTCCCACAAGAACTTGACTATACGTTTTGATTTTCTGACTTCTAGTATTCCCCACTGCAGATATTTGAATCCAAAATGGTGATTGAATTCTCGATTCTTCACTGCCATCAATTTCGCCGCTGGAATCATTGTCCTGCTCTTCCATTATGTTTCCATTGGAATACATATGTATTCTTCCCTCCAATGGATAGTGAAAAACATCTGAAGACTCGAATGCTCCGTCCTGTTCCTTTAGATCATTCACCTTCTGAAAGCGTTCCACTTTTTTCTTGGAAAAAGCACAACAAACTGACAATTCATTATCTTCCAGAGAAACAGATAGGAGATAGAACGTATCACTTGAATCAGACAAATCTTGGATATCAGACTTGTCCAATTTACCGATTATCCGATAGTCGGTTATCGATACTTTGTCGCCTTCATTTAGAGTTTCATACGACTCGTGTAACGCAACCGGCTTCGGACTCAGTATTTGTTGTCCCATAAGAATAAGAAGTATTGCTGGAGCTATGGCAAAAAGCACTAAGTACTTTTTGCCATTCTCGCTCCAGAGGATTTTTTTACTAATACCTCTAAACATTATCCACCCCAGGTAGAATTTCTATTAGCAACCGCGAAGAAGATTCCATCAAGCATATTCATTGCTTGATCCGGGCTTATTCCAAACACAAGTGCGATTATAGAAACCGGTACTTGCATCAATGCAGTTCCAAGACCATCAAGCGTCGTTCCTACATATTCATTATCACATTCTCCTGCGTAATATCTGAGTGCAGCACCAGCACAAATGAATGTGGACCCAAAAATCAGGAATAGGATACTCTGAAGACACTGACCTTTTTTAAACGTCTGATTGTTTGCCACCTTATAAAGAGTGTCATCAAGATAAGCCGCTTTCTTACCAATACCAACCATTTTCCCAAGCGAGCTGCCTATTTGACCTGTTACGCCTCCAATTATGAAGCTAACGATCAATCCTTCTGCGGAATGATTTTCACCAGTTGGATCAAACAGCACCCATTCCAGAGTGTACATTATTGCATTCGAGTAAGCACCATCCAATATAGCGTTGATATCTAGCGAAGCCAGCAAGTCATTTAAGGTTCCAGGGAAATGTCCGCTAGGATCACAATACATTACTGGATTACTATTTGCGAAAAGATACTTGTGAAGACTAATCGGGTCACTAAGATTGCCTTCATATGTATCATAGCTTGTGAAAGAGCCGTTGGAAGGATCCATGTATCTAGCTCTCAGGTAATAAAGTCCAGTCTCATCCTGCTGCTCACCTTGGAATCCATAATCATTTGCAGAAGATCCCGTGTGAGATAACTCGTTTCCAAATGCATCAAAGCAATATTCATCAGTGATGCTTCCATTCGCATCTGTGATTGCACGAACGTTGTTTCCGCCATCATACAGATAGTAGACTGTATTGTTTCCAGAAGTTGCCGAGATCAGCCCAAATCCATGAACATAGAAAGTAGCCACGCCACTAATTTCGGAAACAAGATTTTGAGAAATACCAGAACTATAGTCAAGAGTATAATACGTAGTTACACCATTACTAGTTTTTGATGTTCTGTCTCCAAGGTAATTGTACGTATATGTCTCAATGAGTGTACCAGTTGCCGAATTGACTATTGATTTCACCATCTGATTTCGAGAGTTGTACTCATAGGATGCTACAAGCATACTATTATCGCTCACTGCCACCAGATTTCCCGCGTTGTCATATGTATACTCAATCGTCCCTTCCTGAACCAGTTGATTCAGTGCGTTATATGTATAACTCGTAAGTACACCGTCTTTTTCCATAGAAACACGGTTAGAATTCGAATCATAGCCATAGATCGTTTCTGAACTACTTCCATTGCTCTCAACAGTCTCAGAGGTCAGTCGCATCAATTCATCATAGGTGTATGTTACCTTGCGATTCAGCTCCTCGCATTCCAGTTTTTCTCCATTCTTACCGAGAGTGTACTTGTAACTTGCAAGAACTGTGCCACTTGCATTAGTAGATACCTGCTCAATAAGACGGTTCACTTTGTCATATTTGTATGACGTCGTGATTCCATTGGGATATTCCATCTTTACAAGATTACCTACATCATCATAGGTGTATTGTGTAATGTTATTCTCCCCATCCTTGACACTTACGAGACGTCCAAGCAGATCATAACCATATGTAACAGATCCTTCCGTGCATGAAATACCGGTTACATTTCCGCATTCGTCGTAGTTGTAGTTGACAGTTTTGCCTTTTGCATCAGAGCAAGATGTCACCAATCCGGCATTTACTGTTTTCGATATCGTTCCCGCAACATCTTGTACCTCAGACAGCTGACCATGAACATCATAGCCGTACGATGTGCTTCCTTCACCATCTGCAACAACAGAGAGCTTATCGCCGTCATATGTGTAATTCGATGTGTTTCCACCAAAGTCTGTTCTGGTCTCAACTTGTCCATGATTGTTATAAGTAACGATTGACTCAATACCCAGAGCATTCTTGATTCTGGTATTTCTTCCATACTGATCGTAATAGTACTCCGTGACATTTCCAAGACTATCCGTCACTTTGGAAAGATTACCTAATTCATCATAGTCATAAGTCCAAACACCATTCTTGGCATCAACAACTTTGACAAGTCTATTCATGAGGTCGTACGTGTATGAAGTGGTGTGTCCTTCACAATCCGTTTTACTCAACAAATTGCCACGCTTGTCATACGACCAGTATGCTGTATTTCCATCCGGATACGTTTCGCTTGTTTTATTTCCGTTTTCGTCGTATGTAAATCGATATGTATTGTTATTGGCATCTACAAAAGTGATAATTTCTCCAAGATCGGAATATTCGTACGAAGTCGTTTTTCCGTATGGATCTGTGACAACCGTATTTCTTCCGAGCTCATCATAATCATACTTTGTTTCTCCGCCATAAGAATTTTTCAGATTTATAAGTTGATCATTCTTGTTGTACTTGTATGTTATGACTTCTCCAGTTGACAGTTCTTGTTTAATGAGATTCCCAACCCCATCATATTCGTATAGGGTAGTGACACCAAGTCTGTCTTTTGACTCAATGACCTGGTTTTCTTCATCGTATGTGAATGTCTCACTTGTTCCATCCGAATAAGAGATAATGGTGCGGTTACCATAATCATCGTAAGTACAGAAAATCTCATTACCAACACTATCCTTCGAATGAATCATATTTCCAACAGAATCATAATCATAGGTCTCGATTCTTCCGTCTGGATATGTTCTCTTTGTCAAATTTCCATCGCCATCATAGTCGTATTTAGTCTCAAGAGAATAGATTCCTGCTATTTCTGTTTCTAGCACGACCTGACCAAGCTGATTGTATTTATAGGTGATTGTTCTACCATCTGCACCTGTTATAGATTCGACTTTTCCTTCTGCATCATAAGTGTTTTCGAACAGTTTTCCAATACTATCTTCAACACTCTTTAAGTTTCCGTTAGAGAAATAATCACATACTGCTGTATTTCCAACAGCGTCAGAAACATTGATCTTCTTACCGAACTCGTTATACGTCATACTCAACAAATCAACATTTTCATGAGTTATAGAAACCACGTTGCCTTTAGAATCGTAGCTCTTAGTAGTAGTTTTACCACGGGCATCGATTACGTAAAGAAGATCCCCGTTCTCCGCATACTTATACTGCGTTGTGTACCCCATTGGATCAGTAAGCGTTTCCAGATGATTATGCTGATCATATGTCATGATTGTCTCATGATCATTTGCATCCTTCACAGAAACTACATTTCCAAAATCATCATAGGAATATATTGTCGGGAAGCCCAAACGATTCCATACCACTTCTTTTTGCTCATTAAGATTGTGGTCTATAGTGATCGTGTTTCCACGTGCATCTTGAGTTCCTACAAGGCGACCATCTTCATCGTAAAGGTTCTTAGCAACACTGACTCCTCTCGAATCTTTAATCTCTTCCAGATAATGATCTTTGTAGAGATACTTCGTCTCTCTATCCGATGTGTCAGTAAACACTTCCAGATCGCCATTGGCATCATAAGAATAATAAACTGTCTGAGTACCATCAGAAATGGAAGTAATTCTTCCTTCGTTATCACGAACAATATCTAATCCACTTCCATCAGAATACTCGATACCACTGTCTGTGATCTTAATAGTACGACCCATAGAATCTTCGACTTGGTAAAGTCCTGTAGAGAGATTGAAGTAATACTTGGTACCTTCTCTTGTTGTCAGCAGGAAGTTCTGCGGATCAAAAGGTCTAAGATCCCAATGCCACAATGCCTCGCCATCATAAGAGAGATCAGTATGCTCATCCAGGATTTCAAGCGTCGAAGTGCAAACACCCTTCGCTTTGAAATAGGCAGAGATATTCATGTCCAGTCTCATGTACTGATCAGCCGGATCCAGTTTGAATTCAAAGGTTTCCTTTTTACCATTGCCCCAATCGATAGTTAACTCATGAATTGAAGTCTCTACCCAATAGTATCTCGGCATGTTAGCTAACCCCTTAACACTTCTCTGGGTCCAGCCTTTTGCCAGATTTCCTGAAATAGAAATATCAGGACCTCCTATGGACATCTCCCAACCATTACCAAAATCACCGACTTTATTCTTTTGTCTAGAGTCATAGGTTCTATTGATTCGAATCGGGAAATCATCAAGACCTGTGGTCATATCCGTAAATGTCACAGAGAAATGACCAATCTTGGCATTACCGCAGACGAGTACAGTAATCTCGTCATAGAGACCAGTACCAGCAGCAGTATAAGCAGTCAGTTTGACCTGATAATAACCGTTCATGAGCAGCGTCGGGTCAAGTGTACCCACTGTTCCGTTAACAACCTCACTAGAGCCTGCGCTGGTATATACAGCTATATCAGAATCTACCGGATACACTTCAAAAATATAGTTATCCAGAAGAGAACCAGAAACTGTTCCTTCGATATCTTGAATGAACGTTACTTCCATTGCATCCTGATCGTCCTTGATATCTACAAACAGCTGATCGTCTGTGAATTCGCCAGGAATCGGCGTCGGAGTAGGATCTCCAGTAACGACTGGTGTAGGAGTAGGATCTCCAGTCGGTACAGGTGTGGGAGTAGGCGTAATCTTAAGCGTATATGTTCTATCAACAAATAGAGTTCTACCTGTTACTGTGGTTACGCAAAGAGACAGGTGCAGAGTATCTCCAGGAACATCTGCGAACGGCATTGTTCCGAGAAGGCCGTTTTCGACAGTTGCCTCACCTGCTCCGATCGTTTTCCAATCGTCGATATTTAAGCGATACTTCAATTCATATGTAGCCTCAACATCTGCTGTTGCAATACCGTTGATCTTCAGATCATCGCCGCTAAGCATAATTGTCGTAATGTCAGCACGAATATTGCTGTTCTGCACAACAGAGATTCGAACATCCTTAACATACTTGAGGCCTTCCTTATCAGTAACATCAACAGTTACAACATAATCACCCAATTCGAAATCAGCGGTGCTGATCTTATCCATTACGGTATATGTTGTCTTAGGATCGATATCGTTCTCATAGACAACTGTACCATTTGAATCGGCAACACGCACTTTCGCATCCTTAACTTCAAACTGCGTACTTACCTTACCATTAACGTTGATCTTCTCACCCTTTTCGTAGATCTGTCCTTCTGTAGGCTCGATCAGTTCAATGGAATTATTGTGCAGAGAATGGATGTCCGGATACGGGTCGATCTCAATACCGTAAACATTGAATACAGGCGCATTTCCGTTTGTGTCCGCCATCCATTCGAAGTGCAAATCGTGTGCACCTCCGAATACTTCATTGAAACTGATCGGACAGATTATAGCCGGAGCAACATCCTTATTAATATTTCCTTCTTCGTCATACTGTGCAGTGTAGAGATAGAGGATCTCTTCCACGCCATCGTATTCGAACCATACTTCGTTTACACTTCCGTTGTCGAGAAGCTGCGCGAAGTCCATCATGCCGTAGTTGACAGAATAGTCACCGTTGATATCGACAGTCAAAGCACTTGTATATGGAGTAGCTCCAGAATGCCATACTCCTTCGTTGTCTCTCCATCTTCTTCCGGAATCTCTGTCGAAGTCCATCTCGAGGATGATTGATTTTCCTGAATCAGAGACAATATGCAGTTCGATTGTGTTGGAAGGCGATGTGCCTTCATATTCCATGCCCAAAGTAAATCTGGCCTTGAAGGAATAGTCAGGACTGAATTCTCTCTTGGATTTACCCTTAACTTTCGTAACGATATTACTCTTATACTCAGCTAGTGTGATGAGTTCCGGACTATAAGTTGTATAAGAGCCAAAATTCCAGTCTTCTTCCACGAAGTTTGTCTGATAGTCATACTTTGCATCACCCTGGGAGAAGATGAAGTATCGTTCCTGCTCTGTCAGCGGTACCGGAGTCGGTGTCGGGGAGACAGAAGGAGTCGGTGTTACAGTTGGTGTAGGAGTATCTGTCGGAGTAGGCGTTACAGTCGGACCACCATGCATACCCGGCATCGGATCCAGTTCAAATCCGAGGAGGTTATGGCTGGCCTGGCAAGAACCGGTTGCAGATGTAAATCCCATGTAGAGTGTGGAAACGCCTGCGAAATGCTCTTCCAAATCGATCGGGCAGACAAGTGTCGGCTCCGTCGGCTTCTCTATATTGCCTTCCGCATCATAATCGGCAACGTAAACATAGAGTTCCTTCGCTTTTCCGTCGTAGGAAACCCATACATCACGGACTACACCGGAAGTTCTAAGAGACGGCCATTCCGCATAAGCGTAATGGGTACCGGAGTTGCCATCCAAGATGACTGCTACATGGCTTCCACTTTCACCTTCAATCCAGTCACCAGTACCGGTCTCATTCCTGTGTCTTCCACCATTCTGGTAGTTGTCCAATTCAACGATAACAGATGGAGATATGTTTCCGTAACCAATGCTCTGTCCTGTCGAATTGTTATTGACCTTATTGGGGCTCAGAACAAATGCAATACCATCTGCAAGAGAAACCGTATGGTCAATTCGTACTGTATAACGGGCATTAAACGAGAGGTCCTCGTCAAAGGATCGGGATGTCAAGAAGAATGCATAACCATTTCTCCATTCAATATCCGGACATACTTCGATTATATAAGGATCAAAGGATGCACTGTTGCCATAATTCCAGTCCTCTTCCTGGAACAGAATCTCATAGTTGTATTTCGGATCACCCTGCGAGATAGACCAGTACTCCTGCGGCTCATCCGGTGTAGGTGTCGGACTCGGGGTAGCCGTTGCCGTCGGAGTAGGCGTATCGGTCGGAGTTGGAGTTTCCGTAGGTGTAGGTGTACTCGTAGGAGTCGGTGTCGGAGTCTCTGTCGGAGTAGGCGTAGGTGTTTCTGTAGGTGTAGGTGTCGGGGTAGGCGTCTCAGTCGGAGTAGGCGTAGGTGTTTCTGTAGGTGTAGGTGTGTTTGTCGGAGTAGGTGTCGGGGTATCTGTAGGAGTCGGTGTCGGCGTCGGAGGTACAGTTACGATGACTGTTGCTGAATCAAGGACAACTTCGCCTGTGCTCAGGACGACATATCCCTCCAGAGTGTATTCACCCGGCTGGTCAGGAGTAATGACGTATGTCAGGTCTTCATTGATCTCTACATCTTCCCCGTTCAGGCGGAATTTCACTACATAAGGAGTTTCGATCTCTTCGGATTCGATCGTATATGTGGAGGTCTCATTGGTATAGATCTCTTCCGGATCTGCCGTGATGTGAATGACCGGCAGTTCATAGAGGAGCTCAAGGTCACTTGCACTTGCGGTGCAGTTAAAGATAGAACCTTCGTAGTTGAAACGGTTTGCGATGATTCTTCCGTTGAAGGAAGTCTCGTTCGCATGGATGCTGACTGTGCCCTTCGGGGCATAGATAATGCCGTTAACGGTGATGTTGGTACCTCTTAAGGTAACGTTACCGTTCTTGGAGTAGAGAACTACTCTTCCCTCTCCGGAAAGAGTATCTACGTTATAGCTGATGTCTCCATCGGCGACGATAACGCAGTCACCGGAGAACTTCGTGCCGTTGATGGTCAGGTTGCCTGTGGTGGAATAGAATCCGTTGGCAACGATCTGTTTAGAGGATTTGAATACAGAGGCGTCTACTGTTTCCATTCTGGAGGAAAGTCCCAGGATAGCAGCAGAAAAGTCCGGCATCGGGACCGGAGATACCTTTTCGTTTTTCTTTCCGATATTGATTTTATAGCCGTTAGCATTGATTCTGCCGACAGCGTCAAGATTTCCGAGAAGGCTCAGTTCCGAGCCCTGATAATCGAAGTTGCTTCCAGTATATACATCGCCGGAGATCGTGCTCTTCCAGCCCTTGAAGGTAAAGCTTCTGTTGCTGTAGATCGCATATGGGAAAAGGGTAGTTTCTGTTTCTTCGTCCGGAGCGGCTTTCGGCGCTTCTGCGATCACATGGATGTCCGGGATCTCATTCATCTTACCCTGAGTGATCATGCCAAACGCAACTTTCGAAGAAGGAGCAATCGCCGCGTTATAGGTCTCATTGCTGACAACGATCTTATTGGGTGAAGCAAGATCTGTCGGAGCAGCAATGGCATTCCAGAGCGAAGACAACGATGTCGTGTCATCGTATTCGAACTCGATCTGCCAGCCGTCAGTTACTTTACTGCCTTTATTCTCGACAGTAACTTCCGCCTGGGTAAAGCTTCCCCATGCACTTACCGTGCGATAGGTGACCTGCAGATCGTTTTCTGTAGAAGTGCCGGAATCGGCCTTAATGTGCCGGATCGGTATAACACCGATGATAATGGCAAGTGTCAAAAGGACACTAATGATACGTACTTTTCGAGAACGCGAAAAAGAATCCATAATCAGAACCTCCCAAAAATGGCTAAAAAAATACTACAAAATTCTGATTAGGATGCGACAACCCCTTCTTCGCCTCGCCACAACCAAAACAGAACCAACCGAGACAAGAATATCATCTTCATGTGTATATGTAAACAAAAACTGAATTATTTTATCGAACAATTAAAAAATGTTGATTTTAGTTCGGAATAATTAAATTCGGTTGCTTTCCCTTCTTCAGGTCAGTATATTGAAATCATAATATATAAATGGAGGGGCACATTATGAAACAATTCAGCAAACTCATTGCTACTATGCTTTTATCCACCGCACTTCTGCTTACATCCGGCGTGCCCCTTTCTTCCGGCACGGCCGTGTCCGGGAAAAAAGTCGCCGCGGACGGAGATGTTGCTCTAAACAGAACGAATTTCCCGGATGCCGTTTTCCTTTCCTATGTCAGCCAGTTTGATACCGTTGCGGATGGCGTTCTGTCCACAGAGGAACGAGCAGCAGTCACAACGATAGATCTTTTCTATGAGGAGAATATCACGTCACTTTCGGGGATCGAGTATTTCCCGAATCTTGAATCGCTCATCAAATCCTACTCGGCATTTTCTTTAACCTCGCTCGACATAAGCCAGAATAAGAAACTGAAGTATCTCAACTGCAGCAACTGCGGGCTGACGGCGCTGGATCTCAGATACAACAGCAGCCTGGAGTCTCTTGACTGCTCGAATAATAAGCTTTCAAGCCTGGATCTGAGCCACAACCCAAATCTGGCTGTTCTGTTCTGCGGATCTAACCAGCTGACTTCACTGAATATCTCCTCTTTATCGAAGCTCAATAATATCGACTGCGGGTTCAATTCCTTTACTTCACTGGATCTTCATAAGAACACGGCGCTCGAATTCATCGGCTGCGAGAGCATGGGCCTTACCTCGCTGAATGTCAGCGGACTTACGAAGCTTTATAGCCTCAGATGTTCCAACAATAACCTGACCTCTCTGAATCTTGCGAGCAGCACCGGGCTCTGCTTTCTTTTCTGCGAAGGAAACAAGCTGTCCTCCCTCGATCTATCGTCCATTCCGATAATGGTGAATATGCTTTCTGTCGCCACACCGTTTGCCGAAGACGGGAAAGCCAGTTACTTCTATGACAGTTACGAAGGCGGGGGATATCTGATCCACGATGTGAAAACGAAGGTCACGCCTTCTCCCATCCCGGTCCCTGTTTCGAATCTGACGGCCGTATCTGCAGGCAAAAACGCCGTGCGTCTTTCCTGGAAAGCGGAAGGATATCCGGACGGGTATCTGATCTATGGCCAGAAAGACGGAAAATACGGCTATGTCGGCATGACGACCACGGGCACCACCTTTACCGATACAAAAGCACTCGCGAACGATTATAACTACTACTGGGTATTCCCGTACCGGAAAGAAAGCTCCGGCAAGATGACGCCCGGCGGGTGCGGCAAGTATGTCTTTGCCAAGGGGATCTGCCCGGCAGTCACAAACCTCAAAGCAAGTTCTGTCAAAGGCGGTGTGAAACTCACCTGGGCCGCATCTTCCGGCGCGGAAGGCTACCTCGTATATGGTATTGTGGCCGGCAAGCCTTACAGATATGTCGGTATGACGACAACAGGCACAACTTTTACGGACAAGACCGCTTCTGCCACCGAGTATAATTATTACTGGGTCTTCCCTTACTTTAAGGACAGCAACGGGAAGATGATTGTCGGCAGTACGCCGAAGTACACATACGGCAGGGCGTTGAAATAGAAACGTTTGACATCTCCCCTCCGCTCTTTCTGTTCGGCCGGATTTGCGATAGAATAGATAGGGGCAAAATTAGAGGATGAGGAGTAGAAGATTCACCAATGATCGATTTCTATAATGCTTTTATTTCGTATAAGCACGGGCCGAGAGATAATAAGGTAGCCGCGCATGTTCAGTCGCAGCTGGAACATTTCCATATTCCGGGCAAGCTTCGCAAAAAGACCGGCAAAGGCCGTATCCAGCGCATCTTCCGTGATAAGGACGAGCTCCCGATCACGAGCAACCTTACGGAAACGATCGAGAATGCTCTTCAGAAATCCGAGTATCTGATCGTGATCTGCTCTACACACACCAAAGAGTCCATCTGGGTCCGGCGCGAGATCGAGTTCTTCTTAAAGACCCACGACCGGGACCATATCCTCGCCGTTTTATCCGAAGGTGAGCCACAGGACGTGCTTCCAAAGGAGCTCCTGGAGGAAGAGGTGATCGGCCGAAATCCAGATGGGACTACTTATACCTATCTCCGTGAAAAAGAACCGCTCTGCTGCGACTATAGAGGATCTTTTCGAAAAGCAGACAACGAAGAACTGCCTCGTCTGGCGGCCGCACTGATCGGCTGCTCGTACGACGAGCTGATGAACCGTCGCCGTGCCTACCAGATGCAGCGCATCACGATCCTGGCCCTGGTCCTCACGACTCTCGCACTCGGTTTCATGGGCTATATGACCTATAGCAAGAACAAACTCCAGAAAAGCTATAACGAGACGCTCAGAAACCAGTCCCTGTACCTGGCCAACGAATCCGAAAAGCTGCTTTCGGAACAGCAGCGAATCGACGCCATCCATCTGGCACTGGCTGCACTTCCTTCGGAAGATCAGGACCGACCGGTGACTTCTGAAGCGATCCATGCATTGACTGAAGCCACTCTGGCGTATTCTCCAGTCTCCGGCACGAGCATCCACGCTGTCTGGAACTACGAGGCCAACTCGCAGATCTCAAAAATGGAGATCTCCCCGAAACGCACTTCTCTTGCCTGCGTGGACGATTTAAGCAACGTGATCGTATGGGATACTGAAACACACGAAGTACTCATTCAGGAAACTCTATCCGGGCAGACGATCTATTCTCTTTCTTATCTGGGCGACGATTATCTTCTGGTCACGACAAGTGCCAAGTATATCGTCTATGAGATCTCCGAAGGAGACGTACTCTGGTCGAAAAAGGCAGAAGATACTCCCCTGCGAAGCATGGATCCGATTATCCCGGAGGATCAGGAATCATTCTATCTTCTAACCACGAAATATGAGCTTTTGCACATTTCGACGGAAAAAGGAAACCTCCTGGACAGCATTTCTCTCAAGGAGCTTTTGCAGGGTGAATCTCTCGACAATTACGATAATTTCATCATATCCCCGGAGGGCAACAAGATCGCCTTCTCCATCAACAAGGATTTTGGCGACCTCAGTGTAGCTGTTTTGGATCTTGAGAGTAATAAGATCAGCCAGATCAAGATCCCTCACAAATACGTTTATAAGATTCACTGGAATGAGGACGGTACCGTTATGGTATGCGGCCGCGACAATTATATTTTCCAAGGTTCGACCGCAACGGAGTATCGTCTTCTAACTCCCACCACATATATGATCTACTGTATGGATTTTTCTTCCGAAAGCATACTGTGGTCACAGGAATTCGTGTTTAACAGCATCGTCATGCAGAGCGGTTTTCTCAGTCTTCCTGCCAAAAAAGCTGTGGCATTTTACTGTGGTAACCTCGTAAGGATATACGACTGTAAGACCGGAGAAGTCCTGCACAACTATGACACGAACTATTCTGTGGTGGAAGTCAACGATAATGATGGAGACGGCACGCCGCTCTTTATTACTGTAAATGGCGGTCTGATCTTCCCAGCCGAGGCGTCCGGTCCTGATACGTCCACGCTGACATTTGAATTCTCTGAGAATCTCGAGTTTGCCAAAGTCGGTGGTGGTATCTTCACCGTCCAGCAGTACAGCAATCAGATCGTTTTTTATAACGTGCAGGTAGGCGATGAGGACTGGACAGAGATCGACGAAGAGGTCACCATGCATATGATCCGCGACGAAAGTGATTTCTATCTGGATGATGACTACCTGATCGTTCGCGCAACAGACGGCGTTACTTCCACGATCTCTGCCTTTGATGCCCGTAATAGAGAATCGCTGTGGCAGATACAAATGGATCCGGAAATCGGCTCGAACTACTCCCTACTCGGGGTCTTTGAGGATGAGTTGTATCTTTTCGCAGAGGCCAATGCGGAGGATGATCTTCTTCGTATCGACATGGAGACCGGCGAGATCCTGGAAAAAGAATTCATTTCCAAACTTCTCCTCGGGCCCAAGAAAGATGGAAGCCTTTCCGACGGATATCTGACCTACACCTATAAAGACGAGAAGACCCAGAGGGCAAGAATTCGCATTGTGGATCTTGATTCCGGAAACGAAGAGGATTTCACGCTTCCTTTGGACGTTTTCTATCCACAACTTGCCCCACGATACTTCCAAGGCACTGATTCTATTTACTATTCCGACAGAGAAAACGGTGACTATATCGTTGCCGTAGGAGCCGACGAAATATATGAGGTCGATCTTCCGAAAGACTGGAGTGGCACACAGTGGGTCGATGCCAAAGAACATGGCGGAAATTGGATCATCGCAGATAACAGCCGTATCCTGATCCTTAGTGAAGATGGAGAGATATCTCTGGAGATCTCTTCCAACGGAAACACACCTCTCGGCGCGATCTACTACGGAGAAGGAAAAAACGAGCAGATCATCGTCTTATACGATAACGGATTCGTGATCCGCTACCAGGCCGAAGATGGTACGTTTATTGCAAAGACCGATGCCAGTTATTATGTAAATGCGAAGCATCCCGCGAAGCTCTTTTTCTCCAAGGATAAGAAGACTCTTTTTATCCAGAACGTTCTTATCACAAGTGTGATCGATACGAGTGCTTGGGTCGAAGTCGCGTATGTCCAGAATTCTATGGGATACCATGAACCAACAGACTCCTTCTTCGCCTTTTCCTACACTTCCTCGTCAGAATACCGGATCGGATATTTCCGCCACTATACATTGCAGGATCTGATCGACAAAGCCAATAAGATCCTGGGTGGCGCCACACTTTCCAAAGAGAAAAAATCGGCATACGGAATTAAGTAAAACATTACAAAACAGGCTTGACCACAACATACAAAAGAGCCGCAGATCTTTGGTCTGCGGCTCTTTCTATTAGTGATGTTTTCTTAGACGAAGTGATCAGTTTTCTTCTTTTCTTCTTCTGATCACAACAGCACCTGCTGCTGCACAAGCCACGAGGAACAGTCCTGCGCCCACCATTGAGGCCATACTTGCCGTCTCGCCTGTCTTCGGTTGTGCCTGGGCTTTAAGGAACTTCACCATAAAGTTCACGCTGATAGATCCACCATCGTTGAAGAAAACTTTCAGAGTATGGCTTCCTTCGGTCAGAGTCTCCAGATATGCTTTCTTCAGCGTAATGATCGTACTTCCGGACTTCACTGTGCAATGTTGACCGATCGTCAGTACCTTACCATCCGCTTCGATCTTATCGAGATAGTCGATACAGTGTGCATCATCCTCTGTCCTCTTGACGATAATGACGATATCCGAATTTTCACCTTCGCCGGTAATGCTTACAAGATAGTATTCACCTGGAACTTTTTCTGTCGGTTCTGCCGGTTCAACAAGAATGGTCGGTTCTGCAGGCTCAGCGGGATCAGTTGGTTCTGTCGGCTTCGATGGCTCCGAAGGATCTGTTGGCTTCGACGGTTCTGTCGGCTTCGTGGGGGCTATTATTTGAGCCGTCTCACTCGGTTCAGTGGGTTTCTCTGTTTTTGTGAAGACTGCGGTATAGGTCGCATCCCCGGTTACCGCGGGAAGCGGATCAGAAACACCATATGTTGTCGTACCATCGCTCCATCCGGCAAATGAATATGTGAATTTATCTGTTTCCTCTTTCGTCGGCTCTGTGTCCGTATATGTCGGGATCTCACCATATTCGATCTTCCCGGACTGAAGTTCGTTTCCGTCTTCATCAACGAAGGAGATCTCATAATCACGCTTGGTAGCTGCGAAGACTACGGTATAGCTTGCATCTCCAGTTACTTCGGGAAGCGGATCAGAAATTCCGTATGTTGTCGTACCATCGGTCCATCCGGCAAATGAATATGTGAATTCATCTGTTTCCTCTTTCGTCGGCTCTGTACCCGTATATGTCGGGATCTCACCATACATAATCTTCCCGGACTGAAGTTCATTTCCTTCTTCATCAACGAAGGAGATCTCATACTCGCGCTTTTCTAACGCGAAGACTACGGTATAGATCGCATCTCCGGTTACCGCGGGAAGTGGATCATATGCAGAATAGGTATTCGTACCATCAGTCCATCCGACAAATGAATATATGTATTCATCTGTTTCCTCTTTCGTCTGCTCTGTGCCCGTATATATCGGGATCTCACCATATTCGATCTTTCCGGACTGAAGTTCATTTCCTTCTTCACCAACGAAGGAGATCTCATATTCACGCTTGGTAGCTGTGAAGACTGCGGTATAGGTCGTATCCCCAACTACCACTGGAAATGGATCATAAACATAATAGGTATGCTTACCATCGTTCCATCCGGCAAATGAATATGTGAATTCATCTGTTTCCTCTTTCGTCGGTTTTGTACCATAAAAGTATGGGCTCCTACCATATTTGAGTTTCTCGGACTGAAGTTCATTCCCATCTTCATCAACGAAGGTGATCTCATATTCACGCATTGTAGCAGTGTAGACTGCGGTATAGGTAACATCCTCAGTTACCGCTGGCAATGGATCAGATACAGAAAAGAAATACGTACCATCCATCCATCCGATAAATGTGTATGTGTATGCATCTGTCTCTTTTTTCGTCGGCACATCTTCCCCATATACCGGGATATCTCCGTATGCAACTTGAATAGTTTTATACACGCAACCGGCATCATCTTTGAAAGTCACTGTCTTTTCAGGAACTTTAAACGTTGCATGTATCGTTACCGTGGACGTCGAATCCGGCATTGTTAATCGGGCTTTATTGTTCGCGTCAAGTGATACTTGTATCTCAGAATTTAATGTGTTATCCGCATTCGTCAAAGTTACTTTATCCAAGGTGCAAAATTCATTTTTCGGCACGACCGTCAACTCGATCACATCTGTACCAATAGAACGGTTCTTTCCGGAAATAGTACCATGTCCATCATTTGTGTAAGAAACATCATAGGCGTAGTGCTCAACAAGATAGTAAGAGCATCCCCAAAAAACACCCCTGCCCTCTTGCACCGAACCCATTATGAATACGGATTCAAGATTATTGCAATTGTAAAAACAATGATCTCCAAGAGATGTAACCTTCTCTGGAATCGTTATACTCTTTAAACCTGTACAATACTGAAAAGCAAAAAAAGATATCTGTTCAACGTTGGCCGGAATCTCAATACTCTCAAGTTTTTCACACTTGGAAAATGCATATTCACGGATTGCCGTGCAGGATTGTGGCAAAGTTACTTTCTTTAAAGACCCGCATGATTGACACAAAAAGCCGGGAACATAAGGAATCCCCTCCGGAATCACTAATTCTTCTAATCCAGATTTATAGAAAACACTCAAACCAAGCTTGCTAAGATTATTAGGCAAGGAGATAGATTTTAAAGAAGAGCAGCAGGAAAAAACGCCTCGACCAATTGTCGCTAGTGAATTGGGGAGTTCAACAGCACTGATTGACGAGCAATTATAGAACAAGTAATCTCCAAGCCCTGTGATTCCGTCCTTAATGACTACTTTTTTAATTCTGTCCGCGATGGAGTAAAATGGACTCTGATTACTTTCGTCCCAATAATCCTTCGTCACACCTGACCCACTAAGCGTCAGAGTCATATTATCATCCAGTTCCCATGTGATATTTGCACCGCATGTACCTGTCTGGCTCTCTGCACGAATCTCCGGCTTCGGGAATATCGAGATAACCAGTGCTAGTGAAACAAACAACGTAAAAATCTTAAATTTCATCTTTTCCATACAATACCTCCTGAAAACAACCCTTCAACAAAGTAATAGCAAAATCAGGGAGAATTACTCACATCAAATCGCCAATACCTCCTTTATTCTCTTTATGAATTCCTCATCCGATATGTTTTTCAAGTTGAATGCCATATCTATCGTGACTGTTTTTTCATTCAAAGCGCAATTGATTGCTTCCTGTTTTACCTGCGACAGTTTAATTTCGTTCAATGATCCCTGCATCTGCATATCAATGAATTCCAGAATGTTGACAAGAAGCACGTCATCGCAAATTCCTTCGGAGTACTCATCACAAAGGAATCTGTGATCCATGCTTTCCGTCCGCACCTTACAAATTGCTTCGTCATAGAAAAGAATCTTTTTTGTCACATGGTCGAAAATACCTGGGACATAATCAATATAGTATCCGATCGTGTTCATGGACCTTTCATCTCGGCTGTGGTAGAGCGTGAAGAACGGAAGTGCCTCCAGGTCATCTGCTTTCAGGATCTCGCAGTACTTGGACATCAGCCAGGGAATGTCATATGTAACACCTTCTTTCTTTTCGATCGTTACGCTGAAGCCACGCTTTTCAGAGGATCCATCTGATCTCGCCTTATAGGATGCGATCTGATCTCGGATAAATGATTTTTCTTCAAGCGTGTGCACTGAATTCTCTGATTTTTTCCTGCTCTGCACATAATCGCCGAAAGTAACGACCGGAAGCAGTACCCGATCTTTCTTCTTCAAGTACGTTTCCAGCATATCCAAAGCGATGTCACAGCTGGTTCTGTCCCACAATGCGTGATTGACTCGGAAGTACACATCATATTCTCTTTCTTTCGCTTCCGCGATGAGGATCACAGGGAGAATATCTCGTCCATTCTCAGGGTTCTGGGAGAATAGACAATCAAACACAGATTCTCTGCTAGGCGCCTGATCTGCAGAGATATGTGGAATCTCCCATTCACCGAATTCATACTCGATCAAATCCCCGGTCTCCTCGGAAAGGCAAGTACGGAGAGCTCCCTGATCACGGACTATTTTCGCCAATGCTTCTTTTAGCTCGGACAGAGTCGCTCCCGAGACATTGAAACAGATTCCGGAGAAGTGGGACTCTGTGGTTTCACGAAGATCGGTATAGTATCTCTGCATGAAGTTCGGCAAATACGACTTGATCACGCGTTTATTGCACAGATTTTGCTTGTATCGGGATATTGCTTCCAACACACTGTCGTTGCAGACCTCGACGCCATTTTTGACAGGTGGCATAAACATGGACACAGAAATCTTCGAAGCCTCTGAAGCGTCTGAAATACAATCTCCTGCATCACCCTCAACAAGGCCTGCCAGATTGGCGATCGTTTTTTGCATGTGGAGATCAATGATTGACACAGCAATATTTGCCCGTCTCAGTTTAGACACGATGCGGATCGATTTCAGAGAATCTCCACCCAACTCGAAGAAATTATCGAATATGCCGACTTTCTCTACACCAAGCACCTCAGCAAACGTATCTGCTATCAGTTGTTCCACTTCATTTCTCGGAGCAACATACTCAATTCTGCTCTTGGTCTCGATCTTCGGAAGCGCGCGTGTGTCGAGTTTTCCGTTTCTCGTCATCGGGATACTTTCAATTTGCATCATGTAGGATGGAATCATGTAATCCGGAAGTGTCTTTGCCAGTGCTTCACGAATAGAAGGCACATTAATCTCCTCATCACCGACGAAATATGCATAGATTGCATTTTCTCCATTCTCATTAACTCTGGCGATCACAGCACAGTCTTTGACGGACTCTACTTCACGAATACGGCTATCGATTTCGCCAAGTTCGATTCTGAAACCTCTGACCTTGACCTGATCATCAATTCTGCCCAGGAATTCGATATTTCCATCCGGAAGCCATCTTACAAGATCGCCTGTATGGTACATCCTCCCTTCACCATACGGATTCCTGACAAACTTCTCAGATGTCAGTTCCGGTCTGTTCAGATACTCTCTGGCGAGGCCTTCGCCTGCGATACAGAGTTCGCCCGGAACTCCAATACCGCAGAGAGTCTGTCCCTGAACGATATATATCTGCTTATTGCTGATCGGTTTTCCGATCGGAATCTTCTGCGGAACGATACCATCCCGCTCACATTTCCATGTCGTTGCGCAAACAGTTACTTCGGTCGGGCCATAAGCATTTAAGTATCTGCACTTCTTTGTTACTGTTTCTACTACAGACCGCATAGCTGCAGATCCGGCAGTAATCACGCACTTTTTAAGTTCAAATCCACCCTGTTCATAGTATTGCGGCGGGAAGTAAGATACACTGATTTTTCTTTCCTCAAGATACTGCTTCATGGAATCTATATCTCTGATCGTCTCATCTGTAGGAATATATAGAGCAGCTCCATTCATAATGGCAGACAGAATCTCCCAAACGGAGCCGTCAAAGATGTAGTTTGCAAACAGCATCACATGGTCGTCTTCATTGATTCTCAGGTCACATTTCAAGTAATTGACAAGACTGTTCGCACCTCTGTGGTTGATTAGAACGCCCTTCGGTTTTCCAGTCGTTCCTGAAGTATAAATGCAATATGCAAGATCCTCCGGACGATTGATATGCTCCGGATCTTCTGAAAGACCTTCGTATAGATTCTTATCTCCAAGATCCAGCACCGGGATATCTGTGTTGATCGATGCATTGAATGTCAGCACAGCCTTCGGATTTGAATCTTCAAGCATAAATGCAATACGATCTTCCGGATAGGTCGGATCCATTGGAACATAAGCACCACCGGCCTTAAGAACACCGAAGATGCCGATGATCATCTCAAGGCTTCTTTCCGTCAGCATAGCTACAAGATCGTCAGCTCCTACACCAAGTTCTCTCAGTTTATGAGCCACCTGATTTGCCTTAGTATTCAGTTCAGAATATGTGAGGCTTTCCTCTTCAAAGACAACAGCTACACGATCTGAAGTCTTTTCGACCTGTTCCTCGAACAACTCTACGATAGTCTTATCCTTCGGGAACTCGACATAGGTATCGTTGAATTCTTTCAAAATCGTCTCACGTTCCTTTTCGCCGACCATTTCGATACTATCAAGCCGTGCCTCGGGCTTACCCGTAAGCTCATCTAAAACCACAATGAAGTGTTCCAGGATATTATTGGCACTCTCTTCTGCAAACAGCGCTGTGCAGTACTCCAGTCCGATACCAAACTCCCCATCCCGTTCGACAACATTGAAAGTAAGATCGAATTTGGCAGCCGTATCCTTGGATTCTTCATATTCCGTTTCTGCGCCGTTCAATCGGATGTTCTCGTCCTCATTGTTCTGAAGGACCAGCATAACGTCAAAGATCGGATTTCTAGACATATCGCGGACAACATTAACTTCTTCCACCAGTTCCTCAAACGGATACTCCTGATTCTCATAGGCCTTAAGGCAGGTATCTTTCATCTCAGAAAGGAATTCCAGATATGTCTTCTTTCCTTCCGGTCTTCCTCTCATGGCAAGTGTGTTGATGAACATACCGAGCATGCCTTCGGTATCCTTATGGGTTCTGCCGCTGATCGGCGTGCCGATGACAATATCTTCCTGCCGGCTGTACTTGGAAAGAAGCACCATGGCAGCGGAAATGAACACCATAAACTCCGTGCTTCCGGTCTTTTCCGCAAGGGCTTTGATCTTCTTTCCCAGCGTTTTTCCTGTCTCCTGAATCACCATAGAACCGCTGTAGCTCTGTTCTTGTGGTCTTACGTAATCAAGAGGCATGTCCAGTACAGGAATCTCATCCTCAAACTGACTCTTCCAGTACTCAGCCTGGGAAGACAGATCTCTCGCAAGCATCCATTCGCTGTAATCTTTAAACTGATGCGTAAGCGGCGGGAGGGTGTCTCCGTTATAAAGGGCATTCAGCTCTCTGGTGAAAGTTCCCATACTCATACCATCACCCACGATATGGTGCATATCAATACTGAGCAGATAATGGTCTCCTCTGTTGACAAGCTGCACTCTCACCAGCGGCAACCTGCTTAAATCAAATGGCTGCACAAACTCTGACATCAGCACATCCTCCGATGTCGTCCGATCCTCCATATATTCAAAGTCTGCCTCCACATGATCGACGATTTTCTGCATGAGTTCGTCTTCCACCACCATAAACTGCGTCCGTAGAATTTCGTGACGGTCGATCAGACTCTGAAGAGCCGTCTTTAATCTGTTCGGATTCACGTCTCCCGTAAGGCGCAGATTCTGCGGCATGTTATAAAGAGTTCCATCCGGATCCATCTGACAGATCATGTATATCCTCTTTTGTGCAGAAGACATCGGGTAGTACTCTTTTTCCGAAGCTTTGGGAATCGGAACATATTCTTCCGCCTTATCTCCAGATACAAGTTCAGTCAGTTTTTCCGGGGTCGGGCTACTGAAAACGTCTTTCAGTGCGATCCGAACGCCGGTCTTCTCTTCGATTCGGTTCACCAGTCTTGTCGCACGCAGGGAATGTCCACCCAAAGCAAAGAAACTGTCCTTGATGCTGACCTTCTCCACATTCAGGATCTCGCTATAAATACGGCAAATGATTTCTTCGGTCTCATTTTCAGGTGCCACATACTCGCTTCCTGTTTTTATTTCGATCTCCGGGAGGGCACGTTTGTCGAGTTTTCCGTTCCTTGTCAAAGGAATGCTTTCTATCTGCATCATATAGGAGGGAATCATGTAATCCGGCATGTTCTGTGCCAGCTCATCTTTTATTTCTGACACACTGATATCTTCATTTCCCACTATGTACGCAAAAATCGACTTTTCGCCGCTTGCGTCAGGCTTTGCGATCACTGCGCAATCTTTGATCTTTTCAAGTTGACGGATCCGGCTTTCGATCTCTCCAAGTTCGATTCGGAATCCTCTGATCTTTACCTGATCATCGATTCGGCCCAAGAATTCGATATTCCCGTCAGGGAGCCATCTTACCAGGTCGCCTGTGTGATACATCTTTCCTTCGCCAAACGGATTTTTAACAAACTTTTCTTCTGTAAGTTCGGGTCTGTTAAGATATCCTCTCGCAACTCCATCTCCGCCAATGCACAGTTCACCCGGCACACCGATTCCGCAAAGATCTTCTCCCTGCACAACATATGCAGTGGTATTCGATATCGGCTTTCCAATAGGTGTTTTAGCCACAGCCGCATCAATGATATAATGCGTCGCAAATGTTGTCGTCTCTGTAGGACCATATACGTTTCTGAAATCAATACCATTTT
The DNA here is from genome assembly GCA_017551625.1 of Clostridiales bacterium. GTDB lineage: Bacteria > Bacillota > Clostridia > Saccharofermentanales > Saccharofermentanaceae > Scatonaster. Next base: position 52,429 of record JAFZLF010000001.1, on the reverse strand, counting down.
TCTGATCACTCAGGATCCGGACATGCTTTTCGGAAGTAGCCTCACCGCCGAACATCAAGTGGTCAAGGCTGTTGAACACTTCTCTATCCTCGCTGATGAACTGATTAAAAAGTGCTGTAGTGATAAACAACGTGTTGATCTTATTTTCCAGCATGTACGCCTTAAATGCATGAACATTCAAGAGCACATCCTTAGAAATCAGATGTACACAGCCACCATTTAACAGTGTTCCCCACACCTCAAATGTAGAAGCATCGAACATCATCTGCCCCGTCTGAAGAATGATTGTCTTCTCATTCAGTTCTGTATAATCACAGTTCTTCACAAGTTTTACAACGTTTCTATTTTCAACCAGCACACCCTTGGGCTTGCCAGTGGTTCCGGATGTGTAGATGCAATAGGCAACATCGTTTGCGTTATTCACCTGTTTCGGGTCTTCAAGCTTGCCGCTAAAGACTGTATCATCGGCCAAGTCGATTACCGGGATCTCTGAAGGCAGGTTGACATGAGTTTCCGTATACGTGATGACCGCCTTAGGTGTACAGTCATCGAGAATGAAGCGTATTCTGTCTTCCGGATATGTCGGATCCACAGGTACATATGCGCCTCCGGCCTTGAGGATACCGAGAATACCGGCTACAATTTCTATGCTTCTTTCAGCCAGGATCACTACACAATCATCCGGTCTTACGTCAAGATCTCTCAATCTGTATGCCAGTTGATTGGCCTTTGCATTCAATTCAGAGTAAGTAAGGCGCTTATCCCCAAATACGACCGCCATGTTATTCGGGGTCTTTTCGACCTGATCTTCAAACAACTCTACGATCGTTGCCTCTTTCGGATACTCGGCATAGGTATCGTTAAAGTTATTGAGAATAAGTTCACGTTCTTTATCGCTGCATACTGTCACGTTACTGATTTTGATTTCAGGTTTTTCAGCCATCTGACGGACGATCTTCTCCAAATGAGACGAGATCAGCCGGATATTCCCCGTTGTGAGTTTTCCGGGATCATATGCGAAGCTGAATACGAGTTTTCCGTCCAAAGTAAATGCAGATATCGACAGGTCGTAATTCGTCTGTTCTCTACCATACACAGGGTCCAGAACAAGTTCTCTGTCCGAATCGGTTTCTGCTGTACCCTCGTCTACTCCCGGATAGTTTTCAAATACAAACAGAAGCTTGATATATTCAGAAACATTCCTTCCGCCGATCTTTATGTCACTTAACGAAGCGTGGTCATAACTATTACTTTCGCTGTTTGAGGTCTGCAGATTCCGAAGCATACTTTCGATGGTGTCATCTTTGTTCTCAGTACGGATACGAAGCGGCACAGTATTGATGAACATGCCTACAGCATTCTCGACACCCTTCAAAGGAACATTTCTTCCAGAAACAACATTTCCGATCAGCACATCATTCGTACCGCAGTGTTTCTGAAGAAGAAGACCCACGGCCAGCTGGGAAACCGTGCTGATGGTCGCATCACAACGCTTGGCCAGAGTATTGATTTTCTCTGTCGTTTCCGGATCGATCGTCAGCAGTTCTTCCCTGACTTGCTCTTCAGGCTTTTCTATTACACTCTCGATCGGCGAAAACTCTGCCAGAGAATCATAATCTTCCACGTACTCTCTCCAGAACTTCTCTGTTTCAGATTTCTTTACCGTCTGGATCCACTCCACATAATCCCGGAATGGCAGGATAAATCTTTTCTCATCTTCGGCAACTTTTATGAGAGCCTCCTCGCTATCTCCGGCAAGGTTGAGGTTATAGTATCTCACAAGATCTCCGAATACGAGATTGATACACCAGCCGTCCGTAATGATATGGTGACTACTGATAAACAAGACATCACAATCAGAGAAAGAAAGAATAGCCGCGCGCATTAATGCATCTACTTTCAGATCATATCCTCGTTTCAGATCTTCAGATGAATAAGCCATCACTAATGCATCACTGTAGTTCTCCTCGTATTTCCTCTCTGTTATTTCGAGATATCTATCCGGTACGATATACTGTCTGACAGCACCACTTGATTTTGTCTCGGAAATAGCCGTCTTCAGCACTTCGTACTTTTCACAAAGGCAATCCAGGCTCACCCTCAGGCAGGACGGATCGATCCTTCGATTCGTTTTAAAACACGATTGCAGCTTGTAACTGGCATCCTCCGGATTCAGCTGGTTATGGAAATACATGCCTTCCTGAAGCGGCGTGAGTCTATACATATCGCTTTCTGTAACATGTACTTTTTCTTGTTCAACACACCAGGCTACCACTTCTTCCAGTGCACTGCGGTACAGGTCCATAAACTTTTCTGCATACTCTTTTGTGCAGTTGTTATACGTCAATGCACAAACGAATCTCTGATCCGAAACGAACGAATTAATACCTAACAAGCCCGGCATGCGGTTTTCCGGATCTCTGCTATCGCCCTGAGGAAGCTTAATCGTCTCCTTACTTTCGTCTCCTTTCTCACTATCCATCTCACCCAAATAGTTGAAGAAGATATCCACACAAGAATTCAGATCCGTATCAAACAGCATGCCGTACCCGATTCCGTTATTGGGAATATCTCTTAACATGTCCTTGGTGTGAACGATCGATTCTTCAACTTTCGGGGTGCAGCCTAATACTACTGGATAAAGTGAAGTAAACCAGCCAACTGTCCGATCAATATTGACCGGTTTATGGAGTTTCTCACGTCCATGACCCTCTATGCCTACGGCTACATTTTCCTGATTTGTCAGTCTACCAACCGCCATACCGAGCGCTGCCAGAAGCAACTCGTTGATCCGGGTATTGTATGCTCTTCCCGAACGGCGCAATAGATCTTCAGTTACGCTTTCAGACAACTCAAAGGTGACTGCACCATCAAATTCTTCCGTTCGATCTTTTTCGCTGATCAGGAGACGAGTCTCTTCTTTCTGCTTCTCGAAACGATTCCAGAACTCCTTCTCTTCAAGCAATTCTTCTGCTGAACGATACTCCTCCAACATCTGACTCCACTCGATAAACGAAGCCGTCTTGGCAGGCAGTTTCACTTTCTGCCCATCCTTACAAGATTCAATTGCAGTGCTGAGATCCTCCAGCAGGATCCTCCAGGATACACCATCTACTGCATAGTGGTGGATACAGATCAGCAAATACTTTCCAAAGTCCGTTTCAAACAGGGCAGTCTTCATTAAAGGACCGCTCTGAAGATCGATACTTGCCTGAATACCAGTACATATGTTATCTACCGCTTCTTCAAAACTTGCAATTCCTCTTACGTCATGTTCGGAATAATCGAACAGTCTGCTCTTTTCCATGCTTAGGATCTCAAGAGAATCCCCGGAATACACAGCTCTTAAAATGTCATGGTGTCGAACAATCTCTGTCAGCGCGCTCCGTATTACATCTGATTCAGCATCGACTGGGATCATCATGGACTGATTAAAGTGCCACGGTTTACTCATATTCCATGCTTTAAACTGGTGCATCATCGGCGTTGGGATAACAAGGCCGGTCACTTCACCCTGTTCGTAGGATTCGCTTTCTGCCTTACTTACGCAAAGTGCAATGTTTTCCGGAGTGCGCCTGTTCAGGATATCCTTCACGGTTACTGTATATCCTTTTGCACGCATGGCGGATACTACTCGGATCGCCTTTATAGAATCTCCGCCGATCTCAAAGAAGGAATCCTTCACTCCAACCATTTCAGCTCCAAGCATAGTTTTGAATGCATCGCAAAGGGCCGCTTCTTCTTCCGTCCTCGGCGCGACATACTCTTTTTCTGTTCTCACATTGATCTGCGGAAGCGCGCGCACGTCGAGTTTTCCGTTTCTCGTCATCGGGATCTTCTCGATTCTCATCATGTAAGAAGGAATCATGTAATCCGGAAGCGTCTTGGCCAGTTCTTCTCTGATATCGGATACACTGAGGTTCTCATCTCCAACGATATATGCATGAATCGATTTTTCTCCGTTTTCATCCGATCTGGCAATTACCGCACAATCTCTTACTGCCTCCAGTTCCCGTATACGACTCTCGATCTCACCAAGTTCGATTCTGAATCCACGGATCTTCACCTGCTCATCAATTCGGCCTAAGAATTCAATATTCCCGTCAGGCAGCCACCTTACAAGGTCGCCTGTATGGTACATTTTTCCTTCGCCAAATGGATTGTTGACAAACTTTTCTTCTGTCAGTTCTGGAAGATGCAAATACCCTCTTGCGAGGCTTTCACCACCCACACAAAGTTCTCCCGGGATGCCGACTCCGCAAAGCGTATCTCCCTGGACAACATAGATTTTTACATTATTGATCGGCTTACCAATAGTAATATGCTCCGGACAATCGCCCTTTTCGCATATCCAGTTACTAATACATACAGTCGCTTCCGTCGGTCCGTAGGAGTTAATATAGCTGCAGTTTTTCAAAATGGATCTGACTACAGACAGATTAGCCGAAGAACCTGCAGTAATGACGTACTTATCAAGAGCAAATTTACCCTGCTCATAGTACTGCGGTGGGAAATAGGATACATTGATATGGTTTCCCGACACAAATCTCTTCATTGAATCCATATCCCTGATCGTTATATCTGTCGGAATATATAGCGCAGCCCCATTCATCACAGAAGTCAGGATCTCCCAAACGGAACCGTCAAAGATGTAATTTGCAAACATCATCACATGGTCGCTTTCCGAAATGTCTATTTCATTTCTCAGATATGATGCAAGATTACATACACTTCGGTTTTCAATCAAAACACCCTTCGGTTTTCCAGTTGTTCCGGATGTATAGATACAATAAGCAAGGTTTTCCGAACGGCTGATATGCTTCGGATTCTCTGAAGGCCCATCATAAAGATCCTTCTTTTCCAAATTGAGCACCGGTATCTCTGTGATGATTAAAGTCCTGTACGTCAGAACTGCTTTCGGCTGGCAATCTTCGAGCATATAAGAAATGCGATCGTCCGGATAGGACGGATCCATCGGTACATACGCACCACCGGCTTTGAGAATACCGAAGAGACCAATAATCATCTCCAGACTTCGCTCCGTAAGCATAGCTACAAAATCATCTGGTCTCACACCGATATTCCTCAATCTATGGGCTATCTGATTTGCCTTTGCATTCAGTTGTTCGTATGTCAGGCTTTTCTCTTCAAACACGACTGCAATGTTATCCGGAGTCTTTTCGACCTGCTCTTCAAAAAGTTCTACAAGCGTCTTATTCTTCGGATACTCGACATAGGTGTCGTTGAAAGATTTAAGAACAATATCTCTTTCTTTGTCGTCACATACTGTAATGTCACAGACTTTTGTTTCGGCATTTTCAGCCAGTTGACGAACGATCATCTCCAGATGGGATCTGATCAACAGAATATCGCTCGATGCAAACTTTCCGGGATCATAAGACAGTTTGAATGCCAGTTCATTCCCCATTACAAATGCAGCGACAGAAAGATCGTAGTTCGTCTGTTCTCTGGCAAAAAGGTCTTCCAGAACGAGAGTCTTTCCCTCTGAATTTTCCTCACTCATCTCATCTGTTCCCGGATAGTTTTCAAATACAAACAAGTGCTTGATATAGTCGGAGACATTCCTACCTCCGATCTTGATTTCACTCAAAGAGGCATGATCATAACTGTTACTCTCATTATTCTCTTCCTGCAGGCGGCGGAGCATAGAACCGATCGTGACATCTTTTTGCTCTGCATGAATACGCAGCGGCACAGTATTGATGAACATGCCTACCGCATTTTCAATACCCTTAAGCGGAGCATTTCTTCCGGATACAACATTTCCGATCAGGACATCATCCGTACCGCAGTGTTTCTGAAGAAGAAGTCCCACAGCCAGCTGGGATACAGTGCTGATGGTGGCATCACATCGTTTAGCCAGATCCTGAAGTTTTCCGGTCACCTCCGGATCAAGAACAAGAAGTTCTTCTCTTACAGGTTCGTCCGTCTTTTCTTTCACTGTTTGAAGAGGTGTGATCTGTGCGAGAGATTCATATTCTTCAAGATATTCCTTCCAGAAGTTTTCGAGTTCGGTCTTTTTAATGCTCTGGATCCATTCCACATATTCTCTGAATGGCAGAACAAATCTTTTCTCATCTTCGGCGAGCTTATGAACAGATACCATATCTTTTCCGGAAAGGAAAAGGTTATAGAATCTTACAAGGTCTCCAAATACGAGATTGATACACCAGCCGTCCATGATGATATGATGGCTGCTGACAAACAACACATCACAGTCAGAGAAGGAAAGAATCGCCGCACGCATCAGAGAATCTGCCGCAAGGTCATATCCGCGTTTGAGATCTTCGGATGAATATGCTTTTACCAGATCTTCACTGCACGGTTCTTCGTACTTTTTCGTGGAAAGCTCAAGTTTTCTTCCCTCGGCAATATACTGCTTGATGAAATTACCTGACTTCGTCTCCGAAACAGCCGTTTTCAGCACCTCATACTTTTCAGAAAGGCAATCAAGACTCCATCTCAAGTAAGAAGGATCGATCCTCATATTCGTCTTGAAGGACGACTGAAGATTATAACTGGAGTCCTCATGATTCAGCTGATTATGGAAATACATGCCTTCCTGCAGCGGTGTTAGTTTATACATGTCACTTTCTGTGATATGTACTCCCTTCTGCTTTACACACCAGGAAATCACCTGTTTCAGCGAAGATTGGTAAAGATCTAAGAATCTTTCTGCATATTCCCCTGCGCAGTTATTATAAGTAAGTGCAAGGATAAACCTCTTATTTTCCACAAGCGCATTGATACTGAAGATACCCGGCATGCGGTTTTCGGAAGAAATACTTTCTCCCTGCGGAAGGGAGAAGTTTTCTTTACTTTCAGTACCATTCTCGCTGTCGATCTCACCCAGATAGTTAAAGAAAATATCCACACAGGAGCTCAGGTCGGTATCAAACAAAAGACCATACCCGATGCCGTTATTGGGAATCTCGCGAAGCATATCCTTGGTATCGACAACAGACGTTTCCGTATCTTCCAAGCATCGCAGAATGACCGGACTCAGCGTGGTAAACCATCCGACAGTTCGATTGGTATTGATCGACCGATGGATCTTTTCACGGCCATGTCCCTCCATGGCTACAGATATAGTCGACTGGCCGGTCAATTTGCCGACTGCCATACCAAGAGATGCCAGAAGCAGATCGTTGATCCGCGTATTATATGCCTTTCCCGCATAGAAAAGAAGATCCTCCGTCTCCTTTTCGCTTAACTCAAACGACTTTGCACCATTGATCTCTTCCGAACGTGCTTCTGAAGAAAGCAAGAGACGGGCATTTTCTTTTTCATTCTCAAAGTGCATCCAGACATCTTTTTCTTCCTTCAGCACTTCCGAAGCGCGGAACTCGTCCAAGGCCCGACTCCACTCCACAAACGAAGCCGTCTTAGAAGGAAGCTTCACTTCCTGATCCTTTGCATACCCGTCCATTGCAGTATGAAGGTCCTCCAATAAAATTCTCCAGGAGACTCCATCTACTGCATAGTGATGGATACAAATCAGGAGGTATTTTCCATCGTCCGTATCAAATAGAGCCGTTTTCATCAACGGACCATTTTCAAGATCGATACTCTCCTGAATACCTGTGCAGATGGCATTTACTTCCTCTTCAACATTCTCATGTCCTATTACGTCATATTCAGAGAAATCATACTTCCTGCTCTTTTCAAAACTTAAAATCTCAAGTTCATCCCCGTTGTACACGGCTCGCAGGATGTCGTGATGACGGACAAGTTCATCCAGTGCTTTTCGGATCACTTCCAGTTCAGCATCGACAGGAATCATCACTGACTGATTGAAGTGCCAAGGTTTCTTCAGATTCCATGCAGAGAACTGCCGCATGATCGGTGTGGATACAACAAGCCCCGTCACTTCACCCTGTTCATAGGATTCCATTTCCGCCTTACTTACATACAGAGCAATATTCTCCGGGGTGCGTCTGTTCAGGATGTCCTTCACAGCGACCATATAGCCTTTTGCACGCATGATCGAAACCACTCGGATCGCTTTAATGGAATCGCCTCCAAGTTCAAAGAAAGAATCCTTTACGCCGACTTTTTCTGCACCAAGCATCGACTGGAAGGCTTCGCACAGAGCTGTTTCTTCCGCTGTTCTCGGAGCAATATATTCATTCGCCGTCTTCGCTTCGATATCCGGGAGGGCGCGCTTATCGAGTTTTCCGTTTCTCGTCATGGGGATCTTCTCGATCTGCATGAGATAGGAAGGGATCATGTAATCCGGAAGTGTCTTCTCCAACTCAGTTCTGACCGAAGATACACTGATTCCCTCATCCCCAACAACATAGGCGTAGATCGCCTTCTCGCCGCGAACATCTTGTCTTGCGATCACAGCACAATCCTTGACCGATTCCATATTCCGGATGCGGCTCTCGATCTCGCCAAGTTCCACACGGAAACCGCGGATCTTCACCTGTTCGTCGATTCGGCCCATATAGTCAATATTTCCATCTGGCATCCATCTGGCCAGGTCGCCGGTATGGTACATCCTGCCTTCACCAAACGGATTATTGACGAACTTCTCAGTTGTCAGTTCCGGTCTGTTCAGATATCCTCTGGCAATACCCACGCCGGCGATGCAGAGTTCACCCGGAACACCGATACCACAGAGATGGTCTCCCTGTACGATATAGATCTGCTTGTTACTGATCGGTTTTCCGATCGGGATCCTCTGCGGAAGAACATCGGAACTTGCATGTTTCCAGACTGTCGCGCATACAGATCCTTCTGTCGGACCATAGTCATTGGAATAAACAGGAATATGCTTGTTGTTTTCGATGATCCTTCGGGATGCTTCCGATCCGGCCGTAATGATCACTCTCGGTCCCTTGACGTTTAACTGCTCAAGAAGCGCCGGCGGGAGAAGTGCGATAGAGATTTCTTTTTCCAGAATATACTTCTCCAGACGGATCGTATCCCCACGAAGATCAGAAGATGCGACATGCAGTTGTGCGCCGCTCAGAAGGCTCGTCATGATCTCGGTAACAGAAGCATCGAAGCAATAGCTGGCGAACATCAGGAACTTATCCTTAGGACCTACATTATGTTCACGGATATAGAAAGTAGCGAGATTGCTGATGCCCTGATGCTCGATCAGAACGCCCTTCGGCTTTCCTGTCGTTCCGGAGGTATAGATGCAGTAGATCAGATCGTCCGGCTTATTCACTCTCGTCAGATTCTCCACGGCTCCTGAATAGAGCTCCTTTTCTCCCAGATCAAGCACAGGGATTTTGGTCTCAATGTCCGCCTTATATGTAAGAACCGCTTTCGGCATTGCGTCCTCGAGCATATAGGAAAGTCTGTCCTTCGGATAGTTCGGATCCATCGGGACATAGGCACCACCGGCCTTTAAGATACCGAAGATACCGACGATCATCTCAAGGCTTCTTTCCGTCAGCATGGCTACAAGATCATCCGGTTTTACCCCAAGATCTCTTAATCTTCCGGCGATCTGATTTGCCTTTTCATTCAGCTGTGCATAGGTCAAAGATTCCTCTTCAAAGACTACAGCTACGTTATCCGGGGTCTTTTCAACCTGTTCCTCAAACAGTTCGACGATCGTCTTGTCCTTCGGATACTCAACAGATGTATCGTTGAAATCCGAAACGATCATTGTTCGCTCGTTTTCACCGAGCATATCCAACTGGGAGATTCTCGCATCCGGTGCTGCTACAAGTTTTTCAAGAAGCACTACGAAATGATCCAGAATCGACTGCGCGCTCTCCTCTTTGAAAAGCGCTGTGCAGTACTCCAGGGCAATCTCATACTCTCCCTCTATCTCCCAGATATTGAACGTGAGATCCAGCTTAGCAACCGTATCTTTTGCATCTGCGTATTCTGCTTCAGCGCCTTTCAGGCGGATCGACTCCTCTTCGTTATTCTGGAGGACCAGCATCACGTCAAAAAGCGGATTCCTGGACATATCGCGGACAACATCAACTGCTTCAACCAGTTCCTCAAACGGATACTCCTGGTTCTCATAAGCCTTCAGGCAGGTCTCTTTCATCTCGAAAAGGAATTCGAGATATGTCTTTTTTCCTTCTGGTCTGCCTCTCATAGCAAGAGTATTGATGAACATACCGAGCATACTCTCGGTATCTTTATGTGTTCTTCCACTGATTGGTGATCCGATGACGATATCTTCCTGTCGGCTGTATCTTGAAAGAAGGACCATAGTTGCAGATAGAAGCACCATAAACTCGGTGGTTCCGGTTTGAGAAGAAATCTTCTTGATATTCTCACATAGGGTCTTTCCTGTTTTTCCATATACCATCGCACCACTATAGCTCTGCTCCTGTGGTCTTACGAAATCAAGCGGCATATCCAGTACAGGGATGTCTTCTTCAAACTGCCCCTTCCAGTATTCTGCCTGAAAAGACAGATCTCTTGTCCGCATCCATTCGCTATAGTCCTTGAACTGGTGCGTGAGGGGCTGTAGTTCTTCTCCGTTATAAAGCGAGTTCAATTCCTTGGTGAATGTACCGACACTCATTCCATCACCGACAATATGGTGCATATCGATGTTCAGAAGGTGATGGGTTCCCCGGTCGATCAGCTGTATGCGGACAAGTGGCAGTTTACTCAGGTCAAAAGGTCTGACGAAACGGGAGATCAGCTCTTCTTCTGTCGTCTCCGCATCGCGGATGTATTCAAAATCTGCATCTACATGCGACAGGATCTTTTGCACCGGCTCGCCATCGACCATCAGGAACTGTGTCCTTAAGATCTCGTGACGGTCGATCAGTCTCTGAAGTGCTTCTTTCAAGGCTTCAGGGCGCACTTCTCCCTTAAGTCTCAGATTCTGCGGCATGTTATAAAGAATTCCGTCCGGATCCATCTGGCAGATAAGATATGTTCTCTTCTGCGCAGAAGACATCGGATAGTATTCCTTCTCCTCTGCACGAGGAATCGATACATATTCAGAAGCGGTTTCTCCGTTTATAAGTTCTGCTAACTGTTCCGGCGTCGGATGACTGAAGACTTCTTTCAGTACGATCCTCTTGCCGGTCTTCTCTTCGATCCGGTTCACCAGTTTCGTCGCGCGAAGTGAATGTCCGCCCAAAGCGAAGAAACTGTCTTTGATGCTTACCTTCTCTACATTCAGGATCTCGCTGAAGATATTACAGATCGCATCTTCGATCTCATCTCTCGGCGCGACATATTCATTTCCTGTTTTCGCCTCGATTACCGGCAGTGCGCGTTTATCTACCTTACCGTTTCTTGTGACCGGGATCTTCTCGATCTGCATGAGATAAGAAGGGATCATGTAATCCGGTAGAGACTTCTTCAATTCTTCACGGACAGAGGATACTGAGATCTCTTGGTCGCCAACGAGATATGCACAAATCGACTTATCTCCGTTTGTATCTGCTCTTGCGATCACGGCGCAGTCCTTGATTTCTTCGATGGCACGGATGCGGCTCTCAATCTCGCCAAGCTCAATTCTGAATCCTCGGATCTTCAACTGGTCATCCAGTCGACCCAGGAACTCGATATATCCCTCCAGGCACATCCTTCCAACGTCTCCTGTGTGGTAGATATATCCGAATTGAGGATGGCTGACAAAAGCTGCCGCCGTCTTTTCCGGCTGATTCGCATAGCCTTCCGCGACCCCTTTACCTGCAATGCAGATCTCTCCGATTGTTCCAACCGGACAGAGTTTGCCGCTGGAATTCAGGACGAGCATCTGCTGATTCGCAAGAGGAATTCCATACGGGATACTTTTCGCACCTTGCGGAACTTCTCCGATCGGATAATAGATCGACCAGATCGATCCTTCGGTAGCGCCACCAAGGCTGCACACTTTTGTATTTATAAACGCTTCCCGAATCTGGTCCGGAAGTGTGACCGGAATCCAGTCACCGCTTAAGAGCACATCTTTCAGGCTTTCACAGCCCTTTCCTCCATCCATTAAATACATGGACATGATGGCCGGAACGGAATTCCAGAAGGTTACATTCTCTTCGTTAATGATCTTGCGGATCTCCGCGGAATCTCTCTGATCATTTACGATCACGAGTTTGGCGCCCGTACTCAGCGCGCCGAAAATGTCATATACCGAAAGGTCGAAACTGTAAGCAGAAAGACCGATGATACAGCTATTTTCGTCCACATTGAATTTGCGGTTGATATCCAGAATCGTATTTGCTGCTGCAGCATGCTTGATGACTACGCCCTTCGGCACACCCGTACTTCCGGATGTGTAGATCGTATAGGCTACGGTGTCCGGAGCACTTTCACAGCAAAAGGCCTCACAGGATTCCATATTTCCCGAGAAGTAACTGTTTTTATCCAGCCGTTCTTTACACCTGCTGTTTTCAAACATATATCTGTTTCGATCTTCCGGATACTCCGGATTTTCCGGCACATACGTACATCCCGCTGCCAGAATACCTAAGATATTTACGATCGTCCAGACACTTCTTTCACCGCTTACTGCGATACAGTCTTCCCGGCCATATCCTTTGACGTGCAGATATCCGGCTAATTTTTCCACCTTTGACCACAACTGCGCATAGGTCAGTCTATCTCCACCATTGACTACCGCGATCTTTTCCGGGGTCTTCAGGCACTGCAGGTGGACAAGATTTTCCAGGCTCTCTTCCGGGATCTCTTCGGCCGTGGAATTGTACTTCTCCCAGATCGCAAGGTCCTTTTCTGTCAGAAGTTCAAGATCGTCCAGTTTCCCTTCAGGGTTAGATGTCAGTGCATCCAGTGCCACGATAAAGTGCGACAGTATGTCTTCTGCACTCTCATTCTTAAACAGCGCCGTACAGTATTCAAGGCCGATCTCATAGGCGCCTTCCTGCTCCCAGATATTGAATGTAAGATCTAGTTTTGCAATCGTATCTCTGCTTTCAGCATATTCTGCTTCCGTTCCGTTAAGGTGGATCGACTCCTCCTCGTTATTCTGGAGAACCAGCATGACATCAAACAGCGGGTTTCTTGACATATCCCGAACCACATTGACCGCCTCGACCAGTTCTTCAAATGGATATTCCTGATTCTCGTAGGCCTTCAGACAGGTCTCCTTGATTTCGGAAAGGAACTCGAGATATGTCTTCTTTCCTTCCGGTCTTCCGCGCATGGCCAGCGTGTTAATGAACATACCGAGCATGCTTTCGGTATCTTTATGTGTTCTTCCACTGATGGGAGAGCCGATGACGATATCTTCCTGACGGCTGTATTTTGAAAGGAGGACCATCGCGGCGGATAAAAGAACCATGAATTCAGTAGTCCCTGTCGAACTTGCAGTCTTTCTAATCTTCTCAAGAAGCTCTTTGCCCGTACTTCTATAGATCGTTGCACCGTTGTAGGTCTGCTCCTGCGGTCTTACGAAATCAAGAGGCATATCCAGTACAGGGATATCTTCTTCAAACTGGCTCTTCCAGTATTCTGCCTGAGCTGACAGATCCCTCGTTCTCATCCATTCGCTGTAATCTTTGAACTGGCGTGTAAGAGACGGAAGTTCTTCTCCGTTATAAAGCGCATTCAGTTCTTTCGTGAATGTTCCTACACTCATTCCGTCTCCGACGATATGGTGCATGTCAATGTTCAGAAGGTGATGATCTCCCCGGTCAATAAGCTGTACACGCACGAGAGGAAGCTTTCCTAGATCGAAAGGTCTCAGGAATCCGGCGATCAGATCTTCTTCCGATGTTTCGGTATCGCGGATGTATTCGAAATCCGCATCCACATGGGAAAGGACCTTCTGCATCGGCTCACCGTTTACCATCAGGAACTGCGTTCGCAGGATCTCGTGACGGTCCAGTATTTTCTGAAGAGCATCCTTTAAAGCTTCGGGACGCACTTCTCCCCTGATCCTCAGGTTCTGCGGCATGTTATAAAGGATACCGTCGGGATCCATCTGGCAGATAAGATACGTTCTCTTCTGAGCAGAAGACATCGGATAGTACTCCTTCTCTTCTGCTTTCGGAATCGGCGTATATACGGAGATATCTTCTCCGTTAAGCAGGTATGCTAACTGCTCCGGTGTCGGATGGCTGAATATCTCTTTCAGAGCAAGACGTTTTCCGGTCTTTTCTTCGATCTGATTTACAAGTCTCGTGGCACGAAGAGAGTGTCCGCCCAGCGCAAAGAAGCTATCGGTGACACCTACCTTTTCCACATTCAGGATCTCGCTGAAGATAGAGCAGATCGCTTCTTCGATATCGTTTCTCGGGGCGACATATTCATTTCCTGTCTTCGCTTCGATCCGCGGAAGCGCCCGCTTATCCACCTTGCCGTTTCTCGTCATCGGGATCTTTTCGATCTGCATGAGGTAAGAGGGAATCATGTAATCCGGGAGAGACTTTTTCAGTTCTTCACGGATCGAGGATACATTTAACTCCGTATCTGCGACAAGATATGCGCAGATCGCCTTATCGCCGCTTTCATCAGATCGTGCGATAACTGTGCAATCCTTCACTTTTCCGATATTTCGGATGCAACTCTCGATCTCGCCGAGCTCCACACGGAAACCGCGGATCTTCACCTGTTCATCGATTCTTCCCAGGTATTCAATGGTGCCATCCGGAAGCCATCTTGCCAGATCGCCGGTATGGTACATCCTGCCTTCTCCAAATGGATTTTCCACGAACTTTTCTTCAGTCAGTTCCTGAAGATTCAGATATCCTCGGGCAAGGCCGGCGCCGCCTGCGCACAGCTCACCGGGGACTCCGATGCCGCAGAGTGTTTCGCCCTGGACGATATATACTTTTGCATTGCTGAGCGGTTTTCCGATCGTGATCCTTTGCGGAGAACTTCCCTTTTCAAGGATCCAGTTACTGATGCAGACCGTAGCTTCTGTCGGACCATAAGAGTTGATATAGTCGCAGTTTTCGAGGATCTCAGAGACTACAGACATACTGGCTGCAGATCCGGCTGTCACTACATACTTACCGAGGGCAAACCGTCCCTGTTCATAGTACTGCGGTGGGAAATAAGATATGTTGATAGCATTCTCGGAAACATATCTTCTCATCGCATCAATATCGTGGATGCATTCATCCGTCGGTACATAAAGAGCCGCTCCGTTCGCAATTGCAAGAAGCATTTCAAATACCGATCCGTCGAAGATATAGTTCGAGAACAGCATCGCGTGATCTTCTTCACTGATATGCAGTTCTTCCCGCATATACGTGGCAAGGTTATTTACTCCTCTTTGTTCGATAAGGACGCCCTTCGGTTTTCCGGTCGTTCCGGATGTATAGATACAGTAGGCAAGATCTTCTGGTTTGTTAACGCGGGAAGGATCCTCTTTTCTCTCGGAATAGGCAGTGCTGTCTTTCAGGTCGATCACCGGAAGATCTGTCTTAATCGTGGTGTTATATGTAAGGACAGCTTTCGGCATTGAATCCTGAAGCATATAGGAAATACGCTCCTCCGGATAGGTCGGATCCATCGGCACATACGCACCGCCGGCCTTAAGGATACCGAAGATACCCACGAGCAACTCGACACTTCTTTCAGTAAGCATGGCGACAAAATCACCCGGCTGAATGTCAAATCTATCACGAAGCATGTGGGCGAGCTGATTCGCTCTTTCATTCAGTTCCTGATAGGTGACCTTCTGGTCTTCAAAGACGACGGCGATGTTATCCGGGGTCTTTTTGACCTGCTCTTCAAAAAACTCTACAAAGCTGATATCCTGCGGATACGAAGCAGAAGTGTCGTTAAAATCAGAAAGGATCTTTGTGCGTTCATTTTCGCTGAGCATCTCGATCTTACCGATCTTCTCTTGCGGAGCGGATGTGAGTTTTTGGAGGATCACGACGAAATGGTCAAGGATCGACCGGGCGCTTTCTTCTGTAAACAGTGCCGAGCAGTATTCGAGGCCGATAAAATATCCGCCATTATCCTCACAAATATCGAAGGACAGATCGATCTTGGAGATCGTGTCTTTCACTTCAGCGACCTGCGCTTTTGTCTCACCCAGATGGAGCTGCTCATCTTCGTTATTCTGCAGGACCAGCATGACGTCAAAGAGCGGATTTCTCGACATATCGCGGACGACTTCTACCGCTTCGACCAGTTCTTCGAACGGATAATCCTGATTTTCATAGGCCTTAAGGCAGGTCTCTTTTATCTCAGAAAGGAACTCGAGATATGACTTCTTCCCTTCAGGTCTTCCGCGCATGGCCAGTGTATTAACGAACATACCGAGCATGCCTTCCGTGTCTTTATGTGTTCTGCCACTGATCGGAGATCCGATCACGATATCTTCCTGACGGCTGTATTTAGAAAGAAGGACCATCGCAGCAGACAGGAATACCATAAATTCCGTACTTCCGGTCTTCGCGGAAAGATCCCGTATCTTCTCACCCAGTTCTTTATCCGTAGTCAAAGAGACCATTCCGCCTTTATAGCTCTGCCCCTGAGGTCTAATATAATCCAGAGGCATATCGAGGACAGGGATATCCTCTTCAAACTGGCTCTTCCAGTATTCTGCCTGGGAAGACAGATCCCTCGTTCTCATCCATTCGCTATAGTCCTTGAACTGGTGCGTAAGAGGCGGCAGCTCTTCTCCGTTATAAAGAGCATTCAGCTCCTGTGTGAATGTAACTGCACTCATTCCGTCGCCGACGATATGATGCATATCCAGGCTCAGAAGGTGGTGATCTCCACGGTCGATGAGCTGGAGACGGACAAGCGGGAGCTTACCGAGATCAAATGGACGGATGAAGGAAGCGATCAGGTCTTCTTCCGGTGTTTCTGTATCGCGGAAGTATTCGAAATCCGCGTCCACATGGGAAAGGACCTTCTGCACCGGCTCACCGTTTACCATCAGGAACTGCGTCCGAAGGATCTCATGACGGTCGATGACTTTCTGCATCGCTTCTTTTAATTCTTCCGGATCCAAATCCCCTGTCAGACGGTAACTTTCCGGCATGTTATAGAGGATCCCGTCCGGATCCATCTGGCTGACCAGATAGGTTCTTTTCTGGGCAGAGGACATCGGATAGTATTCCTTTTCTTCGGCACGGGGGATCGATGCATACTCCGTACCCAGTTCACTTTGAAGGATCTTCGCAAGTTCCTCCGGCGTCGGATCACTGAAGATCGTCTTCAGGGGAAGACGCTTCCCGGTCTGCTCTTCGATCCGGTTGACAAGTCTTGTCGCACGAAGGGAATGTCCGCCCAGGGCAAAGAAGCTATCTTTGATACCGACCTTTTCGACATTCAGGATCTCGCTGAATATGCGGCAGATCACATCTTCGAGGTCATTTGTCGGTGCGACATATTCATTTCCTGTTTTGGCCTCGATCTTCGGAAGGGCACGCTTATCGAGTTTTCCGTTTCGCGTGACGGGGAGTTTTTTGATCCTCATCAGATAGGACGGGAGCATGTAATCCGGAAGATTTCTGCTCAATTCATCACGGATTCCGGTCACTGAGAGGTCCTGATCACTCACGATGTAAGCGAAGATCGCCATCTCCCCATTATCGTCTGAACGTGCGATCACTGCGCAGTTTGTAACATTGTTAATCTCCAGGATACGGCTCTCGATCTCGCCTAATTCCACACGGAAACCACGGATCTTCACCTGCTCGTCGATTCGACCGAGGTATTCGATATTTCCATCCGGACGCCATCTGGCCAGGTCACCGGTATGGTACATCCTGCCGTCCGCGTACGGGTCTTTTCCAAACTTCTCTTCCGTCAGTTCCGGACGGTTCAAGTAGCCTCTTGCAATGCCGGAGCCTGCGATACAGAGCTCACCGGGCACACCGATACCACAGAGAGCATCGTTATTTCTGATATAGATCCGGCTGTTGTCGATCGGCTTTCCGATCGGAAGAATGCTGTTGTCGGCCGAAAGATCGACCGGATAGTACGATGCACAGACCGTCGCTTCAGTAGGTCCATAGGTGTTATAGATACGGATATCCGTATCTTTCAGGCTGTCGAAGTATTCTTTCTTCAGCACATCACCGCCGCTGATGAGAATCTTCACGCCGGTCTCTGCTAAGTAGTCCATCTCCTTGACCAGAAGCGGAGAACAGCTGATAATGTTGATCTTTTCTCGAAGGATCGTCTCTTTCAGTTTCTTCGGATCCAGAAGATGCTCTTTCTCTACGATTACCATCCGGCCGCCGCAAAGGAGCACCGGATAGATCTCCTCGACTGAGGTATCGAAGCCGACATAGGCTTGCTGGAGGATCACGGAGCCAGACGTAATTCCGTAGTAGGATATGAACTGGCAGACATACGAAGAGAGATTTCTCTGCTCGATCAGAACGCCCTTGGCCTCACCCGATGTTCCGGAAGTATAGATGCAGTAGCAAAGGTCATTCAAAGAATTCACGTGATCCGGATCCGTCTTATCGCCTTCAAAGGTCTCCTTCGATCCCAGATCGATCACAGGGATCTCCGTCTTCACCTCGGCCTTATATGTCAGAATGGCTTTTGTTCCCGCATCGTTCAGCATATAAGCGATACGGTCTTCCGGATAGGAAGGATCCATAGGTACATATGCTCCGCCGGACTTCAGGATACCGAGGATACCGGCGATCATCTCAAGGCTTCTCTCGCAGATGATCGCGACAAGATCATCCGGCTTTATGCCCAGCTTTCTTAACCTCCAGGCGATCTGATTGGCCTTTTCGTTCAGCTGCGCATAGGTCCATGACTCTTCTTCGAAAACGGCCGCAATGTTTTCCGGTGTCTTTTTTACCTGCTCTTCGAAAAGTTCCGCGATCGTCTTATCCGAAGGCGCGCTTTCGGATGTGTTGTTGAAATGGTGAAGAATCGTCTCTTTTTCTTCCGAAGAGACCACTTCCATCTGACCGATCTGCTGATCCGGATCCTCCGTCAGCTGATCAAGCTCAATCAGGTAATGCGACAGGATCCTCTCGATCGTCTCTTTTTCATAGAGAGAACGGTTATACTCCACAAATCCCCAAAGCGAACCTGCATCGTGGATCTGGAAATTGACATCCGTCAGGACCACAAAGTCACCAAGTCCGAATTCTTCACAGACACAGCCTTCCAAAAACAGTTCCATTCTGCTTCTGGGGTTATAGTTAAAGCCGACTTCGGAAAATGGTGTACGGCTTAAGTCACGCGGCGGATTTATAGTCTTTACCAGGGTTTCGAGCGGCACATCTTTATGCTCCAAAGCGCCGTATATCCGCTCCTTGGTCGCATCTACCACTTCGTGGAAAGACATCTTCGGATTGATTTCCGTCACGATGATCAGATTGTTGATAAAGCATCCGAGAAGGTTTTCCAGTTTTTCCTCTTCCCGATTCGCAACCGTGATCTCCACAGAGACCGTCTCGCTCCGGGTATAGAGGTTCAGAAGGCAGTTTAATGCGGCAAAAAGGATCACGTTCACCGTGACCTTGCAGGAAACAGCACAGTCCCTGATCTTCTTCTCGATTTCCTTCGGGATATCGAAATAGATCATGCCGCCGTCGCTGATACGGACAGAAGGCCGCACATGATCCGTCGGGAACTCGGTCGGCTCGATATTCGAAAGTTCTTTCTTCCAGTAGGAAAGCTGACGGTCGAACTCTTCGGAGTTTTCACTTAAAAGATTAAATTCGGCGTAGTCGCCATAGCTGATCTCCGGCTCTTCCACGTCGGATTTTGTCTGATGGAGCGCCGCGGAATACTCTTTCGACAGTTCCTGGCAGAAGAGGTTTTCTGATGGTCCGTCGTAGATGATATGGTGGGCACTAAGTATGAAATAGTAAAGCTCCTCTTCCGCCTGATAAAGCGCGAAGCGGACGAGCGGCCCATGTGCAAGATCGATCGGCTCCGCGACAAATCGTTTACCTTCTTCCGCGATAAGCTCTTCCGTACAGTGATCGGATCTTTTGTCAAAGAATCTAAAATCCAGATCCACATCTGGAAGGATCTTCTGGTAAACTTCATCGCCTTCCTTGCAGATGACGGTCCTCCAGGTATCGTGCCTCCGGATGATCCGTCTTAAACCTTCAGTAAAAGCAACAAGGTCGATCTTTCCTTTTATCCTGCTCGCGAACGGGATGTTGTAGACGGCGGAATCCGGGTCGATCAGGCAGTCCATCCAGATGCCCCGCTGAACCATCGAAAGCGGGAATTTCGTCTTCCCAGAACGCTCTAACTCCTTCTTTTCCGAAACTTTTTTCTCTCCCTGCTTTTTCGCAAGAAGCTTCATTAACAACTGCTTCCGATCATTGTTTTCCATGACATACTACTCCTGACCAATTTTCTTTTTCACGCTCGAAAATAATGTGTTTTGGGCACAGCAAAACAAGCGTCGGCGAAGGAACCGGAAAGCCGCCTTTGCCTGCAGCTAACTTCTTCCTCTGCCATTAAATTGTTAGTATTGTGGAATAACAAACTCTCACATAAACGCCAATTGCCTTCAAATGGATCCTCTTCACCCCCATTGTGAGAAGACCCGGAAAAGACTTCGGATTATGTTCTGAATTATTTGTCGAATTATGATTTTGCCATCATTTGCTGATAAGCACTCCTACTTATCAACTTTTCAACCCCACTGCTACTCCTAGGTATAATTATACCGCTTCTATAATCTGTTTATCAAGACCGCAAAAGGACTAACGCAGAATTAAAACTACCTGAAAACACGACATTTCCATTGATAGAGCTCCCCGACCGAAAGAACAGAAAGATCGCCGATCGAAGAGGGTTTCTCCCCGGCATCTACGCAGATGGACATCTTATGCAATTCATCCAGATCACGGGTCTGAAACTGAAATCTTTCCTCGCGTTTTCCATTCAGAAAAAGACCGACTTTTCCGTCTATTAATTCGAAGGAAAACGAATTCAGAGGAATGCCCAGTCCGCGACCGTCCAACTTGGTAAAGCTTTCCTTCAGCGTCCAGATCGTGTAGAAAGAAGAGAGCTTTTCTTCTTTCGGAAGGGAAGAAAGATAGGTAGCCTCTTCCATGGAAAACTGGTCGTCTGCAATTGACAGATCGATCTGTTCCATTCTCTCTACATCGATCCCCAGTTTCTGGTCTCCGATACCGCATACGACCCAGTCTCCGGAATGTGAAAGATTAAAGAACAGTTCTGGATGATCGGCAAGATAAGGCTTCCCATACTGATCCCGGCCGATCACCGGATTAGAGATATCGTACTGGTTCTGCAAAGCATACCGAAGCAGCACTTCCGCAAAAAGACAACGGATCTTATCCTTTTCAAAACGAAAACGCGCGATCTTGCCTTTTCTCTCGGAAGAGACAAGTTCCAGAAGATCCGGAACTTCCCGGATCTCCCGGATATCGCTGATGTTTACTGCATACTGGTAAACCATGTCTTCCTGTCCTATCTGTCAGTTCTCTTTGCTTTCCTGCTTCTTTTTCATGAGCTTGAGAAGCATTTCCCTTGACACCTGTTTTTTCAGCACCTCTTCTTTACGAGAAGATGTTTCGTCTTTCCTTACCGCCGCACGCTTTTCTCTCTGCTCCGGAAGCTCATACGGCACGAGATGTGAAAGTACGTCCTTCCAGGGCTTTGCGGCATAAGTATCCTGATTCATGTTCTGGTATCTGATGCAGATACTTCTGTCCTCTTCGAAAAGCCACCTACGGATACTCTCCGCAATCTTTTCCGGATCCCACATCTTCGGCGGGAACTTCGACGCGATCCCCAGTGCGGCCAGGCGGTCTGCGTTATCCGGACCATCTGTCAAGTGTGGCAGAATGATCTGCGGAATCGCGGCGTCGATCGCTTCGCTGATGGTGCCCATACCACCGTGATGGACCACGATATCGACCTTCTTCATGATATCTCTAATCGGCGCAGAATGCACGCACAGAACCGTATCCGGCAGATCCTCCGGAATGAATTCGTCATAGGGCGTGACCGCGATGGTAGAAACACCGGCGAGAATACAGGAACGTATCGCCGTAGAATAGAAGTCTTTGCTTACCATCCGGCTGCTTCCGCCGGTGACGATCGCAGTCTTTACGTTTTTCCTTTCGGCTTCTTTTAGAAAAGATCCGATCGTCTCCCCGAATTCGTAGTTATCTTTTATATCCGGATCCGGGATATATCCGATCGGGACGGCGCTGTCCGCCCATGTCTCATCCCTTCCCGAATACCAGTCCGGCCAGCCGCAGAGGATCGTCTTCGGAGAATAGGTCCAGTCCTTCCAGTCCGTGATCGGCGGAAGACCGAGCACCTCTCTTGCTGCATTTATATCTACGCAGAACGCTTCTCCGAAAAGCTCATCGTGCAGCTCCATGTGCGAAAAATAGTTCGGCGCGAGGATCATGGATGCATATCGGAGATGATGTTTTTCCGCCGCCAGAAGTCCGGAGATACTCGATCTGTGGCGCGCGATAATGATGCTTTCCGGCGTCAATACCTTTTCGATCAGACCCACTTCGCGAAGGAGCCTTTCTTTTCCGTGGTAAAGACTGTGAAAGCGAAGATATTCGTCTTTTCTTCCGATCGGATCGGTAAGCATAGAAAGATCCCGGTTGAGATCTTTATATTCTTCTGCCGTATCCACAGGGAGAAATCGAAGACCTGCGGCCTTCGCTTTTTCTTCATAGACACAGTGCGTCAGGATCGTCACCTGATGTCCTTCTTCGGTAAGAAGTTTTCCGAATCGGATGAACGGATAGACATCTCCGCCGGTCCAATGTGTCACCAGAATAAAGTCGGCCATATCTTATCCCTCATTCAGTAAAGCTTCGATCTCTTCTTCCGAAAGGCCGGAAAGGAGGTTCTCTTCAACGAGATTGCCCATCTCTTCGACAGTCATGTCGTGGGAGAAGATTTCGACCAGCGCGATATCTGTTCCGAATGCTTTATTGATCTTCTTGACGAGACGGTTCGCCAGAAGCGAGTGGCCGCCCAGGACGAGGAAGTCGTCGCGTACACTGACTTTCTCGACATTCAGCAGTTCTTTCCAGATATCCGCGATCATCTCTTCGACTTCATTTCGCGGTGCGATGAATTCGGCCTCATTTCCCGAAGTCTCGTCTTCCATATTCATCAGAGCTTTCCGGTCGACCTTGAGATTCGCCGTCATCGGATACTCATCCACATAACGGAAAAGATTCGGTACCATGTAGTACGGAAGTCTTTCTTCCGCGAATTTCTTGATCTCTTCGACCGACGGCCTGCTTTCGCCCTTCGTCTTGATGAATGCTTTGATCTTCGCTTCCGCATTCTCGCCGGAGACGACGACGACCGCCTGTGCGACCTCACTGTGCTTCATGAGGATCGTCTCGATCTCCCCGAGCTCGATACGGTAACCATGCACTTTGACCTGGAAGTCGCTTCGGCCGATGTATACGATATCTTTGCCGTTTACACACTTAACGATATCACCGGTCTTATAGATCCTGCCGCGCTCCGGATCGACCGGATTTGAGATGAAGCGCTCGTCAGTCAGTTCTTTATTTTCAAAGTAGCCTCTGGCCACACCGATGCCGCCGATATAAAGGTCACCTTCCGCATCTCCTTCGACCGGATGCATGTCCGAATCGAGCACATAGATATCGGTCTGATCGATCGGAGAGCCGATCGGAATATAGGTATCTTCCTTTCTGATCTGATACATCGTCGAATAGATCGTGGTCTCCGTCGGGCCATAAACATTCCAGAGCTGGCTGCATCCGAGGTCCAGAAGGTCCTGCGCCAGGCTGATATTCCATGGTTCGCCGCCGATCAGCATCTTCATTCCGGAAAGGGACTTGATCTCTGCGGAAAGAAGCATATATGCCGTAGAAGGCGTAAAACCGCAAAGGTCGATTCTCTCTTCTTCGATCAGTTTCGTAAGTTTATCTCCGTCTTTTGCGGTCTCGTTATCCGCAACGACTAGTGTGCCGCCGTTAATAAGAGGCAGGAACATCTCCGAGATCGAGATATCGAAGGTGATCGTTACTACAGTAAGGCCTCTCTCCGATCCGTTAAGACCGAGATTTTCGCTGACACTCAGAAGGTAGTTGACCATTCCCTCATGCTCGACTTCAACGCCCTTCGGATTTCCTGTGGAACCGGATGTAAAGATTACATAGGCCAGCTGGTGTCCGCCCGAAAGAAGATCTTCGCACTCGGCCTTCTCCCCGTTTCTAATGTCCTCCCAGATGCTGTCAACGCAGATGACTTTGGAACTGCCATCGAAAGTGTCCTTATATTTCTCCTCGGAAAGGATCGTGCCGATGTGGGACTTTTCGATGATGTACTTATTTCTCTCCACCGGATGCGCCGGATCAAGAGGAACATAGGCGCCTCCCGCCTTAATGACGGAAAGAAGCGAGATGATCATCTTCTCGGAGCGGTCCATGTAGATACCGACGAGCGACTCTTTTCCCACGCCGTTTTTCTGAAGGAGCGCCGCAAGGCGGATGACCGCATCTTTCACCTCGCTGTAGGTCATGCTCGTGTCATGGAATTTCAGGGCCTCTTTTCCCGGGTTTTCTTCCGCCCGCTTCTCGAAAAGACCCGTCAGCGTTACTTCCTTTGTGTCTCTTTCTTTTCCAAAAAATCTACTCATCTTAAACCTCCGTTATTTTCTCTTTTTTTGATTAACACGTTTATGATCGTCATAGGATCGAGAAAGCTTTCTGGATCCTTTCCATGAATTCTTCATCCGAAACATTTTTCATATGAAATCCCATGCCCACATAGACGAGATCTCCGTCAAGGCAGCACTCGATGCCTTCCTGCGCATTCTCTTTCCCCATGTCGTAGATCTCGATCATGCCGATATCCTCTCGTTTCAGATCATCGATCGATTCCTTCAAGTTGACCATGGGAATATCGTCACAGATCCCCGCCGCATATTCATCGCAGAGGAAGCGGTATTCCGCACTCCCCTCTTCCAGCTTCCGGATGGCTTCATCGTAGAAGCGGATCACCTGCTTGTCCTTATCGAACACACATGGTACATAGTCGATGTAATAGCCGAGCGTGTTGACCGATTTTTCATCTCGGCAGTGATAGAGCATGAAGAACGGGATCGCGCTTAAGTCTTCGGCATCGCTGATCCGGCTGAACTTTCCCATCAGCCAGGCCACATCGTATTTCTCGTTTTCTTTTCGCTTGAGCGTTACGCTGAAAGCCTTATTGACGTATGCCTGAGCCGATCTTGCCTTATATGCATCGATCGTGCGGTGAATATAGTCCTGCGATTCTTTTTCATGGGAAGAGACCCCGGAGGAACTTCTTCGGATCACATAGTCACTGTAGGATAGATCCGGAGATCTCGCGCCTTCCGGATCTTTTAGATACGTTTCCAAAAGATCCGATACGATATCGCAGCTGCTTCGATCCCACAGTGCGTGATTGGCTGCGATATATACTTCGAGATCGCCGCCCACTGTTCCTGCGATCAGGATGACCGGAAGAATATCCGTCCCGTCTTTTACCTCATGCTTGAAAAGACAGGTCGATACGGATTGCCGGCTTTCTGCCTGGGATGCCGTAATATAGGGGATCTCCCATGCGCCAGCTCCGTACTCGGTCAATTTTTCCGTCTCATCGGAATAGCAGGTCCGAAGCGCGCTCTGGTCCGTGACCATCTTAGTAAGAGCGGTCTTCAGATCCGAAAGAGCTACGCCCGACACATTCAGACAGACACCGATGATGGACGTATCCTCGACCGAAAGATGCAGATAGTAATTCTGCATATAGTTCGGAGTAAAGCTCTTCACGACGTTCTTTCCGTCCAGATTGTGCTTGTATTTTTCAATTGCCTCCAGAACACTGTCGTTTACGATCTTCTTTCCTTCCAGGACCTGCGGCTCGAACATGGTGACCGAGATCTTCGACGTATCGGCCTTACCCGAAGCATCCACCGGAAGATCTTCAAAGCAAGCGCCGAGGAACTCCGAAAGCTGGGCGATCGTCGTATGCGTATGCAGGTCTTTTGTAGAAACCGGAATATTCAGAAGCTTGAGCTTTGAAGAAATGCGGATGATCTTCAGGGAGTTTCCGCCCAGTTCGAAGATATTGTCGTTGATGCCGGCTTTTTCTATCCCCAGCATCTCTTCAAATACAGAAGCGATCGTACGCTCCAGTTCATTTCGTGGAGCGACATACTCGATCCCTGCTTTCGCCTCAATATCCGGAAGCGCCCGTTTATCGAGCTTTCCGTTTCGGTTTACCGGGATTTTCCCGATCTGAGCAAAATACGACGGGACCATATACTCGGGAAGCGTTTTGGCGAGAGCATCTCTTACCGATGACAGATCCATCTCCTTATCGCTTACGAGATACGCGTAGATCGCTTTATCTCCGCTTGCTTCGCTTCGCACGATCACGGCGCAGTCGCTAATACCTTCGATCTCCCGGATCCGGCTGTCGATCTCACCGAGTTCGATACGGAAGCCTCTGACCTTGACCTGTTCATCGATTCGGCCAAGATATTCGATGTTTCCGTCAGGAAGCCATCTTGCCAGATCGCCGGTATGGTACATCCTTCCTTCTCCGAAGGGATTTTCCACAAACTTCTCCTCTGTCAGATCGGGGCGGTTCAGATAGCCTCGGGCGAGGCCGTCGCCTGAGATGCAGAGCTCACCGGGCACGCCGATCCCGCAGAGGTTATCTTTATCGACGATGTATATCTGTGTATTACAGATCGGACTTCCGATCGGAATACTGAGAGCATCGCGTTCGGCCGTAAAACAGGTGGACCATACGGTCGTCTCCGAAGGCCCGTACACATTCTCGACCACCGCATCCGAGGCCGCGTGCAGTCGGGCCACCACATCCGGTGTGACCGCTTCGCCGCCGAGCATGATGTACTTCATGCCGGAGAAGACTTTCGTCTCCGGATCCTGTGCGAAGAAGCCCTTTATGCGGCTCGGCGTCGTCTGAAGTATCTCGATGTCATTGTTCTTTACAAGCTTTTCGAAGGCATCGAGTTCTGACTGTTCTTCGCTCTTTGCGATATAGACGGTCAGCCCGTTACATAGTGTGGTAACGGCTTCCGTAACGAAGATATCGAAGACCATATTGGTCACGGAAACAAAGCGGGAAAGCTTCTTTTCGTAGGCATAGGCCATCGTGCTCTTTTCACAGACATGCGAATAGTTGACGACATTTCTGTGCTTGATCATGACGCCCTTCGGTCGTCCCGTCGTACCAGAGGTATAGATACAGTACATAAGATCTTCCGGATCGTTTACGTGCTCGGGATCTTCTTTTCGATCGGAATAGATCGTCGGGTCCTCCATCGGAAGGATCGGAACATCGGCTTCGATCTTCGCCTGATAGGTCAGGATCGCTTTCGGCTTTGCGTCCGAAAGCATATAGTCGGTGCGCTCCTTCGGATAGGCCGGATCCATCGGCACATAGGCACCGCCGGCTTTAAGAACGGCATAGAGGCCCACGAGCATCTCCAGGCTTCTTTCCGTGAACATGGCGACAAAATCATCCGGTCCCACGCCGTACTTTTCCCGAAGTGTATGCGCCAATTGATTTGCTCTTTCGTTTAATTCGCGGTAGGTGAGGCTCTCCTCTCCATATACCGCCGCAACGGTCTCCGGGGTCTTCCTGACCTGTTCTTCGAAGCGCTCGACCACCGTCATGTCACGCGGATATTCGGTATCCGTTTCGTTAAACTCCTTCGTGATCTTCGCCTTCTCGCATTCACTGATCAGGCGGACATCTTCAATGCGTTTTTCCGGCGATCTCGTCAGCTCATTTAGGACCTCCAGATAATGCGTCAGGATCAGCTCGGCACTTTTCTTCGTGAAAAGATCCGTGCAGTATTCCAGTCCGATCTGATAGTCGTCTTCGCCCACCCCGATATTGAAGGTCAGGTCGAATTTCGCCACATAGTCCTCGGCATCGGCATATTCCGCCTGAACTCCGGCGAAACGGATCTCTTCGTTTTCGTTATTCTGCAGGATCAGCATGACATCGAAGAGCGGGTTTCTGGACATATCACGAACGACATCAACAGACTCCAGAAGTTCCTCGAACGGGTATTCCTGATTCTCATAGGCTTTAAGGCAGGTCTCCCTGATTTCGGACAGGAACTCCAGATATGTCTTCTTTCCTTCCGGTCTTCCGCGCATGGCCAGCGTGTTAATAAACATGCCGAGCATGCCTTCGGTATCTTTATGCGTTCTTCCGCTGATCGGCGTTCCGATGACGATATCGTCCTGCCGGCTGTACTTAGAAAGAAGCACCATCGCGGCAGAAAGGAGCACCATAAACTCCGTCGTTCCTGACTTCTGCGAAAGCTCCCGGATCCTTCTTCCAAGGTCCGTTCCCGTATCAAGGAAAACCATGGATCCGCGGGTGCTCTGCTCCTGCGGACGGATAAAATCAAGAGGCATATCCAGGACCGGTATTGAATCTTCGAACTGCCGTTTCCAGTAAAGCGCCTGAGAGCTTAAGTCTCTACTGCTCATCCATTCACTGTAGTCTTTAAACTGATGCGTCAGAACCGGAAGTTCTTCCCCGTTATAAAGTGCATTCAATTCTCTGGTAAATGTGCCGATGCTCATACCGTCGCCCACGATATGGTGCATATCGATGGAAAGGAGATGGTGATCTCCCCGGTCGATGAGCTGCACGCGCACGAGCGGCGGGTTATTTAGCTCGAAGGGCTTAACGAATTCTTCGATGATCTGCTGCTGCTCCATAACCGGATCTTTTCGATACGAAAAGAACGCGTCCACATGCGGCAGGATCTTCTGGACCGGCTCGCCGTTAACCATAAGGAACTGCGTCCGAAGGATCTCGTGGCGGTCGATCAGGGTCTGAAGAGCATTCTGAAGTTTTTCCGGATCCACAGGTCCTCGAAGTATCAGATGTTCCGGCATGTTATATAGGATGCTGTCGGGATCCATCTGGGAGATGAGATAGGTGCGCTTCTGGGAAGACGACATCGGATAGTATTCTTTTTCTTCCGCATGCGGGATACTGAGGAACTCCGCCTTCTGATCACCGCTTACAAGTTCTGCCAGTTTCTCCGGTGTCGGGCTGCTGAAAACGGACTTGAGAGGCAGGCGTTTTCCGGTCATTTCTTCGATCCGGTTCACCAGTCGCGTGGCCCGGAGGGAATGGCCGCTCAAGGCGAAGAAACTGTCCTTGACGCTCACCTTTTCCACATGGAGGATCTCGCTGAAGATGCTGCAGATGATCGCTTCCGTCTCATTTTTCGGCGCAACATATTCATTATCCGTTTTTGCCTCGATCTCCGGAAGCGCGCGCTTATCGAGCTTTCCGTTTCTTGTCATCGGGATACTGTCGATCTGCATCATGTAAGAAGGGATCATGTAGTCCGGAAGCGAACCGGAAAGGATATCCCGCACTTCCGATGTGCGGATCTCCTTCTCACTTACGAGATAGGCATAGATCGCCTTTTCGCCGCTGATATCATTTCTTGCGATCACGGCGCAGTCTTTTATTTCCTCGATCTCGCGGATCTTACTGTCGATCTCACCGAGTTCGACACGGTAGCCTCGTATCTTCACCTGCTCGTCGATTCGTCCGAGATACTCGATATTTCCGTCCGGGAGCCATCTGGCCAGGTCGCCCGTATGGTACATCCTTCCTTCGCCGAACGGGTTCTCCACAAATTTCTCCGCGGTAAGATCCGGGCGGTTCAGATAGCCTCTCGCCAGGCCCGCACCGGAGACGCAGAGTTCGCCCGGAACACCGATCCCGCAGAGCGTATTTCCCTGCACGATATATACTTTTGCATTCTGTACCGGTTTTCCGATCGTCACATTCTCCGGGACCTGCCCCTTTTCCACGATCCAGTTACTGATACATACGGTCGCCTCGGTCGGGCCGTAGGAATTGATGTAATGGCAGTTTTGAAGGATCGAGCGGACGACCGACATACTGGCCGCCGAACCTGCGGTAATGATATATTTTGAAAGCGCGATCTTTCCCTGCTCATAGTACTGGGGCGGGAAATAGGAAATAGAGATCTTATTTTCCGCGACATATCTTCTCATCGCGTCGATATCCCGGACCGTCTCGTCCGTCGGGATGAAGAGTGTAGCTCCGTTCATGACCGACAGGAGCATCTCGAAGACCGATCCGTCGAAGATATAGTTCGAGAACCACAGAACATGGTCATTTTCATCGACTTCCAGCGCGTTTTTCAAGTATGTAACAAGGTTACAAACGCCTCTATTCTCGATCAGAACGCCTTTCGGGCGTCCGGTCGTACCGGAGGTATAGATGCAGTAGCAAAGATCCTCCGGCGTGCTTCCTCTCGTGCATTTTTCAGATCTTTCCGAATACGATTCCGTTCTTTCCAGGTCGATCACTGGGATATTCGTACTGATCTTCGTCTTATATGTCAGGATCGCCTTGGGCGCTGCATCCGAAAGCATATAGGCGATGCGGTCCTCCGGATAGGTCGGATCCATCGGGACATATGCCCCGCCCGCCTTAAGGATCCCGAAGATCCCGACGAGCATCTCTACACTTCTTTCCGTCAGCATCGCGACGAAATCGCCCGGGCCGACGCCGTATTTTCCGCGGAGCGTGGCCGCCAGGCGCGCCGCTTTTTCATCGAGCTCCCGGTAGGTGAGTTTTTCTCCTTCGAATACGACAGCGTCATGATCCGGGGTCTTTTCGACCTGCTCCTCAAATAGTTCAACGACCGTCTTCTCCTTCGGGTATTCCGTCTCTGTCGCATTCAAGGCAACGAGGACCTGCTCCCGTTCCATATCGTCCAGCATCTCGACATCCGCGAGGCGCTCTTCCGGCGATTCCGTGAGCTTTTGAAGCAGGACCAGGAAATGCGAGAGTATCTTCTGCGCGCTTTCTTTCCGGAAAAGATCCGTACAGTATTCCATTCCGATGATATATTCTCCCTGCTCCTCCCAGATATCGAAGGACAGGTCGATCTTAGCGATGGTGTCTGTTGTCTCGGCCATCGTGACCTCGGAAGATCCGAACCGGATCTTCTCTTCTTCGTTATTCTGGAGGACCAGCATGACATCGAACAGCGGGTTTCTCGACAGATCCCGCTCCACATCGACCGCTTCCACCAGTTCTTCGAAAGGATATTCCTGGTTCTCGTAGGCCTTAAGGCAGGTCTGCTTCACTTCGGAGAGGAACTCACGATATGTCTTCTTCCCTTCCGGCTGCCCGCGCAGAGCCAGGGTGTTGACGAACATGCCGAGCATTTCTTCGGTATCTTTATGTGTTCTTCCGCTGATCGGGGATCCGATAACGATGTCTTCCTGCCGGCTGTACTTACTGAGAAGCACCATGGCCGCAGAAAGAAATACCATGAATTCCGTGCTTCCCGTCGAGGAAGAGAGCTCGCGGATCTTCCGGGCCAGATCTTTTCCCGAAGGAGCCGTAAGCATCGCGCCCTTATAGCTCTGCTCCTGGGGCCTTACGAAATCGAGAGGCATATCCAGTACAGGGATGTCCTCGTCGAACTGACTGGTCCAGTAGGCCTTCTGGCCGCTTAGATCCCGGGAGCGCATCCACTCGCTGTAGTCTTTGAACTGATGTGTAAGAGGAGGCAGAACGCCGCCGTTATAGAGCGTGTTCAATTCTTTTATAAAAGTTCCGGCACTCATGCCGTCGCCGATGATATGGTGCGTGTCCATATTGAAGAGGAAATGGTCCCCGCGATCCACCAGCTGCACGCGGAAAAGCGGTACCGAAGATAGATCGAAAGGACGGGCGAAAGATCCGATCAACTCGGCTTCCTCCGTCGTCTCATCTTTAATGAATTCAAAGTCCGCATCGGCATACGGAAGGATCTTCTGCACCGGTTCTCCATCCACCATCAGGAACTGCGTCCGAAGGATCTCGTGACGGTCGATCAGGGCCTGCAGGGCATTTTTCAGCGCATCCGGGTCCACATCTCCCTCGATTCTATAGCTTTCCGGCATGTTATAGAGGATCCCGTTCGGATCGAGCTGGCAGACGAGATAAGTCCTCTTCTGCGCCGACGACATCGGATAATATTCTTTTACTTCTGCCTGCGGAATCGGAGAATATGCATTTTCTCCTTCGCTATTTACGATTTCCGCAAGCTGTTCCGGTGTTGGACGGCTGAAGATATCCTTCAGCGCGATCCTCTTACCGGTCTCTTCTTCGATTCGGTTCAGAAGACGTGTGGCACGAAGCGAATGTCCGCCGAGCGCGAAGAAACTGTCTTTGATGCCGACTTCCCCGCAGTTTAAAATGTCACTGAAAATGCGGCAGATGATCTTCTCCGTCTCGTTTCTCGGTGCGATATATTCTTTATCCGTTTTTGCCTCGATCTCCGGAAGCGCCCGCTTGTCGAGCTTACCGCTTCTATTCACAGGAAGGGCGTCGATCCTCATCATGTAGGAAGGGACCATATATTCCGGAAGGGCCGCAGCGATATGATCACGAACATCCGAAATACTGATCTCCTGATCCGTCACATAGTATGCATAGATCGCTTTTTCGCCTGAAGCATCGGTCCTTGCAATCACCGCACAGTCTCTGATCCCCGGGAAGCATAAGATCCGGCTCTCGATCTCGCCGAGTTCGACACGGAATCCCCGGATCTTCACCTGCTCATCGATCCTTCCGAGATACTCGATATTTCCGTTCGGGAGCCATCTGGCCAGATCGCCTGTACGGTACATCTTTCCTCCGAAGAACGGATCGTCTATAAACTTTTCCGCGGTAAGATCCGGACGATTGAGATACCCTTCGGCGACACCCGATCCCGCGATGCACAGTTCACCCGGTACACCAACCGCACACAGCGACATATGGTTCAGGATATATACCCGCGCGCCGGATATCGGTCTTCCGATGGGAATATTTACGTTCTCATCGTTATAGTCGATCTTGTAATACGTAGCGCATACCGTTCCTTCCGTCGGTCCATAGGTGTTATAGATCGAGATATCCGAATCACGAAGGCTTTCGAAATATTCTTTCTTCAGCACATCGCCGCCGGAGATCAGTGTTCTCACTTTCGTTTCCTTTAGATAATCCATCTCCTTGATGAGAAGCGGAGAGCAGCTGATCAGATCGATCCCTTCACTTACGATCGTCTTCTTCAGTCTTTCTGCATCGAGTAAGTGTTCCTTATCCACCACGACGATCCGGCCACCGCTCAAAAGCGCAGGATACAGTTCCTCGACAGACGTATCAAAGCCGATATACGCCTGTTGTAGGATGACAGAATGTTCATTTATCCTATAATAATCGATAAACTGCTGGACATATGCGGCCAGATTTCTATGGCGGATCAGCACACCTTTTGCCTCTCCGGTAGTACCGGAAGTATAGATACAGTAGGCGCGGTCTTCTCCTGAAGCGATATGCTCTGGATCCTCTGTTTTTTCCGAAAAGACATCCTTTCCCAGATCGATCACCGGAAGGCTCGTAGATACTTCCGCCTGATAGGTGACGACCGCCTTCGGGGATGCATCCGAAAGCATATACGATATTCTGTCCTCTGGATAGGTCGGATCGATCGGCAGGTACGCGCCGCCGGATTTTAGAACACCGTAGATCGCAGTGATCATCTCGATACTTCTTTCACAGATGACCGCGACAAAGTCCCCGGGTCTTACGCCATAATTCTCCCGAAGAAGATGCGATAGCCAGTTGGCCTTTTCATTTAATTCCCTATAGGTAAGTTTTCTGTTTTCAAAGACGATCGCGATATTCTTAGGTGTCTTTTTCACCTGCTCCTCGAAAAGATCCACGACCGTTTTCTCAATCGGACTGGATGCTCTTTCGCGATTAAACTCCGTAAGGATCTTCTTCCTTTCGGTATCACTTACCGCCTCGATATTCCCGATCTTCTCACCAGGTACATCGGGAAGTGTATTCATCAGGATCAGATACAGCGACAAGATCCTCTCGATCGTTTCTTTTTCATAAAGAGAGCGGTTATATTCCACAAAGCCGTAGAGCGACTCGGCGTCGTGGATCTGAAAGTTCACATCAGACAGCACAACGAAATCTCCGAGGCCGAAAGCTTCGCAGGTGCAGTTGTCCAGGAACAGCTCCATTCTGCTTCTCGGATTATAGTTAAACCCGACTTCAGAAAAAGGTGTGCGGCTCAGATCCCTTGGCGGATTTACCGCTTCCACCAGTGTCTCTAGCGGCACATCTCTTCTTCCTAGTGCGCTGTAGAGCTTTTCTTTTGTCGCCGCGACAACTTCGTCAAAAGTCATTTCCGGATGCATCTCTGTCACGATGATCAGGTTATTGATAAAACAGCCCAGAAGCTTCTCCATCTCTTCTTCCTCGCGGTTTGCGACCGTGATCTCGACAGAGATATTCTCACTTCGTGTATAAAACTGCAGAAGACAGTTCAAAACCGAAAAGAGTACGACATTCACGGTCACCTTCCGTGAGATGGCATATTCTCTGATCTTCTTTTCCGTTTCTTCCGGAACATCGAAATAGATCATGCCGCCAACACTGCTTCGAAGTGCCGGGCGGACGTGATCGGTCGGAAACTCCGTCGGATCGATCCCTGTAAGCTCTGTTTTCCAGTATTCGATCTGGGATCGGATCTCCTTTGATTCCATCTTCGCCAGGACATCTTCCGCATAATCGCCGTAGCAGATCTTCGGATCTTCGATCGGAGATCCTTCGCCTCTGATCACTGAAGAGTATTCCTTCGACAGTTCCTCACAGAAAAGGTTTTCCGAAGGACCGTCATATACGATGTGATGACCGCAGAGCACGAAGTAAAACAGTTCGTCTTCGGTCTGATACAGCGCGAACCGCACAAGCGGGCCGTTCTCGAGATCGATAGGCTCGGAGACGAATCTCTTTCCCTCTTCTGCGACATCATCTTCTTTATAACCCTGCCCCCGCTTATCGAAGTAGCGGAAGTCGAGTTCAACTTCTTCTTTTATCTTCTGAAAAACATCCTCACCATTTTTACAGATGACGGTGCGCCAGGCTTCGTGGCGTGCGATAATCCTTCTTATTCCCTCTTTCATGGCATCTATCTCTAGGGGTCCTTTGATCTTACATGCAAAAGGGATGTTATACACCGCATTATCCGGATCGATCAGGCAGTCCATCCAGATGCCTCTTTGTACCATAGATAATGGATATTCCGTCTTCTTTATTCTTTCTTGTGTCTTCGCATCTTCCTCTGCTTCGCTCCTCTTCTTTGTAAGAAGCTTCTGCAGAAGAAGATGCTTCTTCTGATCGTCATTCATTATTGTCGTCTTCCAATCCTACATATATTCATCACGTGTTAAAGCTGGTAAATGCTGCCTGATAGGCCGCCGCATTCCCGAGGTCATAGGATTCCCCGTCCACGAGGAATCCGATCAGTTCCTTTTTTTCGATCGCCCGCTTAAAAGCATCGGTGAAATCGATTTCTCCTTTGGCGTTCGTTCTGTCATTTCGGACTGCATCGCCGAGATAGGAGAAGATCTTTTCCGTAAGGACATAGGCACCGAATGCCGCGCAGCACTGGTCCTGCATCTTCTTTCTAGGAACAGTCAGGTATTCTCTGGCAAAGTCCGGAGTCGGTTTTTCGACCACCATCTGGCAGTCGAGGATCCTCTCATCCGGATCGTCCCAGGTTCCGGAGAACACGCCGAAGGAAGAAACATCCTCCACCGGGACTGTCTGAAGCGCGACAATCGATTTTCCGTAAGTATCATAAGCATCCACGATCTGCTTTAAGCACGGCGTAGAGGAATTGCTCTTATAGATAGTGTCACCGAGAAGAAGAAGTACCGGTTCTTTTCCCGCAAAAGAGGCGGCCTGATAAACGGCATGGCCGAAGCCCTTGGGATCGAACTGCTTGGCGAACTTGATCTTCTTCGTGATCCTCGCCATCTTGTCCTCATAGGCCTTCATTTTCTCAGGAAGCTTCTCATAGTGTTTCCTCGAAAGCGGCTGCATGAGAAGCTGCGTATACATCTCTTCTTCGTCCGGGCTGATGATCAGGCAGATCTCCTCAATACCGATCATGTCGAGCTGCTCCAGAAGGACCAGTAGGATCGGCTTAACGAGTCCGTCTCTGTCCACGATCGGGCACAGTTCCTTCTTTGTAAATCTCGTCTCCGGATAAAGTCTCGTTCCGAATCCCGCCACTGGGATAATGGCCTTCCTTATGCCCTTTTGGGGCCTGAGCGTCAGCGGGAATGCAGAAAGGCCTAACGAATGGCTAAGAAAATCGATCAGGTCATCCTGGCTCTTCTGATCCTTGGCGAGGAACTGGACGGTGCCGTCGCCCTGCGAGCCGACGCCTTTTCCGCCGTAGGTCAGATCCTTGATCGTCTTGTTATTCAGAACAGAGTGAAGGACCGGAGCTGAAAGCTCATCCGGGCACATCGGCGCGACCTTCGTGTCGAAGATCTTCTGGGCTTCTGTCATGAGGTGACCGAGCTCTCTGGCATCGCCCTGCTTCATGAGTTCTCTGGCGCGGGCTGTGATCCTTCTGTTATCTTCGCCGAGTGCCTCGTGAAGCGTCTTCTCTTTCTCATTTCGGGCGAAGGGATAACCGCTGTTTAGATCCGCGAGGATCTTGATTGTGTCCTTTTCCGCCATAAGATCGGCGAATACATAGTAAAGAGGTTTTTTCACAGGGATCTGATCCACACGGAGCTCATTTCCGTCAAAGACCATCGAGACCGGATGTGGTCCGAAGGCACACGCCTGATCGACTCTTCCGCATCGGGACGGCGTCCTCTGCTCGCCCCAGTACGCGATGTTCATGATCCCTCTGGTGTTCAGATTCAGGTTATAAAGCTGATTAAACGCCTGGGCGACGAGCACACAGATCGCTGCCGAAGATGAAAGGCCCTTCTTTACCGGAAGATCCCTCTTCGTGATCTCGATCGATACTCCGCCGACGTTATACCATTCACACATATAGGAGGCGACCCCGGCCACGTAGCTGAAATAGCCGCCCTGATGCGCCGTCGCACTCAGCGACTCAAGGTCCATCGGACATTCGAAGGAGCCTTCTTTCAGCTCTTCGAGTGTACTTGTCACAGAAAATACATCTGACTTTTTTGCACGGGCATAGATGCCCTGCTGGGTTCCGGTCACGATCGCGCATCCCGGAACGATCTCCGAATTGACAGTGCGGTTCGTCCCCGCCCAGTCACTATGCTCACCGAAAAGACACAGTCGTCCGGAGACAAATAATTCAATAGTTTCATTTTTCATTTTTTCCTTCTCCCTTTATGAATGAAATGAAATCATTGCCCTTATCCTGTGTTATGTAAGAAGATCGCTGAATCTGGCAAACTCCAGTCCCAGATCCACAAATCCCTTAATAATATCTGCAAAGATATCCGACGTCTGCGGATGATCGTGGATGACGATGATCTCGTCCGAATAGGGGAAATTTAATCCCATCCATCTTTCTGGAAGATCCAGCTCCATCATCTCAAGAACATCGTCAAGTGTCCTTACACCGAACGGCGGATCGTCCTGATAGACACACCATTCCATGGCGTCGTATGTCCAAAGCCAGTCCACTCTCTCCGATCCCCGGAAGTTCTCGAAATACTTATAGGTAATGCCGGGAAACGGGAAGATCTGGTATCCGAGTTCTTTTAAGACCTTCTGGATCCCCTGGACCCGCGCCTTTTCTTCTTCCGAATACTCCACATCGTAAAAGCCCTTTTTCACGCCTTCGTCTCCGAACGGGAAACGGAAGACCTTGCAGGGTCTTTTTACTCCGGCTTTTTCGTAGAGATCCTCGATCATCTGATCTGCCTCGCGGATCTCTCTTTCGCATTCTTCCAGAGACATTTCCGAAAAATGCGAATGCGTTGAAGCATGATTTCCGATGATATGGCCTTTTTGGATCGTGTAGATCACATCTTCGGGACGGACTTCCATGAATCTTTTCTCGCAGAACCAGATAGCCTGTATACCATACTGGTCAAGTACATCTACCTTTTCCCTACGAGCTACGGAAGGGCCATCGTCCACGGTCAGGTAAACTTTTTTCATATGCAATTCCTCGAAAACAGACAGGGCCTTAACCCTGATCTGCTTTTTCTCTTCTCTTTAAACTCTGAAGCAGACGCGCAAGCTGCTCAGAAGACAGCTTCTGCAGTTTTCCGCCGGCTTCCTTTTTCTGATCCGGAAGATCCGGTTCTTTCTTCTCTTCTGCTTTCTCTCCCCTCCGGATCGAATAGATATACTCTTTTTTTCCGAGCATCTGTTCGACACGGTCTGCGGCTACAGAAATACCGCGGTTCTCCTTCATCTTCTGAACATACTTCGCGCAGGATGTGCGGAAACTTTCGTCTTCGAGGCTCTTCACCATCTCGGCGATCCTCTCCGGCTGCCAGTTTCCGGGAAGGAGATAATCTCCCGCGCCCAGTTCTTTGATCAATGTGGCGTTATACGGCCTGTCCACGTACCCCGGCAGGATCAACTGCGGGATGCCTGTGGCGAGTCCACCCGTTACCGTACCCACGCCCCCGTGATGGATCAGGACAGAAAGTTTCGGCATGATCTCATCCAGCGGGATGTATTTATACCAGACAACATTGTCAGGAAGCTTGGAGGGAAGGAATTCTTCGTACTGGCACAGCAGCACCGTAGGCTGTCCGAGAAGCCCGCACGCCTCGATACTGTTCGTGTAAAAGCTCTTATCGATCAGCTTGGTGGTTCCACCAGTGATCAGGATCGGATTCGGATTCTCTTTTAGCCACTTGGAGAAATCCTCCGGAATGTCTCTCTTGAAGGCTGCTTTTCCCTGCTCGAGCGGAAATCCGACCGGTTCGATCTTCGTCGGCCACTTATCGTCGATCTGATCGTACCACTCCGGCCACAGCGCCAGTGTCATCTTGGCGCTGCTCTCCCACTGAAGCCAGGAATCGATAGGTGGGAGCCCCACCGCTTTTCGCAGTTCATTTAATCTCGGAAGATCCTTCTTTCCCTCAAGATCCTCGTAGATCAGCATGCTCGCCACTTCGGAAGGATATCCGACGACGGTCGCCAGCGGCAGGCCTCTTTTCTCTGCCACCAGATACGCGCCCACGCTCGAGCGGCTCTTGCAGAGGAATACCGTATCCGGCCTCTGACTTACTTCATCTACGATCCGATACTCACGAAGGCGGATCTCCAGATTCTCTGTACTCTGTCGAAATGGATTTGATTCATACGAGAAACTGTTGCTCTGAAAAGAATTGTCATCTTTATTGAGCTGCATCTGATCGACAAGGCGCGCAAACTCCTCCGGGGTATCCCATGCCCGGAATTGAAGGCCCGCTTTTTTCGCCATTTCCGCGAAATGACAGTGCGTGACCAGAGTAACATCATGTCCTCTTCTTGAAAGTTCTGATCCGATTCTAACGTACGGAACAACGTCCCCATCTAGCCAATGGGTAACAATAACGACATTTGCCATACCTAAGTCCTGAATGTATAGCACCAATTGTTTTATTGTCGCTTCAATTACATGTTAAGCAATCGCTCTGCTTTGTATTCCCCAATACCTACACCCGCTCTGGTTTGCCGACAGATACGAGCCACAGAATTAATGCATCAAGTTGATTGAAACTAAGATGATGTATCCGATTTACCTTTGAAGCTGCCAAACGACAAATAGTAAAACAACGATCCTAAATGATCTCCTCTTCCTTTCCCCTTGATTTCTACATACGGCTATTATATACCAACAAATGTAGTCTTTCAAACTCTGCTGAAACTTTATACTTTTACTCTAATTCAAAAGCTCCGGTATAGAGCTGGTAGTACTTTCCGCCCTCCGAGATCAGCGCCTCATGGCCGCCCCGCTCGATGATTCGGCCATTTTCCAGCACCATGATCGCCTCGCTGTTTTTTACCGTGGAGAGCCTGTGCGCGATCACGAACACGGTCCGCCCCTCCATCAGGGAATCCATTCCGCGCTGTACGATCGCTTCCGTTCTCGTGTCGATCGAGCTTGTCGCCTCGTCGAGGATCATGACCGGCGGATCAGCGACCGCTGCTCTGGCAATTGCGATCAGCTGCCTTTGCCCCTGCGAAAGATCCGTTCCGTTGGACGTGAGGACAGTATCGTACCCGTCCGGGAGCTTACTGATGAAATCGTGTGCATTAGCAAGCTTGGCTGCCGCGATGCACTCTTCGTCCGTCGCCGACAGATTTCCGTATCTAATATTCTCCATGACCGAACCGGTAAAAAGATTTGTGTCCTGAAGGACGATCCCCAGAGAATGGCGAAGGTCCGCTTTCTTTATCTTATTTATATTGATCCCGTCATAGCGGATCTTCCCGTCCGCGATATCGTAAAACCGGTTGATGAGGTTCGTGATCGTCGTTTTTCCGGCGCCGGTCGCCCCGACAAATGCGATTTTCTGTCCCGGAGTCGCATGAAGGGAGATATCGTAGAGGACCTGCTTTTTCCCGTCGTAGCTGAAGTCCACATCGAAAAGCTGCACATCCCCCAGAACTTCTGTATAGGTGAGTGTTCCGTCCTGATGCGGATGTTTCCAAGCCCAGACAAAGTCTTTACTTCCCGCATTCTGCAAGGCCTCTTCCGGGCTTACCTCGACCAGTTCTTCTCCCTGCTTTTTACAGCGCACCATAGTGACATAGCCCTCATCTTCTTCCGGCTTTTCATCCAGCAGGCGGAAGATACGGTTGGCTCCGGCCATGGCCATGTTAATCTCGTTGATCTGCCCGGAAAGGAGCGATACCGGCTCGATAAATGCTCTCGTCAGCTGCAGGAACGAAGCGATCACGCCGACCGTGACAACGGATAGACCGCACTCGATAGCCAGGAACCCGCCGATAAAGGCGACCATGACATACAGGACTCTTCCGATGCTGTCCGAAAGCGGCATCATGATGTTTCCGAAGGTGTTGGCCATCATAGAACTCTTGCACAGCTCCTCGTTTTTCTTGTCGAAAGCTTTCTTCGCGCGCTCCTCATAGGTGAAGACTTTGACCACTTTCTGTCCATTGACCATCTCTTCAACATAGCCGTTCAGAGCTCCGATGGACTCCTGCTGCCGGACGAAGTATTTCGCGCTCTTGCCGCCGATTTTCCCGATAAAGGCGATCATGAGGAAAGATCCTATGAGCACCGGGATCGTCAGCTGCCAGCAGAGGACGAACATACCGACGAGATTGGCGAGGATCGTGATCACGGAAGAGATGATCGCCGGAATACCCGAGGCGACCATATTTTTCATGGCATCGACATCGTTGGTATAGTAGCTCATCACGTCTCCGTGAGCGTGCGTATCGAAGAAAGAGACCGGAAGCTTCTCCATATGCCGGAACATGTCGTCCCTGACATTTCGGAGCACATTATTGGAGATGACCATCATGATCTGGGCATAGAGGACCTCGACCATAACACCGATCAGGAACAATATCCCGACTTTCCGGATCCAGGAGGCAAGTCCCGAATAGTCCACCGACGCCGTACCCGAGGTCGCGGCCTTCTTGACCAGCGGCGTGATATAGTCATCGACCAGATCTTTAATAAAGA
This sequence comes from Clostridiales bacterium, assembly GCA_017551625.1. GTDB lineage: Bacteria > Bacillota > Clostridia > Saccharofermentanales > Saccharofermentanaceae > Scatonaster. The sequence continues at coordinate 11,040 of JAFZLF010000001.1, read as the reverse complement.
CATTACTTAGTACCGCTACGATGGAAGCAACGATAATACTTACGAAAACGACCGTCAGCAGGAACTTGTGTTTCCCGGCCACATAGGACAGGAGCCGTTTCACATTTTTTCTGGAGAACGGGGATTCATTCTCATGCATTTCCTTAGGAGGCATTACCGGTCACCTCCCTTCTTCTGGGATTCGAAGACTTCCCGGTAGATGCGGTTATCCCGCAAGAGCTCTTCATGTGTGCCGATCCCGTCGATCCGGCCGTTATCGATCACGATGATCCGGTCCGCACATTCCAGTGACGAGATCCTCTGGGTAATGATCAGTTTCGTCATATCCGGCCTATATTCGGTCATGCCCTTCTGGATCAGGGCATCGGTCGCCGTATCGACCGCACTTGTCGAATCGTCCAGTATCAGTATCTTCGGTTCCTTAAGAAGCGCCCTCGCGATGCAGAGCCTCTGCTTCTGTCCGCCGGATACATTACTTCCGTCCTGCTCGATATATGTGTCATATCCTTCCGGAAAAGATCCGATAAACTCATCCGCCTGCGCGATCTTACAGGCACGGATCATGTCCTCATCGGTCGCCTCCGGATTTCCCCACATCAGGTTCTCTTTGATCGTTCCCGAGAAAAGAACATTTTTCTGAAGCACCATCGCCACCTGATTTCGGATGAGCTCAAGATCGTAGGAGCGGACATCTTTTCCGCCGACTTTTACGCAGCCGTCCGTCACATCGTAAAGGCGCGGGATCAGCTGCACGAAGGAAGACTTGCCGCATCCCGTACTGCCGATGATACCGACCGTCTCGCCGGATCGTATGTGCAGATCCAGATCCATAAGGCAGCTCTTCTCTTTCTTTTTCGAATAGCTGAAGAAAACATGCTCGAAGTCGATCGATCCATCGGAGATCTCCTTTTCCAGATCTTCTGGATCAGTAATATCCGGCTCTTCTTCCAGGATCTCCACGATACGCTCCGCCGAAGCCCTCGAGATCACGATCGTGACGACGATCATGGAGATCATCATCAGACTCAGGAGGATCTGCATCATGTAGGTGAACATACTCGACAGCTGGCCCGTGGTCATCTCCCCGTGGATGATCAGTTTCGCGCCGATCCAGGAGATCAGGAGCATGGCCGAATAGATGCTCATCATCATCAGAGGACTGTTGAGATAAAGGACCCGTTCCGCCTTTACCGAGTCTTTTCGGATACTATCGGATACCGACGTAAACTTCTCCGTCTCATAGTCTTCCCTCACAAAAGACTTCACCACGCGGATCCCTCTGACATTTTCCTGAAGGACATTATTCATCTGATCGATCTTCTTAAACATCCTTCTGAAGATCGGATAAGCATACCGGAAAACGAAGAACAGCGCGATCAGAAGGACCGGCGCGACCAGAAGGAAGATCAGTGCCATGCGCGTATTGATATAAAAACACGCACACATCGCCGAGATCAGCATGATCGGCACTCTCACCGCGATACGCACGATCATCTGATACGAGTTCTGGACATTCGACACATCCGTCGTCAGACGCGTAATAATGCCCGATGTCTTAAACTTATCAATATTGGAAAAAGAAAAGCTCTGAAGCTTCTCGAACATGTCATGCCGCAGATTCTTCGCAAATCCAGAACTCGCTTTCGCCGCCGCATGTCCCGAAAGCGCGCCAAAAGCCACGCAGACGAGCATGCAAAGAAGAAGCAGAAGCCCCATCCGCCACACATACTTCATATCGGATCTTTCGATCCCGTTATCGATGATTTTCGCCATCAGAAAAGGCAGAAGCACTTCCATAACGACCTCCCCTGTCACCAGGATCGGCGAAAGGATCGATGCTCTCTTATATTCTCTGACGGACCCCAAAAGCCGTTTGATCATGATTTCGTTACTCTCACTGTTCCTCATTATATCTCACAGAATCAGAAAAGAACAGCCAGCGGCTGTTCTTTCCTGTCCTCATCCACAAAGAGTACCCTCATTCAGAGAATTCATTTAATACTGACTGCGCCTTCCTCTTTTTCTGCCTCAGCACTTTCCTTTTTCTCGGACGAATTCATGAGCTGGCCTTGGACATACTCCATATATATCGGATCGTCTCTGTCCATTGCCTTGTTCGCGAATTTGCGTTTAACATATTCATCCAGTTCTTTCTGAACAAAGTCGCGCATGGCTTGTCCAGTTCCTTTTGTACAGAAGGCTGATACATAAAATTTCTTCCCGGAATAGCCGATACTGCCCAGATTAATGATGTTTTGTATTAGTTTTTTATATTCCTCGACATTCCCGTTTTCTTCTCCTTGCTTTCCTGTATCAGCAACAAGATCGATCAGACCAATATGATCAAATGCCGGCGTGAAGATTTTAGTAGTCTTTCGTACTAATTTGGCCACTTTTCTAGCTTCTTCGAACCCTGTCTTAGGGAATGAAAACCAGCCGGAGATTCCCCACAGCAAACCTATTTGATTGATCCTATGGTCGCTCAATCTTTCCAGATAGTTTTGCACCATCTGGTAGTCAATAGGGTTATCTGCGCTGTCGCACAAACGAATATAATCCGCAAAGCACCCTATGGTGTTGTAAAAAGCCTTATCTCCGTATCTTCTCTGGGAGATCAGTGTTGCAAATGGGAACTTCTCCAGTTTTGTTGCAAAGAAGCAGATTCTATTGAAAATATAGTGCGCTAGAGTCCAAAGCATCTCTTCATCTACATCCAGTGATGTATCTTTCAAATCAACAGTAAACGAGACTCCATTAAACTTTTTCTTTAGCTTGTCTTTGCAGAGAGTGGTCGTTGTAGCAAGCTCATCAATACACAGTAATTCGCGCATCCCCTTATAGTCGATATCCTTAGGCCCATCAGACATACACTGGACGTAGTCGATATATTGATTGATCTTATCCTTTGACGGCTGACCATTATTCCGATAAATGCGATTCAGATGAATCTGCAATACATCAGCACTATACATGTCATAGATCAAGTGACTGATCGGCATATAGAAAAACCAGTCATCATCCGCATATTTGACGATAATAAATTGATAAAGCACATGGTTATGCATTCTTCTCGTCATCCGCTTGTATCTCACATCCGAAAGTTTTCTCAGATAACCATCCAGTTTCATCTTTTCTTCTTTGGTGAGCGACGATGCATCAATGAACGGGATGTCCACATCACTACAGGGTTTGAACTGCTTGTTGAACCTTTTATTTCCCCTTCTGCTGACAACAGTTCTGAATAGTCCCTGCTCGTTGATAAGAGAAATCATAGTTCTCTTCAAGCGGTTTGTATCAACCTTGAAGTCAAGTTTAAATGCCGCTCGCATACTCAATGCTCCAACAACGATCATCTGTCGTTGTACCGGAGAAAGAGGATAGACCATTTCCTCACCAGAGGAAAGGATTGACTGATTAAACCGCTCGTACTGCATATCGATATAATTGACAATATCAGCATACTTTTCGAACCTGAACAAATCGCATTCATTTTCATGTATCTCCACTCCTTTATTGGCAATCAACTGGCTGATACGCCAAATAGTCTGTGCAGACATAATTTCAGAGATAGAAACAGAGTATCCTCTTTCTTTCAGACGAGAGGCTAGATTAATCGAACGCAAAGAGTTGCCTCCAATATAGAAGAAGTTGTCCTCCACGCCTACGCTTTCGATATGAAGAATCTCTTTAACAAGTTGAGCTACCAACTCCTCTTCAGGAGTATGCGGTTGATCACTATCAGAACTCTCTTTTCGGATCTGGATTGGAAGCTTTTTACGATCCAGTTTTCCGTTCCGCGTGACAGGAATAGATTCGATCCTCATTATGTACGACGGGATCATGTAATCCGGCATCGTCTTTGCAAGTTCATCCCTGATCTCAGATGCGCTGAGTTCCTCTTCACTTACATAGTAGGCATAGATCGCCTTCTCGCCGTTTGCATCTTCCCGTACTATGACGGCGCAGTCCTTGACTCTTTCGATTTCACGAATACGACTCTCGATCTCGCCAAGTTCGATACGGAAGCCTCGGATCTTCACCTGATCGTCGATTCGGCCTAAAAACTCGATATTCCCATCCGGCAGCCATCTTACCAGGTCACCCGATCTGTACATCCTGCCCTCGCCAAACGGATTCTTCACGAACTTCTCTTCCGTCAGTTCCGGACGGTTCAGATAGCCTCTGGCGACTCCGTCTCCGCCAGTGCAGAGCTCTCCAGGAACACCTATACCACACAGAGTCTCTTCCTGCATAATGTATATCGTCGTATTTGAAATCGGTTTCCCGATCGGGATCTTCTCGAAATCGTCTGGAATCTCGTAGGTTGTCGTGAATGTCGTATTTTCCGTAGGGCCATATCCGTTGGTGAGTTTTACGCCGTTCTTTCTGTCCTTGAACATACGGACATGCTGATCCGAAAGTTTTTCTCCGCCGATCAGAAGATGCTTCAATCCATCAAATACGGATTCGTCTGTCACGATCATCTGATTAAAGAGCGTAGAGGTCATCCACATAGTCGTGATGCCCTGTTTTTCAATTGTTTCTTTTAATCTTCGGCTGTCTGTTAATACATCCAGATTCGTAAGTACCAGTCTTCCTCCGTTAAGGAGCGTGCCCCAAACTTCCAACGTAGATGCATCGAATGACATCGAACCGGTCTGTAGAATCACCGTATTCTCGTCAAGCTCCACATAGTTCGTATTCTTGACAAGACGAACAACGTTTCTATGCTCGATTTCACTGCCTTTCGGTCTGCCTGTCGTTCCGGAAGTATAGATACAGTAGATCAAATCTTCCGGACCATTTACTCTTTCCAGATTCTCCTTCTCGCCCTCATATACACTGCTGTCAGAAAGGTCGATCACAGGGATCTTCGTCTCCATATTCGTTTTGTATGTGAGCAAGGCCTTGGGGCTGCAATCTTTCAGAATAAAGGACTTTCTGTCATCCGGATAGTTCGGATCGATCGGTACATAAGCTCCGCCGGCTTTCAGGATACCCAGGATACCGACAACGATATCGACGTTTCGATCCGCGAGAATTGCCACATGATCATCCGAAGTTACTTCATACTTCTCACGGAGGAGATGTCCAATAAGGTTCGCTCTCTCGTTCAGTTCCCGGTATGTCAGACTGGTTTCTTCAAAGACTACAGCTACGTTATCAGGTGTCTTCTCTACCTGTTCTTCAAACAGGTCTACTACCGTCTTTTCTCTCGGATAGTCTGTCGCTGTATCGTTGAAATCTTGTAGTATCTTCTCTTTTTCCTCTTCACTGAGCATCTCAATCTTACCGATCTTCTGTTGCGGATCTGATGTAAGTTTTTGCAGAATCACAACGAAATGGTCAATGATCGAACGGGCGCTTTCTTCTGTAAACAGCGCCGAGCAGTATTCAAGTCCAATCTCAAAGTCCCCATCTTGCTCTTGGATATGAAATGTAAGGTCAAACTTTGCTACCGTATATTTCGTTTCTACATACTCCGCCAGTGCGCCGTTAAAATGTATTTCTTCTGCCTCATTATTCTGGAGAACAAGCATGACATCAAAGAGAGGACTTCTGGATAATTCTCTCTGTACTTCTACCGCTTCTACTAGTTCCTCAAACGGATACTCCTGATTCTCATAGGCCTTAAGACATGTCTCTTGTATTTCGGATAGGAACTCGAGATATGTTTTCTTACCTTCCGGTCTTCCGCGCATGGCCAGTGTGTTAATAAACATGCCGAGCATGCTTTCGGTATCCTTATGCGTTCTGCCACTGATTGGAGATCCGATAACAATATCCTCCTGGCGGCTGTACTTCGTAAGAAGAACCATAGCGGCAGACAGAAGAACCATGAATTCAGTGGTTCCTGTCTCACTTGCGATCTTCTTAATCTTCTCACAGAGTTCTTTTCCCGTGTCTTTATATATCGTTGCACCGCTGTAGCTCTGTTCCTGCGGTCTTGCATAGTCGAGAGGCATATCCAGCACAGGTATCTCTTCATCGTACTGGCTCTTCCAGTAGTCTGCCTGTGAGCTAAGATCCCTTGCTGCCATCCATTCGCTGTAATCCTTGAACTGGTGTGAAAGCGGCTCGAGTGTCTCTCCGTTATATAGTGCATTTAGTTCTCTTGTGAACGTGCCCATGCTCATGCCGTCTCCGACGATATGGTGCATGTCGATACTCAGCAGATAGTATTCTCCTCTGTTCACCAAACGAACTCTCACAAGAGGGGCCTCACTTAAGTTAAACGGCCTTATAAAATCTGAAATCAGCTTATCTTCCGATGTCTCCGCATCTTCCACATAATCGAAGTCTGCTTCAACATGCTCAAGGATTCTCTGCACAGGTTCTCCTTCCACCATGAGGAATTGTGTTCTTAAGATTTCATGTCGGTTGAGCATCTCCTGCAAAGCTTCCTTCAGCGCTTCAGGACGCACCTTTCCCGTAAGTTTCAGGTTTTGCGGCATGTTATACAGGATTCCATCCGGATCCATTTGGCAGATAAGATATGTTCTCTTCTGCGCCGAAGACATTGGATAGTATTCTTTCTTCTCTGCCTTCGGAATCGGCGTATATACTGAACCTTCTTCCCCATTAATCTGGTAAGCTAACTGTTCTGGAGTCGGATGACTGAAGACTTCTTTCAATGTGATCCTCGTTCCTGTTTCCGCTTCGATCCGGTTTATAAGTCTGGTCGCTCTTAAAGAGTGGCCGCCCAAAGCGAAGAAACTATCCTTGATGCCCACTTTCTCCACATTAAGGATCTCTCTGATTATTCTGCAAATGGTTTCTTCCGTCTCATTTCTCGGGGCTACATATTCTCTTCCTGCTCCCGCTTCGATCTCCGGAAGTGCTCTCTTATCCAGTTTCCCGTTCCTCGTGACAGGAATAGACTCGATCCTCATCATGTACGACGGGATCATGTAATCCGGCATGGTCTTACCAAGCTCTTCCCTGATCTCAGAAATACTGAGTTCCTCTTCACTTACATAGTAGGCATAGATTGCCTTCTCTCCGCTTGCGTCTGCCCGTGCAATAACTGCACAGTCTTTTACCGCCTCGATCTCACGGATACGGCTTTCGATCTCGCCGAGTTCGATTCGGAAGCCTCGAATCTTCACCTGTTCATCGATTCGGCCAAGATATTCGATATTTCCGTCAGGAAGCCATCTTGCCAGATCGCCGGATCTGTACATTCTGCCTTCGCCAAACGGATTCTTCACGAACTTCTCTTCCGTCAGTTCCGATCGGTTCAGATAACCTCTGGCAAGACCGTCTCCGGCTATACATAATTCTCCAGGGATTCCAATTCCGCAAAGTTTTTCTCCGTTTACGATATATACTTGTGCGTTTGCAATCGGACGACCGATCAATACGGTATCTTCCTCGAAATCCGGATTCAAATCAAAATATGTAGAGTATACTGCTGCTTCTGTCGGACCGTAGATATTCCCAAGCAAAGTCCCGCTACCGTGGCATCTCATCACCGCATAGAAGGTTTTAACCAATTCTGCATTCAGAGCCTCTCCTGCGGCTAGAACGTAGCGTAAGCTCTTGACCTTCTCAATAAAACGATCCGGCATAGTAATGAATGCCGATAGCATTGATGGAACAAAATCCACGACCGTAGCTTTATACTTTTCAATCTCGACAGCTATCTCCTCAGGATCCTTCTCCGCTTCCGGTCGGAGAATAGCAAGTTTTCCTTCGGCGATAAACCACCAGAAGATTTCGCTTGCAGAAACATCAAATACGTATGTGGTCTTTTGAAGGATCACATCATTTTCAGAAAGTGGGTATTTGTGCTGCATCCAGTTTATCAGATTTACAAGACTACGGTGCTTATTCAGTACACCTTTCGGTCTTCCTGTCGTTCCAGATGTATAGATACAGTATATTATGTCTTCCGGTTTATTCACTTTCTCAAGATTTTCGCATGCACCTTCATATAATTCTTTTTTTGCAAGGTTGATTACGGGTATCGATGACTTAATTGAGGCATGGTAAGTCAGTACCGCCTTCGGGGACGAATCCTCAAGAATATATGCAACGCGATCTTCCGGATAAGTTGGATCGATTGGCACATACGCTCCGCCTGCTTTGATAATTCCGTAGATGCCTACGATCATCTCCAGGCTTCTTTCCGCTACAATCGCTACAAAATCATCGGGCTTTACACCACAATCCTCCCTGAGTATATGAGCCAGTTGGTTGGCTCTAGCATTCAGTTCAGAATAGGTAAGGCGCACATCTCCGAAGATAATGGCAGTGTTGTCAGGTGTCTTTTCTACCTGTTCTTCAAACAGCTCAACGATCGTCTTATCCTTCGGATACTCTGTTGCCGTATCGTTGAAATCAGTGAGGATCCGATTCTTCTCTTCCTCAATGACCGTCTCGATGTCTTCTACCAGACCATCCTTCTTCTCTGCGATCTCTTCACAGATCTTTACCAGGCGTTCCAGTACTGCATGCATTTCCTCATCACTATACTCGTTTGGATCATACATTACATCAAAACCCAGTTTTCCCTCTGTTTCATATCCTGCAACAGAAAGGGCATAGTTCGTCTGCTCTCGAAATGATTCATAAATAACTGATGCTTGCTGTGTACCAGAAGTGTAATTTTCGAATACATACAGCACCTTGATCAGCCCGGACCCCTGCTCTGTTCCACTCTGGATCTCCGCCAGCGAACAGTAGTCATATCCCGTACTCTCATTGCCCTGCTTCTGCTGTTCGATAAGCAGCTGCTTTACTGTCTTTCCGGCTTCCGCCTTCACTCTCACCGGAATCGTATTAACAAACAGTCCGACCATGTCTTCTATTCCGACGATATTCGCATTTCGGCCGGAGACTACCTTTCCGAATACGACATCTTTACAGCCGCTGTATGCCTGCAGCATAAGTCCGCATGCAACCTCCGCCACGGTGTTGATGGTGCATTCATTCTCCTCTGCAAACTTCTTTAAGTCCGCGGTTACAGTTTCATCTACCGTTATCGTCTGCCGCCGCATCTGCTCTTCTGTCGGCTCCGGTCTGCCTACGCTTACTACTGCACAGTCATTGTCATAATCACTTAACAGCTCCCGCCAGTATTCTTTCGCTTTCTCCTGGTCCTGCCTGCCCAGCCAGTTAATATACGCACTATACTCACTGCTTTTAGCTTTTTCTTGAGCAATCTCCTGAATAATTGTATTCTTGTCGACATGATTATTCAGTAAAAGGAAATAATCCCAAAACTTTTGGAATACGATACCCACACACCATCCATCCATGATTATATGATGTATAGTCCAGATTAACTTGGTACAATTCTCACCAAAATTAATCTTCGTTACTCTAAACAATGAATCTTTTTGCAAATCAAATCGGCGTGCCACATCATTTTTAGCATAAGTGACTAGCATATCTTTTTTTTCTTCAGAATATGAAGACCAATCCAAACTATGATATTCAATCTTTCGTTCTTTTAAGACAATTTGCCTGGGTTTTGTCACCTTTTCACTGACAAAAACTGTTCGAAAAATGGAATACCTTTTCGACAATAATTCCAAAGCATCTTCTATCAAAGAATCTTCCATTTTCATTTCGATAGAAAAGACATTCTGAATCACATAACTAGTTGAATCATTATCCAACATATTGTGGTATAACATACCTTCTTGTAATGGTGTCAATGAGTATATATTTTCAATTTTATCATTTACACTTTGTACTTTTGACATTTTATGCTCTCCTGATCAGGTTTGAATTATTTTGCTTACATACATTTTCCTAAAGGTTTCATTTCACTAATGGTCAAAACAAGGAGTTGATGAATTCCATTTCATTTTCAGAAACACCTTCATCCAAGTCAGATATAGTTGTAGTACTCTCTTCTCTTGAAGCACAGAACGAGATGATTTTCCGTAAGTTATCAAGATACAAATCTGCAAACACTTTCATTTCCGCATCGCTGCTAATCGAATTTACATACATGATTTGAACATTGAAAATACCATCTACAACGGTTCCATTGACCATAATGTTATACAGTGGATCATTTTCTTCAGATATATTATTCCCAGGACTGTATACTGTATATCCCTCTGAATCATCAGTTCTTGTGCTGAATTCACCCATATAGTTAAAGGCGATATCCGGTTTTACATAATCATCCGGCGAATACAAAAGTCCGAATGTCATTCCAGAATGTGGTATTGACCTCAGAGTTTCTTTTACAGAAATGATGTTGTCCGCCATATCATCATAATGGGTAAAAGAAAGAGGATATTGTACCGTAAACCATCCGACAGTTGAAGATATATTCATTTCATCTCCAAGGTCTCCTCTTCCGTGTCCTTCCATATTGATCACAACGTTTTCCGTCCTTTTCCAGCCATATATTGACTCAACCAATGAAGAAATAAGCAAATCTTGTATATCCGTATTAAATGCATTTTGAGTTTCATTCAACAATAGTCCAGTATATTCAGAACCAAGCGACAGGTTAATGGATTTTTGCTTTCTTTTGCCAGTACTGTTACATGGAGATGGAACAATCTGTGCAATATGTTTTTTCCAGAATTCTTTATCTTTTCTCAAATCACTTTCCTCTGCGTATCTACTTAATTTCTCAGACCATTCTTTAAACGATGCAGTTTTTCTGGGAAGTGTTATATTTTCTCCTTTCTCCAATTGTTCCAATACAGTTCCGAAATCTTCAATTAAGATTCTCCAGGATACTCCATCTACTACCAGGTGATGGATACAGAACATCATTACCTTGTCGTCATCGGTTTGGAATACGGCGATCTTCACCAGAGGTCCGTTCTCAAGATCGATACTTCCCTGGATCTGCGTACAGGTCTCTTCGATCTTCTTTGCTGCATCACTCTCTCCACGGTAATCATAGGTGTAGAAATCACACAGTTTACTCTCACTGACCGGTAATACCATCAGTTCCTTGTCCCTGTATACCGCTCGCAGTATGTCGTGATGCTTTACCAGTGCCTCGACGGCCGCCTTGATGTTTTCATCTGCCTTGCCTTCTACATTGATCATCATCGACTG
>JAFZLF010000046.1 GCA_017551625.1 Clostridiales bacterium | reverse complement strand
CGAACAACTTTACACCTTAGTTTACACCTTTTGGGGGCGCAAATATGCCAAATTACGCCATGTTTTGCCAAGAGGTGAACCTTCCAAAGGTGCTTAAATACAGGGTTTTGAGGACATGATAAAAGTACTGTTTGTATGCCATGGCAATGTGTGTAGAAGCACGATGGCTCAGTCGATGTTTCAGGATATGGTCAATAAGAAAGGACTGTCTGAAAAGTATTTTGTTGATTCGGCGGCGACGAGCCGTGAAGAAATAGGAAATGGTCCGCATTACGGAACCGTATCCAAGTTAAGAAGTGTCGGGATTCCGGTCGTGCCACATCGTGCACGACAGATGACACGCGCAGATTATGAGAAATACGATTATCTTATCGGTATGGATTCCTACAACATCTCCAACATGATGCGAATTGCAGGTGGCGATCCTGATAACAAGATCTTTCAACTGCTTAAGTTTGCAGGTTCAGAACGGAGTATCGCTGATCCATGGTATACAGATAACTTTGATGAGACTTACGATGATCTGAAAGAAGGCCTTAACGCATTCATGAAATATCTTGAAACCGTCGGGAAATAAGAGGACAATCTTTTGGCGAAGGCTTCCTCAATCTTCAGGAACCTCTTTTTTCTAATCTTTTGAGGCTCTCTTCCTTGATTTGTTCGAACATATGCATTTTATCTTTCCAATATTCAACAGAATCTGCCATCTCAATCATTCCTACTTGGCAATAGAGTCTTGAAGTTCCGCAGAGCGTTTTCAGCCGCCATTCGACGGAGCTCTGGATGCGATCCAATATGTAGAATCTATCTTCCGGGAGAGTATCAAACATTTCTTCAATGAATAAAGCATATCTTTCATAAGTGAGGACAAGCATCTCAAGAAAAGGATAGTTAGGTGCTTTCTCATAACAGAGAAGGATCAGCGGTTCGTAAGATTTATCTGTCTGGTATAGGCTATGGAGCCATTCTACATCGTGGCTCTTGTGATTCAGAAGCCCCGTAAAGTTGCGTTTTGTATCGTCAAAGAGCATCTCCATTCTGTTCTTAAGATCATCAAACTGACAGCATGCGCCATAGTGAATACAAAAGTATGCATTGAGCTTTTGGGCAAATCTGTTAAGAAAAGCCTCGCGAGATTCCGCTTCGGGTCTGACTATGCTCTCCATAAAAATATCAGGATTTTCTTCGAGCAGTATCTCCTCTGCCATTTCTAGGATCTCACATATATATCGTTCGTTCGTTTCCCAGTCATCCGAATGAAATTTCAGCGGGAAAAGGCATTTATCGAATCCGACTTCGATCCAGCGAAGGATATCCTCAAGCTTTACTTTGGATGCAGAAACAACATAATCGTGGGTATGTTCATAAAGATAATGCAAAACCGGGGTCACCAATTGATGCGGAACCTTGTTGTATTCCGACTCAAGATCGCATAGTATCCTTAATTCAACCGGTACGCCTTTCCAATATTCTCTTTCAGAACTCATGAACGAACTCCTGTTGTTTCTTAACTGTATGATGCTTATATTGTAATAGTTTACTGAAGTATCTGCGGAAACAAAAGATACTTTAGTGAAATAAACGGACAAAATCACGATATCCGTTCCTGATCGGTTCACTTATAATCTATTGCGGTAAAAGAGATAACTAGGTGAAGTTAGGCGTCCGGCGAGGCGCATGGGGAAATCGGATAATGAATAATAGAAATGTGACCGATATGACGGTGGGAAGTCCCGCCAGACATATTCTGAAGTTTACGATTCCGCTCCTGATCGGTAATCTGTTCCAGCAGCTCTATAACATGGTGGACTCCATCGTGGTCGGGCGCTATGTAAGTGCACACGCTCTTGCGGCAGTGGGGGCCTGTGGTTCTCTTAATTTTCTGTTTTTCTCGCTGAGCTCCGGCCTGGCCGTGGGTATCGGTATTATCGCGGCACAGTATTTCGGCGCGAACGATGAGAGACAGTTAAAGAAAACGATCGCCAATTCTTTCTATGTGCTTTCTTCGGCTGCGCTTGTTGTGACTTTGATCGGTGTGCTGTTTGCCGGCCCGATCCTGCGGCTTCTTCAGACGCCGGAGGAGTATGTCGCCGATTCTATCAATTATTTCCGCGTGACCTGCCTGGGCATCATCGGCATCGCGATCTATAACGGCGTAGCTGCGCTCCTTCGAGCGGTGGGTGACTCAAAGACACCGCTTTATTTCCTGATCCTCAGCAGCATTATCAATGTATCTCTGGATCTCGTGTTCGTAATATATTTCGATCTCGGCGTAGTCGGCGTGGCACTGGCGACGATCATCGCACAGGCGGTAGCGGCGATCGTATCGATCATATATGCATACAAGAAAGTCAGTTATTTCCGTCTCGGGAAGAAGGATATACGTCCCGATTTCTCGATGATCCGTGATTCTTTTAAACTCGGTTCGCCGGTTGCCGTGCAGAACTCCATGATCGCAGTTTCCTGTATCGCACTACAGGCAGTAGTCAACGGTTTTGGTCCGGATGTGGCCTCGGCCTATACGATCACGGGCCGTATCGAGCAGCTGGTACAGCAGCCCTATGGATCGCTCGGTATGGCATTGACATCCTACACTGGTCAGAATATCGGCGCGAAGAAACAGGAACGTGTGGTGGAAGGCTATAGAAAAGCGACACTTACGGTGCTGGCGTTCAGCATCGTCATGCTGGGGATGTTCTTCCTGTTTGGCCGCTATATCTGTGGCATCTTCGTAAAAGAAGAGGCTGCAGAGGTCATCACTCTGGGTGCGCGTGCTCTCCGTATTACGAGTCCTTTCTATTTCGCGCTCGGTATGATCTATGTCCCGCGCGCGGTCCTAAATGGCTGCGGCGATACCGGTTTTGCGCTGATCAACGGCATGACAGAGGTCGTGTGCCGTATTGTCTTTGCCAATGTGCTGACCCGTATCCCGGTGCTCGGTTACTGGGGCATCTGGATCACGACCGGTCTGACATGGACGTTTACGGCGATCGTGTGCGTGGCCCGTTACAGAAGCGGGAAGTGGCGCTATAAGGCGCTTGAACACTGAGCTTTTGGCGGAACCTCCAAAAGTATGATATAATTGATAAATCTATCGTCTATATCAGAAAAAAGGAGGCAAAGTGACATGGATATTGAAAAGATTGCGAAATACTCTTCGAACCAGCAGCCGATCTGTGTGAAGAACGACACGATCGAAGACGCGCTTTTTGAAAAATACGGCGTGAACCGCGGTCTGCGTGATATCAACGGCAAAGGCGTTCTTACCGGCCTTACCAGGATATCGAAGATTGTTTCCTTTACCTCAGGCCCGGATGGAAAACAGGTGCCCTGCCCGGGAGAACTCTGGTACCGTGGGTACAACATCAAGAACCTGATTAAAGGGCTCGGGGATCACGAGTTCGGTTTTGAAAAGACGGCGTATCTGCTTCTCTTCGGGGAAAAACCGAATGAGAGCCAGCTGATCGAATTCCAGGCGATTCTCGATGAGTGCAGGAGTCTGCCGACTAATTTCACACGTGACGTAATCATGAAAGCACCGAGTAGGGACATCATGAACTCGATTACGAGAAGTGTGCTTACTCTGGCCTCCTATGACGAGTGCTCGACATCTTCGGATGTGTCGGACAGCTTGCGTCAGTGTATCCAGCTGATCGCGCAGTATCCGATGTTTGCGGTATACAGTTATCACGCATACAATCACTATGATAATAATGAGAGTATGTATATCCATCGTCCCCAGAAAGGCAGATCAACAGCGGAGAATTTCCTTCTCATGCTCCGTCCGGACCAGAGATATACGGAACTTGAGGCGAAGGTCCTCGATGTCGCGCTGATGCTGCATATGGAGCACGGCGGCGGCAACAACTCTACATTTACCACACGTGTGGTTACGTCTTCCGGCTCTGATACATACTCGGCCATGGCGGCAGCGATGTCTTCGCTGAAGGGCCCGAAACACGGCGGTGCGAATATCAAGGTCGTGGAGATGATGGATGACATCAAAGACCACGTTTCCGACTGGGAAGACCGCGCGGCGATCAAAGAGTATCTCATGAAGATCCTGTCGAAGGAAGCTTTTGACAAGAGTGGTCTGATATACGGTATGGGGCATGCAGTATACTCGATGAGTGATCCGCGTGAAGAAGTGCTCAATTCATACGTGGAGAGATTGGCAAAAGCGAAGGGGATGGAACGTGACTATATCCTCTATAAGAATGTTGAGGAACTGGCTCCGGAGGCGATCGCCGAGACGAGAAAGATATTCAAGGGCGTAAGTCCGAATGTGGACTTCTACAGCGGACTTGTTTATAAGATCCTGAATATTCCGCCGGAGCTCTATACGCCGCTCTTTGCGACGGCGCGTATTGTCGGATGGAGTGCGCACCGGATCGAGGAATTGATCGGTATGAATAAGATCATCCGTCCGGCGTATAAGAGTGTCATGGAAGAAATCGATTAAAAACTGTAAAAAGGAAAGAAGGGGTAGTGATGAATACGTCACGTTGGAGTAGAGTTTTGGGATTCGTTTTGGCTCTGATGCTGAGCCTGATCATTCCGACACAGGTGATGATGGCCGATGGAACTTGCGGAGTTTCATATGAAGGCGAAGGCGGCAGTGGTTCGGTGACGCTTTCTCTGTCGGGGTTCTCGGACGGCTCTGTCGTCACGGTAACAGTCAGCTTCACGGTCAGCGATGTTTCGTACGGATCCGGCAGTTCCGGAATCAAGGTGGCGTCTAATGGCGGCAGCTATATCACTTTTACAGTGTCCGGTACCGGTAGCAGCCCCAATGGAAGCTATACTTTCACTGTATCCTCTTCTTCGTCGGATCTGAGTGTGTCGGGTGTGAATATTGATAAAGTCGAGAGTCTGTATACTCCGACACCGACTCATATCAATACCCCGACTCCGGAGGGTTCTACGGTGACCGATACACCTACGCCTACACCTACGACGGAGGCGACCAATACTCCGACTCCTACAGTAGCGGCAACAAATACGCCGACTCCGACTGCTTCCGCGACAAATACACCGACGCCTACGCCTACTGTAGAAGTGACGGCAGTTCCGGCTCCGGTGGAAACGGAAACGCCGACGCCTACTCCGACAGATACACCGACTCCGGTAGTGGAGACTACGGGAACACCTACTTCGGAAGAAACGTCTGATACGGATGAGCCTCTGGCTGTCGTTGCGGGAAACGAAACCGATGATGATGAGCCCGATGAGACGAAGAACTCGAAGAAGTCGAAGAAATCTTCGAAGAAGTCTTCTAAGAAAGATGATTCTGACTCCTTTGACTATATGCTGCTGATCTATATCGGCGGCGGCGTACTTCTTGTTGCTGCAGTAACTGTCATTATCGTTGTTGTTGCCAGGAAGAAAAAGGCGAAGAAAAAAGCGGAGGAAGAGGCCGCGCAGGCAGATGCTCCTGTTGTGATCAACGGATACCGTCAGAAAGAGACGGTGGGCACGGAGGCGGCTCAACTGCTGCGACCGGTGCGTTCGAATGTAGATATGCCGACGCAACCTCAGGTGCAGCCTCAGGTCCCGGTCCAGCCTCAGGTGCCGGTTCAGCCGCAGGTGCCGGTTCAGCCGCAGGTCCCGGTCCAGCCTCAGCAGATTCCGCAACCTCCGGTGCAGCAGCCCGGGATGAATCCGAATCCGGGACAGCCGGGCACATTCCCGGGTGGTAACGATACACCACAACAATAAACGATCCTGAAATGAAACGGCGGGGACTGTCTTCGATAGATGAGACAGTCCCTCTTTTTTCTTGTTGATAGAACATTTGAAATAAACGGCTCCATTTGATATATTGTCATTGAAGTGTGTGCCTTTTTGATTTGGGGTTAATGGTTATGAATAATCTTCGCGGGATATGTAGACTCGTTCTGTTGTTCAGCGTACTTGCGCTGCTGTCTATTCATGCGTCGGGTCTTCGTGCGGATGGTGTATTATCGGTTTCCACCGAACCCGGAGATTATGACAATGTTATAGTTACTTTAACGCTGAGCGGATACAAGCAAGGTGAGACCGTAATCATAGGTGTGGATTTTGATTCCAGCGATGTTTATATCAGTATGAAGGGCGGTCAGGGAATCGAGCTGACCGAACAATCTATGAAAAATGAGATGTATGCACAGTTTACGGTGACCGGTAAACGCGGGAATCCGAATGGTGTCTATGTTTTTGATTTCTCAAGTATGTCAGGTATGGGTGTTTCCGTGTATGTAGAAGATGTTATCAAGCCGGCGGAACCAACGAAGCCGACGGAACCGACGAAGCCTTCTGAACCCACAAAACCTTCAGAACCTACAAAACCATCGGAACCGACCAAACCGTCCGAACCAACGAAACCATCCGAACCGAATAAACCGACGGAACCGACAAAGCCGTCCGAGACAACGAAACCGACGGAAACCGAGAAACCCTCTGAAACGTCAAGACCTGCGGAGACAGCTGCAACTACCGCTTCGATGGAAACAGAACCGCCTTCTGAAATGACGAGTCCTTCAGAAACGACCACAGCTGTTTCTGAAGTGACGACGATGGAGGTGTCTGAGGAAACGACTGCGCCGGATGCCGGAACGGAAGCAATGACTGATGAGACGGAACCGATGTCTGCTTCGGATACACAGGAATCCACATCTGAGACAATAGAAGAAACCGCCACGGAAGATACTTCGTCAGCACCCGAGGAGACGACAGAAGAATCAAAAGAGCCCGGTGTCGGACCGGTATTGCCGACAGAAGAGACGGAGCCGTCGGATACCACGGAGGAGACCGTGTTGCCGGAGGATCCTGCCTCGGGGAAAACTGCGTTAACCACAGGACAGATAAAGAAACAGGATGATGATTCGATCTTGCCTTATCTGATCCGGCCGGCAATCGTGATAGTGCTTCTGCTTCTGGCGTATCTGCGTTACAGGCATCTGGAGAAAGAAGATAAGGGCCTCAAATATGTAGCGGTCAACTTTATTCCCGTGATTCCTCTGATTAACAAGATCAAGGGAAAGAAGACGGTGGAACAGGATGAGACAACGCTTCCGGATGAAGCAAAGCCTGTCGTGATGAATGGTTATCTTCAGAAACCTACGGTAGGAGCGTCGGCGGCACAAGCGATACGGCCTATCCGTTCCAATATCTCTTCCCGGGACAATATGCGCCCCGGTCGTGCCGCGGTTGAAAACAGACCGGAAGATTCATCGAAGATGGAAAAACCGGAAGCGGCGACGCAGGAGTTGAAATCTGAGAAGCCGGCGCCTGTGTCCGCTGCTCCTGAAAAGGTCCCGGATTCGGAATTGCCTGAGATGGTAAAAGCACAGAGGGAACTTGAAAAGAGAATGAAGTATCTCGAAAAGGAGATGAAGAGACTCCCCAATCTGGACGATGGGACACAGAATCCATAAGAACAGCAGACGTCAGTTTCAAAAAACAAATTGTAAAGCAAGAGGCGGCTTCGTAAATCGAAACCGCCTCTTTGTGGTGACCCTAAGGAGAATCGAACTCCTGATTGCGCCTTGAGAGGGCGCCGTCTTAACCGCTTGACCATAGGGCCAAGTCACCACACACTTTTTAAGTGCATGGAAGATAATACCATAAGATTATGA
Organism: Clostridiales bacterium; assembly: GCA_017551625.1. GTDB lineage: Bacteria > Bacillota > Clostridia > Saccharofermentanales > Saccharofermentanaceae > Scatonaster. The sequence goes on along the minus strand of JAFZLF010000046.1, from coordinate 5,119 downwards.
GTGACGCAAGTGTATCTCGGAAAAAAGTAAAATGCCCGGATCTGATTGCTCTTGCATAGTTCTGTTTATGTTGTATACTTTATTATCCAATTAGTGTATACTGTAAAAAGAACATATTTTCTTCTCAGGGGAGGAGAAAAGTTGAAAGTGAGACATCTATGAATGACTATATCCGCATCCGCGGTGCGAGAGAACATAATCTGCAGAATGTTAATGTGGATATCCCGAGAGATAAGCTGGTCGTGATCACGGGGCTTTCCGGTTCAGGGAAGTCTTCTCTGGCTTTTGATACGATCTATGCCGAGGGACAGAGACGTTATGTCGAGTCGCTCTCGTCCTATGCGCGCCAGTTCCTGGGACAACTTGAGAAGCCGGATTTTGACAGTATCGACGGGCTTTCGCCTTCGATCGCGATCGATCAGAAGACGACGAGCCGGAATCCGAGATCGACGGTGGGAACAGTCACGGAAGTATACGACTATTTCCGACTTCTGTATGCACGGATCGGTGTGCCTCACTGCTATAAGTGCGGTCGGCAGATCGAGTCTCAGTCCATCGATCAGATCATCGAACAGCTGATGTCCTATCGTGAGGGGACACGCATGATCCTGATGGCTCCGGTCGTCCGTGGAAGAAAGGGTGAGTTTTCCAAGCAGATCGAGGACTACAGAAAGAGCGGATATGCGCGCGTACGCCTCGATGGGAATATGTATGAACTCGATGAGGATGAGATCTCCATCGATAAGAATAAGAAACACGACCTCGAGGTCGTGATCGACCGCTTAGTCGTAAGGGAAGAAGCGCGATCGAGGCTTTCTGATTCCTGTGAGACGGCATTGAAATTGGCCGATGGTCTGCTTCTGGTCGAGGCGCAGGAACCGCAAGAAGGTGAAGATGGCGAACGGACGTATAGGAAGAGCGAAGTGCTCTTCTCGCAGAAGCTGTCCTGCCCGGATTGTGGTATCAGTGTCGAGGAACTGTCTCCGAGGATGTTCTCGTTCAACAATCCTTACGGGGCTTGTCCGGAGTGCCTGGGTCTCGGATCACATACCAATGTGGATCCGGACCTTTGTGTGCAGAACCCGGAAGCATCGATCAATGAAGGTGCGATCCAGACGGCAGGGTGGAAGTTTGATGATCCGAAGAGCTGGGGAAGATCGTATATTGAAGCGCTTTCGAAGAGGTATAAGTTCTCGCTGGATACGCCGTGGGTGAAACTCCCGAAGAAGATCCAGGATATCGTTCTGTTCGGTAACGGCGGGGAGAAACTGGAGATCGATACGAGTAACAGCGTATACCAGCGTGAGGGCATATACCTCCATGATTGGGAGGGCGTGGTGCCGAGTGTTGAGCGGAGAAGCAGGGAAGCGTCCTCCGAGGAGATCAAGCAGCACTACGATCAGTATATGACAACGAGAGACTGTGACAGCTGTCATGGCGCGAGACTGAATCCTCAGGCGTTGGCAGTGACGGTCGGCGGAAAGAATATCTACGAAGTGACGAATCTTCCTATCAGAAAGTGCATCAAGCACTTGCAAGGCCTGACACTCAAGTCCAGAGAGAAGCGGATCGCTGAACCGATCCTTAAGGAGATCCTGGCCAGACTCGGGTTTATGGTGGACGTGGGGCTGGATTATCTGACACTCTCCCGCGCGGCATCGACGCTGTCCGGCGGAGAAGCGCAGCGTATCCGGCTGGCGACGCAGATCGGCTCGAGCCTGACGGGCGTACTATATATCCTCGATGAGCCTTCAATCGGACTACACCAGAGAGACAATAACCGCCTGCTGGCGACACTTCAGAAACTGAAAAGACTCGGGAATACCGTGCTTGTTGTCGAACATGATGAGGACACGATGCATGCGGCAGATATCATCATCGATATGGGGCCGGGCGCGGGAGAACACGGAGGCTTTGTCGTGGGTGTCGGAACCGCCGAGGAGATCATGAAGGTGCCGGATTCTGTAACCGGTCAGTATCTGTCCGGTGAGAAGTTTATCCCGATCCCGAGTGTCAGGAGAAAGCCGGACGGGAGATTTCTGACAGTTCTGGGGGCGAGAGAGAACAATCTAAAGCGGATCGATGTCAAGATCCCGATCGGTCTTTTCACCTGCGTGACCGGCGTTTCCGGATCCGGGAAGAGTTCTCTGGTTAACGGTATTATTCTGAAACGTCTGGCGACGGATCTTAACGGGGCGAGACGCGCGAAGGGCCTTTGTGACCAGATCAAAGGTGTCGGGCATCTCGATAAGGTCATCGCGATCGACCAGTCGCCTATCGGAAAGAGTCCGAGATCAAATCCGGCCACATATACCGGTTGCTTTGACCTGATCCGTGAGCTCTATGCCAATACACCGGATGCGAAGTCGAGAGGGTATAAGAACGGACGCTTCAGTTTTAACGTCAAGGGCGGACGATGTGAAGCCTGCTCGGGTGACGGTGTGAACCGTATCGAGATGCATTTTCTGCCGGATGTGTATGTCAAGTGTGATGTCTGTAAGGGAAAGCGCTATAACCGGGAGACACTCCAGGTGAAGTATAAGGGCAAGAATATCGCGGATGTGCTGGCGATGACGGTGGATGAAGCGCTGGAATTCTTTAAGAATGTTCCGCGTATCGCTTCGAAACTGCAGACTTTGTCAGAGGTGGGCCTCGGATATATCCGCCTCGGCCAGCCGGCGACACAGTTGTCCGGCGGTGAGGCACAGAGAGTGAAACTTGCGACAGAACTGAGTAAACGCAGTACCGGCCGGACGTTCTATATCCTTGATGAGCCTACGACGGGCCTTCATATCGCGGACGTACATAAGCTGGTTGACATTTTGAACCGCCTGGCCGAAAATGGTAATACTGTTCTGGTCATCGAGCATAACCTCGATGTGATCAAGACGGCGGACTATATAATCGATCTCGGCCCGGAGGGTGGAGATAAGGGCGGCACAATCGTCGCGGAAGGTTCGCCGGAAGAGGTGTGTGAAGTTCCGGGATCATTTACCGGACAGTATCTGAAACCGGTCCTGGAAATGACGCGGGAGCGTATGAAACAGTCCGGGAAGATAGATGATGCCGAGCAGAAAGCGAAGATCCGACGCGATGCCATGGAGATCGCGGTAGGCCCGAAGGTAAGAAGGAAGAGAAAGCCTCTCGAAGAGGATGAAGAGAAATGAGTCTTTGTACGATTTGTAAGAAAAATATAGCTGTGGTCTTTACCACGAGAATCGAGAATAACGAGCGCATCAGTGAAGGCCTCTGCCTGAAGTGTGCTTATGAGACGGGCATCGGCGGAATCGAAGAGATGTTCAGTGCGGCAGGCATCGACGATAGTAATATCGAAGGTGTGACCGAAAGACTGAACCGCCTGATGGGAGGCGCAGGTTCGGCTGATCCGCAGGAACTCTTTAAGATGCTGGTCAATGATGCACAGATGATGGACGGCATGGAGATAGATGACGGAGATGACGCAGAATCCGTATATGAATCGGACGGCGACGAGTTCGATGGAGACACGGATGAATCGGACGAGGACGGTCGGGAGAGTCTTCCCTTTGAGGAGGTTGAGCTTCCTGAACCCGGCAAGAGAGGAAGAGGATTCCCCTTCAATATTTTCGGCAGACAGGAATCTTCCGATGATGACGATAATGATTCGAATCTCGGGTTCCTGCATCTGGGCCGCGACGCGAAGAAGAAAGAGAAACGCTCCGGCCGGAACAGCAGGAAATTTCTGGAAGAATACGGTACGAACCTGACGGCGCTTGCCCGTGAAGGAAAGATCGACCGGCTGATCGGGCGTGAGAAGGAAATCGAGCGTGTCGTGCAGATCCTCAACCGCAGATCGAAGAATAATCCGGCCCTGATCGGTGAACCGGGTGTCGGTAAGACGGCGATCGCAGAGGGCCTGGCTGTGAAGATCGCAAGCGGCGAAGTCCCGCAGAAACTCCTGAATATGTCCGTTTATCTTCTTGATATGACGGCGATGGTGGCAGGAACACAGTTCCGCGGCCAGTTCGAGAGCCGTATGAAGAATGTCGTCGATGAGGCGAGGAAGAATCAGGATGTGATATTGGTCATCGATGAGATGCATAACATCATGGGCGCGGGCGACGCGGAAGGGGCCATGAATGCAGCCAATATCTTAAAGCCTGCGCTGGCCAAGGGTGAGATCCGTGTGATCGGTTCAACTACGCTCGATGAGTACCGCCGCCATATCGAGAAGGATTCCGCGCTCGAGCGCCGTTTCCAGAAGGTCATCATCGAGGAACCATCGATCGAGGACAGCATCGAGATCCTAAAAGGAATCCGTGATTACTATGAGAAGCACCATTTCGTGAAGTTCCCGGATGACGTGATCGAGTACGCCGTTCGTATGTCTTCTCGATATATTACGGACCGGTATCTTCCGGACAAGGCTATCGATATCCTCGATGAGGCAGGCTCCCGTGCCAATCTCGAAGAAGTCCGTCTGGTCAACCTCCAGAACATGAAGGATGAATATGACTTGCTCGAAAAAGAGGTCAAGAAGATCGAGACGAGGATCGAGATGTCGGCTACTCCTGAGGAAATCGAGAAAGAGAAACTCTACGAGAAACAGGCGGAGAAAAAGTCCCGTGTCCTTCGCCTCGAGAAAGAGATCGCGTCACTCGAGGATGAGCTTGTGCCGACGATCATTACGGCGGAGGATATCTCCCGCGTGATTGAGATGTGGACGGGGATCCCGGTCAAGCGTATCTCCGAGTCGGAGTCCGAAAGGCTGCTGAATCTCGAGAAACGTCTGCATGAACGTGTGATCGGTCAGGAAAAGGCCGTCAGCGCACTAGCCAGAGCGATCAGAAGGAACCGCTCGGGCTTCGGCAAGAAGCATAAGCCTTCCTCATTTATCTTCGTCGGTCCGACCGGCGTCGGCAAGACGGAACTGGTAAAAGCACTGGCTGAGACGATGTTTGCGCGTGAAGATGCGCTCATCCGGGTGGATATGTCCGAATTTATGGAAGCACATACAGTAAGTAAACTCATCGGTTCTCCGCCGGGCTATGTCGGATATGACGATGGCGGACAGCTGACGGAACGGGTGAGAAGAAAACCGTATTCGGTAGTGCTTTTCGACGAGATCGAGAAGGCGCAT
>JAFZLF010000045.1 GCA_017551625.1 Clostridiales bacterium | reverse complement strand
TAGAAAGTCACATCGCTGACGACCTATTCGTTAACGGGAATAAAGGACAATTGGAACAACTGACCACGATCCTGCTGGATAATGCTGTCTCGCACACCTCCTCTGATGAAAGCCGGAAAACTGTCTCTGTTGTTCTGAAGAAAGTTCGTGATCATGTGATCCTGGAGGTCACCAATCCCGGAAAAGAGATACCGGAAGCGGAGAGACAAGTGCTTTTCACACGGTTTTATCGTGCTGATGATTCCAGAGAATACACAGGTCACTACGGACTCGGGCTGTCGATCGCTAAAGCGATCTGCGACGCACACGACGGAAAGATCGAGGTCACCTGCGAGGACGGTCTGGTCACCTTCCGCGTCTTCCTGAAAGCAGCCTGATCTCTGTTTTCGGAAAAACCCTGGAAATTCTTGAACCTACCCGGTTTAAAAAGAGACTCTCCATGCTGCAGGATGAAGCAACATGGAGAGTCTTTCTGATTTTTGGTGCGGGCGACAGGACTAAAGCTAATCACGCCTTATTTTCAGCACTTTCAAGGTTTTATATCCCGTTTTTACACCAAGCTTATCTCCTCAGAAGTCGCCCAGATCGCATCAATCGTTTCACTACCCCTAAACAAAATAGTAATAGACGCAGTTTCCCCACTCATCCTGCCGATCATAGTCAGATATGATCAAATAGTTGTCTCCACACCACTCGAGGCTGGCTTTTTCACCAAGGTTCTCAATCAGTTTTCCGTGTATGTCATAAATACACAAACCGTCGGTTGTTGGAACAGCAAATTTACCGTTTGAAATAATATTGCTTATACAATCATACGACGATTCGAAAGAGATTCGAAATGGTTCAAACTGTTCATTGCCATCTCTGTCGATAACGGTTAAATATGTCTGCCCGTCGTTTCCCTTGACAACCATGATTGCATATCCTTCGGAGTTGTAGGAAGTACACCACATTGGCAGGTCTTCATACTGACTCAAACTTAAGATACGATTACCTTGCAAATCATAAAAACCATGCCATCTGTATATGGTGTCGATATTTCTCGGCATATCACCGGCAAGATACTGCCATGGTGTATGCACTTTGTTTTCCAGATCTTCATATTCGTTTTCCGGCTTTTGTTGGTCAAGTGAGATATAACTCTTGTTTCTCATGTCGTAAAACTTTCCGTCTCCGTAGTACCATCCATTCTGTATTATTGTATAGTTTTCCGAACCGTTCCAATCCGTTAGTTGATTAGTGTTAGTATCATAATCTGAGAAAACTCCTTCAGCCAAATAATACCATTCGTGATTCGAATAGAAACGATCATAGTCAACATAATCTCCTATGAGAGTCCATTCGGTTATATCGATAAAATCACGGATTACTGTCCCGTTTTTGTCTATAACGCCTAACAAGCATTTCTCTCCAGAGATATCTGCGCAGTAACGAAGAAGTAAAAACATATTATCACCATATGCCACAATATGATCAGTTTGAGTTGTACTTGAGGTTTCAATCGTTCCAGTCTTATATAAAACATGACCGTCTTTATCGATTATCGTTTCATAGCCATCTCTCACATTTTTCAGAAAACATACACCATCTTGCATTGGGTTGAGAGAAACAGCAGGACCGCCCACCGCTTCACAGTCAAATTCTTCTTCGAAAAGCAGATCTCCATTCGTACTGACAAGCATCATCCGATATACTGTGTGGGTTGTCGAGTTAGCCTCCATATATCGGTCGGTTATAGTCATAACCCAAGCACGATCCTCTGATATGGCATAGGCTTTTGCAAACAAGTCATGTTTGAGATCTATTTCTGGAGTGGGAGAAGGAGTCGGTGTGGGGGACGAAGTCGGCGTAGGTGTTGATGTTACCGTCGGAACAGGAGTATTCGTCGGTATAGAAATCTCTTCAGGTGTTGCTTCTGTTGTTACTTCATTTGTTGTCTGCTCGGACGAAACCTGTTTGGAAGCACTTCTATTAGAACTTTCTGAAGATGAAGAGCAGCCAACTATGGAAACCATCAGAATAGAAATAAGCAAAGATACCGATAGAATCTGACGAATTCTTTTCATGATAAACACCTCAAAATAAAACAGATTGTCTCTACCCAAAGCACAAGAACCTATATCGTGTTATTCCGGGTTGCCATTTCAGCATCGCGCTTTCTTTTTCCGCAGGAACAGGTGCCAGATACAGGAGTATTGACAAGTCCACATACACATATCCAATTTCCACATTTGCAATAGAAAGCGTTTTTTGCATTGATGGAATCACATTTGCATTTCCAGGAACCACATTTTGTGCATACGGAGTCTTTGTTGCTTACTTCTTTGCCACAAGTGCATTTCCAAACACCAGTAGTAAGAGTAGTATTGCGACTATTTGTGTATTCATAATTCGGAGCATTAGCTTCTTGAATTGCTTTTATACGCAAATAAGCAATCAATATAGGTCCGCCTATCGAAAGGATTGCAATTATGACTATCAATTCACTCATTTCAATTCCTCCAATCAATTAGTTTTGAATTTCATGAACACAGAAATATAACCACCAGAGCAAGAATGAAAGACTCTTTTCATATACTACCTCCAGCCATCTCGAATAGCTTGTATTCTCAAGAAGCGTTATAGCCTTGCTTGAAAAGAAAGGCTATATCTGATATGCGTAGTATATCAGCGAGTTTTAAGATTGTTTTCGGATTGTTCACTTATTTTCTTAGCCCACATCCGCAAATAGCTGCCATTTCAATTGGCATCTTCACGTTTCCGCCCCCCGATTTTACCCCACTTTTTACCCCACTTTTGCAAAAAAAACAGCAAAAAATGTTGAAAAATGAAGAAGTAGGACGAAGCATGACGAATGATGCGTCGGAACAGGAACCCCCTGGTATTATTACATAAAAAGACTCTTCACGAATAATCATGAAGAGTCATGAATCATGGTGCGGGCGACAGGACTTGAACCTGCACACTCTCGTACCAGAACCTAAATCTGGCGTGTCTGCCAATTTCACCACGCCCGCACGCGGGAACTTTCCTAATGGGAAGCATGGAAAAATGGTATCATTTTTTGCGTAAATGGTCAATTGAGCGACCTTCCCCCCTCAAACATTGTATAATAGTAATAGAAAAATCGAAAACACAAGAAGCAATACTTAAACGGCCTTCAAAAAAGATACATCGTTCAAAACATAGGGGGAAGACACTATGAGAGAGACACGCATGTTTGCAACGATTCTAGCCACAACTCTTGTGATCAATTGTATTGTTTTGATTTCTGCATGCAAGAAAAAAGAGTCTTCAGACACCGGCATCACTTCTTTGCCAACCTCGTCAGAAACAACCACTATTCAGACGGACTCATCTACTCCGAGTGAAACTCCCACGCCTGTTCCTTCGGATTCACCTACTCCCGTCCAGTCATCTACTACATCGAGCACACCTACTCCATCGCCTACAGAAACTCCGACAGACACACCTACCCTCACGAATAAACCGGAGTCAACAAGCACAGCCGAAGTGGTAGAGAACACAGAAACCACCGAGGAACCCGGTACGACAGAATACACTGCTCCAGAAACAATCGAAGAAACTGCACCCGAAGAACCAACATCAAAAACACACGTGAATTATCTTCCCCCTCCAACTTACGAGGATGGAACTCTTCGCGATGTGCCGGCCGAATATCAGGCGGCCATAGCCACTGTTCAAACTCTAGGGTATACAATCACCTATCAAAGAGAGTCTGATGTATCTTTTAACGTGTATTTTGAGAATCATACTGGAACATATATAGGTAAGGCAAAGTGTGAAATTGATCGAGGTGCCCAAGAATGGCGCATCTACTACTATCCGGCCGACTATTCGGATCCAGGTTCCACCTACACATATACACAATTTGGACCAGATCCTGTTTCTCTGCTAAACGGGATTGACTCTTCATGGATCGATTACGAGCCCTCTCCCACAGAAACATCGGAAGAAACATCGGAAGATACATCGGAAGAAATAACGGAAGAAACGGAACCTTCACTCGAAGAAACGTAGGAAAAGCACAAAAAAACAAACCGGAGGCGGAATATGGGTATTATCAGTTTTGCGAAAGATCTGGGAAAAGCAATGGCATACAAGTGTCCGGTTTGTGGCAAAAAACTCGGCATGACCGGCAGCAGCCATAAGCTTGCCGATCAGACGGCTATATGTACTGAATGCTGGAAAAAACCGAGGATCATGTATCCGCTTACCTATTCTGTGAATCCGGAATATGCAGAATTCATGAGCAAATCTTCATTTGGAAATAGAACAGATCGGGCACCTTCTGATGTTCGATACACTAATTGGCACGATGACATACCGGACCAGTTCATCAGGCACGATCCTATTTATCAGCTGACCCTGGAGCAGTTCCGGGCATCTCTTTCCAACCTGGAGGCGTATACGGCAGGACTTAGACAGCAGTTCGGCGGACATGCCAATGTTTTTGTCGTGGACCGGGTCGTGGAACTGGATCCGAACTCGGATAAGGTCAGGAAGACCAACGAAACTCATTCCTCACAATGGATCCTGGATCCGAAGGGAAAAATCATGGTGGAAGGACGGATCGTCCTCGGGCGTTTCTTTGACGGGTATTTCGAGGGACAGATCTTCCGGGCCGGGACTACACTTCCTCTGAAGATCCACAACTGTTCGTATCTTTATAATGGCGACGGTGCATATGCGCGAAATGGATATCCGGCGGGCGAGGAAGCCCGGATGATCGTAGATAAAGGAATCGTTATGCAGGGCGATGCCATCGTTTCTGATTGATTTTTCGTTTCTGGAACCACTTCCAAAATGTCGATGTGAACGCTTCCGGCATGGTATAATGAGAGCAACAATCGGATTCATCGACAAGCATCATTTGACCGGAGACAGATATGAATACGACATGTTCAAAATATAAAAACGTGGTTGCCATTCTTCTGATCGTTGCGATGGTATTTGTTATGGCGGGATGCAAGGACGAAGCTGAAAGCTCCTCTGTCCAGACGAAGAAAACAGTGCCTGAAACCACGCGCCAGGTGACCGATGGAATAGAGGATGAAGATGAGATGCGCCGCTGGGTCGAGAGTTTAAACGATACATTTAAAGACGACCATTTCGAGTACGATCATTATTTCCACAATATTATTGATGCCGAAGGTCATCCTACCCCCGGCGAGGGAATAGTAGTTGTCGCGAAATCGGAAAAATACCCGGATCAGGAGATCCATATCACAAACACTCTCACTCCAAACGGCGAACACCATACAGACTATAACTCCATCCGATATAAGGAAGACATAGAGAAGTACTGCAAAGGGATCTTTGAAGAACGTCTCAACTGCGATTCATGTGAAGTCATCTGCCAAAGCGAGCCATCAACACCAATTGAGGATATGAGCTTTGAGAAGTACTTGCAAGAGTATGCCTACTTCGACTTCACTGTCATCATGTACAGCAAAGACAGTGCTTTTACCGGGGAAAAACAGACGGTAGATGAACTCGTCCGGATCGTCAAAGAACAAAACAAATCGTGTGATATCAATCTGTTCTACTGCAATGAAGGAGTTGACGGTCCGTATCATCATAACTACGTCTGCTTCTACAGCCTCGTCATGTCGAACCCCAACGAGATCCTGTACATCCGTCTCGAAAGAAACAGCGGCGAAGAATTCGAGACACTTGTCGAGAACATGACATGGTAAAGCATCTGGAAGGGATGGTGATCACATGAATAACGGGAATCATACCGGCATCGTCGTGGGTATCATACTGACTACACTGGCCCTGATCGTGGGGGCGAATATAGGGATCGGGTATTACATGCGCCACGCCAAAGTCGTGGATATGTACTATATTTTCAGCAACACATGCCCGAACCCGGTTGTGCTTCAGCTTGACATTGTAAACGGAGAACTAGTAACTAATGAAGCTGATGTCCCGGAAACGGAATATCATGGACCTACTTATTGGGAGGGCTGGAAGAAGGCGCCTTTCGAAGAATCGTCCGTCAATACTACCCTGTGGGCGATCGATATCGCGCTCATCGGCGCAGGCATTTTCGCTTACATTCTTCTTCTCACTTTCGAAGAAGGCAACGCCGGAAAACTTCTGAAGATGTCCGGCCTGTTTGTCGCCTATGTCGTACTTGCGGGTGGCGTGGTCCTCGGCATATATAACTACTTTCTGCATAAGACATATACGGTGGAGAACCACCTGAATGCGCCGATCATCTATCTCTATGACGATCAGTCGCGAGAAGTGACGGTCAAGCTGGATGTAAACGGCACACTGACCCACACCTATCCTTCCTACGATGCGGATGCAGGATGGACCGTGAAGACTTCACCGGACGGCACGCTGACCGACGGAAACGGCCGGCAGTACGAGTACCTCTTCTGGGAGGCGGATGCGGCGATGCCGATCGATCTACGTACCGGCTTCTGTATAAAGGGCGAAGATACCGCCGATTTCCTTGAAAAAGCACTTTCCGAACTGGGGCTTTCGGATACGGAGGCAAATACATTCATCATGTACTGGCTGCCACAGATGGAAGAAAATCCCTATAACGTGATCGCTTTCCAGACGACTACGTACGAAGATACCGTCGTGCTCGACGTCGATCCGGCGCCGGATACGGTCATCCGCGTGAATATGGCGTACTTCGGGATTTCCGAATACGTGGAGATGGTTCCACAGGATCTCACATTTATGAATCCGTCGCTTCAGGAGCGCGAGGGCCTCACGCTCGTCGAGTGGGGCGGCGAGGAGATCGCGGATGCAGTCTGACACGCAGGAAAAGAGAATCATGTGGTACGCTGCGGTCCTGGCGCTTCTTGGCCAGTGCGTCGCGCTCGCGGTCAGCGGCAGGATCCCCCATGCGGTAGTGCTTTTCGTACTGAACATCACATTTCTGAATCTGACGTTCTTCTCCGAAAACAAGCGCACCGTCTTTCCGTATCTGATCCTGGCCACGGAGGTGGCGGCAGTCGTGCTCGGCGCGCGCTGGTATATCGGCGTGCTTGCCCTTCCTGTCATTACACTCCCCTTCTTTACGAACCGCAAGATCCTCCGTCTCATCGGAGTGCTGCTTCTGGTCGGCGGGCTCTCGCTTCATATCTACTATTCCCGGCCGGACGCTGTCACGCTGCTCATCCGGGCCGGCGCGACAGTCCTTTTCTATGTGGCCTGGGAAGGTCTTCTCGCGCTTCTGGCGCACACGGCTGAAACGAATGAGAAGCTGAATCTGGCGCTTACGGCGGCCGCGGTGGATGCGATGGAGCAGCGCACGCTTCGCGAGGAGATCGCGAGGAATCAGAAGGTCAACGAGAACAACGCGCGTCTCGAGGAACGTGAGCGGATCTCCCGCGATATCCATAACTACGTCGGGCATACGCTCTCGGCCGCTTCGGTGACGCTCGATGCGGCGACGGTCCTGGTGCCGAATGACCAGGCAAAAGCACTGGAGAAGATCGATGTGGCGAATTCCCGGGTGCACGAGGCCATCTCGAATGTGCGGAGCGTGGTCAGGACGCTCGACGCCGAGGACGACCGCATCGCGCTCGACGATTATCTTCTCTCGCTCGAGAAGCATATCGAAGAGTTTAAGATGGACACCTCGATCAAGGTTTATCACAACTTTTCACAGATCAAGTCGAAGACCCGTATCCCGATCCAGACCGCATCGTTTCTCAGTTCCTCCCTCTCGGAGCTTCTGACGAATGGCCTGAAGCACGGACATGCGAATCTTTTCGTGATCACATTCGTGCTCGACGGGACGCACATCCGGCTGAAAGTACAGGATAACGGTTTCGGCTGGGGGAAGATATCTCTGAACGAGAAGAAACTACGTCTGGCCAATGGTTTCGGGCTTCGTAAGATCCGCGACTATACGGAGAGCTGCGGTGGCAGCTTCGAGATCGAGAGCGAGGAAGGCTTTACCGTCAGCCTCTCGCTGCCATTTGAGGAGGAACATAGCGGCAAAGAAGCCAGGGAATAGCAGGCGCGGCTGCATTTTGCACGCCTGCTTGAGGAGGAAAAGAAATGACGAAGATATTACTGGTGGACGATGAACCTTTACTGCTGGATAGCCTGGAGATCATACTCACCTATTCGGGTGGGTACGAGGTCATGGGCAAGGCCGGAAACGGTGTCGAGGCGCTCGAGTGTCTCCGAAAAGATGTACCGGACGTCATGCTGGTCGACCTCAATATGCCCGGCATGGGCGGTATCGAGCTCATCCCGAAGGTGCACGCCGAGTATCCTGACATCAAGATCATCGTGCTGACGACGTTCTACGACGAGCGTTCGATCTCCCACGCCATCGCCGGTGGCGCCTGCGGTTACCTTCTCAAGGATTCCGGAAAGGATGCGATCCTCAGTGCAATTTCGCAGGCGCTTCGGGGACAAAGTGTCCTGGACCAGAAGGTCATGCAGAAGCTCAATTCCATGCTCGCAGGCGGGGCAGGTGCTTCTGGGGCAATCGGGGCCGGTTCTTCCCTCTCTTCGGACGCAGCAAACACTTTTGGATCAGGAGAGGCAGCGGGTTCAGCAGGGGCAAAAGGCAACTCGGGAAATCCCGGCGCAAGTGCTTTTCAAGCAGGAAAAAGCGCTTCCATCAACCTCGACGATTTCGGAATGACCGAGCGCGAGAAAGAGATCTGCCGGCTCATCTCCGAAGGGTGTACCAATTCACAGATCGCCTCGATCCTCTACATCAGCGAGGGCACGGTCAAGAACTACGTCTCCACGATTTACGACAAGCTCGGCGAGCACGACCGCACCAAGGTCGTCCTCATGCTCACCCGCTGCCGCTTCTGAGATTCCTTAGTGATACCAAATCCACCAGGTATGCCGTTTTAGTCCCATTACCCAGGGGGTATATGAGGCCATTTACTTTGTTCTTGCTACTGTTTCTAGGGGATTTCCGTTTCAAAAGCGCTGAATTCTTGAGTTTTTCTCGCAAAAATCACTTAAGAGCCCCATCTCAGCGACTGAAAGTGATACTAAAACGGCCATGAACCCCTTTTTAGTATGACGTTTCGTTCATGCATACCCCCCGGGGGTATGTCTCTTCGATATGCTTAACTGTCCGGACAGTTTACTTTCCAATAAACCCCTATCAAATAACCGGATTCGGAAGATTCAAAAAAAGGTATTAGAAAAAGGACTGTCCCATTTCTGAGACAGTCCTTCGATTTCACTTTGATCGGTTAATG
>JAFZLF010000044.1 GCA_017551625.1 Clostridiales bacterium | reverse complement strand
TTATGGTCGTACCATTCCTAACCAGTCTATTTACAAAAGAAGCCGAGCAGGTGCCTTTCCGGCCAATGCCCGCTTCACTTCTCAATCTGTCCGCATCTACCGGGGCTGCTGAAGCAGCCGGAAACACGATCGCTTCTCAGGCGATAAAGAAAGGGACAGAGATTGCTATGAAAAAGATTATTATTGCTGCTATTTCCGTTGCACTGGCAGGTGCAGCGACCACCGGAATCATTTACTATGTCACCCACAAGGACGAGAATACCAGTACGAAAAAGAAGAGTAAAAAGAAAGCAGAAAACGAGATTGCCATGATCGATCCAGAGGATGAATCGGATGTCAAAGCACTGAATGATCCAGACGGTATGGGAGGTAATTCGGGTTTTGAAGAAGAGAATGACAGCGCTTCTAAGACGGTCGACTTTGGTTCAGCTGATTCGGAGATGGAAGAAGCATACGCTAAAACTCTTGCTTATAGTGGTACTGTAACCAGCAAAGAATATAGCCTGTATCTTGAACAAGATCAGGAATGGGACCATTACAATATCGCTGAAGTGGATCTCGTAAACAAAACGGCTTCTTTATATGGTATCGTTCATACATCGAGAGGCGACCTGACAAAAACCACCGATTATGTTGACTATTACGATATGAAAAACGATATCCGTTATTACGGATATGTGGCACTTCAAATTTATAAAACGAATGATATAGAGTTTGCGTACAACCTCTTAGGCAATTTGGACAGAATCAAAGATTATTCCTATGTAATGCAGGACGGCGTGCTTTTCGGTAAGGAACGTCACCGGGATCAGGTGATCTACTTGTATTTAGATGAAGAAGGGAAGATCGCATCCTACGAGATTTACAAAACGGATGAAGACGGAAACAAAGAATCAGATATTCCGCTTTACAAATTTGATTTTTCATATTCAAGTGATCCGGTTGTCATCCCGCAAGACGTGATAGATAGTGCTGTGGACGAGGAATGAGACATACACGGTTTTAAGAAAAAGTGAGAACACGAAGAAGCGGTCGGACGAAAAATCCGGCCGCTTTATTCCTCAATCAAAGTCTGCTTTCAGTCTGAAACTGATATAATAAAGCCAAGCTGAGAGAAAGACCTTTGTAGGGAGTATTTGTGTTTATGAGTGACATTGTTTCACAGTTCTATGAGGATACGAAAAACGTTGAGGAAATGCGGGATTGGAATCCTGCATTGAAACAATGGGAAAAATCAGTTACTAAGCATTTTCCTTCCGGTGCCAGAATCCTGGACATCGGCTGTGGCTTGGGAAGAGAAGCATTTGCATTATCTGATCTCGGATTTGAAGTTGTCGGAATCGACATTTCAAAAGAAGTAATATCTCAGGTAAAACAATTGTCAGCTGAGAAAGGATATAAGATCTCTTTTTTCGAATATGATGGTGAGCATCTTGATTTTCCCGATGACTCTTTTGACGTTGTACTGATCTGGGCACAGACTCTCGGATTGCTATATGGAGACGAGTTAAAGAACAGATATCTGTCGGAATGCAAAAGGATCCTTAAGAAAGGTGGTCTGCTCAGTTTTTCAACGCATGATGTTAACTATCTGAAAGAGAATTATCCGAATTGTCTGGATGGCCAGAAATTCTATCCGTATGCCAATGCAGATATTTATTGGGAGGCTTTTGAATCAGATGATCTGATACAGTTTGCAAAGCAGGCAGGCATGGATGTTATCCTTTGTGAAAAGGGAAATATATACAGACCGGAAGACGGCACGATCCTGCATTGCCTTTGCAGAAAATGAGTCCGCATGGGGAACGAAAAAACGGAGTTTGTGGAGGGAACGAATATGATAGTTGTTGATGGCAAAGGAAATGAGCTTCTTGATATTATTGATGTCAATGAGGCTGATGCGGATAAAGAGTACAGTCCGATCAATCATTGCTTAGTTGTTGTGAAAATAGGTGATGATTATCTTCTGGGATGGAATAACTGGAGAAAAGACTGGGAAATATTCGGTGGCTGTAGAGAAGAAAATGAAAGCCTTAGGGAATGCATCACGAGAGAATGCAAAGAAGAGCTGGGGCTTGATCATGTAGATTTCAAGTTTTTAGGACTGATGCATTACAAAATGGCTCCCGGATATTTCAATCCGGAATGGCATGAAGAGTATGGCGGACTTTATGGTATAACCTTGCCGGAAGAATATCTGCCGATGATCGAAGAACATCGAAAAGATAAAGAAGAAATTGAAAAACTTGCCTTTTACAGTGATGTGAAAGGCAAGGAAGTAATCGCTGTAATAGATGAGAAGTTGTTGGAGTATTGGAAGTGAGACAATTATGGCATTCGATAACACGAATAAAAGAGATATATTGATCATGGTTAATTTCCCCAATATCGATAAGATAAAAGAGATACAGAAGAAGTACTACGATATAGCAGATAAAATCGATCCACATATCGCGGTGGCATTTCCTTTTGATTCTGAAATATCGGATGAAGAACTCTATGAAAAATTATGTAAAGTAGTGGAAAAATACAAACCATTTAAGATCACATGTCATGGTGTTTCTACTCCTGTAGGTGAATCAAATTACAGATTTTTAGATGTTGTAGAGAACAAAGACATTATCCAAAGCTTGAGTGACGATATCTACACAAACATCATTCCGGAACACCTGGAACACAGAGATAAACATAATTATGTTCCTCACATCAGTTTAGCGAATATGCCGTTAGATGAGGAAATAGAATTGGATGATACATTCGAAATGATTGTTGATTCATTATATGTTGAAAGAATCGGCAGTAATGATGAATCAATTAAGTTGTTTGATGTAAAATTGCATAATGACAAGTCGTAATTTGTAGAGGATCTGGCTATGGGGAAAGAACTGTCGGAAATGCCGTCGGCAAGAACGATATATCAGGATAACGATTACTTACTCGAGGAAGACGGCGGAAGATACAGCCTTCAGATGGACGGGAAAACGTATCGTCTGGAGACAAGCATCAAGGAGCCGATCCTTTATATCAAGGGCCCTGACAGGGTGCTTCTTACGATCCATCATGCATTCACGATGGATGAACTTGTATACGCGATACACACGAACGGGAAGATCCGCATAATATCCGGAAACGATCATGACATAAGAGGGATCCTCGGTCTCGTGCGGAAGGCTGTAGAAGTCGGTAAGGACGGCGTCGACTTAAGTTATATCGAATCTTGCCTCTTTTATGATTACCTGAAAGAAAAGGGCGCTGTATCGCCTGAGACTGCGAGATCTTCGAGCGAAATAGGATTAGAGAACTGCGCTATGTATTCCTTTATGCATTCGAACCGTGTCGATCGTACTTCGGACAACCGCTATTATCTCAAGAGCAAAAAAGGAAAGCCCGATCCCGGGACAACAGATCATTACTCGCGCGTTATCTCGACTCAGGTCAGGTTCGGATACGGATACCGCACTGTTGACGGGAGAAAACAGTTCTTCGCCTGGCACGGAGTTCCCGGCAGGAATGATGATTTCTTCACGACAGCGGAGATAACATCGGAAGAATACCGAGAGATAGAGAGAGAATATCCGGGTGAGATCGTCGCGGACCGGGAGACGGCGGAACGATTCAACGAGAAGTATGTGAAAGACCATCCCGTCCTGCTTCAGGCCTGGAACAGGACTTTGTAAGACGGAAGGAGCCCTGATTAGCGGGTATGGAAACGATGGATCAAAGCATAAAGAAAGACATACGAAACCAGAGGATCCGCTCTTACGCAGCCGCATTTTTCGGCGTGATGGCGGTAAGTGATTCTTTCTGGGTGGTCTACGATGCAGTGAACCGCAGAGTCGAGTTTTTCCCGGTCCTGATCCTTCTTGCTGTATATGTATTTCTCGTTTGCTTTTTTGCCAAGAAGATCATGAAAATCGAGCGAAGCGCCGCGGAGCATACTTATGCCCAAGAGGAGTATGAATATCTGCGCGCCTGCTCGGATCAGTACATCAAGCGTCTCTTTAATTCAATTGCTTTCCTGACCTGTGCGGTATTCATACTCATCAATTCAGAGATGAGCCTGTTTCTTTTCGGTATTTCCAAACCGGCGGAGCTTGTCGAATGCTTTTTGGCAAACGTGATACTGGTTCTGATCCCGCTGTTCCTGTTTCTAAAGAATATGATCCTAAGCCGCATTATGATAAGACGAACCGGTCTTCCCGATACACATAAGGCCAAGCGGTACGCCTTCGGGATCGCTGTTTCTTCCGTCGTATATTGGACGTCGGTTACGCTGGCGACTGTCATTCTCCGAAACAGGATCAGTGCACGTGGAGATATCCTGATGATCTCGGGGATCGTTTTCTTCATCTTGCTCCTCGTCGCCAATCTGACCCTGCGCCGTCGCATCACGTACAGAAATTTACTTTTTAACAAGAAGAGAGCCGCGATCATCACGGCAGCGGTCCTTGCTTTCTCATTTACCTTTCTGAAACGCGAGACCTGGTACACCACAAGTTACATCGAATCTGTCTCTGAAGTGCCGCATAACACCCACAAGATCGAGTATAACGACGATACCGGTGTTTATACGATTTCTTCTTCTACCGAAGATTTTAAGATACTTCATCTCACGGACATTCATCTGGGCGGAAGTCTGACCTCGAGTCTCAAGGATATAAAAGCGCTGAAAGCCTGCTATGCCGAGATACTGTATACGCAGCCGGATCTGGTGATCGTCACGGGCGATCTCTGCTTTCCGATGGGGATCATGTCGATGTCCCTGAATAACTCTGCCCCCATCAAACAGTTCGCGGCTTTTATGGAGAAAACGGGTATTCCGTGGGCTTTTACATACGGGAATCACGATACGGAAAGTATCTCCGCGCTGAATGATGCCGAACTGGATGAAGTGTTCCGGTCCCTGTCATATAAGACATCCGGAAATCTTCTGTATCCGTATACGCAGCCCGATATCATGGGCAGGAACAATCAGATCATCGAGATACAAAACGCCGATGGCACGCTCAATACGGCGCTTGTTCTGATCGATTCTAATACCTATACGGGAAAAGGACTGAATGACTATGATTACATTCATGACGATCAGGTACAGTGGTATGAAAGCGAGATCCGAAAGAGAAATGAAGAAGCCGGCCACACGGTCAATTCTCTGGTTTTCTTCCATGTTCCCCTACAGGAGTATAGAACGGCAACCGAGCTCTATCTCGCCGGGAGTTCCGAGGTGAAGTGGTATTTCGGAGAGAATCCCGGAGACCATGGCGGCATCACCAATGAGCTGGTCTGCTGTTCAGATTATCCGAGTAAGCTTTTCGATACGGCCTATGCGCTCGGAAGCACGACGGGGTTCTTCTGCGGGCACGATCATTACAACAATGCATCACTTGAGTATAAGGGAATTCGACTGACTTATGGGATGAGCATCGATTATCTGGCGATGCCGGGCATCGAGAACGAGACCAGACAGAGAGGGGCCGAGCTGATCACGCTCCACGCCGATGGTTCCTGGGATCTGGAACAGATCCCTCTGGATTCGATCACGTGATTTGTTGGTACATCGGATTATGTGGTGCGGATCTGAATAAGATCGGCGGATCTGTAGATCCGATTTGGTCTCGACAAATGTAGATATTTCTATAAAATGAACTTATCTATTTTAGTGAGGAACGGTACGATGACACTCAACCAATTGAAATATGTGATTGCTCTTTCAGAGGAGAACTCGATCAATGAAGCGGCGAAGAAACTGTTTATCTCGCAGCCTGCGCTGACCTCGGCGCTCAAATCCCTCGAAGAGGAGATCGGCTTCGATATTTTCCTTCGCACGAAGAGCGGTATCTCGCTGACTGTAAAAGGGAGTGAGTTCCTGGGCTATGCGAAATCAGTCATCGAGCAGTACGATATCCTCGATGCGAAATATATCTCCGGTACCAGTGCCAAGCATACCTTCCACGTGTCCATGCAGCACTACACCTTCGCGGTCAATGCTTTTGTCGAGGTCATCAAGCAGTATGGCATGGACAAGTTCGAGTTCGAGATCCACGAGACAAAGACGCATGAGGTGATCGAGAACGTCAGGAACCAGAAGAGCGAGATCGGTGTTCTCTATCTGAATGACTTTAACCGGAGTGTGCTGACCAAGATATTCAGCGAGGCCAATCTGGAGTTTACGCCACTCTTCGACTGCGGGATCTATGCGTATATGAGTAAGAGCAATCCACTCTCCAAAAAGAAGATCGTAACGATGAAGGATCTCGACGAGTATCCGTGTCTGGTCTTTGCCCAGGGAGATTATAATTCCTTCTACTATGCGGAAGAGGTCATGAGTACGTATGACTATAAGCAGATCGTCCGGGCAAACGACCGCGCGACGCTACTGAACCTGATGGTGGGCATTAACGGCTATACGCTCTGTTCCGGCATTATCTGTGAGGACTTAAACGGATCCGATTATTGTGCAGTCAAACTGAAGACTAAGGAGACCATGACGATCGGATATATCTCGAGGAAAAACGCCGTCCTGAGCGAACTTGCCGAGAAGTATGTCGCCGAGCTGTCCAAGTACAAGGAGCAGGTGCTGGAGTGACTCTTCAGAAGCCTTTACGGAGCACGAACGGGCTGTCTCAAAAGTGATCAGATTCACGGAGAGAAGCCCTTTTTGTTATAACTATTTCTTATAGATGATGATATAAAATCGCGATTATTCAAAAAACTGTTCACATGTTATAGTCCTATACAAAAGTACCCGATCGGCCCATCTGATAGTCGGGTATGAGGAAAAAGACGGAGAAACACATATGGACAGAGGAATCAATACCCGATGTTTACACTTAGAGGAAACAGAGGGAAAAACAGAGAATTACGGAGCGCTGAGTTACCCGATCTACCAGACGGCAACGTATGCTCATCCGGGAGTCGGAGCAAGTACGGGATATGACTACAGCCGCCTGCAGAATCCGACGCGCGAGCATCTCGAGAAGATCGTTGCCGGACTGGAATACGGAAAAGAAGCATTCGCCCTTTCGTCCGGAATGGCCGCGATCACGCTTCTGTTCGAGCTCTTCGAGCCAGGAGACCACATCATCTCTGAAGCGGATCTGTATGGCGGAAGCATCCGTCTTTTTGATAATGTATCGAAGAAGAACGGGCTGGAGTTTACTTTTCTGGACTGTGACCGTGAGGATATCGAGGCGGCGATCCGTCCGAACACGAAAGCGATCTATATCGAAACGCCGACCAATCCGATGATGCATGTATCCGACATCGGAAGGATCGCGGAGATCAGTAAGAAGCACGATCTTCTTCTGATCGTGGACAATACGTTCCTGTCGCCGTATTTCCAGAATCCGATCAAACTGGGTGCGGATATCGTGATCCATAGCGGCACGAAGTTCCTGGGAGGCCATAACGATACACTGGCCGGTTTTATTGTCACGAGCCGGGAGGATATTATCGAGAGACTGCGGTTCCTGATCAAGACGACAGGCGCGGGGCTGGCTCCATTTGACAGCTGGCTTCTGCTTCGCGGGATCAAGACGCTGGGGATCCGGATGGAGCGGGCGCAGAAGAATGCGATCGGGCTGGCAGCGTGGCTGAAGGAACAGAAAGCCGTGAAGGACGTATTCTATCCGGGTCTTCCCGAACATCCCGGATATGAGATCATGAAGAGACAGGCGAGAGGCTTTGGTTCCATGATCACATTTAACGTGGATACAAAGGAACATGCGCTTCGGATCCTCGAAGAAGTGAAGATGATCAAGTATGCGGAGAGCCTCGGTGGTACGGAGACGCTGATCACGTATCCGACGACACAGACACATGCCGATGTACCGGAGGAGGTAAGGCTTCGAAACGGCATCACACCGTGTACGCTCCGTCTGTCGACGGGCATCGAGGATGTGGAGGATCTGATCGCGGAGCTTTCGGAAGTCTTTGCGAAACTGGATCAATAGAAGAATCCTGCGCGGATCCGCGTGTACATAGATAGGAAATGGCATAAAGGAGTGAGAGAAATGCCGGAAAGAAACTTGAATTTTGATGAAGTAATCGAGAGAAGACATACGGACAGCCTGAAGTACGATTTTGCCGTGAGAAGAGGTCTGCCGGAGGATGTGCTGCCGCTGTGGGTAGCGGATATGGACTTTAAGACCAGCTCCTACGTGGAGGACGCGGTCGTCGAGAGGACGCGTCACGCGATCTTCGGATATACCGAAACGGGTGCCGACCTCTCCAATGACAGATATTTTAACGCGGTGGCGGGATGGATGAAGCGTCACCACGACTGGGATGTGGATATCAGATGGCTCATCAAGACGCCGGGCGTGGTTTTTGCCCTCGCGATGGCGGTCAAGGCCTTCACGAAAGAGGGCGATGCGGTCCTGATCCAGCAGCCGGTCTACTATCCGTTTTCCGAGGTCATCGTGGACAACAAGCGTGTCATCGTAAGTAATGACTTGATCCTGGGAGAGGACAACCGTTACCATATCGATTTTGAAGATTTCGAGAAGAAGATCGTAGAGAATCACATCAAGCTGTTTTTCCTCTGCAATCCGCAGAACCCGACCGGCCGTGTCTTTACGAAGGAGGAACTTACGAAACTGGGTGATATCTGCCTGAAACATGAAGTTCTGGTCGTTTCCGATGAGATCCATAACGATTTTGCGCTTTACGGCGAGCATACGGTCTTCGCCAAGGTGAAGGAAGAATTTGCCGATAACTGCATCATCTGTACTTCGGCCAGCAAGACCTTTAATCTGGCGAGCATGCTGATGAGTAATATCTTTATCCCGAACCAGAAGATCCGGCGGGCGTTCCGTAAGCAGGTCGATGCGGCCGGGGTCAGCCAGCTGTCTGCACTGGGTATCGTCGCGACGGAAACGGCATACGAAAAGGGTGAGGAATGGTACGAGAATGTGGTATCGTATATTAAGGATAACATCGCATTCGTGAAGCAATATACGAAGGAGAATCTTCCCGGTGTCACCGTGATCGACGGCGAGGGAACGTTCCTTCCGTGGCTGGATTTCCGGGGAACAGGTCTTTCCTCGGAGGAGATCGACAGGAGGATCGTGCACGAAGCCAAGCTCTGGCTCGACAGCGGCAGGATCTTCGGCAAGACGGGCGCGGGTTTCCAGCGGATCAACGTGGCCACGCCCAGGAGTATCTTAGAGGAGTGTCTGCGCCGTATCCGTGAATATGTCGTAGAGAAGAACTAAGATGCAAGGAGAACTGACATGGGACAGTATATTGATCCGAAGATCGGGCAGGTCGTGGATCTGATCCTCAGTGACTATGAGGACGACCGGACAGTCAACCGAATCGATATCCATAACCAGCCGGATAAAGAGGCGGTCATCGATGTGGTGGAAAAACTTCTGAAGATCCTCTACCCGGGCTTCTACAGCGATAAGGTCTATAAGATCTACAGCCTGAAGAACAATATGTCCGCGACGATCGAAGATGTGATCTATCATCTCAAAAAGCAGATCGCGATCGTACTGAAGTATAACGAGAGCAACGAAGAAACAGGCGAGGCGGAACTTGATTGTAAAGCCGAAGAGATCACGTTATCTTTCATGAAGAAGATCCCGGAGATCCGGGCGGTACTCGAGACCGATATCGATGCGGCCTTTGAGGGAGACCCGGCCGCGAAGAGTAAGGCGGAGATCATATTCTCTTATCCGGGACTCTATGCGATCTCGGTCTATCGTGTGGCGCATGAACTGGAGGTCCTTCATGTTCCGATGATCCCCCGCATGATGACCGAGCACGCACACAGCATCACGGGGATCGATATTCATCCGGGTGCCACGATCGGCAAGTATTTCTTCATCGACCACGGTACGGGAATCGTGATCGGAGAGACGACGATCATCGGTGAACACGTGAAGATCTATCAGGGGGTGACGCTGGGTGGTCTTTCGACAAGAGGCGGCCAGAAACTCAGTGGTGTCAAGCGTCATCCGACGATCGGTAACAATGTTACGATCTACTCGGGCGCTTCGATCCTGGGCGGGGAAACGGTCATCGGCGACGATGTAACGGTCGGCGGTAATACTTTCCTGGTCAATTCTGTCGAGGGAGGCACACTTGTCAGTGCCAAAAAACAGGAACTTAAATATTCGAATAAACGTGCACACAAGAAGTCTTCTGATAAAGACAAGACGGGAAAATAAGAGAAAAGTACACAAGCGAAAAGAAACCGGAGGATGGGTGTATGACGATCCTGCAATTAAAATACGTGATCGCGATTGCGAATTCGAAGTCTTTCCGTGAGGCGGCGAGCCGCCTCTTCGTGTCACAACCGGCCCTGTCCTCGACGATAAGAGAACTCGAGGAAGAACTGAATATACAGCTTTTCGAGCGTACCAATAAGGGTATCCGTCTGACCGAGCCCGGAAAAGAGTTTCTGGTCTATGCAAAGGAAGCCGTCAGCCAGTATGAACTGATCGAAGACCGCTATCTCGATAAAGACCTCGATAAGAAGCATTTCAGCGTCTCGATGCAGCACTATGTATTTGCGGTACATGCTTTCATCAACGTGGTCAAGGAGTTTGATTCCGGTAAGTATACCTTCGCCGTACACGAGACACGTACGGACGAGGTGCTCAATAACGTCAGAAGCCTCGACAGTGAGGTCGGTGTGATCTCGTATTCGAGGACTTCCGAGAAGGTCATGAAGAAACTCTTCCGTGAATTCCAGCTGGAGTTTTTTCCGCTGATCACGAGGGAGACATTCGTGTATGTCTGGAAGGATCACCCGCTTTCTAAGAAGAAAGAGCTGTCGCTTAATGACCTTACGGATTATCCGTGTATCTCCTTTGACCAGAGCAGTGAGAATGATTTCTATCTGACGGAGGAAGCGCTCGGTGATTACGATTTCGATAAACTTATCAAGACCAATGACCGTGCAACCTCAGCGGAGCTGATGGCGGCGATGAACGGGTATTCCATCGGCACGGGCATCATGACCGACAGCCTCGCAATCAAGAAGGACTTCGTCACGATCAAGCTCAAAGAGGAAGATCCGCTGACGATCGGATACATCGTGCGCGCGAATCACAAGCTCAGCGAGATCGGGCAGAGATATGTCGACGAACTCCTGAAGTATAAAGAGTAAAAAGTCCGAGAAGTACTGAAACCACGAAGGAAGGCGCGTTTTTCCTGCGATAAGGCGAGGTTATCACAAACGATAAAAGTTAAGCATTATTCAAGAACGGATTTCAATGATATGCTTTTGCCAAGCGAAAAGAGATCCGGTCTGAACTGGTAAGAACCAGTGACGGAAAGGTCGCCGGTTCTTTCTTTTTGCAAAGAATAAAGGAGGGAAAAACACATGAATAACAAAGTAAAGAGAGTCTTATCCGTGATGTGTATCGCGGCACTTAGTATAGCGAGTATGTCGGCATGTAGTAGTAAGAAGAGCAGCGAAGCGACGACAGCAGCCGGAGGACAGAGCAGTGGCGATGTTGACATCGTGATCGGAACAGCCAATGGGTCACTGTGTATCGCACCGCTTCACATCGCGATCGATAACGGGTATTTCGAAGAAGAGTTTAAGGCCGCAGGCGTGACATGGAGAGTCGAGGAGATCGACCTGGGAAATCTCTCGGAACTGGTGGCTTCCAATAAGATCGATGCATCGACACAGCTCGCCGGAGCGATGATCCCGCAGATCGATAACGGACTCGAGATCACATTTACCGCAGGACTTCATACCGGATGTACGAAGTACTACACCAAGGAAGGTTCGGGGATCGAATCGGTTGCGGATCTGAAGGGAAAGAAGATCGGCGTTCCGAACATCGGAGATTCATCCGTGATCGCACTAAAGAGGATCCTCTTCGATAACGGCATCGGTGTCACGACCGAGAATCTCGAAGTCGAGTGGGTCGTATACGGACTTACGGATCTTCCTCTGGCACTGGAAAACGGCGCGATCGATGTCGCAGCACTTCACGATCCGGTCGCATACAGTGCCGAGCAGGAATACGGTTTTAAGAAGATCCTTGACCTGAGTACCGATGAAAAGTTCCAGAATGAATACTGCTGCATGGCATTTGTCACGACGAAACTTGCAAAAGAGAATCCGAAAGCGGCGGCTGCCTATACCCGGGCCATGTTGAAGGCCAGTGCTTTTGTACAGGCCAATCCTGAAGAAGCGGCCAAGATCCAGATCGAACATAACCAGTGCTCCGGAGATCCACAAGTCAATGCGTCGCTTCTTGCTTCGTATAACTACGGGCCATCGGTCAGCATCGCGAAAGAAACGATCACGAACGCAGCCAGTGAGCTGGTCCGTATCGGAGAACTGAAAGCAGACGATCCATCGGTATTTGTCGACAAAGCGTTCTCCTCCTTTGACGGAGTGCCGGATTCGTATAAGTACGAGAACGGAGAGTTTGTCGAGGTGAACTAGTAACTTGTAAAAAGAGGCATTCATGAAAAAGAAACTTTTTGCAGTTCTGAAGTTGCTATTGCCGTTTCTCGCAATAGCAATTTCCGTCCTGATATATTACACCGTCAGCGATAACGGCAAGCAGAAGAAAACATCTCATCCATATTATCTTTTCCTGCTCTATGCTATCGGCGCGGTGATCCTAATCGAGATCCTGATCGGAAGTTTTAACAAAGACATAAGGAAGAGGATCCTTCACAAGGCTCCGTTCCTGACAGGCGTGATCGTTTTCCTGGCTCTTTTGAATTTCATTACCACGAAGACATTGCTGCTTCCGACACTGTACTTTCCGTCCCTGGACCGTATAGTCGGACTTTTGGTCGAAAGCAGAGTTTTCCTTCTGAAAAATGTGGGAGATTCATTAAAACTTCTGATTACCGGGTTTCTCTGGGGCGCAACGGTCGGTTTTCTGACCGGCCTTGCGCTGGGATACTTTAAGATCGTGGGATACTGGCTCAATCCGATCACGAAGATCATCGGGCCGATCCCGACGACCGCATGGATCCCGCTGGCACTGTCCACGTTCCCGACGACACACGGAGCGAACGTATTCCTGATCGCTTTTGCCGTATGGTTCCCGGTCACACTGATGACCAGTTCCGGCATCCAGAGCATCAATAACGTGAACTTCGAAGTGTCGAGAACGCTCGGCGCGTCCACACTGTACCAGATCGTACATGTCGCGATCCCGGCCGCGATGCCGAGTATCTTCTTAGGTGTTTTCTATGGCACGGTCTCATCCTTTGCCACCCTGATGGCGGTGGAGATGAACGGGAATGCCAGCGGGATCGGCTGGTATATCAACTGGCAGAAATCTGTCATGCTTTATGACGGTGTATACGCCGGACTGATCATTATCGCCCTGATCTGTTCTCTGTCCCTGACGCTTCTCTTTAAAGTGCGTGACAGAGTGCTGACTTGGCAGAAAGGAGTCATCAAATGGTAGGCGAAATCAGTATCAAAGATGTACACAAGAAATTCCCGAATACCGATCCTACAAAAGAAGATATCGTCGCCCTGAATGGCTTCTCTCTGGATATTAAACCGGGGTCATTCGTCAGTCTCATCGGACCTTCGGGCTGTGGTAAGTCCACGCTCCTTCGCATCATCGGAGGACTCGATAAGGCAACGAAAGGCGAGCTCTTCCTCGATGGGAAAGAGATCCGGAAACCCGGATCTGACAGAGGTTTTGCCTTCCAGGGAAGTAACCTCTTCCCGTGGCTGACGGTGGAGAAGAATATCGCCTTCGGACTTAAGGCCAGACATATCTATAAAGAGCAGAAGGATGCCGTAGCAGAATATATCAAGCTCGTGGGTCTGGAAGGCTTTGAGAAGTCGTATCCGCACCAGCTGTCGGGAGGCATGCAGCAGAGAGCTTCTCTTGCCAGAGCGCTGGTGGGACATCCCTCCGTACTGCTTCTCGATGAACCGCTCGGTGCGCTCGATGCCTTCACGAGAATGAACCTGCAGGATGAGATCATCGAGATCTGGAAGAAGCACAACATGACCATGCTGATGGTCACCCACGACGTCGATGAGGCCATCTACATGTCCGATCAGGTCGTCGTCATGTCGGCAAGACCATCAAAGGTGGAAGCCATCATTGACATCAATCTCCCTCGGCCGCGCGCACGCGCCCAGGACACGTTCCAGGAATACAGAAGCAGGATCCTGAATGTCCTGAATCTCGGCGGTAAGGTCGATGAAGTCGAGTACTATCTGTAAAACAGGAAAAGTAAGAAAACCTAAAAAAAGAAAACAAAAGAAAAGAGGAATATATAAATGAAAAACAGAATTATCTTTGCAGCCATATTCGTCCTTCTCGGACTTCTCGTGATACTCGCACCGACAGTGCTCTTCCCTGTGTGCGAAAGCGAGATGAAGATGGCCTGCTTCTTTACAAAAAAAGCGGAGATCGGTGTGGGCCTTCTGATCGCAGCGATCGGTGTCGTATCCGTCTTTCTGAAGAACAAGGATATCCGCATCGGCCTTTCGATCGCGCAAGTACTTAATGCAGCTCTCGTACTGGCACTTCCGCTCAAGCTTACCGGCCTTTGCAAGAAGAGCGACATGGCCTGCCGGGTCAAGACGCTTCCGGCACTGATCGTGCTGAGTGTGCTTCTCGCCGTCGCGGCCGCCGCCGAGATCTTTATCCTTGCCAAGAGTGAACAAGAGTAATGAGCAGAAAGAAAAGTAACAACACGATACGAGACATCAGAAGACACGCATTCTATAATGCGTGCCTTCTGTCCACTGTCGTCATTCTTTCGGTGATGCTCTTTGCGGGAACGGTCATCAGCGCCAGCCTGAGAAAGGGTATGGACAACATGAAAAGGCGCCTCGGCGCGGACATCATGCTGGTGCCGAAGGGATCGAAGGAGAAAGCGGAGAATATGCTTCTGGAAGGAAGTCGGAGTAACTTCTATTTCGACGATTCGATCTATGAGAAGGTCGTGCGGATGGACGGGATCTCCGAGGTCACATCGCAGTGCTTCTTAAAGTCCCTGTCGGCCGACTGCTGCAGTAGTGAAGTACAGATCGTTTTTTTCGACCCGTCCAGTGATTTTGTCGTCGGTCCCTGGATCGAGACGGAATACCATCAGAGTCTCTCCGGTGATTCAGTCATCGTCGGGAGCGACATTGTCAACGAAGACGGGAAGATCAGGCTCTTCGGGCAGGAATATACGATCGTATCGCAGATGGCGAGGACCGGGACCGCGCTCGACAGTTCTGTCTATTTCTCTCTCGATGCCAAGGAAGAGCTCCTGACACATGCCGAAGAGAAGGGCTCTTTTCTCACGGAAGAACAGAAGAAGAGCGGGATCCTCTCGTCGATCTTTATCAATGTCGACGGAGCGCACACGACAGAAGAGATCATCGATTCGGCGCATAGGACGATCGGGGATATCTTCGATGTCGTCTATCCGAAACAGCTTCATGAATCCCTGGCCGCAAGTCTTCTGAAAATCACCGGTGCCGTCAGCGGGATCTCGATCGCGGTGGGTGTGCTGCTGGTCGCGATATTGCTGATCATCAACAGTATTATCATGAAGGGAAGAAAGCAGGAAGTGGCGCTTCTTCGTGTGCTCGGGCATACGAAGAAAGATCTCATACGAAAACTCCTGTCGGAAATGGGCGTGATCAGTCTCCTGGGCGCAGTCTCGGGCTGCCTTTTCGGAGCTCTCATCGTGATTCCGTTCGGGCGGTATATCGGACAGTCGCTCAACATGCCGTATCTGGGGCCGGGTTTTGCTGACACAATGATCCGTTTTCTGATCATCATCCTGGGCGTGTGCCTGATCGTATTCCTGTCGTCTATTTTCTTTATCGTACACACCACAAATATCGAGCCCTATCTGGCGCTTAGGAGGGAGGAGTAAGGAGATGCTTACCGCGCAGAAGATAAGTAAGAGCTATAAGAATAACAGAAGAAAGATCCTCGATTCATATGAGATCACGATCGAAGAAGGTGAGTTCGTCGCGGTCATGGGCGAATCCGGCTCCGGCAAAAGCACTCTCCTCGCAGTCCTGGCGGGCATACTCGATCCGGATGAGGGTCAGGTGCTTCTTGAGGGAAGGAATCTGAATTCGATGTCAGACGAAGAGCTCTCGGAGATCCACAGAAAGAAGATCGGATATGTGCCACAGAGTAACTTCTTCCTGAAGAACTATACGATCCTCGAGAATATCGTGGAGCCGTTTCTCGGCGCCGACGATGACGAGACCATACTGATCGATAATGCGAAAAGACATCTGGAGAGGCTCGGGATCGCGGATCTTTCCGACCGTTTCCCACATGAGCTCTCCGGTGGAGAACAAAAGAGAGCAGCACTGGCCCGCGCCCTTCTGACGGAGCCGGTGATTCTCATCGCGGATGAGCCGACCACGGGCCTGGATACAGAGACGGGAGGAATCATACTGTCCTATCTTTCCGAGTATGTAAGAGCCGGGCATGCTGTGCTGGTCGCGACACACGATGATCATGTCAGGGACTATGCAGACAGAATCATCGATATTAAAAAGGAAACCGGATTACATGGTGTTTCTTCATGAAGAAAAGTATCAGGAACAGTGCTTTTCGAGGACGCTGACGTTATAAGCAGAAGTTATCACAGACGATAATTACAAACGATTTTTCAAACGCCGTGGTGCGTGATACTATTATCTCAGCTCGAAGAGAGCGACAAAAAAACACCGCAAGAGGGAGGTAAAAACATGAAGAATATGATGGATCGAAAAGATATGCAGATGTGTGGCATGTGTTGTATGTGTTCGACATGTTTCATAGAAAAATAACGCCTGACCGATTGCGGATAACAACTTGAATGTGCGGTTGTTCCCGGGAAGGTAACGACCGATTTTTTATCTTTAGGAGGAAAACAAAATGAGTGAGATTAAGCAAAGTGCACTGGACCTGATTGGAAATACGCCGATTCTTAAGCTGAATGCGTATTCGAAGAAAAGAGAAATAACAGAGGCGACCGTCCTGGCGAAGCTCGAGTACCTGAACCCGGCCGGATCCGTAAAGGATAGAATCGCTCTGGCGATGATCGAGGATGCCGAGGAAAAAGGTCTTCTCAAACCGGGCGCAACGATCATCGAACCTACATCCGGTAACACCGGTATCGGACTTGCAGCTGTGGCTGCAGCCAAGGGCTATAAGGCCATCCTGACACTTCCGGATACGATGAGTGTCGAGAGAAGAAATCTTCTTCATGCATATGGCGCGGAGCTCGTTCTGACCGAGGGCGCGAAGGGCATGAAGGGTGCGATCGCCAAGGCGGAAGAACTGAATAAGGAGATCGAGGGATCGATCATCTTAGGTCAGTTTGTGAACCCGGCGAATCCGAAAGTACATAAGGAAACAACAGGACCGGAGATCTGGAAGCAGACCGAAGGTAAGATCGATATTTTTGTAGCAGGTGTCGGTACCGGCGGAACCATCACGGGTGTCGGCGAGTACTTAAAGTCCCAGAACCCGAACATCAAGGTAGTCGCGGTCGAGCCGGCAACAAGTGCCGTTCTATCCACGGGTAAGCCGGGTGCGCATAAGATCCAGGGTATCGGCGCGGGCTTCGTACCGGAAGTTCTGAATACGAAGGTATATGACGAGATCCTCGCGATCGAGAACGAAGATGCTTTCGCAGAAGGAAAGGCATTCGCCGTTTCCGAGGGCATCCTGGTCGGTATCTCATCGGGTGCCGCGCTGAAGGCAGCCGAGATCCTCGCCAAGAGACCGGAAAACAAGGGTAAAGTGATCGTTGCACTTCTGCCTGACTCCGGTGACCGTTACCTCTCTACTCCGCTGTTCAAAGACTGAGCAGTGGGATAGCAGATGAGTAACACATACGAGGATCTGCAGAACTCCCATCCATGCTTCGGCGGTCATAAGAATAATGCAGGAAGGATCCATCTTCCTGTCAGTCCGGGATGTAATATCGCATGCCGCTTCTGTGACCGCGCCATCAACGACGTCGAAGAACGGCCGGGAGTGACATCCAAAGTCCTGAAACCTGCAGAATGCGAAGACATCCTGAAAAGAGCTCTGGAGATCTGTCCTGACATCAAGGTGGCCGGCATCGCCGGTCCGGGAGATACGCTGGCTACGGATTATGCACTTGAAACCTTCAAAATCATAAAAGAAAAGTTCCCACAGTTGATCAAGTGCATGAGTACGAACGGACTTCTCCTAAACGAAAGAGCCGAAGATGTCATCCGAATCGGAGTAGATTCCCTGACCGTCACCGTGAATGCGGTGGATCCGGAGATCGAAAGCAAACTGAATGCTTACATCATCTATCACGGTGAGAAGATCGAGGGTGTCGAGGGCGCGAAGATCCTGATCCGGAACCAGCTCGAGGGCATAAGAAAAGTGGCCGCCGCGGGGATCACGATCAAGGTCAATACGGTACTGGTCCCCGAGATCAACGGAGAGCATATCGAGACGATCGCAAAGACGGTGAAAGAAGCTGGCGCGAAGATCTACAATATCATCCCGTTGATCCCGCAGCACGAACTTAAGGATGTAAAAGCCCCCACCTGCCCGGAGATCGACGCGGCCAGGACCAGAGCTTCGAAATATATAGATGTCTTCCGGCACTGTCAGCACTGCCGCGCGGACGCAGTCGGAGTTCCGGGAAAGTCGGAATTCGGAGATCAGATCTATCAGAGAAGACTCAAAGTGAAGGAGACATTCTCACATGGCTGATACGAAATACCGGATCGCAGTGGCCAGTTCCGACGGGATCGTCGTGAATAACCACTTCGGGAGAGCTCGTGCTTTCTATATCTATGCAGTGAACGAAGATTCATCGGAATTTCTGGAAGTAAGAAATCTTCCGCCCGTCTGTGAGATGGGCGAGCACGATGAGGAAAGACTTCAGAAGAATGTGGACAGCCTATCTGATTGTACACATCTTCTCGCTCTCAAAGTCGGACCCGGAGCACGGGCGGCATTGGAAAACAAAGGAATCAGCGTCTATGAGATCCCGGGGATCATCTCGGAGTCGATCGATAAGCTGGTGAAATACGAACAAGTAAACGAACTATTTAAGTGAAGGAAGGAAAAACACATGGGCGAATTAAGACAGATCGCAATTTACGGTAAAGGAGGAATCGGCAAATCCACCACAACACAGAATCTTACCGCGGGCCTTGTTGAGCACGGCAAGAAAGTCATGGTGGTCGGGTGTGACCCGAAGGCCGACTCCACAAGACTTCTTCTCGGAGGTCTGGCACAGAAGACGGTTCTCGATACGATCCGTGAAGAAGGTGAGGATATCTCCCTCGACCGCATCATGAAAGAGGGCTACGGCGGAACCAAATGCGTCGAGTCCGGCGGACCGGAACCGGGCGTCGGATGTGCAGGACGAGGCATCATCACCTCGATCAACATGCTCGAGAACTTAGGCGCCTATACCGACGATCTGGATTATGTTTTCTACGATGTTCTGGGTGACGTTGTCTGCGGCGGTTTCGCGATGCCGATCCGTGAAGGTAAGGCAAAAGAAATCTACATCGTCGCCAGTGGTGAGATGATGGCCCTGTATGCAGCGAACAATATCTCGAAAGGTATCCAGAGATATGCCAGAACCGGTGGCGTGAGACTCGGCGGCATCATCTGCAACTCCAGAAACGTAGACCGTGAGCTTGACCTCCTCCGTGCATTCTCCAAAGAGCTTGGCACCAAACTGCTCTACTTCGTACCAAGAGACAACATCGTACAGCACGCCGAGATCAATAAAAAGACGGTCATCGAATACAGACCGGATTCACATCAGGCACAGGAGTACAGAAACCTGGCTCAGGCGGTCATCGAGAATACAGACTTCGTGATCCCGACGCCGATGACGCAGGAGAGACTCGAGGAGATCCTCATGGAATACGGCATGATGGAACTGGCTGACGATTACAAGATCTGATCCGAAACACATACGAAAAAGAAAACCAAACAGCACCAACAAAACTAAAGGAGAAAAACCATGGGAAAGATTTATAACTCGATTACAGAACTCGTCGGACATACCCCGATCGTTGAGTTCAAAAGACTGGAAGAAAAACTCGGCCTGAAGGGCCGTATCGCAGGAAAACTCGAATACTTCAATCCGGCAGGATCGCATAAGGACAGAATTGCGCTGGAGATCATCGAAGCCGCCGAAAGAAGAGGCGAGATCAGCCCGGACAAGACGACTCTCGTCGAGTTCACATCCGGTAACACCGGCATCGCACTGGCTGCTTTTGCCGCGGCAAAAGGATATAAGTTTAAGATCGGACTTCAGAACGGTGTATCGCAGGAGAGACTCAAACTTCTTGAAGCCTATCAGGCGGATATCGCGGATGTCCCGCAGGAGGTCATCGCAGGTGTATTTGAAAAGGGTATTGAAGCCTTTGCTGATGTTATTAAGTATATGGAAGAGGGTGTTGAGAATCCTTTCTCCACACGCCAGCTCGATAATCCGGATAACATCAACGCACACTATAAGTTTACCGGTCCGGAGATCTGGGAAGATACTGACGGTAAGGTAGATATTTTCGTCGGCGGTGTAGGTACCGGCGGATCCACACACGGTGTCAGCAAGTATCTCAAGGAGCAGAACCCGAACGTCAAGGTCGTTATTACCCAGCCGGATCCGAACGATGTCGTGAACCCGATCGTTAAGGGTGTAGAAGACGGTGGTTTCCACGGTATTCATCAGGTACATAACGACGAGGGCATCACACCGATGGCTCCGACCAACTTCAGTGATGAACTGACTGATGAATATAAGTTCATCACCTATGCAGAAACGCTTCGCGCCATTCATCTTCTCGCGAAGTACGAAGGTATCTTCGTAGGCGCTTCCGCAGGAGCTTCTCTGGCAGTTGCGATCAAGCTCGCACAGCAGGAAGAAAATGCAGGCAAGCTCATCGTCCCGCTTCTTCCGGATAACGGAGAAAGATATCTGTCTGAGGACCTGCAGCGCGTGCGTCCTGAAGTAGAAGAAAAAGTAGGTTTCTAAGAGGAAGATCCATGGCTATTAACTTAAGTAATTCCAATGTCGCTACCAGAGAAAACAGAATCGGTTCCATTACCGGTTATGTCGGTTCACTCAAGGACTTAGCAACACAGAGCGAATGCGGCACACTGAAGGGATGTTCCCGGTGCTTTTCACAATCGAGTACATGTCTTTCATCCTGCGGTCTCGGTCAGCTTTCCGCGATCCGTGATGTGGCGATCATCCACCACGGTCCGGCCGGATGCTCGGTCGCCGCAGCGGGAGCGTACTACATGTCGCGAGTCATGCCGAAGAAGCGTGGCGTGACCTCCAGCACGATCTATGTCGGAACCGACATGAACGAAAACGATACGATCTTCGGATCGACAAATGCTCTTCGTAACGTCATCCTCGAAGTCAACAAGAGATATTCCCCGAAGGCGATCTTCGTTTCGTCGTCCT
>JAFZLF010000009.1 GCA_017551625.1 Clostridiales bacterium | reverse complement strand
TGCCGACCGAGAATTGGAGAACTGATCCGGAAGTTCTCGAAAATCTCATGCCCTGGTCCGCTTACATCCAGAAAAACTTCAAAAACTGATTTTACCGAATCTGACAACAGATTCATAGACACCCGATTATTGAGCGCTTACATCGTATATATCTTATCTTTCAGCGTAGATTCATCTACAATCCTTATGCTGTCATTGCCTGCCATAACTCTCTCTCCTTAGCTGTGCAAAAAACACGAATAGAATAATCGCTTACCTATACTGAAATTCTACGAAAAGACGTGTCCAATTAAACGGACAGCCAATTCTGGACAGTCGCTTCTTTTACGATCGTTGACATTTTTATGAGGATGTGCCTACTTCTCCCCGTAACAGTACTTCAGAATCTGCTCCGGGGTCATGCCACGCGCACCAAGGTCGTCGGACAGTGCATTTCCGGAAGAAATGTCCCAGGCGAAACGGCCGGCGTCCTCGGACTCGAAGTTGAAGTACTTGTCGGGGCTGCTGAGCGCGACGGTGTAGCGGGCGTACCAATCGGGGTAGTACTTCGCCATGTAGGTGTCGGCGAGCTTCCATGCCTCGCACTCTTTGCTGTCGCCGATCGCGGCAAGGGCGACGCCGCCGCCGGGCTGGCCGGTGCGGCTGATGAAGCCGTTGGTGGAGTGGACGATCAGGACGCTGCCGTCGTCGCAGGTTCCGAGCGAGATCCAGACGTGGCCCTTGATGCTGATGATGTCCCCGGGCTTGAGCCTGCTTCCGCCCTCACCTGAGGAGACCAGATCCTTCGAGAAGGTGCCCCAGCCGTAGTCCGAGAAACGCTTCGCCATCTTCGAGGCGCTGCCGACGTAGCCGTCTTTTCCGATTTCTGTCTCAAATGTATTGTAGATCGTCCAGCCGACGAAGCCGGAGCAGTCGAGCCCCGCGTAGTAGTATTCGTTGTAGCCGCCGAAGGGGTAGTAACTGGTGGTCGGGTCTCTCTTCGATTCATCGTCGTCCTTGTCGCGGAAGGTGTAGTTCTCGTCCTGGGAGTTAAAGAAACGCACCCAGTCGTCGGAGACGCCGATGGTCCTCGCCTGGATCGCGCTTCCGGTGTCCTGCCAGTCCCAGCCGCCGCCGAATACATAGAGTGTCGTGCCGACCGGCATGAGGGAGGTCTTGATGAAGTTGATGACCGTCTTCTCGCCGGGCGTGCCCTGGACGACGGGGGTGTAGGAGATGGCCGGCTCGAAGGGGATCTCTTCGGCGTCGACGATCACGCCGTCCTTGAGCGTGATGCGAAAAGAATACCCCTCCTTCAGTTTGTTTTGCACGGGATAGGCCGGGCTGCCGTTACTGTCGAGGAGGGAGTTATTGATGGCGTAGGTCTTCTCTTCCCTTCCTACGCGGAACCGGTAGAGGAACTGCTCGGCATTTTCTTTCTTTGTCTCTGGAGCACCGTAGTTCTGCACGCCCAGGAAAACCGCTTCAAAGGATTCTTCTCCTTCGCCGGGGGCAGGCTGAGAGGCGTCTGCCCCTTTCTGGTTTCCAGTGCCGTTTTCACCTGTGCCCTGCCCGTTCGGGGGTTGGACGTCGGAGCCGTTGGGGAGCTGCTGATCGGAAGGATCGCCTGAAGACACCCCGGAGGAAAGTGACTTTGCCGTATCGGTATTCTTATCGGACGGCCAGTACTTGACCACGAGGATAAACGTGATTATGACCAGGATCGAAGTCAGGAGCGTCAGCCACGTTGACTTCTTCCTCTTGACTCGTCTCTTATGCTGCTTCATGTTGGTTCCCATGCGGGATGCGTCTCTCATGGATTTTTCCTCCGGTAGTCTTCAAAGCCGAAGAACTTCTTCAGGCCTTCTCTTTCTTTTAGCATCTCGACGGTGAAGCCATAGTGCTTCGCGGCGGCGAGGGTGATCACGTTCTCGAGAAATTCATCGTACGGCAGGTCCTGCCACTCGTCCGGGATTTCGGCGTGGATGGTGCCGCCGTCGTTGTGGCTGCCGCCCCACCACCAGGCTTCGTCGAGCGCGGCCTGGTAGGTGCCGTCATCCATCTTGATAAATGCATACCAGTTGGCCCATTCGCGCATGTCCTTCGGCGTGTGCGGGCCTTCGCAGTGCGGGGCGTCGTGCGAAAGCGGCGAATAATCGGGATCGCCTTTCTCGGCGTTTCGGCGGTATACGGAGAAACGCTCGTCCGTCTCTTCGGAGCTTCGCTCGATGCGGAACGGTCCGGATACGTAGATGCGTTTCCGTCTTCCCGGGACACGGTTCTTTTCTTGGATCAGTTCCGTGAAAAGCGGGATCGGCTCTTCTGCTTCGATCTCTTTTTCAAGACCGTACTTTTTCAGTTCTTCTTCGATGTCCCAAGGGCAGCCGTTCGCCGTCCAATAGCGCACGGTATTATCCGAAAGGGTATGGTAATACCCGATTACCTTGTCGTTCAGTTTTACTGTGTATTGATTCGTCAGACGTGTCATCCCGGTTTCTCCTTCGAGTCTCCTTTGGGTCTCCTTTTGCTTCGAAAAGAGACAACTTGGAGACCCAGTCTCCTTCGTGAAGCGAAGAGATCTTACTCTCTTATTATACCTTTGATGCGTCCGATTTGATGTATAATGTGCGACAAGAGATGTAAGGAGAGGAAGAGATCCTATGGAATCGAGATTGATTGACGCGGAACAGCTTCTGGCTGTCGTGTATTCGGAGTCCAAAGAAACGATCGCACGAAAGCTGACACACGAGTACAGTAGGAGGCAGCCTGATGGCACGTACTTAAGCGAATCCCGCCCCATGGGCGACCGCAGCATCCAGCGCTGGCGTTCCTTAAGCGAGATCCCGAATCAGGAAAACCTCGAGAAGCTGTGTAAGGCTGTGGCCGGAATGAAAGAAGTGCTCGAGGTGCTCGATTCTTCCGAGGTGCTCCTTCACGTGAACCTCTCGAAAGACAGCTTCATCTCCAGCAACGGCAAGAAAGTCTTTAATCTTCTGATGCTCAGTTCCGGAGATGCGATGCCATGCTCTGCCAAGTACGGCGACATCTATGAATATTTCCGTAGTCTCTGTGTCAAGCCGCTCGTCAGTTATGCCGGTGACGAGGTAAAGAAGACTTTCAAGTATCTTCCCTGTCGAAGTATAACTGTCCCGATGCTCGTGACGGCCGGGAAGAAATATGGGTACACGGGCAACGGGATCAACAGCGGTCTTGAGAACCTGATTGAGAACGATCTGGTGACGAAGCACCATTTCGGCTCCACGGATCTTTACAAACTCAACTTCTCCGGAATCAAGGCGTTCGTCTCCGCAAAACCCTAATGCTGCACGATGTCACCATTAAGATTTCTTAAGTGAGACCGCTCTATGTGTTCTTTTTTCGATTTGAGAGCAACACAAAATGTCCATGCGTCAATCGACGATACGATAAAACACAAAAACATTTTGTTGTTTTGTACAGTTGTGATCGCCTTAATAGCCCTGATTGTTAGCATGAGCGAGCGTAAAAACAGGTAAAAAAAAGTAAACCGCCAAAGCAGTCAACCGGCGGTTTACATATTATGTATACATGACGGGGAAACAGGACTGGCTGCTTCCTATTTCTATTATACTAACTATTTTCAGGTATTCAAGTGCTTTATCTCGGCTTTTTCCGACTCGGATATTCGGAAGATGTGACAAAGGCTTTCTTCTTCTCGTAATCCTGAAGGGTCTTTTCAATGATCTCCATCAGCATTTTCTTCTTGTCTGTGCTCCGTTCATACGCCATCTCAAAAAGAAGGGCATTCTGCCTCTCGTCCAACTGGACACGGATGTCATACGACTGCTTCTCAAAGACGCGGAATTCGGCACTCGGGTCTTTTTCTTTGACGAGACGCCGCGCTTCTTCCTCGGAGATGATCCGCACGATGTAACTGCGATTCTTTTCCGGATCCTTACCGCGGAGCTTCTGTATATAGAATATCGCGTTGTTGTTGTTCTTCATGATACTGAATGTCCTGCACTTATAGAGTATCGTCGCAGTTTCGGTATCCAGCTGTTTTCCCTCTCTTCTGAATTTCATATCCGACACCTCGTTTGGTTTATTCGTACATTTGCTCTGATGATCCGATCCTTTATCTAATTTGAGAATAACACAAAATGCCAGTGCGTCAACAGGCAATTTGACAAAACGCAGAAACATTCTGTGTCAACACGATCAAATCATGTTATAATGTGTCGGTAGGAAGCAGTTGGTTTCTTCTTTCCCCTGATACTATAGTAGAGGGGGTGAGGCATATGACCGTGACATGGAATGACTTCTTGTTGTTTTGTACAGTTGTGATCGCCTTTATAGCCCTGATCGTAAGTATATACGAGCGTAAAAACAGGTAAAAAAGAAGCAAACCGCCAAAAACTGTGAACCGGCGGCTTGCTTAATAGCAACTAACGGGGAAACAGAACTGGCTGCTTCCTATCTCTATTATACAAACTATTTCCGAGTATTCAAGTGTATCTGCAATTGT
Organism: Clostridiales bacterium; assembly: GCA_017551625.1. Lineage (GTDB taxonomy): Bacteria > Bacillota > Clostridia > Saccharofermentanales > Saccharofermentanaceae > Scatonaster. The sequence goes on along the minus strand of JAFZLF010000009.1, from coordinate 258,684 downwards.
CATCAACCGACGATTACAGAAGATGGTTGTTTTGCGCAAAAAGTGCGACTTATTTGTAAGCGCACGTGAAGCGTATCTGGCACCGCGGTAAAATCCAATCAAGCTTCGAGGCCACACCCGGGACGGCCAAAAGAAGCGAAAAAGGAAACGAGAAGATTTCTCAGATCAGGCTTTGAAAAAACAGAAAGGATATACCGTTATGACAGACACATATTACAGAGATTTTGAAAATGAGCAGTGGTTCCTGGAGACCATCAGAAAACCCGCGCAGGCATTTCTCGCCAGCGATGAAGGACACGAATGGGTAAGCGCGCATTTCGCAAGTGATTTCGTGACACGCCTCTATTCCCAGATGGATGCGCCGCTCTGTCGGATCTATATCATCCGATATAAGGCCATGCCCCTCTACAGGGGAGAATCCGTGAAGACGTACGCGCGTCTGGGTGATCACATTTTCCATATGCACGAGGATCTCAAGAACTACTTCGGTCTTGCCGAAGACGAGCTGAAGTGGGTCACCTTCGAGGTGGGCGCTGTTTCTTACCCGGATATCAAAGAGCGTCGTGAAAAGGAGCTCGAGCTGATCCGTAAGGAATTTCCGATCCTGCAGGGTCGAAATCACCGCTGCATCCTGAAGAAGGACAGATACGAGGCCGTCCGCAAGTGGTATAACAACCGCGACGAAGTAGAAATGGCCGTGGAGACAGCGGTTTTCGGGCCTGGGCGTTACTGCATCGAGTGGCGGGATTTCGTGCATGGCAACCCATGTCTCAGATGGTCCGAGCAGAAACTCGACGAGACGATCGCCACCCGCGTTTCTCAGTACATCGATGCGCTTGATGTCTCGGAGCGCAGAAAACTTCTTAAGCAGATGGCTGCGAATCTCGGAAGCTCGAACTACGTCCATACTGCTATGGCCAAACTGATCCTGACCCGTCTTTTCGATGACGGAAACGATGATCTTGAAGGCTTTTACAGCATGCTCCGTTTCTCATCGGGCATGATCCGGAAGAATCTCCGGAGTGCGGTGAAGTGATTAGCAATCTATGCCTTGAAAACACGCGAAGGCGTCCATCCCAGGTGGCAATCTGCTGATGAGGCTTACAGTAATTCTCTATAGTAAGGGCAGATGTTCTCGTAATGACCGTCCTTCATGCGGAAGCCGCCGGGGATGGTTCCGAGCTGCGTGAATCCGAGTCGCTCATAGAGATGCCGCGCGTGGGTATTGGTCTCGACTACGGCATTAAACTGAAGGACTCGGAAACCCAGTTCTCTCCCCTTCCCGATACAATCCAGCACAAGTTTTTCTCCTATATGCTGTCCCCTCACCTCCGAGGAGACAGCATAGCTTGCATTACAGATATGCACGCATCGCCCGACGTTATTGGGGTGCAGGATATAAAGTCCCACGATCCTGCCATCTGCCTCGGCCACTCCCGTGTAACTCTGGGAAGAAAAGAACGCCGCTCCGGTCGTCTCATCGAGCAGTTCTTCCTGCGGGAAGGCGATCCCCTCTTCGACGATTTCGTTCCAGATCCGGATCATATCCGGCAGGTCTTGTAATGTGTATTTTCTGATTTCCATGGTGGTTCCTTTCCTATATCAACGAGTTTTACTGTGCGGTCCCGGCGATTTTGGCGACGGCCTCGTCGAATGTCTGCGATGCGCCTGTTTGAAGCTGTGTCTTGACCTGCATCATGCGATTACGGGTACGCATGTTCTCCGGCACGCGATCGGAATAGGCATCGAGCTCGGTCTGAAGCGCTTGTGCTTGTGCTCTTAAATCATCGATTTCGTGCTGAAGTGTCTCGATTTTCTTCTGTCTTCCCTCTTCTTCTCTTGCAGCTGCAGCGTTGTGCTCCTGCATTTCCGCTTTTCCACGCATGGCGCCGGCAAATAGGATGATGGTCGCTGCGACAAGCGGGAGGCTCAGCAGAAACGGAAGGGCCTTGTTCGCGTAGGTGTATGCGCCGGCCCAGAGCATCAGGTAGACTAGTCCATCGATGATGAAGAGCGCAACGGCGGCCAAAATGGCAAAGATCACATACGAGCCGTGCACCTCGGGCTGGTTTAATCGGGGCGCGCTCTTCGTATCGCGCGCTTTCTGGAGCGCAAATTCGCGGTCCCCGATCTCCTTACCGAGACTCTGAAGTGTTCCGTATTTCGTTGCGAGCATCTCTGCCAGTCTGATATCGTCCTGCTTCATCGCCTCTTCCTCCTGACTGGATCGAAAACTTCTCAAGTTCCCCCATTATCGGATCGAATATCTCTCATGTCCCCTGTTTCGATTTCCTGACGATATTGTAGCATTTGTATTATTGAATTTCAACTATTATTTATCGTTTTTCGATATATTAGCAGATTCTTCGGCAAAAGCGCTTTTCACTCGGGAGTGTCGAGCTCGGGATTGAGAACGTAGGTAAATGTCCGTTTCGGATCACAGCAGTAGTAGTCGCCGGACTTCTTGCGGTTGCTGTAGATTTTCTCACCGCATACCGGGCAGATGCCCACGTATTTCCCGAGGATCACGTGAAGCTTGCCGCCACTGGCGTTCTCCTCGAGCGTGATCGCGCCATCGCCGCCGAGGCGGATATTTTCTCTCTGCCAGATCTCGTCGTGACGATGCCCGGGCGTCCGTGCGTGCGCGATCTCGTGGAGCACGACGTAGCGCACGGCTTCCCACGAGTTGATGCTCGCGAATGTGTAGTTGATCTGGATCGTTATCGGCTCGGGCTCATCCTTCTTCGGATGGAGTTTCATCTTGCAGCGGCCGAACTCGATGGTACTGCACCACTCGAATCCCGTGCCCTCCGGCGCAAGCCAGGCGATGAGCCTGCGGATCTCGGTTTCCAGTTCTTTTTTCGTCATATCCATGCTCATGGTTCTTTTTCCGTCATAAACAAACTCTGGATTCTTCCTTCGGCTCGTACTCAGGCTTCTTTCTTCGACTCGTACTCAGGCTTCTCCTCTTTCTGTGGCTCGATCGAGCAGAGCCTGCCGCGAAGGATGTAGCCGATCTTCTCGTAGCAGGAATTGGACGCAACATAGTCTGCGTCGGTGTAGAGCATCGGGATGAAGCCCTGATCTCTCATCGTTTTCGTCACCTGATAGACCAGGTTCTCGGCGTAGTGCTTCCGCCTGTGATCGGGGTACGTGAAGACGAGGTTGATCGAGGCGAGCTCGCCGGCGGGCGCGGACTTGCAGCTCGCGACCGTTTTTCCGGCGGCGTTCCGCCAGAAGAACACATTCTCGTTCTCGATGATCGCTACGGCATCTTTGCGGTACTGCTCGCGGTTCTGCCGGTCGATCACGATCTCCTGATGGAACATCTCGATGATGTCGACGAGCTCATCGAGATCATCCATCGTGCAGCGGTGGATCGCGCCGTCTGCCTTTTCTGTCGGACAAATCGGGTCGGGGCAGTCGTAGGCGTACATATTGGTCTGGATCTGAAACTTCAGGCCGTCTTCTTCGGATCTTTTCATGAAATACTCGGCCAGCTCGTACTTGATATTGAAATGGTAATCGCCGTTAAGGAGACCCTTGTCCTTCGCGAGCATGTAGACGCGCTCCATGTCCTCGGCGGTCGCGCTGTCCGGAGTCCAGATCCAGACCGGGAACGGATGGCCGGTGAAACAGATGATCACGTTCTCATGGTCCGACAGGAGGATCTCCGTCTGCCCCTTCATGATGCGGCGCAGTACGGCAAACGTGTACTTGTCGCCATCGAGCAATTTCTGGTCTCTCTCATCTACAAACGTATCCATAATCTTTCCTTCCCTGTATGCATTTTACTTCTGTATATCAGTGCCATGCGGCTGCGTCAATGCACCGGTAGTATACTGCGCCACCTGAGCGTATATGTCTTGATTATAGAGAAGGCTTCAGGGTTTGACAACTTGGGAAGATGCGCTAAAGCCGGGATGTCCGAAACGCGTGCGGGGCAAGTGATTCTCGCTAAACTGCGAATCGTCGTCGTAATTGTCGAGAATTGTCGAAAACTTCTGCGTTCGTGTACACTCGAATCCTGTATACTTCCCAGTACCAAACGAAACGAGGTGGGTGTATGATCGCTGCAGAATTCTATCGACTGGCTCTGACGATGAGACGACAGAATGTGGCATATATCGAGAGCAGGCTTGCTTCCATACCGAATGTAAAGTTTGGAACCAAAGAAAAGAATGGGAAACGTATAAAGGTAGTTCGATACTACGAAGTCAAGGACGGCAAGTATATCGCCCACGAGCACAAACTGTCCTCTGCGGCAGCACAGAGACTTCTTTCAAAAATGGAAGAAAAGGATGCACTTCGTATCAGACGCGATAAACTTACCTATCGGAAAGAGCTCGAGCAAAAAACGATCTCCGAGACTGCTGTTCCTCAACCGATGCCTTCGCCATACAACCGTCAGGCTTTCGATAAGCTTGTCGAGCGAAATGATCCGGATATCCCGAAGAATAATCCTTACAACGGTCGGTTCTTCCGTTCCAAGTCCGAGGTCATGATCGCGCAGTATCTGGATGAACTTGGTCTCGAGTATAAGTACGAGGTCAAAATCGTGATCAATGATGAGGTCTTCTACATCGACTTTGCTGTGTATTGTCCCGAAACCGGCCGGTTCTTCTTTATCGAGCACTTTGGCAAGATGGAAAGTGAATCTTATTCTATGAGAGCTATATATAAAACCGTGACTTATCTCAACAGCGGCATGAAAGAAGGCTACGATATTATCTACACATACGAGAATGTCCATGGCGGGATTAACATCGACGTTGTGAAAATGAAGATACTATGTGTTTTGGCGACTCATGTTGCGGCGCATCTCTGATAATCCTGTCATGAGTCTATAAAATGGTCTATGTTCTCCTTAAAACTTAGACCGAATCATAGAATTTTTTTGTAGTCTATAAAATGGTCTATGTACATTTTAAAACATAGACCGAATCATAGAATCCCAGTGGTATACCCTCGCCTTTGTGATAGAATACGTGTAGAACATCGGATGATCGTCGGCAGATGTGCGATGGTCTTTGAGGATCGTCGTCAGATGTGCAATGGATCGTTAGTAGATCATCGTCAGCTATGATATCGTTTCAACCCGGGAGGCGCTTCATTATGAGTGATAAGGTCAAGAATATACTTATCGGATTCATCGGCGTGCTGGTTCTCATCGGCATGTTTTTCGTATGTGTCCGCATCATGCAGAACAGCGAGAAAAGTTACAAAGGGCATTACGACGAACTGCAAGCTGAGCGCACGAGAGTCATCGGGGAAGCGAGAAAGCTCGATCCCGAGGAAGGAAAGATCGTCCTTACCGATGATTTTCTTAAGATCGATTATCAGATCTACTACGACGGACGTCAGGAGGGCAGTTCCACCTTCGGAAAGATCCTTCTTGTCTTTACCTTTGTCGCCGCCGGATTCTGCGTCATCTCTGCCATTTCCATGATCCTTCGCGCCCGTTTCCGAAATGAACCGTTAAACATCCTGCGGCTCGTTTGCTTCATTGTCCCGCTGATCTTCATCTTCGTCTTCTACTTCGTCTTCCGGTCGGCGGTGAATACGATGTCAAATAGCGGGCCGAAGCCAGAGGAAGCGCAGTACAAGGTATTCACGATCGACGTCACGAACAAGCAGACGAAGGTCATTCACTCCTCCGACAACAACGGCAGTGACACGACACGCTATTACATCTACTACGATAACGGTAAGGGCGGCGAATACGAGATGTCAGTCACTTCATCCATGTACGATGTGGTCGAACATACCGGTCCTTACTACCTGGCTTGCGCGGAGCAGGGCAGTAAAAAAGCATACTTCGCGATTTATTCACCTGAAGCGCACAAGTGCGCGTCCTGACGCCGGTTCCGTGCCATGAAGTGCGCGGCCGGATCGTCGCCGCGAAGAGCTCGGACGTACAGAGAAAAAACGTGCCGGCGACGATTCTGATCCTCGGATCAGCTCACAATATCTACATCGTAAGTCTCGCCGTCGATGGTCACGTTCGTGATCTCGGGAACGGAGCTGAAGAGCGTCTCGGGAACATAGTTATACTTCTCGGGCGTTTCACCGGCTTCGAGGGTATTGATTAATTCCATAACACGTGGGCCGTGGAGGGGATTACACTCGGCGATGCAGGAGATCTTCCCCTGCTTTAGGTATTCCAGCGCCTGGGCGTTGATGCCGTCGAAGGACACGACCATGATCTCACCGTTAAGAATATCGGAACCGACGCGTTTGCCGGCTGCTTCGATGGCATCGATCGCGCCGATCGCCTCGTTATCATTCTCGCAGTACACCACGTTGATGTTGTCATATTCACGGAGGAAGGACGCCATGACTTCGCGTCCTCTCGCCTCGGTAAATTCGCCGCTCTCTTCCGCGAGCAGATCCCAGCCGTAAGCTCTGGCGGCGTTACTCAGGCCACGCGTTCTTCCGAGCTGGGCAGACGAGCCCAGTGTACCCTGGATATTGACGATATGGACCTCTTCCGGAGCGATCCCGGCGGCCTCCGTATATTCATGGATCCATGCCGCCATCTTCTGCCCTTCGAGCTCGAAGTCCGAGCCGACCCAGCAGGTATAGAGTGAACGGTCGGCCACATCGACTCTGCGGTCCACGATGATGACCGGGATACCGGCATCCTTCGCTTCCTGTAAAACGAAATCCCAGCCGGTCTCCGTTTCCGGAGCGAGCACGATATAGTCGACTTCCTGCTGGATGAACATCCGCAGCGCCGTGACCTGATTGGCCTGCTTCTGCTGGCCGTTCTTGTAAATGAGATTAAATCCGTTTTCTTTCGAGAGCGCCTCGAGCATCGATGTGGTATTGGCCGCGCGCCAGTCCGACTCGGCGCCGAGCTGTGAAAAGCCGACCGTGACAGTCTTTTTCTCCGATGTGCTCTCCAGCGTGGTCTCGGAAACAATACTACTCCGGCAGGCGACGGTAAAGATCGCCAGCAGGAGTAGTATTGCCACCATATGGGTTTTCTTTCCCATCCTCAAAGCTCCTTAAGTCTTGAGCGCCCTCTTCTTCTGTCGTATGACGATACTCTGGATCAGGAGGAAAAGACAGAGCATCGCAGCGATCGTAATACCGGTCCACCAGGCCTCGCCGAGACCTGCCGAAGCGACGATATTCTGGATCGTACTGAGCGACAGCACTCCGAAAAGTGTGCCCACGAGATTGCCGACGCCACCGGTGAGCATCGTTCCTCCGATGATGGAGGAAGCAATGGCGTTCATCTCCATGCCCGAGGCATGGGAAGCAGCACCAGAACCGACATTGAGGAAGTATACATATCCTCCGATACCGGCCAGAAGGCTACAGAGCATGTGCGAGAGGAACTTCGTCCTTCTTACATTGATACCGAGCATGAGCGCACTCTGCTTATTGCCGCCAACTGCGTAGAAAGATCTGCCGAGCTTCGTGTAGCGTAGTACTAAGAACAATATTACCACAAGCACGAGCGCCACGACCACACCTATTTCGATATATGCCGGGATGTACATGCCCTTCTTGTTGTAGGAGCCCATCCCCGGGATCTTGATTCTTGTTTCCTTGAGTTTTACGAATGACTGATTCTGTACGTTGAAAGGCTTCGTGTTTACGATCGTCGTCATGCCTCTGGCGAAGAACATGCCCGCGAGCGAGACGATGAACGGCTGGATGTCAAAGTATGCGACCAGTGTGCCCTGCACAAGTCCGAATGCCAGGCCGATGCCGATCGCGATCAGCATCGAGACCCATACGTTGCCGTTTGCCTTATCGAGGTACACGGCACAGCACATCGAGACGAGGGCGACCACGCCGCCGACGGAGATGTCGATCCCGCCGGAGATCATGACGATACTCATACCGCAGGCCGTGATGATCAGGGCTGCGTTGGCGTTTAGGATGTTGAAGAACATCTGCGGTTTCTTAAAACCGCTTCCCTGGAAGATGATCGCGCCGATATACATCAGCAGGAAGATCACGATCGTGATGACAAGAAGAAGATTGGTATCGGAGATCTTATTAAAGATTCCACCCTTGAGTTTTTTCTGATCCATTTACGCCTCCCCCTTGTTCTCTTTCTTTTCTGCTTTTCCGGCTTTGAGCTTCTTGAAAAAATCACCGATGTATTCTCTTACCTTCGGGGCCGAGAAGAATACCAGCAGGATAACGACGACGGCCTTGTAGGCAGCGAGTGCGTCGGACTGGACGTTGAACTTATAAAGTGTCGTTGTCAGGAACTGGATAACATAGGCGCCGAGGATCGATGCCCACATGTTGAACTTACCGCCGGAGAGGGCGTTGCCGCCGAGCGCGACCGCCAGGATGGCATCCATCTCGATGTCCTTGGCGATGACCGAGTAGTTGATCGTCGACAGACGGCTGACCTTGATGAGGGCCGCGACTGCCACGCACAGTCCGAGGATAACGAACGCCAGGAACTTGATGAAGGTCGGGTTGATGCCGTTGAGTCTGGCGGACTTCTCGTTGATGCCGACCGCCTGGGTGTAGAGCCCGAGGTTCGTAAACTTTAAGACCAGTGTGATGACGATGATACAGGCGATAACGATGAATACCGTCGTCGGGATCGGGATACCGGGGATAAAACCTCCGAAGTAAGCGAACTTCGGATCCGGCACGATCGGGAGTTTGTTGACGTTGATCCATGCCGCGATGGATCGTCCTGCGGTAAAGAGTACGAGTGTCGCGATCATGGGCTGGATCTTGAATACGGATACGAGCGCCCCGTTAAAAGCGCCGCACAGCATACCGACCAGACAAGCGACAAGGAAAGCCACTATGATCGGTGCCTGGATCGCATCCGGTCTCGGGTTCGTGCCGCAGAGGACGCGCAGCATAGCCGAGCCCGCGATAGCGATCGTTGCACCGACCGAGATGTCCTGGCCGCCGGACGCTGCCGTTACGAGCGTCATTCCTATCGCCAGGATCGCAAGTTCCGATCCATAGTCTAAAATAGTAATCAAGTACCCTGAAAGGACCGGATTGCCAGCGTTATTCGTGCCCAGATTCACCTTGAAGAACCCGGGGTCGACGATCAGGTTGATCACCGCCAGGAGCAGAAGCGCCATGATCGGGATAAACAGCTGATTGCCGGTTATTTTCTTAAAGATCGATCTGTTCATCTTTATTCTCCTCCCGCGATGGTGCTCATGATCTTACTCTGTGTAAGATCCTCGCCTGATAGTTCTCCGACGACCTTCCGGTCACGCATCACGATCAGTCGTGAGCATGTACGGAGCATCTCGTCGGTCTCAGAAGAGATAAAGGTGACGCTCATTCCCTCGGAAGCAAGCTCGAGGACGAGCTTCTGAATATCTACCTTAGTACCGACATCGATGCCTCGTGTCGGTTCATCGAGGATGAGATATTCGGGATGCATCAGGAGCCATCTGGCCAGGATCACCTTCTGCTGGTTGCCGCCGGACAGTGATTTGATCGGTGTATCGGCGGAAGCTGTCTTGATGCTGAGTTTCTTAATATATTCATCGGCAAAAGCATTGGCCTGGGCTTTGCTGAACGGCTTGAAGAAGCCCTTCATGACCTGCAGCGCCAGGATGATGTTATCTCTTACCGATAGATCACCGATGATGCCGTCGACCTTTCGGTCCTCAGGAAGATAGGCGATCCCCTTCTTCATGGCATCACGCGGTGCGCGGATCTTGGCTGTCTCACCGTTTACCTTGACGTGTCCGCCGAGGACTCTGTCCGCGCCGAAGATCGCGCGTACGCACTCACTTCGTCCCGAACCGAGAAGTCCGGTAAATCCGTTTACTTCGCCTTTTTTGATATAGAAATCGAAAGGTTTGATCCCGGCATCACTGACGAGCTGTTCGGCCTCAAAGATCTTCGTATCGGCATCTTCCTTGTGATACGCTTCTCTTTCTCCCTTGATATCCGAAAGATCGTCCATCTCTTTACCAAGCATCTTCGCCACGAGCTGTACGCGCGGGAGATCCTTGATCTCGTATTCTCCGACGAGCTGGCCGTCGCGAAGAACAGTGATTTTGTCACAGACTTCATAAACCTGATCGAGAAAATGGGTAACGAAAATGATGCCTACTCCCAGATTCTTCAGATCGCGCATGAGTCCGAAGAGCTTCTCTACTTCCTGTTCGTCCAGTGAGGAAGTCGGCTCGTCCAGGATCAATACCTTACATTCCATATCCACGGCTCTTGCAATGGCTACCATCTGCTGTACCGCGATGGAACAGTTGGCCAGCTGCTGTGTCGCTTTCGCCGGAATATCGAGCTTAGTTAATAGCTTGTTCGCATCGGCGTTCATCTTCTTCCAGTTCGTGATCACGTCCCTGCCACGACCGATATACATATTCTCGGCGACAGTAAGGTTCGGACACAGGGTGATCTCCTGATAAACCGTACTGATACCGAGGTTCTGCGCATCCGCCGGGGAGTGGATCGACACATTCTCTCCATCGAGGGAGATGGTGCCTGCATCCTTCGTGTACACGCCCGTCAGGACCTTGATCAGAGTGGACTTGCCGGCTCCGTTCTCGCCCATCAGCGCGTGGATCTCACCCTTATTCAGCGAAAAATCTACATGCTGCAGTGCTTTTACGCCAGGAAAAGTTTTGTCGATGCCCCGCATCTCAAGCAATCTGTTATTTTCCACGGGTTTTACCTCTTTATGATTCTTCGATTCTTCTGATGATTCGATTATTCTTCTGATTCTTTCGATCAGATCCTGCTTCCTTCCCTCCATTTACAAACGCGGTGCGGTGTTCACCTTACGGATCCCGCCGCACCGCGCTTATTGGGGTAAATGGTTATGGAATTAGATACCGTATTTGTCTACGTCTTCCTGCTTGATCGTTGCTGCATCAAAACCCTTTTCTTCCATGATGATGGTCTTCTGTGCAGGAGCCTTACCTGCCTCGAGGTCCTTGATGATTGCATCGATGTAGCTGGCCTGGAACGGATTGCACTGTCCGTCGTAGTTCCAGTTCTGAGCGAGGAGCTCTTCGAGCGCCCACTTGTTGCAGTCAAAACCCATGACGATTACGTCTTTGCCAACACCGTGAGAGATACCGGCTGCATCGAGAGCAGCAACGGCGCCCTTCGCCATGTCGTCGTTCTCCGCGTAGATTACGTTGAACTTCGCGCCGGAGTCGATAACAGACTGTACGATCTGCTGTGCCTTCTCAGCGTTCCACTCAGCGGTCTGCTGTTTTACGATGTTCCAGTTCGCTTCTGCAGCGACCTTCTCGTCGAGAGCACCGGATCTTCCGACCTGTGCGGAGGAACCCATGACGCCCTGGATGTGGATGACATTGTACTCAGACAGGTTCTGGCTGGCGAGCCAATCTACTGCTGTCTGGCCTTCCTTAGCCATGTCGGATACGATAGAAGCTTCATAAAGACTCGGGTCAGCGTTGATGGTTCTGTCGAAGAGGATAACCTTAACGCCTGCATCCTGAGCATCCTTAAGAACGGAATCCCAGCCTGCTACGTCAGCCGCAGAGAGAAGGAGATAGTCTACTTCGTTCTGGATGAATGTCTTCGCGTACTGGATCTGCTCGTCGTTCTTCATGCTGTAAGAGAAGGAAGCGTCATAGCCGTTCGCTTCGCAGAACATCGCCTGCAGGTCCGCATCGTTCGCCGTACGATAACCGGATTCGTTCGGGTCGTTGTTGATGATACCGACCTTGATCAGTCCGGAACCGCTGTTGCCGCCATTGTTATCAGCAGCAGTTGTTGTTGTGGCGTCACCACCACCGTTGTTGGCTGCGGTCGTGCCAGCTGTTGTGCTGTCGGACTTCGAGCATGCTGCGAGGCCGAGAGCCATAAGAGATGCCATAAGTATTGCAACTACTTTTTTCATTTTTTACCTCCATAAATGAATCACTATTCGGGGTCTTCCCCCGTCTTCTGCCTTCATTTTAGATTTCGCTCCGGAAAAGACCATGCAGAAAAAAAGGAAACGAAGTTGGATTTTTTATCCCTCGTTTCCCTCGGTTTAATTTTTTACGAAATCGGTTAGGATTTTTCTTTTCGATTTCAATTTTCGTTGATACGAGCCCACGACGCCGATCTTCTTTTCAATCGCATCAGGACGGTTATCTTCTGATCAAGCGCCCACGTTCATCTTAGGCAGCCGGATCTCTACACGCGTCCCCTTGTCGAGTACGCTCTCGATGTGGATACCATATTCTTCACCATATGTCAGGCGGATCCGCTCATTTACGTTATAAAGTCCGTATACGGCGCTACTTCCCGAAGCGCTGCCCGTTCCCGCACTGCCTGAGCCCGTAGTCCCAGAACCTGCGCCGGCCGCATCTGAACCTGCGCCGGCCGCGCCGGAATTGGCGGAGATCGCAGCGGCGCTCACTCCTTCGCGGAGGGCACGGCGCACTTCGAGGAGACGTTCCTCGGTCATTCCCTTGCCGTTGTCCTCGACGATGATCGAGTAGTAATCCCGCTTCTCCTCTCCGCTCACCGTGATCCGTCCGCCGCCGCGCTTGTTCTTGATCCCGTGATAGAGAGCATTCTCGACGACAGGCTGGACCGTGAGCTTCGGGATGCGGTATTCGTTGATCTCCTCCGGCACCGTGATCTCATAGGTGAGGATGTCCTGATAGCGGATATGCTGGATCTCGAGATACGAGCGCACGTGCTGGAGCTCCTCGCGCACGAGGACAGTCTCTTTGCCTTTGTTGAGAGACAGGCGGAAGAAGTCCGACAGATTTCCGACCATGCTGACGACCTGCTTCTGATTCCCGGCCTCAGCGGACCAGACGATCGCGTCGAGGGTGTTATAGAGGAAGTGCGGATTGATCTGCGACTGCAGAAGATCAAACTCGGATTTTCGCAGGAGTTTCTGTTCCTCTTTGACCTGCTCTTCTATAGGCTTCGTGATCCACTTCGGACCGAGGTAGGAAACGACGACCATGGTAATCAGGCCGAATGCGAGAAGCAGTCCCGACACCTCGATGATATTCATGAAGAGCGCATTGTTCTGCGCCTGCGTCGTCTGGATCTGGCGGTTCTCATAATATATATATTCATTTATTGTTTCCGAAAGAAGACTCGTCACGATCTGCACGTCGTTCTCCCAGATGAGCATGTTGTCCTCGTACTTATTCTCGTATCCGAGATTCTCCTTGATCTGCGCGACGTACGTCTCGAGGTTGTTCAGATACTTCTCCGCATACTCGAGTCTTCTTAAGTTGTCCTCGGTATTGGTGTACCCCTTGAGTTTCGTTACGACCTCGCGCGCTTTGTCGAGATCGTCATTCAGCGCGGTATTCTCCGGCGAGATGTTACCGACGATGAGCAGATACGTCTGGTAGTCGAAATCTTCCTTAAATTCGAGGCTAAATTCACTTGCAGCGACGACGGAGCTGGTCATCTCGTTGTTCCGCTCGTTGATGTGCCACATGTTATAGATGGCGTACGCGATGAAGCACAGGCACGGCAACAGCAGGACGAGATACGAGATACGGATCTGCGTCGCAAGTCGCGACCGGTTTTTCTTCTTTTCGGTCTTCATGTTCTCCTAATTCCTCGTGTCGTCCGCGGTCATGCGTCTTCCCCGTCTCCGCGGCCCATGTTCCTGTACTGCGTCGGCGTCATGCCCTGCGTCTTCTTAAAGAGATAGGAAAAATAGTGCGGGTCCTTATAGCCCACGAGGATCCCGATCTCGTTACTCTTCTTCGAAGAGCGGCGCAACAGTTCTTTTGCCATGTTCATGCGGTAATCCGTGAGATACTTGATGAAGGGCTGCCCGGTCTCCTGCTTGAAGATCGCGCTTAAGTGGTTCGGCGAGAAGTTCACGTGCGCCGCGAGGGTATTGAGCGAGAGCTCGTCATCGGAATAGTGCTCGGAGATATAGGCGATGGCGTCCTTCATGACGTCATGGTAGCGGCCGAGCGAGTGGTCCTCACGGAGCTCGAGCGCATCTTTAAGGATCCGTAAGAGGAAGTCTCGTGTCCTCTCCTCGTCAGATAGCACCTCCGTTGCAGGGAAAGAGAACTTCTCCTCCATCTCGAACCGTTTCAGGCCCAGTTCATTTTCCGCGAAATCAGCCACGCAGAAATACACGTCCATCGCGATATACTGCCGGAGCATCTTTGACTGAAGCGCGTGATCTCCGATGTTATTGAGGTATTCCTCGAGGAAGAACGGGATCTCCGCCGGCTCGCCGGCCCGCAGGAAACGCTTCATGAGGCGGCGGTCGATGTGCTGCGGGTTGATCTCCGAGAGGATGTCGACGTTGTTCTCCGGGCGGAGGCCTTCCTTCGATCCCACGAGAAATGCATTTTCGGATGTCAGGTACAGATGGGCAAATGCGCGACTCGCCCAGTCGAATGATGTATGGATCTCCGTGATCCGCTCGACGGTCTGGCCGATCGCGCCGAAATACCGGATATGCTTATACTCCGCAAAAAGCGCTTCCATCCTTTTCGTCGCGCGCTCTATTCTGCTTCCGATGTCTCTGTCGTCATCGCCCTTGAAGAGGAGCGCCGTGCCCTCGACGGTAAAATCGAAGAAGATCGCGTCCTCGTCACCGGCTATCTTTCTGACGCCGTCCTCGACCGCCAGCACGCTGTTCGAGAATTCCCCGACGTCGTGCTTGTCCGACCAGATCTTGATCAGAACGACGTTGTAACGGAGAGCCGAGATGTCGATCTCGATTTTCTTCGCTTCTGCGATCAGTTCCGATGCGTTCTTGCCGCCCTTGACCAGGGAATTGAAAAAATCACGTTTCTCGAGCTCGGTGCGCTCACGCATCTCTTCTTCGTATCTTTTCGCGGCCTCGCGCTCCGCCTTTTTCTCGCGGATCTTCTCGGCGAGGGCGTCAACCTCTTTAAGGAGATTCTCGCCGTTTACCGGTTTCAGAAGATAGCAGGACACGCCGATCTTGATCGCGGAGCGCGCGAACTGGAAATCCTCGTAGCCCGTGAGGATGATGATCTCCATCCACGGGAACTCGGACTTGATCATGGAGCTCAGCGTGAGGCCGTCCATGAACGGCATCTTGATGTCCGTGATGACGATGTCGGGCTTTTCCTTCTGGATCATGGAGTACGCGACCTCGCCGTCTCCGGCCTCGCCGCAGAACTCGTACCCGTGCTCGCGCCAGTTGATATTATTCTTTATTCCTTCCCGGACGACGAACTCGTCCTCCACCAGAAAAACCTTCAGCATCGTATCCTCTTTCTCCCCGAACGCAGTCTGACTTCTTCCCCCGCGCATCGGCGATTTCATTATTGTCTGTTTTGAGAAAGAAGTCAAATCGCAGATTCCGCAAGCAGAATCTTTCTCCCTTCCTGCGTCCGGCTTGGTGGAAACGATACGGATCCGAATAAAGGAGTTCACTCGATGACAAGTTCTCTGATCTCGACCTTCTTTACCTTTCTTGCCGAGATGTAGGCAAAGAGGAAGAAGCACAGGAGCAGGATGCATACCGGGATCAGGACCGTGTCCGGCTGATACCTCGAGATGAAGTTACAGATACCGACACTTCGAAGAAGGATACTCAGGCCCCGGCTCGAGAACAGAAGACTCAGGGCTGTTCCGATGGCCGAGCCGATCACCGCGATAATCAGGAAGCGCAGCGCGAACAGCAGGCGGAGTTTTCTCGAGGTGAATCCGATTGCCTTGTAGATGCCGAGGTCTCTTCTCTCCTGGGTGAAGACCTTCGAGCAGATCATGGAGACCACGACCAGCACGAAGATGATCGAGGATGCATAGATCGTATAGCGCATCGCATCGACGGCCGTCGAGATGGACTTGATATCCGAGATCGAGGAAAAGTCAGAATCGACCACGATCTTAAAATCTTCGCCGAGTCTTTCTTCCAGTGCTTTTCCCACCTTTTCGGCATCCTTCGGATCCGAAAGGCTCGCGCCGTACCAGACGTATCCGGCCACACCGAGTCTTCGCGCGCCGGCATCGCCCATGGCCATCGTCATACCGGTATCGTTCATGCTGCAGAAGAGTCCCGATACGATAAACTCTGCCTTCACATCTCTTCTCGAGACCTCGACCTTATCACCGACCTTCAGGCCCATGTCCTCCGCGAGGATGTCCGTGATCACGAGTTCATTGTCATATACCGGAGCGTGACCGGATACCATATTGATCATTTCCGGATCCCGGTAGAACTGACTGTAGATCGTATCGCCGTTGATCGTGAGGTACTCGTTTCTAAAGAAGATCGACTTATCGGCTTTTGTTTCTTCTTTCACGATGGTCTCGATCTCCTCCATTTCTTCTTCGGTAAAGTTTCTGTCCTTCGGTCGCACCTGGACTTCGCAGAGGATCGAGCCCATCGCCTCGAGCGCGGACTTCGACTGCATGCAGCTTGCCATGAGGTTAACGGAAAGCATGAAGAACATCAGGAGAGCCGTGATCAGGATCGCTACGAAGTAGCGGCGCTTATTCGAACTGAACTGACGGTACGAAAGGCTCATCGAGAGGTTCTTCCCGGAGATCGGCGCGGTCAGGAAACTCTCGAAATAGACATCCCTGCTCTCGCCGGTCAGTGCTTTTACCGGGGAAACTTTTCCTACTTTTCTCGTCGCGAGAAGGATGACCAGGACCGAGAGTGCAAGGATCACGAGCAGCAGCAGAAGGCTCGTGCCGAGGTCGACGTCTTTCTTCGCGATGATCGCCGTGATCGGCTGGAAGATACCGCCGAAAAGGCTGATCATGGGGATCGAGAGGATCGTTCCGATCACCGCGCCGACGATTTCCGCGAGGAGATACTGCAGGACGAAGAGCACGCGGATCCTTCCTTTCGTGAAGCCCTCGGCCTTAAGGATGCCCAGCTCCGTGTAGCTCATCTCGATCGTTACGGTGATGTTATGTGCCATGATGATCAGCACAACTACCGCCAGGACCATCGCAAATCCGATCATCATCGAGCAGACGATATCCGAAAAGAGGTTCGTGTAGTGCTTCATCTGCGTCATCGTCGCCGATGCATATGCGTAGTCCTGGATGCCGGTGTCGCGGTTGATGGCTCTCGCGAAATCACCGTCGCTCAGTTCGCAGTCTGCGCTCTTATAGATGTATACGATAGTGACACGTCCGGCCAGATCCGGATTATCGACGACATCCACATCCGCCGCCAGTTTCTCGAAAGTCTCTGGCGCGACGTACACGGTCTTCCATCCGACCATCGCGCTGCCGTCGACCGGCTCGACCACGAAACCCTCGATCTTGAGCGTGTACTGTCCAGATCTTGTCTCGAAGCGCAGATCGTCTCCGACCTTGCAGCCGTCGTTGGTGGCGATGCCCTGGACCAGATAGATCCCGTCGGGAGAGATCGGACGGACCTCATCGAGATAATCGGAAAAGTCATCGGTGAACTGCCTGGTGACGACCTCGTTCAGCGGCACGATCAGCCAGCTCTGGTTGTCTTCTTTGTCCTTTACGAAATGTCTTCTCATCAGGACGGCGTCGATCGTCGAGACATGATCGACCAGCGGGTGGTCCTTGACCGACTGCAGAAGTTCGTCCGTCAGGCGCTCGTTCGTGATGTTCATCATGAGGTTCGCGGCCTTCGCCTCCTCATAGGCGTCGTCGATACTTCTCGTGACGTTCTTCTTCACGCTGAAGATCGTCGTCAGGAACATCGACACGAGGATCATCAGGAGCATGATGCCGAGGAACGTGCCCTTCTTTCTTTTGATGTTGGCACGAAGTAAAGTAAGGATATCCATTTTCGTTCCTCCTTACCACTTCATGGAAGAAAGCCATGCGTTGACCTGTGTCTCGCGGCTCTTTTCTTCTTCCTTATCGTACGGGGGAAGCGTCATCTCGCCGATCACGTTTCCGTCCTCGAGATAGAGGAGCCGGCTCGCGCGAAGTGCGGCGCGGAGATCGTGCGTGACCATGAGGATGCTCTGCCCGTTTCTGTTCAGATCGGTCATCAGGTCGAGGACTTCCTTCGTATTTTTTCTATTCAGTGCGCCTGTCGGCTCGTCCGCGAAGAGGAGTTTCGGCTCGTGGATGATGGCCCTCGCGATCGCGCAGCGCTGCTGCTCACCGCCACTGACCTGCGACGGAAGATGCGTCTTCACATCCGAGATCCCCATCTGTAGAAGCAGTTTCTCGGCGCGCGCTTTCACCTCGGCGGCGCTCTTTCCGTTACTTAAGTACCCCGGCACCGTCACGTTCTCGAGGAGCGTGAGATTCGAGATCAGGTGCATCTGCTGGAAGATAAATCCGAAGTCACGGCTCCGGAGCTGTGCGAGTTCTTTCTCCTTCATCTTTACGAGATCTTTCCCCGCGAAAAGCACTTGTCCCGAGGTGGCCTTGTCCATCCCGGAAAGGGCATAAAGAAGTGTGGACTTACCGGATCCCGATGCGCCCATAACAACAGTAAAATCTTTCTCTCTTATCTCGAGATCGACGTGGGAAAGAACGTGGACCTGTCCGCCGTTATGCGCGAAGCTCTTGCAGAGGTCATGTGCAGTAAGAATGTTCTGGCTCATTTCTTTTTCTAACTCCTTTTTCTTCTTAATCTGAATCGCTCATGTGTTTCATCGTCCACATTATCCGCGAAGACTTATTAAGAAGTCCTTAACGATTCTACCGCAATCAAGATCCGCCTGTTTTTCGGTCAATGTCCTGTTTTTACTCTCCAATGTCCTGTTTTTACTCTCCAATGTCCTGTTTTTTCTCTCCAATGTCCTGTTTCTGTCACTATTTACATTATGATTCATTCTTTGCGCTTTGCCAACGTGCATTATCACACGGCTTTCTCCTTCCGATTCTGCAGTGAGTTTCATGAGGTTTTGTCGTTTTCGGACAAACCTCTTGACTAATTCCGCGTTGAAATTCACGAGGTTTTGCCGTTTTCGGACAAACCTCTTGACTATTTTGCTCGCTCCGAATCATGAGGTTTTGCCCAAATCGCGATAACCTCTTGAAATCCCGCTCACAAACAATCACGAGGTTTGACAATAATAGAGCAAACCTCATGAAACCTTCAGGATCAGCTTGGCGAGAAGCCCGTCGCCCGTGTTCCGCAATTCGATGTCTCCGTCCATCTGCGTCATCAGGTACTTCACGATGTAAAGGCCGAGACCGGAGCCGGGCTGCGAGCCGTGGTTGTGGCCACGATAGAACTTATCGAAGATGAATGGCATGTCCTCGTCCGGGATACCCTTGCCGTGATCTCGGATGCAGATGGCCACCGTATCGCCCGCGCGCTCGAGATTCACTTCGACCTGCCCGCCCGCATATTTTCTCGCGTTGGTGATGAGGTTTTCGATGCACTGCAGGAGCCGGTCCGGATCCGCGCTGACCTGCGCCGTGAAGTCCGGCTTTTGCCACGAGATCTCCTTGCCGTCCGGGTCGAGGTCTTTGACCGCTTCCCCGGCAAAAGCACTGATCTCGATCTCTTTCATCTCTACCTTTAACCGGTGCATATCCGACAGGGAGTGCAGGAGCAGGTCATCCGTGACCTTACTGACCTCGTCGCACTTTTTCTGGATCACCTGCAGATACTGCGCGCGCTTCTCGGGCGTGCTGTCGAGGTTGGCCTCGAGCCCTTCCGTATAGGCGCGGATCGATGTGATCGGCGTCTTGATGTCGTGCGAGAGCGTCGCGATGACGGTCTTATTATTCTCGATGGCTTCTCTTTCCGAAGCGCGCGCTTTATTCAGTTCTCTGCGCATACTGTCGAAGGCCCAGGAAAACTCTCCGACCTCTGATCCGCGATCGTAGGTAAGCGGGATATCGGTATTACCACGGGCGATCTCGGTCGTATACTTCGAGATCTTCCGAAGCGGCCGTAATATGGTAATGAAGATAAAGATACCAGCGATCAGAAGACATACCGCTGCGACGCCTCCCACGATCAGGATCCTTGCATCGCGCTCCGTTTTACCGGTCTGCCCGCGTACCTCATCGGAGAGTTTCTCCAGTTTCCCGGTCGCGCTCTCCGTGTTTCCCTCTTCTATGAGTTTCCCGATCTCGTTAAACTCGATGAGCTGTTCCTGTCTGTCCGAATCATTGCTTTTTTTCGACGTGAAATAGAGTCCCAGCGTCAACGCGATCAGAAGGACCATAAGAACGGTTAAGACGACGAGCACACGCTTACGCATCTTTCGCGCCCTCGCTTCCTTCTTTCACGTCTTCCGGCACCTCCAGCATGTAGCCGACCTTATAGACGGTCTTGATGTACTTCGGATCGGCCGGGTCATCCTCGAGTTTCTCTCTGAGCCAGCGGATATGCACCGTCAGCGTCGACGCTTCCGACGTCATAAAGGCGCCCCACACAGATGTCAGGATCTTGTCCTTCGGCATGGCCTGGTTCTTGTGCTCGCACAGGAACGCGAGAAGATCGAACTCGCGAAGCGAAAGCGAGACGGGTTCGCCTTTCCTGGTGACGGTCCTTGCGGTCATGTTGACCGTGACGTTTCCGAACGTGAGGATCCTCTCTTCTTCCGAAAAACCGTATGTCCTTCTAAGAAGCGCCTGCACATGCGCAAGGAGCTCCTTCATGGAATAGGGCTTCGGGAGATAGTCGTCGCCGCCGATCTCGTACCCCGAGATGCGGTCGTCCTCCGACGTCCTCGCACTCGCGAAAATCACCGGCACCGTGGATACTTTTCTTAGCGCCTTACAAAGAGCGAATCCGTCACTGTCCGGGAGGTTAATGTCCAGAAGCAGCAGATGATAGGTATTCTTCGAAAGAAGTTCAAATGCTTCTTCCGCGGAAGCAGCACTGCTCACCTTGTATCCGTACCCGGTGAGCATGTCGGAGATGATCATGTGGAGATCTCTATCGTCATCGATCAGAAGAATACTGTAATCCATGCGCCACACACCGCCTCACAGTGGTTTTGTGTAGTAATAGGCGTGCCAATCGCCCTTCTGCTTCTCTTCGACGAGCACGAGTCCTGCCGCCTCGCAAGCCGAGAGCGCAATCTCTTTCTTGTGGTCGATGATGCCGCTCGTGATGAAGCGCCCGCCCGGCTGAAGTTTACTATATACCGTCGGCGCGATCGATGCGATGATCTCCGCGACGATGTTCGCGATGATGAGGCTGTAGCCTTCCTTTTTCGCGTCCTTCAGTTCGCCCGTGTAGCAGTCCACCTCGACACCATTCTCGCGGCAGTTCTCGATGGCCACGTCTACCGCGAGCCGGTCGATGTCACACGCCTCGACCGATTTCGCGCCGAGCTTACTTGCGATGATCGAGAGGATACCTGAGCCGCATCCCACGTCGAGGACGGTATCTTCCGAAGATAGATACGCATCGATGAATTCTGTACACATAGATGTAGTTTCATGTGTTCCTGTTCCGAAGGCCGAACCCGGATCGAGATAGACCACTTTCTGTCCGTCCGTCTCGGTGACCGATTCTCTCTCCCATGTCGGGGCGATGGTCACGCGCGGGGAAACGGAGAAAGCATGGTAATCTTTCTTCCACTCATTTTCCCAGTCTTCATCTTTTACATATTTATAGGAGACCTTTCCGTCGCCGACCGGCAGGAATTCGCCGATCGCTGAGAGGCGCTCTTCGAGAAGCGCGATGGTCTCCTCGAGGGACTTACTTCCTGTCGCTATATTTCCGTAGATCGTACCGACCCCCTCGGGGTTACTGTACTCTTCTTCCTTCGCGCCCAGACGGATGCCGTCGTCAAATTCCGCGAAGTATGCGTGGATCTTCACGTCGGACCCCAGAGAGTCCACAAATCCATCGTCGGCATAGGCGAGCGAATCCGGGTCTTCGATGATCCTCTTGATCTCGAGCGGGTCGCAGACGGCGATGCCATCGGCCCCTAATTGCGAGAGCATCTCGCAGATCGCATCGGATGCGTCTTCACTTGTAATAATCTCGATCTCTACCCATTTCATAACAATGTTACACTCACAAAAAAATATTTTTCGAAAACCATTCTACAACCTTCTAAAAGGTGTTGCAAATATAAAAAATGTTTTCTAAACTAGTATTAAGAAGTGAGGGCGAAGGGTATTGAATACGAGACGTAAACAAGGCGAAATCAAGGTTGCAGCAGGCGTTTTGGTCGCTCTGCTCGTTCTTCTCGCGGGGGCAGTTTTCTTTCTGGTACAGACGAATGCCAGTCTTCTGGATCCCCGTCCGGCCGGTATCCCCGTCGCTACTCATGAGGCGGTTTCGAATGATGCCACTCCCCTTTCTGCCAATGCCACTCTCCTCATCTCCGGAAACGCTTCGATCGCCGATTCCGGCAACGGTGTACTCTCCGGGAATATTGATGCCGCGGATCTGGATGCGGTGCAGGCAGAGGCGATCCCGGATGTGGAGCTCCCCGTCGATCCCGAAGAAGCCAAGACACGTATTTCCGTCGATCCTATGGATCTGATCGGCTTCGGCCGCGCGTTCGCTTCGTCGAACACGGAATTCTGGTACCGCCAGATGAACGCCGCAGCCGGAAGAGCCCGCGTCCTTTCCGCGCTCGCCTACGAGCCGAGGTATCAGGAACTCTGTCAGCAGTACGGCATCGAACATCAGATCGATTATATCGACCTGATCGCCGTAGGCGATAACCTCTACCATTTAAATATCACGAATTCCGGACTGCAGAGCGATGGAACATATAACTATGATTCCATCTACGAAAATGTGAAAGATTACATCTCTGATGCCGATATTAAGATCATCAACCAGGAAGTCGTACTTACCGCCAATCCGGCGCTGTGGAGCAATTTCCCGATCTTCGCCGCGCCGATCGAGTGCGGTGAGGCCGTAGTCCGCGCCGGTTTTAACGTAGTCACCCACGCGACGAACCACAGCTGGGATAAGGGGCGCGACGTCGCACTCGAGGACATCGCTTTCTGGAAGAGCCAGGACGGAGTTATCTTAAGCGGAATGTATGATTCACAGGAAGACTACGATAATATCGATATCGGTGAATATAACGGCGTCAAGGTCGCCTTCCTGAACTACACGTATAACCTCAACGGTTTCAGTCTGCCGGGAGATTGCCAGTACATGGTCAAGCTCCTGCGCGAGGATCTGGTCGTATCCGATATTCAGAAAGCACGTGAACTGGCCGATATCGTGATCGTTTTCCCGCACTGGGGCGAGGAATATATCACTACTCCGAATGGATACCAGAAGAACATGGCACAGATCATGGCCGATGCCGGAGCCGATCTGATCATCGGATGCCATCCGCATGTGATCCAGCCTCTGGAAATCCTGACCTCTGAAGACGGACGTGAAGTTCCATGCTTCTACTCTCTCGGAAATTTCGTTTCGAATATGCCGTGGACCGAGACCTACGTTGAGGCACTGGCGAAAGTACGGATCAAGAAGGACGGCGACAAGGTCTCCATCGTCTACGCCGAGGCGGTCCCGCTCGTAAACTACAGAGGAGCCGATTTGGATTATACCGTATACCTCCTCGATGACTACACCTCGGAACTCGCGAGCAATCAGAGATGCTGGGAGCTCAGTCCGTCCTACGTGGATAACTTCTTTAACAGCGTCTTTAAGACCCGCGCCTACACCATCGTGAATGAGTGATCCTCCTCGATATATATCAACGCAAAAGGACTGCCACGCGGGCAGTCCTTTCTTATCTGACAGTATCGTTTACCAAAAATCAGATCCCGAATACGTTCTTCATCCGCTCGAAGAAGGAACCGCGCTTCTGGTAGTTCTTCTCCGTCAGTGACGAATCGAAGTTGCGAAGTCTCGCCTTCTGGTCCTCGGAGAGTTTGGTCGGTACTTCGACCGAGAAGCGTACGGTGTGGTCACCGCGGACGCCGGCTCTGTTCTTATACGGGATGCCCTTGCCGCGCAGTGTCAGCGTATCTCCGGGCTGGGTGCCTTCCTTGACGTGTACGACCTGCTCGCCGTCGATCGTGACGACCTTGACATCAGCGCCGAGCGCAGCCTGCGAGAATGTGATCGGCACTTCGCAGTAGGTATTGTTCCCCTGACGCTGGATCATCGGATGCGGTTTCACACGGAACTGGATATATAGTGTCCCGTAAGGTCCGCCACGAAGACCCGGTTCTCCTTCGCCTGCGATCGGGAGCATATCGCCCGTATCGACACCGGCCGGGATATGGACCTTCAGTTCTTTCTTCACGACGGCACGTCCGCGGCCGCGGCAATTCGGACACGGGTTCTTAATGACCGTTCCGCGCCCGTTACAGGCCGGACAGTCACGCGTCACCATCGTCATGCCAAAGAGCGTCTGCGTCTGCTGCTGGATACGGCCGCTTCCCTTACAGGTAGGACAGGTCTCGGGAGACGATCCTGCCGCCGCGCCTGAACCTTTACATACACCGCAGATATCTTCCTTATTGATCGTGATGGTCTTATCGACACCGAACGCCGCTTCCATGAAATCGAGCGACATATTGTACTTGAGGTCGGCACCTCGTACAGGTCCGTTGTTTCTTCTTCCGCCACCGCCAAAAGCACCGCCGAAGAACGATCCGAAGATGTCGCCGAGGTCGACAGCCGACCCGGAGAACCCGGAGAAGCCCTGGCCGTCTACGCCGGCGTGACCGAACTGGTCGTAGGCCCTTCTCTTTTCTGCATCGGACAGGACCGCATAGGCTTCGTTACACTCTTTGAACTTCGCCTCGGCTTCCTTATCTCCCGGATGCAGGTCCGGGTGGTACTGCTTGGCCATCTTTCGGTAGGCCTTCTTGAGTTCGTCATCGGACACACCTTTACTGACGCCCAGAATCTCATAATAATCGCGTTTTTGCTCAGCCAACGCTTCTTCCTCCTTCATCGGCAGGAGGCTGTCCACGTATTACCGTGTACAGCCCCGCCTGTCACTTCATGTCATGAATCAGACAGATCAGAAATCTCCGCCTGCGTTCTTGAAGCCCTCACCGTCTGCCGGGCCCTGCTCCGGAGCACCGCCTGCGGCACCGTAGCCTGTGAAATCCTGCGGATTCGGCTGCTCGCCCTGCGGCTGGACCTGTGCGTAGATCTTCTCGGCAACCTTGCTGAACGCATTCGTCACGTTCTCGGTCTCGTTCTTCATGTCCTCGGTGTTATTCGCTTCGATGGCCTTCTTGAGTCTGTCAAGCGGCTCCTGGATGGAAGCCTTATCGGAAGCATCCATCTTGTCATCGAGATCCTTCATGGTCTTCTCAGTCTGGTATACGCAGGACTCGGCCTTGTTCTTGATCTCGACCTCTTCCTTACGCGCCTTATCTTCTGCCGCGTGGAGTTCGGCTTCCTTGATGGCCTTGTTGATATCCTCTTCGCTCATGTTGGAGGAAGCGGTGATCGTGATGTGCTGCTCACGGTTCGTGCCGAGATCCTTCGCGCTTACGTTAACGATACCGTTGGCATCGATATCGAATGTAACTTCGATCTTCGGAACACCACGCGGTGCCGGTGCGATACCGTCGAGGATAAAGTTGCCGAGTTCCTTGTTGTATCTTGCGATCTCACGCTCGCCCTGGAATACGTGAACGTCAACCTGAGACTGGTTGTCGGCTGCTGTAGAGTAGACCTGGCTCTTCTTGGTCGGGATGGTGGTATTTCTCTCGATCATCTTCGTGAAGACACCGCCCTCTGTCTCGATACCGAGGGAAAGAGGTGTAACGTCGAGGAGGAGGAGTCCCTTTACATCACCGGTCAGAACCGCTGCCTGGATCGCCGCGCCGATCGCGACACACTCATCCGGGTTGATGCCCTTGAACGGATCCTTGCCGAAGAAGTTCTTAACGGCATCCTGGACCGCCGGGATACGTGTGGAACCACCGACGAGGAGGATCTTCTGGATATCGTTCGGAGTCATATCCGCGTCGGACATCGCACGGCGGACCGGCTCCATCGTCGCCTCGACGA
This sequence comes from Clostridiales bacterium, assembly GCA_017551625.1. Lineage (GTDB taxonomy): Bacteria > Bacillota > Clostridia > Saccharofermentanales > Saccharofermentanaceae > Scatonaster. The sequence continues at coordinate 232,877 of JAFZLF010000009.1, read as the reverse complement.
GGTCACGAGTCAGCTCATCGAACTTCGCACGGGTAAGGGTGATATCCATGTGCTTCGGGCCTGTGGCGTCCGCTGTGATGTACGGCAGGTTGATGTTGGAAGTGGTTACGCCGGACAGCTCGATCTTCGCCTTCTCGGCCGCTTCCTTGAGTCTCTGCATCGCCATCTTATCGGTCGTCAGGTCGACGCCCTGTTCTTTCTTAAATGTATCTACGAGGTAGTCAACGATCTTCTTATCGAAGTCATCGCCGCCGAGACGGTTGTTACCGGCTGTCGCCAGAACTTCGAAGACACCGTCGCCGATCTCGAGGATGGATACATCGAAGGTACCGCCGCCGAGGTCGAATACGAGGATCTTCTGGTCGGATTCCTTATCGAGACCGTAAGCAAGAGATGCCGCCGTCGGCTCGTTGATGATACGCAGAACTTCGAGACCTGCGATCTTACCTGCATCCTTAGTCGCCTGACGCTGTGCGTCGGAGAAGTACGCAGGAACCGTGATAACAGCCTGGGTGACGGTCTGTCCGAGATAAGCCTCTGCATCGCTCTTGAGCTTACTGAGGATCATGGCGGAGATCGCCTGCGGGGTGTACTGCTTGTCATCGATGTTTACCTTGTAGTTCGAACCCATCTCACGCTTGATGGACTGCACGGTCCTCTCCGGGTTCGTCACGGCCTGACGCTTCGCGACCTGACCGATGAGACGCTCGCCGTTCTTAGAAAAAGCGACGACCGAAGGTGTCGTTCTGTTTCCTTCCGGATTCGGGATAACGACCGGCTCGTTACCTTCCATTACCGCTACGCATGAATTCGTAGTACCTAAATCAATACCAATTACTTTTGCCATATCTTTTTCCTCCTTTGATTATGTTCTCTTTTCCATGATGTGGTCGACAAGACCGTACTTCAGGGCTTCCTCAGCCGTCATCCAGTTGTCGCGCTCGACATCCTTCTCGATGGTCTCGAGGGATTGACCGGTCGCGTCGGCGAGGATCTTATTAAGCTTGTTCTTTGTTCTCTTGATGTGATCCGCTGCGATCAGGATATCGGTCGCCTGACCCTGTGCGCCGCCCAGAGGCTGGTGGATCATGACTTCCGCGTTCGGGAGAACGAATCTCTTGCCCTTCGCGCCGGCGGTCAGAAGCACTGCGCCCATGGAAGCGGCCATACCCATGCAGATCGTCTGCACGTCCGGCTTGATGTGCTGCATGGTGTCGTAGATCATCATGCCGTCTGTGACCGATCCTCCCGGGCTGTTGATGTAGAACTGGATATCCTTATCCGGATCCTCCGCCTCGAGGAAGAGAAGCTGTGCCGTGATCAGGCTGGCTGTCACATGATTGACCTCCTCCGAGAGGATAACGATTCTTTCCTTCAGAAGTCGGGAGAAGATATCGTACGCGCGCTCACCGCGGTTTGTCGACTCGATAACGGTTGGGACCAGACTCATTCTTTCAAAGTTTTCCATAAGTGTACTCCTTTATATATTTATTCGTTTTACCTGTTCTCGTTTTCTTTTTGACCGGCTCCGGAGAATCCCTCCCCGGTTCACCGAATCCTCAGTTCGCGACCTTCACGACGGAGTGTCGGATGACCCGTCCTCTGCAGGAATAGCCCTTCTGGAAGACCTGCGCGATGGCCTGCTCCGGAAGGGAATCGTCCTCGACGTGCATCACCGCTTCGTGAAGATTCGGATCGAAAGTCTCGCCTTCGCCGCTGCTGATTTCCTCGACCCCGAGCTTACCGAGCACATTTACCGCCTGCTTACCGATGAGCTTGATGCCCTCCGCGACCTTCTCGACGGAATTCTCATCCATACTCTCGGAGGAAGCGACTGCTCTCTCGATATCGTCTACGAGCGGGAGCCATTCCTTTACGACCTCTGCGATCGCGTCGGCGTAGATATTCTCTTTTTCCTTCTGGGTACGTCTTCTGAAGTTGTCGTACTCCGCGAGTAGTCTCATATAGCGGTCCTTCATCTCGGCAAGTTCTTTTGCCGATGCATCTTCTTCAGAAGAAGCATCCTCTGCGCCATCTTCTTTCACGTTCTCTTCAGAAACCTCTGTCTCCCCGGACTCATCAGAAGCCTCGGTCGCTTCTTCGGAGGCCTCGCCTGCTTCCTCGGAAGATTCTTCCTCATCTTCCGGGAACTGGAGCGGCTCTTCGCCCATCACCATGGTCTCCTCTTCGGAAGCATCCTTCTTATCGTGTTTCTTCTTCATTTGTCTTCCTCTTTTCTATTGTTTCAGTTTCTCATCGAGCATCATCCGCACGAAATTGATCTGCGAGATGACCTTGCTGTATTCCATTCTTTTCGGGCCGATCACGCCGATGTTTCCGGCCACCTTGCCGCCGACCGTATAGGTCGTCGTGATAAAGCTGCATCCGTCGAGGCCCTCGAGCGTGATCTCCTGACCGATCCGGATCATGTACTCCTTCTTCTCGTCTTCCTTCGTGACCTCGTCGACATATCCTGCGATGAGTCCGTCATGCGAAAGCGTATCGAAGAGCCCCTGCGCGCGTCTCGTATCGGAAAACTCCGGAAGAGACAGCATCCGGTGCTTGCCCTCCATGTAGACGTCGAGGTTGTCCGCCTGCTTGATCGCCGTATACGCCTCGTAAAGGACCTGATTCAGGAGTGCATCCGGAAGTTCGACCTTCTGGTTGTCCTTCGCGGCGGTCGCGACCGTGATCAGAGAGATCTCCGAGAGCGGCATACCCGACAGGCCCTGCTCCACGGCATTACTGATCTGCGCGATCTGCTCCTGCGTCAGGAAATCCGGGATACGGACCATGCGATTCTTCACGACGCCTGCCGAGAGCACCACGACGACGAGGACCTTACCGGGCTCGATCATGAGCATCTTCAGCTGCGTGAGGTAACTGCTCGTGAGCTTCGGTGTCACGGCCAGAGAGATATATCCGGTCTGGTCGGCAAGTGTCGCCGAGGCCGCCTTCAGAAGAGTCGCGATCTCGTCGAAGCTCTCGCCGAGTTTACTTCGGATCTCTCTTCCCTCTTCATCGGAGAGATGGTCGACCTTCATGAGCGAGTCCACGTATTCGCGGTAGCCCTTATCCGAAGGGATACGTCCCGCGGAGGTGTGCGGCTTCTCGAGATAACCGAGCTGCTCGAGTTCAGCCATATCGTTACGAAGGGTCGCGGAACTGACCGTGAAATCGTGACGGTCGATGAGGGACTTAGAACCGACAGGCTCGCAGGTAGCGACGTAATCGTCTACGATCGCCTGAAGAACTACTTTTTTCCGATCATCTAAGCCCATTTCCGCACCTCCTTCGTATGTGTCAAAGTACGGTTTAGCACTCTAACTCCCTGAGTGCTAAAACAACAATAACACTATAGTCAAAGAATGTCAAACAAATTCTTTCACCTTGGGAAAAAAAGTATAGGAAATGCTATCAGTTAGAAAATCATAAAGTACACGGAGATGGATCAAACCAGACCGGCGAAGGATCCGAAACAGCGCCGCGGGCTTACATGCCCGCATTCTGATTTCTCTGCGCAGCGTAGGTACGGATCGTATCCGCGACCGCCTGGCGGATGGACTGGACCATCTCCTTTTCCGGGCGCGCCGTATAGTACCCCTGCACCAGATCGACCCCGAGCATGATGACCGTCTTCAGTTCTTCTTCCGTCTCGACGCCTTCGGCGAGCGCGAGGATCCCGTTCTCGTGCGAGAACTCGATGATATCCCTCACGAAATGGCGCTTCTGCGGGCTCTCCTCGATCATCGATATGAGTGCACGGTCGATCTTGACGTAGTTCGGGATGTACCGGAGAAGATTAGAGACATTCGAGTATCCTGTACCGAAATCATCGACCGCAGTCTTGATCCCGATCCGCTCGTAGGTCTGCTTCATATGCCGCAGTGTCTCATCGGACGCCTCCGAATGCTCGGTCAGCTCGACGACGATGGAGTCGGGATGCGAAGAAACGTACTCCTCGATATCTTTCATATCCTCTTCGCTTAAGAGGCATCCGGGGATCGAGTTGATGAAGATCTTCTTCCCGTCTAGGAACTTCGTCTCGTTCTTCTTCATGATCGAGATAACGTTATGGAAGGTCGCCTTCTCCACATCGTAGAGCCGGCCATAATACTCGGCATAGCGCAGGACCGTCAGTGGTGAAAGATGCGGTGTCACATCCGGACGCATCAGCGCCTCATACGCGTAGATCCGGCACGTATTGACATCGACGATCGGCTGGAAGTGGTAGCCGATCTTATTGTCATCGAGGATCCGGCTCACGGCGAGCGCCTCGCGGAGCTCCTCCTCCGAAAGCTTGGTCTTCTCACGCAGTTTCTTCGCATTGGCCTTGTCCGCATTCTTCTTACTGATCGCGAGATTGACCAAGCGCTCGATCTCCTCGGAGTTTGAGGGGCTTCCGCTCTGCACACCGTAGTACAGATCGATCGTATACGGCTCCTCCGAGGATCCGGTGCACTCCTTAAGCATCTCCAGGAGCTTATCCTTTTCAGAGAGCATCTCCTGATCATCGGAACTGCTCGTGATACGGATCGCGACCAGCTCATCGTTACCGACACGTATGCACAGGCAGTTTCTCGACGAGAACACCTTCTCCAGCACACTCGCCGTCGTGATGATCGCGTTATTCCCCGCTTTGCGCCCATATGTATCGTTGATTCTGCTGAGTTCTTTGATATCGATCGCCAGCGCGCCCATATAGCCGCCGTTATTGCGCATCCGGTTCATGAGCGTCTCCGTCTGCTCGAGGAATCCGAGATAATTCGCGAGCCCCGTCAGCTGATCCGTCGTGATGCCTTTCTTGGCAATCTGGCTGCTTCCGATAAGCGCATCGGCTCTCTTATAGCACTCGATCCCGCGGCTGACGCTCTTGAGCCACGCACGGTATTCCGGCGTGATCACCTTCAGCCGGTCTCCATAACTGATCGCCGCATAGCCAAAGACACATTCCTCATAGTACAGCGGCATGAAGAGGAAGGCCGCCGGTTTGTCTCTCTTCTCGTAGAGCTCGGGGAGCATCTCGGACCGGTCAAAATAGCTTGCCGTCAGGATGCGGTCATTTCTTCCCCGCTCGGTACCGCAGCGGATCACGTGCTTGATACTCTGCTCGAATCCCGGACCCGCTTCGCCGAGCGCAGGATTGAGGCACAGATTGAAGCTCTCAAATCCGCTGACGTGGTGCAGGGATACGAATATCGTGCTGATCAGCCCGGTGAAAGAGGTCTGTGCCAACAGGTCCTCGTCCATATGGTTGACGGGAGAGAACATCGAGCTTGAGGACATCTCGGTATCCCAGTCCGCTCTTCTGTAGTAGACCGGTCTGGCGCTCTCACAGGAGCATCCGCAGCTCTCCCCGATGAAGAGATCGTTTTCACTGTCGATATGTTCCGTTTCTTCTCCCGTGATATAGGAGTGGGCAAGAAGCGCGGCATTCTGGCCGAGGTTATAGGCCGAAAGGCTCGCAGATGTGATCGGGATCGGGGCATGCCGTCCTTCTTCGTTGCCGTCACATCCTACGACCGCGATATCTCCGGGGATGGAAAGGCCGCGTTCGGTGAGTCTTTTGGCGACTCCGAGGGCCATATAGTCATTCGCGCAGGCGATCGCCTGCGGGAGATTGCCTTCTTCACTCAGGAGGCTGTCGACCAGACTCGCCCCGCTCGTGTACCAGAAATCTCCGAAGAAAATACGGTTCTCATCCACCTCGATCCCGTGCTCTGTGAGAGAATCCTTATATGCCTTAAGGCGGATCTTCGAGTGAGGATGCCATGATTTTCCGGTGAGAAAAGCGATGTCCCGGAAGCCGTGCTTCTCGATCAGATGATCGATAACCGCCTTCTCGGGTGTCACATTGTCGATATGAAGCGACGGGAAATACTGACTGTCCTTGTCGATAAAAAGAACCGGTCCCTGATAATCCCGGTGCAGTTCTTCCTCGATCCGTGAGATCTCTCCTTCCGTCTGGATCGTGTCAGCCAGGACGACGACCGCGTCAAACTTGTCGTAGGAAGGAAGGCGGAAGATCGATGTCTCGCCGATACAGCGCGCCGGAGATTGCTGGTACTTGATATACATCGCAAACATGCACACATCGTAGTCCCTCCGGAAGGTTTCTTTCAGGAAGCCGAGAAGGAACTGCTCGTGCGTATATTCTTCAGGCTGTCCGAGAAGGACAGCGATTCTTTTGCGACATGACTCAGACATACTCTTATATTAAATCGCACGTGCGAAAACCGCAATTATTTACGAAAACAATTCACATTATCTTTGCAATCTCTTCCTATGCTATAATCTTTCTGTTACCTGCGACGGCTGTCCGGCCGCCGCGTCACGCATCAGAAGATCTATCGGAGGTCTGCATGTTACGAAAATCCCACCGGCTCGCCTGTCTGCTTCTTTCGCTCTCAGTGCTTCCATGCATGGCCGGTCTTTCCGCCTGTGACGATCTCCGCCTGAGAAAGATCGAGCCGTCCGCATCCACGACGCTCGGGCCGCCTCATTCTGCCACGACTGAGCCGACCACGACGGAAGAACCCGCAGCCACGCCGACACCCGATCCGGATCCCGATCACGCAGCGATGGCAGAGGCCCTCGAGCTGGCCGCTAAGCACGGCATCCCGGAGGAGGATCTCCGCGGCCGCTATGATCTCTTCGTCCGCTTCTGCAGAAATACCGAAAGCAACGGCAGACTCGGCGAGTTCGCTGATTACGTGTACCTGCTCTTTCCCTTGATCGCGGACCACATCAAGCCCGAGAGCGAAGAATATTTCCTGGCCAAGGTCGGCTCTCTGAAGATCCAGAGCCGGCAGCTCAAGCGAAATCACGCCGGCGAGTACGATCAATCCGACAACACCGCCACGATCAACACGTTGTACCTCGAGTCCGACGAACTTTCCTACCAGGCGACCGTCATGCACGAACTGATCCACTTTGTGGATACAACGATCGACGGCCCCGTCGAAAAGGCCACCTTCACGGTTGACCACGCCTACCCGATCAACGATGTGCCGAAGGATCAGCAGGGCAGTCTCATCGGTGCGAGCGACGTGGAGTTTCTGGTCGAGGGCGGCGCGGAACTATACCTGTCCAAGTATTACACTCACTACGCGCGGCATTACATCCCGGCCGTGCAGTTTCTCACGGGGCTCGAGTACCTGTGCGGGAGCGATCTGATAGACGAAGCCTTCTTCTGTCATGATTCCGCTTATGTCTTGTCCGACTTCCTGATCTCGCAGGGATTTACGCCGGAAGAACTGATCTGCTTCTATACCACGATGTACGCCATGTGCTACTGGAAGGAACCGACCGGCACGGTGCTCCGTCCGGAAGATGTACTGATCCGGCTCTACGAGAATATCCGGGGAAGTGATTTTCGCGAGGATCCCGCCTTCTGCTACATCCTCTACTGCATCTACGATGAGGATTTTGACTTCGACAAGTTCCCTTCGCCGAACGAAGAATTCTTAAAGTCCAATCTTCTCTCCTACGAGGAGGGCGTGGCCTTCTTGACGATGGTCCTCACAGCGCTTCCGGATCTTCCGGAGCTCGATGTGTACGGGCCGCCGATCTGCTGCCTGTTCATCGACGGCAAACTGCAGTTCGCCATCGAGATCACCCTTACCGGCAGCAGCGATGACGATGCGGCGCCTCCACACGTCGCACTGGTGATCGACTATGATTTCGATACCGGAGTCTCCCGTTCCTACGAGATCTTCACACCACCGCTCGTCGACAAGAACGGCTGATCCCACTGGTTTTATCGCTTCAGTTCCGGGTGCTGCTTATAGTACTCTTCCTTATCCTTGTACATCCGCTCGTCAGCCGTCTTCAGCACGTCGACGATGTTTCCCGAATCCCCGGCGAAGCAGTATCCCAGCGCGAACGACACGTTCGAGAACTTGCCGGCATTCTCCTTCGCCCGGTCGCACATCCCTGCCAGTTCTTCCTCTGTGGTATCCGTCACGAAGACCATGAATTCGTCGCCGCCCGCGCGGTAGACGTCATGCCCGATAAATGCATTTTCCAGGACGAGGGCGCCGTTTTTGAGGAGCAGGTCGCCGGCGTTATGGCCTTCGGTGTCATTGACGCGCTTGAGTCCGTTGAGGTCGGCGAAAACGATGCCGAAGTTATAGATGACATGTGTGTCAGGCTCGCGCAGCGCGTCGATGCGGTTGTTCATCTCGTTCCGGTTATAGACACCGGTCAGCATGTCGATCGTCGAGAGGATCTTCAGCCGCTCGAGCAGCAGGTGGTTTCCGATTTCGGACGCGAGGAAGAAGGTCGTCAGTTCGAGTGTTTCCTTGATCTTCACGGTGTTCTCGTTTTTGAAGTTCGTCGCCCAGATATATCCCAGGATCTCGTCTCCCGATTTCAGCGGAAAAAGCACTATCCTCTCGACTTTCTTCTCGGTGAGGGACTGGTACCAGAGGGGATTCTTCTCGCGGACGAATTCCATGTCGGAACGGTTCTTGACGATGAGGCAGTTGCTGCCGCCGATCGTATCCATCCACGTATCTGTCAGGTCGATAAAGGAATCGTCGATGATGTTCCGCATACTCATCAGGTGTGTGTCCTCACTCATCGATTCGCAGAGTACCTCGCACGTCCGCTCGACACTGTCCGTCAGAAGGATGACGCACAGCTCGGCATCGCACATCTTCCGGATATCCGAGATGACCTCTTCCATCGTGTTTCTGAAATCCTTCGTGCCGCGGAGCTTGATGCAGGTATTGAGTACTTCCGTCGCCGTGGCGTTCGAGATATTACTCATCTGTTCCGCATCCGCACTCTGCGAGAGGATCTGGGTGTAGGTGCAGTAGTGGAGGTCGCCCTCGCTTCCGAGCGGGAGCATATAGAGGTTAAACCAGAAGTCATATCTCTCGGGATGCACATAAGTGTGCATCGGCTCTTTTTTCACCGCGCATCGATAGCAGAATTCTTCGAAATTCAGGTCCTTCGGGAAGTACTTCTGATAGAGCCTGTTCGGCACGAATTTATCCGTCAGCATCGAAGGCACATCTTCATTCGGCTGCTCGATCGATGCGATATACGGGGCATTCCCCGTCACGATGCGGATCTCGCCGTACGAGCCGTCGCCCTTAGACTCTACCGAGATGATACACGTCATCGGTTCGAACATGTCGACAAATTCTTTATAATCCATGATATATCCACCCCATAACCATTTATGCCCTAGTAGAATTATAGCACATCCGCTCCTTAGAAAGGCATGTGGATCAGCCTGCGCGCGAGAATCACGACTCAATTGCTGTACGATCTGTATTCTTCTTTCTTATTTCACATGATGTCTGCTATACTTGACACAAAAAGGAGGATCCGACATGCCATCGAAAGAATATCCGGAACATGATATCAACCAGGTCTTCGACACGATCCAGACCGTCATCTCGGGCGGCGGAGTCGCAGAGAATGCCGCAGACGAGATGTCCTTTCTAAACCGTCTTTTCGCGGCGCTTCCTGTCGAGGCCGTCGAGTACGGCATGCAGTTTCTCCACGGGAGAAGAGAACTTCCCTCCTCCTGCGATGAGATCCTCCCGCTTTATATCCGTTTCGTCAACCTCGTGGAGTACTGCGAGATCATCGAGAAGATGCGCGAGATCCCGACACATCCTACACCCGAAGAACTGCAGCTTCGTATCCGCATGAACCAGACGCTCGACGAGATCGAGAAGCTCTTCTGCCAGCCGATCCTCGGATTCTCGTTTAACAAAGATCTCCCGACAGATAAGATCGATCCGGAGAAACTTCCGAAGTCAGATGCAAATGCGGCCTCCGATGCGGTCATGGCAGTTCCTGCCGAAGAGCTGGAAGGTTCCGCCCTTCACCTCATGAACAGCGCAGCACCGGTCTGGCTCTGCAGAGATGCTGTGAGAACAGCGCTTTTCTATGAGAAAAAAATGGGCTTTAAGTCCACGCACCTTGATGACGAGTCCATGCCGCACATCCGGCTCTCCCGCGACAACATCGAGATCATACTTATATCCGCCACAGACGATGCTCTCGATTCCGCCGAGGCCCGTGTGCGAGGCCTTCATCGTGATCTCGGGATATACGATCTCTACATCTTTGCTTCTGAGCCCATGCTGCTCCAGATGGAGCTCGTAAGATCCGGCATGAAGATCCTTTCGACGCTCGAGGAATCGGATCAGAATATCCACACAAACCGCGAATTTGTTTTCGAGGACATCGACGGCCGGCGCATCTGCGTCTCTCAGCGTCTCGACTGACACCCGCCCAAAACAAGACTATAGTATAGATTTCAGACGAAAGACATCCTTCCGTCTGTGGAATTTCGCTTACCTCATTACTACAATGAATTCGAAAGGTGTTTTTATGAGCGAAATATCTACTATAGTTGGTCAGAGAATAAGAAGCAGGCGCCGGAGTCGGAAACTGACTCAGGAGACGCTTGCTCATCTTTCCGGCTTTCACCCCACATACATCGGTGAAATCGAACTCGGCAAGAAAAACGCGACGCTGGTCACCATCGAGCGGGTCTGCCGGGCACTTCAGTATCCCATGTCAGAGCTTTTCGAGAAGATCGAAGAACTCGACTACGCCGAGGACGGAAAAGAAGAGAATATCCCGCTTCGTTGCTACGAGATCATATGCTCCAAGACAGAAAGCGAACAGCGAAGACTCCTGCGCATCATCATGGAGATCGACCGTTTCACGGAATAGACAGCATCAGACAAGTTTAAATCATCGACATCAGGAGGAACGACAACATGACCAATCTTCGTACAATCAGAGAGAGCCATCATCTTACGCAGAAAGAACTGGTGACACACATCGGTTGCTCATCGGCAGTCTATTCACGTTATGAGATCGGCACGCGGGCCATTCCCTGGGAGATGCTCATCCGGCTATCTGACTTCTATCAGGTGCCGGTCGATTATCTGCTCGGGCACGCAAGCGTCGACCAGGTCCCGCTTTCCGAATACGAAGTCAGGCTCGTCGAGGCATCCCGCTTCTCCGACGAGCGCGCCCGCGAAGACGCGCTTCATCTTCTCGAGCACTACCGGAAGCAATAAAGAAAAAGATCCGATCCTCCCCGCTGGTCCTCGGGCTTCGCCCTGCGGAATCGCGGTTTCAGATCGGATCTTCTTTCTACTTTTTTATGCTAGCTTTAGTCGACCTTCGGCAGGTTTGCCGCGTACTTCGCCAGTTCCTCATCGGTCGGGATGTAGTCATCCATCTCACCATCGTGGAACTTCTGATAGGCTACGAGGTCGAAGTAACCTGTACCGGTAAGACCGAATACGATGGTCTTCTCTTCGCCTGTTTCCTTGCACTTGAGTGCTTCGTCGATTGCGGCGCGGATCGCGTGGGAGCTTTCCGGTGCCGGGAGGATACCCTCAACACGAGCAAACATCTCAGCGGCCTCGAATACATCTGTCTGCTTCACGGATCTTGCTTCCATCAGGCCATCATCATAAAGCTGAGACAGGATGGAGCTCATGCCGTGGTAACGAAGTCCGCCGGCGTGGTTCGGAGCCGGGATGAAGTCGGAACCGAGTGTGTACATCTTCGCGAGCGGGCAGACCATGCCGGTATCGCAGAAATCATAAGCATACTTACCGCGTGTTAAACTCGGGCAGGATGCCGGCTCGACCGCGATGATCCTGTAGTCTGCTTCACCTCTGAGCTTCTCACCCATGAACGGAGAGATAAGACCGCCGAGGTTGGATCCGCCGCCTGCGCAGCCGATGATGATGTCCGCCTTCTCACCGAGTTTATCAAGCGCTGCCTTTGTCTCCAGACCGATGACGGACTGATGCAGGAGCACCTGGTTCAGAACGGAACCGAGAACGTAACGGTAACCCTCTGTGCCTACTGCGACTTCAACCGCCTCGGAGATTGCGCAGCCGAGGGAACCTGTAGTACCCGGATGCTTCTCGAGGATCGCGCGGCCGATGTTTGTTGTTGTGGACGGAGAAGGTGTAACGGAAGCGCCGTATGTTCTCATGACTTCACGGCGGAACGGCTTCTGCTCGTAGGAAACCTTAACCATGTATACCTTACAGTCGAGATCGAAGTAAGAGCATGCCATGGAAAGAGCTGTACCCCACTGGCCGGCGCCGGTCTCTGTGGTCACGCCCTTGAGGCCCTGTTTCTTCGCGTAGTAAGCCTGTGCGATCGCGGAGTTCAGTTTGTGGGATCCGCTGGTGTTGTTACCCTCGAACTTGTAGTAGATCTTCGCCGGTGTGCCGAGCTTCTTCTCGAGGAAGTAAGCGCGTACCAGCGGGGACGGACGGTACATCTTGTAGAAGTCCTGGATCTCCTGAGGGATCGGGAAGAAAGCCGTATCGTTATCGAGTTCCTGCTTTACAAGCTCATCGCAGAAAACCACGCTCAGTTCTTCCGCCGTCATCGGCTGATGTGTGCCCGGATTCAGAAGCGGAGCCGGCTTGTTCTTCATGTCCGCGCGGACGTTATACCATGCGGTTGGGATCTCCTTCTCGTCAAGGTATGTTTTGTAAGGAATTTTCTCAGACATAATATTGTCTCCTTTCGTTATTTTGGGGCAGATCGTCATTTTCTGCCGGAAAAACAAAAATCCCGCCCCAGCTTCTGTTTTTCTGCTGGGACAGGAACACTATTCTTTCCTGCGGTGCCACCCGGCTTGATCCTCCTTTTCTTGCGATCCGGAAGATCCTCTCACGCATACCGACATATGCTGGATTTTGTTGACGGGGATCCTTTCCCCGGCGCAGATACTCGTCTCTTCCTGTTCCGATGCATCCTGCATCTTCCCGGTCAGGAACTTTCCCCTTGCCCTCGGAAGTCCATTCGTCCTTGTTCTCCCCTGCTGCACTCTCACCCGCGGCAACTCTCTGGATGGTTCAAATCAAGGCTTACTCACTCTTCCTCGACGGTTTGGTTGCATAATACCACTTGAAGCAAACACGCGTCAAGTGGCCGAACGAAAAACACTTTCCCGCATGAATTCCTCTATCGGCCGGACCCGGTCAATAGCTGTTATTCATGTAGGACATGTATTTCTCCATCTTTTTCTTCTCTTTGACCTTGCCGACAATACCCGCGATCAGGATCAGGGCCGCACCGGCGACAAGCAGATAGAACCCGACCTCGTTATCGATATGGCCGCCCTTCTTGACCTGCGTCACATCATAGTAGATAAAGAAGTTCTCGACCCAGCTGGCGAGCACGGCCAGCGTCCCGACAGAGATCACTCCGATATTTCTTCCGAAAGCGGAGAGCACCAGCGCCAGCGCAGCCAGTGCCAGGAAAGCATATCCGTCGATCTTGCTGATCAGCGCGAACTCTACCTGACTGTCATTCAGCGTATATGTGATGAAATTCACGAAGACAGATGCCCCCATCGCGATCGACGCCAGGATACCGACGATATTTACATTTCTCTCGGAAAGGACGGACATGGCTCCGGACTTCGGGAACTGATATCCGCAGTTCTTGCAGTTCTTGTCCGAACTGAAGGCCCGTGTCTTACAGCACGGACAGATCTTGGTCGATGCCGCCAGCTCGCCCGAGGTGGACGTGATATATGTCGATCTTACCGATGCAGACTTCTTGTCATCCTTGTCATCAGCGGAGACAGAAGGCGTATTCTTAGCAGGTGCAAACGGAGACGGACGCGCGGCTTCTTCTGCCGTGACAAACGGCGGGATGATCGGCTCATAGCGGTCATCCGCGCGCTCCTTACTCTGGGCGTTCAGGCCCTCGTAATTATCGACAACCGTTCCATCTGCAGATCTGGCAGCTGTCGCACGGTTCACGGACGGCGGACGATGTCCGGCCGGTCTTCCTGCTCCTGTGCCTGCGCCATTCGCAGACGGCGGTCTGTTCACTGAAGGTGGTCTATGTCCGGCCGGTGCTCTTCTGGCTGCCGGACCACTGTCCGATGCGCCATCTTCGCCCTGCGCGCGGTGGATCGACGGCGGACGGTGTCCGACCGGTCTTCTTCTCTCGCCCGGCGCAGCACTTCCCGGATCGTCTCCGTCTTCGCCCTGGAGACTACGGATCGACGGCGGCTGATGCCCGACCGGTCTTCTTCTCTCTACCGGAGATTCTTCACGTGCCGGAACCGGAGTTTCTTCTCTTACCGGAAGCGGCGGAGTTTCTCTTACCGGAAGCACGCCTTCACTTCTTGCGTCTTCCTCCGGTCCGTCGCCAAACATCGGGAGGCGTACCTGCTCTTCCTCAGGTTCATCTTCGGATACGGTCTCCGGTTCTTCGTCATCTTCCACATGCTGGAGATTCTGCTCTGCGACGAGCTTATCCATCGCCTCATTGAGCTCCTGCAGCGACATTTCATCAGCAGCCTTACCCGCTGACGCCCACGCCTCCGAGTCTTCCGGCGAAAGATAATCTAGACCTGAACCACAACGTCCGCAGAACTCGAAGGAATCTTCCATGATCTGCTGGCACTTCGGACATATTTTCATAGCTAACCCCCCGGGGCTTTTATCCCTAACTAGTATTATCTACTACTTGCGACGCAATTTCAAGGCACAAATATTTTTGTCATACATAATCCATGAAAACCTGATTGGCGAGGTCCACGCCTTTTTCCGTCAGACGGTAACTTCCCTCTTCCGAGGTCACCAGTCCCGCCCGGATCTGCCTTTGTAATTCCGCGCCAAAAGCACTGTCCATCGGGGTCGAAAATCTCTCCCGAAAGGTCTTCTCTTCCACGCCTCTTTTGGTCCGAAAGCCGAGCATCATATATTCTTTCATCTGCTCTTTCCGGCTTAGGATCTCTTCCGTCACCCAGACGTCTGACCGCCTGATCTCCCGGTTTCTCATCTGCGCGATATACTCCGCGACCGTTTCCACATGACGTCCGCGTTCATTCCCGAGATAGTAGTGCGCTCCGACGCCCAGACCGTAGTAATTCTCCGCCCGCCAGTACATCAGGTTATGCCGGCTCTCGTATCCCGGGCGTGCCATATTGCTGATCTCATAGTGTACAAAGCCACAAGAGCCGAGCGTCTCTGTCACCAGATGGTACATCTCCCGGTCTTCTTCCTGTGTCACATATTTCTCGATATCTCCGCCATAGCGTGTATACATCGGTGTCCCCTCCTCGAGGATCAGAGAATAAAGAGAGATGTGCGGGACATCCTCAGCAAGGAGAAAAGCGAGCGTATCCTTCACACTCTGTATCGTCTGTCCCGGGATCCCGAGCATCAGGTCGCAGGAGAGATTCGAAAAGCCAGCAGATCTCGCATCACGGATCGCCCGCTTCGCGGCATCGGCGTCGTGGATCCGCCCGAGCGTAGTAAGGACAGGATCCTCCAGGCTTTGTATCCCGAGCGAGAGACGGTTGACGCCCGCTTCGCGCAAGGCCAGAAGCTTTGATTCATCCGTCGTTCCCGGATTCGCCTCGAGCGTGATCTCGCAATCCTCCTCGATGCCGAAGGTCTCCCGAAGCGCGCGAAGGACCGCCTCCACTTGTGAAGGCGTCATAAGCGAAGGAGTTCCTCCTCCGAAATAGATGGTTTTCAGAGAAGACCCGGCTCTGTCAGCCTCCGTCACACAATCACCGAAGTGTTTTTCCGCCAACGGTATTTCTTCCGCATCTATATCTTCCTTTCGCGAAAGAAGCTCCGCCCCCCACTTCGGCGACAGACGGATCTCGGACAGAAGCGCCCCGATGTATTCGTTTTTTTCTTCCGCGCACAAAGGAAAAGACAGGAAGTCGCAGTACGCGCATTTCCGGACACAGTAAGGAAAATGAATATAGACTGAAGTCGGCGGGCACTTAGCCATCCAGCACCTGCCTGACCGCACCGCTCAGGGCCAGTTCAAACTTCTTGAAACTCGGCGAGACATTATTGCCGGGGATCATGTACTTCGAGATCTTCTCGGCCCAGGCTGTCTTATACTGGCCGATGGCCGGATACCCGATTCTTCTGACGCGCGGAGACTGTTCCCGGAGAAGCACATCGCACAGGAACTCCCAAGTCCCGCAGACACTGTCCTGCACATACTCGGAAAGCTTCTCCATATCGGCATCCGGGTACGCGAGAAGGATCGCATTCCTATCCGCAAGGATCCAGCTCTCCATCTCTTCGACGGAGATGGCGATTACGGTCGAGAGGTTCTGCGCGTACTTCCTGCAGGTATCCTTCAGGCGCCTCATAAGTTCCTCCGGATCCTTGTCATCGGAATCGATGCAGACGATCACGATCGTATCGGTCCCGGCATAGATATTCTCGTAGGCCCGGAGTTTCGCAGGCAGAAGCTCGAGAAGTCCCGCCGCATACGGCACAGGTTTCTCATCCGGATGATCCGGCCAGTATCCGCAGCCGCGATGCGGCCGCAGGAAGCACGAATACTCCTTCGTGAACTCCCGGAGGATGCAGTTCGTCAGACGCTCAAGAACCACGCCGCCGGATCTGTCTTCACTTAGTATCTCTACCCGCATCAATTCTGTCGTTCCTTTCAGTTGTCAAAATGCCCTGCATACCAGATGGCCCCCATCCCGACGCCCTGCTTATAGAGTTCATCAACGATCGGGATCGAACCTGCGCAGCGGACATCGATCGAGCTGCCGGCTTTCTCATCCCTGCTGAATACCCAGATCTCATCCGGGGAGAGATTCTCGAGGATATATGGGTTATGTGTCGTAAAGAAGATCTGGCATCCCGGACAATCGATGGAGTAATTCCGCATCTCGGTCGCGAGCGCGTCCATCACGTCGTGATAGAGCCCCTCGTCCGGCGATTCCATGAGGATCAGCGGCCTCGGATCCGGATCCGAGAAAAGAAGGATGAAGAGCGCAAGCATATCCGGTTTATTAAAATGCTTGAGCACCGCCTCTTCCTCTTTGTCACGAAGCGCCGGGATCGCCTCGGTGACCCGGCAGATGATCTCCTTATACTCGCCCGGATGCTCCTGCTTCAGATACATCAGTACATTTCTGGCATTCGAGCCGGCGTTATTGAGATGCTTGTGTCCACCCGGCGCCATATCGTCCGGGATCTGTGCGGTCTGGTCCTTCCGGAAGCAGACGAAGAACCAGCGGAGGATCTCCCTGTAAGTACGGTTCGTGAAGTAGAACTGCTTCATGGCGCCATAGGCATGGAGCGCAGATGTCTGGGAATCGTTCATCTCCCCGTCCTGCTTCTCGCCCGCAAGAAGCACATATCCGATCCCCTGCTTAAAGTGAAGGATGTCCTTCGGCTCGTCCATCCCCTCCCTCCACAGACGCAGACGTTCTTCCTCGAAGTGCGGCTTGCCGTGGACATTCGAGTCGATGACGAGCTTATACTCGCAGTATGTCGTGTCTTTCTTCTCGGGATCGTAGAACTTGAAGCACAGCGTCGCGATCACCGGCTGATCCTTATCTCCTACGAGATTGGAGTACCCTGTCCGCCCGGACTCTGTCGCCGCGGCAGCCGGTCCTTTTACGACCGCGCCCTGAACGAACGACAAGAACGAGAAGAACATCGTTTTCCCGGAGTGGTTCCGGCCGATCATGGCCTCGATCCCGTTTAACGGATGAGGAACATCGATCCCGGCCTGAACAGCAAGAGATGACTGCTCCGGCGTCATCCGGATGTCGTCCAGAAGCGCGCCGACGCAGTCATCTTTGAATAATCCATAATTCTGTATACGAATACCCAGTAACATATCGCACCGCCTATATGATCATAAGGCTTCCCTGTCCTTTTTGTGGTCTTCCCACTTTACGGACGGGACTCTTGTTACTGTTATTTTAACTCTTTCTTGTCCTTTTGGATACGGACGAGCATCTCCGTCATCACATTCTCGAGCTCGGTCAGTCTTTTTCTCGCGTAATCGATGGAACGGGTGTAGATATCCTCGGCCTGGCGGTTCGCTTCCGTCAGGATCTGCTGGCTCTGTTCCTTCGCCATGATCGTCACCTGATGCTCATCGACCATGATGGCCTGGCGCTGCTCCGCTTCACGCTGGATGCTCTCGGCCTTCTGTCTGGCCGATGCGACGACCTGACGCTGCTGGTCCACGATCCACTTCGCCTGCTGCACTTCCGACGGGAAGCTCGCGCGGATCTGCTTGATCCAGTAGAGCGCATCCGCGCGGTCTACGAGGCAGTTGTCCGAAAAAGGCACGCCCTTGGCCTGCTCGATGGTCGCCTGGAGCTGATCCAGAAGCTCATATAAATCTTTATCCGATGTTCTCATATTTCCGTCAGCCATATGAAAACCCTCCCTTATTTATTCTCCTGCTGATTCTGCAGTAGTTTTCGGTGAACCATATCTTCCACGGCCGGCACGCACATCCGGGAGATGTCGCCGCCGTAGTAGGCCACTTCCTTGATGATCGAGGAACTGGTGAACGCGAGATCCGCGCGGCAAGGCAGGAAGATCACCTGATATTTCGGGAACATCAGGGTATTTGCCGCATTCATCTCCGCCTCGTAGCGGAAGTCCGACTCGGATCTTAAGCCCCTTACGACCGCCGAAGCGCCGAGCTCTCTGTAAAGATCGACGAGCAGGGACTCCCGGGAGATGACCTCCACATTCGGGATATCGGAAAGACAGATCTTCGCCATCTCGACACGTTCCTCCACGGTGAACATCGATTTCTTGGCGCGGTTCTCCATGACCGCCACGACGAGCTTGTCGCAGAGGTTACTGGCGCGCTTGGCGATGTCCTGGTGTCCGAGTGAGAACGGATCGAAACTTCCCGGGAAAATAAATGTCTTCACCCTGTGTCTCCTTTACTTATGCATAGTTTCGGATTCTACAAAGAATGTTACCAGAGTTGACCCGTACTTACAACTCTTAATACATGTCATATTGGTTACATTCTCTTGTATCTTCGCGCCTGCGTCCGATTCCACGATGAAGATCCCGCCTTCCCGCAGAAGCCCGTACTCGGCGATCAGCTCCGCGACAGATCTGCTGTATTTCTCCGCCATCGCGTACGGCGGGTCCATGAAGATGATGTCGAAGTTCTCCTTATCTCTTCCGAGGAGACGGAGCGCCTCGTGGTACGCCATCTTGATGACGCGCGCATCTTCCTTGAGGCGGGTCTTATTGAGGTTATTGCCGATCGCGCGCAGGCTCGGCCCGGCCTGATCGATGAGGACAGCCCGCTCCGCGCCGCGGCTCAGGGCCTCGATCGCCATCTGTCCGGTGCCCGAGAATACATCTAGAAAAGCACTGTCCGGCACGCGCATCTGGATACTGGAGAAGATCGCTTCCTTGACCTTATCTGTGGTCGGGCGCGTGGCGTCTCCTTTCGGCGCTTCGAGGACCGTCCCCTTACATTTTCCTGCTACCACTCTCGGCATGTCCTGCTTCTCCCTTTCCCGGTTTTAAAGACTCGGCTTATTCCACGCATCGCCGAAGTGGTCATGGAACGCCTGCAGCATGATCTTCGCTTCCGCGCCGGAGAAATCCGGGTCTTCGTCGAGCATCCTGCCCACGGCCTTTTCGATCGACGGGAGACACCCGCTGTCACGATAAAGATTTGCCATCTTCAGCTGCGGGATACCGTGCTGCTTCGTCCCGAAGAAATCACCTGTCCCCCGAAGGAGCATATCCTGCTCGGCGAGACGGAAACCGTCTGCGGTCTGACACATCATGTCGATCCTCTCCTGCGCGACGCCCTCATACTTATCCGTCTCGAGGATGCACGCCGACGGGAGATTGCCGCGGCCGATACGTCCTCGCAGCTGGTGAAGTGTCGACAGGCCGAATCTCTCGGCATTTCTCACGATCATGAGCGTGGCATTCGGGTTATCGACACCGACCTCGATGACCGTCGTCGATACGAGCACATCGATCCTGCCCTGACTGAATTCCTTCATGACGGCGTCCTTCTCTGACGCTTTCATCTTACCGTGCAGCAGACCGATCCGCATCTCCGGGAGCGCCTCGTTTTTCAGGTATTCACTGTACTTGACCGCCGACTCGAGGTCCTCCTTGATCTTCATCGCGAGCGTACCCTCTTCATCCTCATAGGCATCTTCCTGAAGTTCATCGATCATGGGGCAGACGATATATGCCTGATGTCCTTTTTTGACCTCCTGGCGGATCGTCGCGACCACGCGGCCGTCCTCCGCCGAAGAAGTGCGGAAAGTCTTTATGGGGATACGCCCCTTCGGCATACTCCGGATGACCGATACATCCATATCTCCGAAGAGCACGAGTCCCAGCGTTCTCGGGATCGGGGTCGCCGACATGACGAGGGTATGCAGCCCGTGGCTGGACCGCTCATCTGTGGCCGCGCGCTGCTTGACACCGAAACGGTGCTGTTCGTCTGTGACCATCAGGGCGAGCTTCGGCAGGATATTCTTCTCCGAGAGCACGGCATGGGTACCGACGAGGATCTTACACTCCCCCGTCTCCAGTTTCTGCCGTATCTCGTTTTTCTTCTTCGGTGTCGTGCTTCCGAGAAGAAGCTCCACGCCTACATCATTCCATCCGAGGAACTTCATAAACGTCGCATAGTGCTGGGCCGCGAGCACTGCCGTCGGCGCCATGAAGACCGATTGGTATCCCGCGATCGCGCAGGCCACCATCGACAGGAAGGCCACCACCGTCTTTCCGGAGCCGACATCACCCTGTACGAGGCGGTTCATCGGGTAGTTCTCAGAGATGTCCTTAAGGATCTCCTTCGTCACCGCCATCTGATCCTCCGTCAATTCAAACGGCAGACCTTTGACGATCTGATTGAAACGCTCCATCGCCTGCTTATTCCCGCGGATCGGGAAAGAAGCACGCAGATCCTTTTGTTCTTTCTTATAGACACAGAGCGCGCCGCGAAGCAGGAAAAGCTCTTCGTAGACGAGGTATTTCCTGGCGATCTCGACCTCTTCCATCGTCTGCGGCCGGTGGATCTTCTCGTAGGCGTAGGAGATCGCGCAGAGTTGCTGTTCCTTTCGGAAAAAGAGCGGCAGCACCTCCGACAGAAGCGGAAGGGCCCTGTCGAGCGCGACATTTACGATCGCACGGATATGCCCCTGTTTAAGACCCGCCGTTAACGGGTAGATCGGCTGGATCAGGGACCTCTGTTCTGTCTCGTTCTGCCTCTGGTCGAAAACGGGATTGACGACCTGGAACTGGAAGCCGTCACGCGTGACCTTTCCGTGGAAGAAGAACTCCTTACCGACCTCGAGCTTATCCATCACGTAGGGCTGATTAAACCACACGGCCTTGATGCTGCACGAGCCGTCAGAGAGCACGGCGAACACAGTGGCTCTCCCGCGGTTACGCCGGAGATAGGGCGTTCCTGCGACTGTCGCGATAAAGGACTGCTCTTCATTATCCTTGAGTTTAAAAAGCGGGACGCACTCCGACCAGTCCTCATAGCGGCGCGGGAAAAACGTCAGCAGATCATATACGCGGAAGATCCCCAGCTTCTCAAGTTGTTGAGCACGCGCCTGTCCGACTTTCGGGAGGAAACGGACAGGCGTATCGAGCGTAATATCAGCCATTTCTTACCTTCTTTCCCTTTGCGCCGGTGGCGGTTTTCTTTCTGCCGGTGGCGGTTTTCTTTCTGCCGGCGGCGGTTTTCTTCGTCCCGGTACCGGAAGCCTTATTCACGCCGGCATTCTCTGCCGACGGACAGAGTTCCTTAAGCCCGCACTCACCGCACTTCGGCCCTCTCGCCATACAGACGGCTCTTCCGTGATCGACCATCCGGTGACCGAACGGCGCCCACTCCTCTTCCGGGAGGATCTTCATAAGTTCTTTTTCGATGACGGCGGGATTCTTCCCGGAGCTTAAGCCCAGACGTCCCGACACGCGCATGCAGTGCGTATCGACCACCACCGCCGGGATGCCGAAGAGCTCCGACACGATGAGGTTCGCGACCTTTCTTCCCACGCCCGGGAACTTCTGAAGTTCATCCTGTGTCCTCGGGATCTCCCCTCCGAAGTCGTCGCGGATCATACGCGCCATCTCATAGAGGTAGTGCGCTTTTACTTTCCAGAATCCGCAGGGCTTGATGATCTCACCGATCTTCGCCTCGCCGGCAGAAAGAAAATCCGTATAGTCCGGATACTTCTTAAAGAGCACTGCGGTCACCTGGTTTACGCGCACATCGGTACACTGGGCGGACAGCACGGCCCGCACCAGCAGGTGAAATACATTGTCATCGATATCCAGCGTACAGGCCGTCTCCGGATAGAGCTCGTGAAGCTTCCGGAGGATCGCGTCTGCGCGTTCCTGCTTTTTCATCTAGTTCTCCTTGTGGCGGTAATCCTTCAGCGTATAGATAAACTTCGCGCCGCCGAGTTCGTCTCCGTTTTCCGCCCAGATCCTCTCCCCGTGCGCCGTGATGATCTCGCGGCAGATGTAGAGGCCGAGGCCGAAACCACTCTCCGTACGGGACGGGTCGACCTTATAGAAACTCTCGAATACACGGTCGAGCTTATCTTCTGGAATACCGGAACCGGAATCCTCGATCGAGACATAGACCTTTCCTTCTTCCGGGCGGCAGACGGTAGATATAGCGATGATACCATCTTTCGGCGTGAACTTCACCGCATTGGTCAGAAGATTATAGAACACGCGGTAGAGGAGCTGGGACTCGCCGTACACCAGCATCGAATCATCCCGGTTCTTCCCGAGATCCACCGTAACGCTGATATTCTTGTCGGAAAGCAGATTCTCGACATTGGAGATCGTGTCGCGGATCATCTCATTGATATCGAATTCCTCCATCTTATCCGGATCGACCTGGCTGAGGGAACTCGCCTCCGTCATCGACGTAATGAGTTTCTGGATCCTTTCGACCTGCGTCTGGATGATCTCCATATACTTCGGATACATCTCCGGCGGGATCGTGCCATCCGAGATCGCGCTGAGGAATCCCTTGATGGACGTCAGCGGCGTACGGAGATCGTGCGCGATACTCGAGATGAAGAGCTTCCTGTCGGACTCCTGGCGCTCGAGGCGCTCGATCATGCTGTTCACCGTCGAGACCATGTTCGTGATCTCATCCGTCAGCATATATTTCAGTGTGGACTCCTTGCGCAGCTCCGGAATATCGATACGTGTCGACAGATCGCCTTTCGTGACCTGCACGGCTGCGTCGGAGAGCGCACGCAGGGGGCGGATCAGGGATCTCGCCATCAGCGAGAAGAACAGGAGCGCCATCGAGAAGGAAACGAGGATCGGGAGCATGAGACCGTTCGACAGTCGCCAGAATGCCTCGTCCTCGACGTTGACCGTATTGAAAAGCACTATATTCAGGTCATTTTCCGATGTAGAGACCGCCACCGCGACCGACACGGCCCTCGAATTGGCGAAGATACCGTTCGTCACATCCGCAGTCGTTGCCTGTCCTTTCTTATTGAAAAGTTCACGTACCCGTTCTGTGTTCAGGTAGACATGATCCCCTACCGGGAAGATATCGTTACGCAGGTATTCCGGAACCGATGTCGAGTATTCGATCTTACCGTCTGTACGGACAAACCATACGGAACATTCCTCTGTACGCGAGAAGGAATTGACAAAAGCCTGGATCGACGTATCCGAAACAGACGGATCCTCGGCCAGCGAATCATACGCCAGCGCCAGGGCATCCGCCTGTCTTTCGATCTTTTCTTTACTTTCAGAGATCAGGGAAACTACGCTCTGGCGATAGAAGACCATCACCAGCACGGCGAAAACAAGGATCGTGCCGACCGCAAGAGACAGAGTGGTCCGAAAAAGTACAGACTGCGATTTCTTCGTTCGGTCTTTCATAGTTCACCCTAAGCAGAGTCAGGTCTTATCAGTCGTCTCGAACTTATACCCTACTCCCCAGACTGTCTTGATCTGCCAGTTCGTCTTTACATCCGGCTTCTCGAGTTTCTCACGGATACGCTTCACGTGTACATCGACCGTTCGGGACTCTCCGTAGAAATCGTAGCCCCAAACATTCTCCAGAAGCTGTTCTCTGGTGAATACACGGTTCGGATGCGAGGCGAGGAAGAACAGAAGCTCGAGCTCCTTTGGCGGGATGTCGATCTCCTTGCCATCTACCTTCACCACATAGCGGGCCATATCGACAGAGAACCCTTCGTAGGCGATCACTTCGTTGTTTTCTTTCGCATCTTTGTCGTCAGAACAAGCGGCATCACGCTTCTCGGTTCTTCTGAGCACGGCCTTCACACGGGCCAGGAGCTCCTTCGGCTCGAAGGGCTTCTGCACATAGTCATCTGCGCCGAGCTCGAGTCCGACGACCTTATCCAGGGTATCCGAGCGGGCGGTCAGCATGATGATCGGCACGTCCGATGTCTTCCTGATCTCCCGGCAGATATCGTATCCGTCTTTTCCGGGAAGCATCAGATCAAGAACGACCAGATCCGGCTGGGAAGACTGGAACGTTTCCATCGCGCGATCACCGGTAAGGCAGCTCGTCACGGCAAATCCGTCTTTATCGAAGTAGAGCCTGAGCACTTCAACGATATTCGGATCATCATCTACAACTAAAACCTTCTTCATCTTTACTCCCTCTCTCCCTGTTATATTTCCTTATTTCTTCAGCATATCCTGCAATTCTTCCATGAACGAATTCACGTCTTTAAACTGGCGGTACACCGATGCGAAACGCACATAGGCGACCTCATCGATCCCCTTCAGTTGCTGCATCACCATCTCGCCGATCTCATTGGTCGAGATCTCTCTCTTGGCCGTATTCTGTATCTGGTTTTCCACATACGTCACGATCGCTGTCAGCTGATCCGAGGAGACCGGCCTCTTCTCGCAGGCCTTCATGAGACCGCCGAGAAGTTTCTCCTGATTATATGCCTGACGCGTCCCGTCCTTCTTGATGACGAGAAGCGGCAGGACCTCTACCTTCTCATACGTAGTAAAACGTGAAGTGCAGGATAAACATTCACGCCTGCGGCGGATGGAAGACCCATCCTCCGCAGGCCGCGAATCAATTACCTTATCTTCAAGATGTCCGCAAAAAGGGCACTTCATGTCCGATCACTCATCCAGATTGTCGTTATCACTCAGGAACCACGGCAGGATTCTCTTCTTCTCGCCCTTACTCGGAGCCGGAGCCTCGACGGTCTTCGGGATCTGTACAGGCGCCTGTGCTCTCGGAGCTGCCGTCGGAACAACGTTCGGCTGCGGTCTGCCGCCCTGCTGCGGAGCCGGAGCGACCGGAGCCTGCGGGACCTGCTGTACCGGAGCCTGCGGTGCGACATACTGTGTCTGTGGGCGGGCCACCGGAGCTACCGGAGCGACAGGAGCTACCGGAGCGGCCTTACTCGGAGAGTAGACCTTGGCATCGTCCGGCTTATTGACCGGTTCCGGATCTCCGAAGAGGAACTGCGGTACTTCCGGCTTCGGGGCCGGAGCCGGTACCGGAGTCGTCGGGACCGCTGTCTCTACAGGCTTCTCGTAAGAAGAAGACGGAACCGGAGAGATCGGACGGGATGTCGAAGCGCTCGGTGTACCCTGACCGATGATGGTCGGATTCTGCTTAGAGATGATCGAGGTCGCCGGACGGAACGCCGAGGAAGCATTCTCGGTGTTATCAAATCCGGAAGCAATCACGGTGATCATGATCTCATCCTCGAGTGTCGGGTCGGTAACTGCGCCGACGATGATGTCCGCATCACCGGCGACTGCATCACGCACAACGGAAGCTGCGACATCGATCTCGTGGAGCTTCATGTTGCGGGAACCTGTGAAGTTGATGATTACGCCGCGGGCGCCCTCGATCGTTGTGTCGAGGAGCGGGCTGTTGATGGCCTGCTTAACAGCGGCTGCCGCTCTGCCCTCACCGGAAGCGCGGCCGATACCCATATGGCAGATACCGGCGTTCGTCATGATACGGCGAACATCTGCGAGGTCGAGGTTGATGAGACCCGGGATAGCGACGAGGTCGGAGATACCGGCTACACCGAACTTCAGGACCTGGTCGGCCATGTTAAATGCATCGTCAATGGACGTATCCTCGTCTGTGATGTCGAGGAGCTTATCGTTAGCGACAACGATAAGGGAGTCGACATACTTCTCGATTTCTCTGATACCGCGCTCTGCGTTCATCGCACGTCTCGGACCTTCGAAACGGAAAGGACGGGTAACAACCGCTACTGTCAAGATGCCGAGCTCACGGGCGATCTGGGCAACGACCGGAGCCGCGCCTGTACCTGTACCACCGCCCATACCGGCTGTGATAAAGAGCATATCGGTTCCTCTGATCGCCTGGGCGATCTCGTCTTTACTTTCTTCTGCCGCCTTCTCGCCGACCGTCGGGTCAGCGCCGCAGCCGAGACCACGGGTGATCTTCTCACCGATCTGGATCACATTCTGCGCCTTGGAACGGGCTAATGCCTGATGGTCCGTGTTGACCGAGATAAAATCGATGCCCTGCGCGGAGCTCTCGATCATACGATCGACTGCATTACATCCGCCACCGCCGACACCGATTACTTTTATCGCAGCAAATGGTTCATCGTCCATTGAGTATCCGAGCTTAAAATCTGACATAGCCAACTATCCTCCGTATTGCCTTAATTATATAATTATTCATTATCAGCATCTTAGCTTTCTTTTACAATTCTACACTAAATGTTGTGGTCAAGCAATACGGGAAATCAGGGGCTGAAAAAGTGGTTACAGTTCGATTACCGACACTTTGCAGACAGGTTTCGGACAGAACGCCGCCCCAAAATATAGTGTCGGGTCAGCGGAGGATATATTCTTTTCCGGTCATGTCCAGGACCGAGCCGGTCTTATTCTCGAAATACCCTGAAATAATAGCATACCGGAGCCAGTTCATGTCATCGGAGATCGTCTGAAGCGAACCGATCTTGACCGAGATCGTATGAACGACGCCCGGGATGTCGAGATCGACGAAGGTCGTCATATTATCACAGTAACGGATGCAGATCACATGAGAGAGGAAGTCG
The DNA here is from genome assembly GCA_017551625.1 of Clostridiales bacterium. GTDB lineage: Bacteria > Bacillota > Clostridia > Saccharofermentanales > Saccharofermentanaceae > Scatonaster. The sequence continues at coordinate 206,011 of JAFZLF010000009.1, read as the reverse complement.
AACGTGTCATGTTCCGCATCGTTCGTCGCCTCCGCTCCGAGAATCGCGCCCAGGATCGTGATACAGACGTCATAGCCCTCAGAGGACGTAAGATCAAGCGTTTGCCCGATCTGCGCAGAGCGGATGGGCAGTCCTCGGATCTCCGGGATCCCCGTCGGAACGTCCCCGGAGAGGATCTCGAGCACCACCGAATCTTCGGAAATGATGGCGTATCCGTCCGGGATCGCGACGTAAGCAACTTTTTTTCTTTCTGTAATCTCTATGTAAACTTCCCCGGGGTACTTCGGATAGACCTCGGCATCCGCGATATACGGGTCTGAATCAATGATAGTCTGCCGTACACCGCCGTACTTCAGTTTCAGTTTTTCAGTAAGGGAACCGCCCACATGCTCGAGCAGATGGTCATCGATCGAGATTCCCGACACTTCCAGGATCTGCTCCGTACTGAAGCGCTTGTTCCCGCTGACATGGATCTGCTGCACCCGGAAATTCTTATTCAGTCCCAGATACAGTCCGATGATCAGAAGAAGGAGAACGAGCACGAGCAGCAGCCACGCCTTGAGCGGGACTTTCCTGATTGCATCGGACACGGCGCTGCCTGACGACACTTCCTGTTCTTCTTCGGAAATGTCGTTTTCCATCTCTTCGTCCACGTTTCTGTTCTTCTCGTTATCGGGCAAGTGCTCTCACCTCATCACAGATCCGCGAAGACGCATCGTAGATCGCGAGTTTTTTCGCATTCTGCCGCATCTTCTCCAGCTGGTCCTTATCGGACAGCAGTTTCTTCACGATACCCGGGAGTTTCTCCACGGCCTGGTCATCCGGAAGCAGTACGCCTGCATCTGCCTCTTCAAAAGCTCTGGCATTATAAGTCTGGTGATCCTGGGCCGCATACGGATACGGGATCAGGACTGATGGCGCGCCTACCGCCTGCACCTCCGCGCAGGTGATCGCGCCGGCTCTTCCGATGAAGAGATCCGCCGCCGCTAAGTATACCTCCGGATTCGAGATATACTCGAAAACTTCGATCGATCCCGGCCAGTTCTTTGCTTCTTCACAGACCTCGGCATAGCGCTGCTTGCCGACACTCAGGATGATCCTCACTTTCGGATCCGTGATCTCCTTGGCCAGTTCGACGATTGCCGAGTTTACCGTTCTCGCGCCGAGGCTCCCTCCCATCGCCAGGATCAGGGTATCATCGGGAGCAAGGCCGAGCTGCGCGCGGCACGCTTCCCGGTCCACCTGCGAGAAGACGCCCCGGATCGGATTACCGGTGTAGACGATCTTGGCTTTCTTATGGAAATAGTGGTCGAGTTTCGGGAAACTCGTGCACACCGTTCCCGCGTAGCGGGACATCATGCGGTTCGATCTTCCCGGGAAGGCATTCTGCTCATGAAGAAGGATCGGGACCTTCTCCTTATGCGCGGCCGCGATCAGAGGGCTGCAGACGAAACCGCCCGTTCCGACGACGACATCCGGTTTATGTTCACGGATGAGTTTTCTACACATCTTTCTTCCCGCGAGGAATTCCTTCACCGCACGGATCGTCTTCATCGACGGTTTCATCGGGAGCTGAGCCGCCCGGATCACCTCGAAAGGATATCCCATCGACGGGATGATCTGTGCCTCGAGACCCTTGGCCGTGCCACAGAATAGCACCTGTGTATCCGCATCCTGTTTTTTCAGTTCATCCGCGATGGCTACCGCGGGATGGATGTGCCCGCTCGTGCCGCCACCGGCCAGAAATACCTTCATACCTATACCACCAGCTTTACTGTTTTTCTCTTTCTGCCTGTCTTGGATACGGACAGGATCAACCCCACTGCGATCATGAAGAAGAAGTTCGCCGTTCCACCGTAACTGAAGAACGGCAGTGTGATACCTGTCGGCGGGATCGCGCCGATGGCCACGCCGATATTCAGAAACGCTTGAAGCGTGATCAATGTCGTATACCCCGCCGTCAGAACACGGGTGAAAAGGCTGTCCGCCTGCCACGACACCAGAAAACCGGCGATCGCAAAAGCCCAGAACAGCAGCATCACGACCAGACCTCCGACAAATCCCAGTTCCTCGCAGATGATGGAATATACGTAGTCATTGTGTGCTTCCGGGAGATACATATACTTCTGGCGGCTATTGCCAAATCCGACACCCGTGATCCCACCGGAGCCGATCGCGATGATCGACTGCTCACTCTGATACGTATCGTCATCATCCGCCTTTTTCTCTTCTTCTTCGTCCGCCTTCATGGTCGCGAAGATATTCAGTCTTTTCACAACGTGGGCGAAGTTCTGTTCGAGTTTCTCTTTCTTCTCGCCCGGCATCGCCATATATCCGATCCCGCCCGCGATGATGCAGATCAGAAGAAGAAAGGCTCCGCCGCGAAGCCATGAGCGGATCGGGATCCCGCAGCACAGGAAGCAGATCGCGGAGATCGCAGAGAGGATCAGGAAGCACGACATATGGGGCTGCAGCACGACGATGAGAAGGCAGAACAGCACCAGCATCCCGGGAATAGTGATATCAAGGAGCCCGTCCAGCGTCGCCTGAGAGATCTTCCTGGCCCGGAGTTTCCCTTTCTTTCTCACCTTCTGGATGAAGGAACGGTAGCCGGCGATCGAGTAGACGATCGCGACCTTGATGAACTCGGAAGGCTGGACCGAGACGCCGCCGATGAAGATCCATCTTCTCGAACCGTTGATAACGGTACCCATCGTCAGTGTCAGAAGCGCCATACCGACAGCTGACAGATAGACAGCCAGCGTGATCGGCCATTTGTCGAAGAGTTTGAGCGGAACGAACGTGATGATCAGCGCCGCGCCGAAACCCATGAGCAGGAAACTGCCCTGATGGATGACGTAGTACATCGCGTTGCCCTGAGAGGTGTAGGCCTTGGGCATACTTGCAGAGAAGAGCATCACCGAGCCGAAGGCCATCATGATCAGAACGATAATAACGATGCCCATATTCACGCGAAGCGGCGCAAGCACGTCGAGCGACTCGATCTTACCGTCTTCTCTATAGGCGAAACTGTCTGATGTCAGGCCTTTTATCTTTCTTCTCACTGTTCGCTTCCTCCACGAACTATTGAATCATACTCATCGGCAATTGTATACATCGCAAAGAAGTGGGAGGCCTTAAGAAGGACGTAGTCCCCTTTCTTCACGATCCGGTGAAGTCCCGCGGCCATCTCTATTTTATTGTCAAAGCAGTATACGGGAATATCCGCGGAGACGGACTCCACGCCTCGACGGACCGTATCCTTAAAATCCCCGAGGACCAGGATACCATTCAGTCCTACTTCCGCCGCTTTCTTCCCGATCGCGAAGTGCTGTCTCTCCGACTCGTCGCCGAGCTCGAGCATATCGCCGATGCAAGCGTAGGCTTTCCCGTCTTTCGCGAGTCTGCGGATCGACTCGAAGGCCGCCATCATGGACTCGGGGCCGGCATTATAGGCATCATCGAGAAAATGTATGCCACTGACATCGACGCTTCTCTCACGGTGTCCGATCTGGCAGAACCGCTTGATCCCTTCCGTGATCTTCTCGGTCGGGATCTGCAGATACAGTCCGCACAGGAGCCCCGCGAGCGCATTGGACGCGTGATGCAGTCCGACCGCACGTACGCAGAGCGCTGTTTCCTCTATCGTGCCGAAGCCCGCCCGTGCGCGGCAGAAGATCCGGTTGTCTTCACTTCGGATCTGATCGGCTACGGCCGTACCATATGCCCGATCCGGGAAAGAGATATCTTCTGTCGAGGTATAGGCGATCTTCACATCGTCACGGACCAGTCCTTCTCTTACCGCTTTCTGAAGCATCGGATCCGCATACGGGATGATCAGAAGTCCGCCTTCTTTGAGGCACTCGAGGACCTCGAGTTTCGCGTGCATGATCGCTTCCTGCGTTCCGAGGATCTCCATATGGGAGACACCGATATTCGTGATCACCGCGACATCCGGATGCGCAATGTGGGTCAGTTCCGAGATCTCACCGCGGGCCCGCATACCCATCTCCAGGACGAGCACCTCCGTATCGCAAGGCGTGGCCAGGATCGTCTTCGAAAGACCGATCTCGTTATTGTTATTATGCTTTGTCACATCGGCCTTACAGCCGGTCGACAGCGCAGAGAAGATCATCTGACGGGTCGAAGTCTTTCCGACACTTCCCGTGACCGCGATCACCTTACACCCCAGACGTTTCCGATAGCACTCGGCCAGTCTCTCCAGCGCGATCTTCGTATCCGGGACCAGCACGACCGGTATGTCTTTGGGCGCATATTCCATCGTCGAGAGCACCAGTGCACGGGCGCCGGCATCGGCCGCCTTGGCCGCATAGGTATTTCCATCAAATTTCTCACCGATCAGCGCGAGGAAGAGGTTCCCCTCTTCGAGCTCTCTCGTATCGGTCGACACACCGTCCACGACGAAGCCGGACAGGTCTTCTTCACTCTTTCCCTCAAACTGGAGAAGTTCACCGCCGGTCACATCGACGACATCCTTTAGGGTAAACTTCACTCTCTTTTCCTTCTTTTCCGCTTCGAGTTCGCGGAGCACTTCTGATGTGACCTCAGAATCGACAAATCTAACGACATCTTTCCCGATCGTCATCGTGGTCTCGTGGCCTTTTCCGGCCACGACTACGATATCTTCTTCATCTGCCATGGCGCAGGCATACCTGATCGCTTCTTTTCTATCTTCGATGACGATAAACGGCGAGCCGGGTACCCGGTTGATCCCTTCGACGATCATGCCGGAGATCTGTTCAAAGGCTTCGCTTCGGGAGTTATCTGTCGTGACGACGGTAAAATCACTGTATCGCGCAGATACTTCGCCCATGGTGTATCTTCTGTCATGAGGACGGTCGCCTCCACAGCCGAACACCGTGATGATCCTGCCTTCACAGGACGGGCGGATCGCCTTAAGCAGTACTCTGAGGCTGTCCCCGTTGTGCGCGTAGTCCACATAGACCTTGATGCCAAGCGTGTTTTCGATCATCTCCATGCGTCCCGGAACCGAAACGAAGGTCATCCCCCGTTTGATATCCTCCACAGAAACGCCGGCCAGATAAGCCGTGGCCGCACCGCACAGGGCGTTGTCCACATTAAAATCGCAAAGGAGCGGGACGAACATTTTCTCTTCGCAGGAGGGCGTCACCAGTGTAAACTTCATACCCGGAACTCCGTCCTGCTTCCCCGACATGATATCCCGTACAGAAAAGTCCGCGCCACCATCGATACTGTACGTATATACCTGCTCTGTATGTGCTTTGGCATAGGAGAGGACCTCATCGAGGCGTCTCGTGTGCTTATTCACCAGCGCGATCCGGCAGTTGTCGAAGAGCATCAGTTTGCTCCTGAAATAGTCTTCTTCCGTCTCGTGTTCTCCGTCTGAAATGTGGTCATTCATAAAATTGGTGAAAACGCCGACCTCGAAGCGCACTCCGTACGTGCGGTCGAATTTCAGCCCCAGAGAGGATACCTCCATGACACAGTCCGAGACCTCCCGGTCTTTCATCCGGCGCAGGAGGGACTGGAACTGCCATGCCTCCGGTGTCGTATGCTTCGACTTCTCCGCTTCCTGTCCGATCTTATTCTCGACCGTACCGATCAGTCCGCACGATCTCCCGGAACGCTCGAGGATCTCGTGAAGGATATAGGTCGATGTGGTCTTCCCTTTCGTGCCGGTCATGCCGAAGATCTTCATCGAAGAAGAGGGATGTCCGAAGTACCGCATCGCCATCTCTGCTGCGACACGTCTGGATCCACTTACCGCCACGACAGCTGCGCCATCGGCACCGACGAGATTTTTCAGTTCTTCAGAAAGGGCATCGCTTCTGCTTTCTTCGATCACGATCAGGGACGCGCCGTTCTCCAGCGCGCCGGAGATAAACTTATGTCCGTCTGTCTTCTGCCCGATCACCGCGACAAAAGCATCGTCCTTTTGCACCTGGCGGTTGTCCATGACGCATCCGTTCACTTCCTTGTCCAGGTTGCCCGCGATATAAGTATATTCAGTGTTTTCAAGGATATCTCTTGCTCTCATGTTCTCCCCATCCTTTACTCCATTGTCAGACGGATGACGCTGCCGTACGGGACAGCCTTCGGCGGCGGGGCCTCTTCTTTCGTCGTCTCGGCCGGTTCACCGTCTTCATCCCAGTCGGAATCACCGTCATCATCCTCATAATCGTCTTCATCATCCGGCGGATCGCCCGCTTCGTCCGGATCGATATAATCATCCGGAGATTCCGTCTCACCAGGTTCTTCCGCCGTCTTATCTTCCTCGAGATCACTTCCGATCGAGAATGGCGGATCCTGTGCGACGACATTTCCCCGGATGTTTCCTTCGATCAGGATGTTCAGATTATACTCCTTCGCCATCCGCAGGCACTCGATGATGTTCATGCCCTGGAAGCTCGGGATGCCGGTCGTCTCCATCTCGCTTGTTCCGATCTCTCCGGGATACAGCACGACGACCGCGTCCTTATAGACCATCTCCACACCGCCGTAGTACGCGGTGCCGACCACCGTATCCGCCTCCATGCAGCCCCAGCCGTCAAGGACCGTGAAGCCCTCGGACTCCAGTGCTTTTTTCGCGTCGGCATAGTACATGCCTACGACATCCGGTACGTGGAACTGGAGCTCCATACGCTTATACTCGTCGTCGGAGAGCTTACGGTCGACGTCCATATACTCGAGCGTCTCCTCTACGATACGGGCGGCAACCTTCGCCGGCGCCGAAGAACCGACATCCTTGTCCTCCGGCTTGTTGATGACCACGAGCACCACGATTTTCGGGTCGTAGGACGGAGCGTAGCAACCGAAAGAGATTACGTGCATGCCGGCCTCGTCGCCTTCCTCGATCGTAGATGTACTTGTCTTACCGGCGACATAGTATCCCGGCACATAACCGGCCGCGCCGGTACCGACGTTAACAACGTCCTCGAGAAGTGATCTGACACGCGACGAGGTTCTCGCCGAGAAGAGTGTCCTGACCTTTTCCGGTTCATACTCGCGGATGATGTTGCCCTTCGAATCGACGACCCGGGACGCAATATGCGGACGCATCAGGGAACCGCCGTTTACCAGCGCCGAGTATACCGTGGCCAGCTGCAGTGGCGTCACCGTCGAGGACTCACCGAAAGACAGTGTCGCCAGGTCGACCTCGGTCGGCTCGGCGTGGAAGATGCCTTTTCCTTCCGCGGGAAGGTCAACACCAGTGACATCGTAGAAACCGCAACTGTGGATATAGTCATAGTATTCATCGATGCCGATCCTCTGGGCCAGCTGCACGAAGATTGGGTTACAGGAGCGCTCAAAGGCCTCCCGCAGCGTCTCTACGCCATGGTTTCCTTCTTCTGTCTTTTCGCGCCAGCAACGGATAGTATCGACCGACGTGATCGGGATCGGCTCATCGCTGAAGTACTCATCTTCGTATGTCAGTCCTTCCTCGAGTGCGATGGCTGTTGTTATGGCCTTCATGGTGGAACCCGGCTCGTAGGTATCGGAGATACAGCGGTTGCGCCAAGCGGAACTCATGAGGTAATAGGATTGCCCGCTCACATACACGTCCTTACTGATCTCCACGACTTCGTCTGCGAGCCTTGCCCATTCCTCATCACTCATCGCATATGGTTGCTCACGCGGGGTGTTGAGATCAAAGTCCGGCATGGAGACCATCGCCAGGATCTCCGCCGTGTACGGATCCATAACGATGCACGTCACGCCCTCACGCGGCTGGTATTCGTCATATGCGTCGCGGCAGGCATTCTCGGCGATACGCTGGATATTCATATCGAGCGTCAGCTGGACATTGTAGCCGTCCTGTGCCTGGATACTGGTCGGAGCCGAGTACGGAAGCGCACTCTGGTTGTAGTTGTCGACCTCTGCATATGTATATCCTTCGGTGCCTGTCAGATAGGAGTTGTAGTACGCCTCGATCCCGTACTGGCCGATCAGGGAATTGTCGCTCTGGTCGGCAAAGCCGATGACCTGTGCGGCCAGCGAACCGTAATTGTAGTATCTCTTCGGCACGGCATCGATTTTGATTCCGCCGAGCCCGTGATCCGAGATATAGGCCTGCAGGGCTTTCATCTGCTCGTAGTTGACTTTCTTCTTGACCTGGATGTAGACGGCATCGGTGTCCGCGAGCCACTCGAGCATCTGCCCGTAGTCTGCGCCGATCATATCCGCGAAAGCCATGGCGATCTCGTCTTCCGCCAGCGGTTCTTTCTTTCCCTTCTGGGATTTCATTACATCCGACGGCGTCATGCCGATCGTATATTCATAGGCCGTACTGGCCAGGACGTTTCCATTTCTGTCGAGGATATCTCCTCTGGTCGGCACATCCTTGATACGCTGCCAGTGCATCTGGGAAGCCTGATGTGAGTACTCTTCATAGTGGTCGTGCTGGATACCGAACTGGACATAGATCAGATAGCCCATGAAGGCCGACAGGGCAAGAAAGACAGTGACCAGGACGATCCTTCCGCCTATGCGGAATCTCGCCGTCCCGGTCTCATCCTGTACCACAGCCGTATGCTTACTTATCTCTTGAGACATATCCGTCCCGGTTCCTTTCCCGCCTGATCGTTACGCATCCTCATTGGAATAATAGTCCGCCAGGTTACGCTTCGCCTCTGCAACGATCTCCTCAGTCAGTCCGACGGAGTTATAGGAACGATTCGTGGTCATGTAGTCCTTCTTCGGCATGATCACATGTACGATCTGCTTGTCATTCGGCTCCACCATACCCAGACGCTTGCTCGCGATCTCCTTGACCGATTCGAGGTCCGCGCTTACGAAGAGTGTCTCCTTCAGCTGGGAGGTCTCCTGACGCATCTTATTGATCTGACGCTCTTTCTTGTTATTGGCAAAATTCATCGATGCGATCTGTGCTTCATTATACACCAGAAGTCCGAACAAAGCGGTAACCACGGCTACGGCCAAAGCGAACAAAAGAAAGTCGCGAAAGCGCTTCAATGTCATGGAAAATGTCTTCTTGCGGAAATTGCCGTATGCTGCTTCCACCGCGCGTTTATTGTGCGCGCGGATCTTTTTCTTCTTCTCTTCCTTCGGGATCTGAAGGATCGTTCCCGTTTCTTCGAGTGCGCTCATATATCTCTCTGCCTCGCCCACGTTAAATGCAGCCACGTTCAGGCCGATCGAATACTCCGTACCTGTCTTCTCAAACATGGCATCCATGGTTTCTCTCTCAGTTTCTCTCACTGCCTGACCCATACCTCTTCATTCCTTTCAAATACTCTCAGCTTGGCGCACCCCGAGCGTTTATTTTCCATAGCTTCCTTTTTAGAAGCGACGATGGGCTTGCTATGGATCTGTTGTCCCATCGGCTTCTTCCCGCACACACAGACCGGAAATTCTCTCGGGCATGTGCACGGATTTTCGAGTCTGCGGAATGCCTCCTTGACCAGTCTGTCCTCCAGCGAGTGGAAGGAGATCACCGCAAACCGTCCATGTGCATTCAGCAGAGAAGGTACGACTTCGAGAAGTTCCGTTACTGAGACCAGTTCGTGATTGACCTCGATACGGATCGCCTGGAAGCACCGTCTCGCCGGATGCTGATCCTCTTTCTTCGAGGAACGGGGCATCGCACTGCGGATGATCTCCGAAAGTTCCGACGTCGTCGTGACCGGTGAGAGTTTCCTCTTCTCCACGATCGCCGATGCGATCCTTCCCGCGTATCTCTCCTCCCCGTATTCCCGGAAAATCCTCGTGAGGTCTTCCTGTGAATACTCGTTGACCACCACTTTCGCCGACAGCTCCTGCTTCTGGTTCATCCGCATGTCCAGAGGTCCTTCCTGCATATAGGAGAATCCTCTGTCTGCCGTGTCGATCTGATGGGAGGATACGCCGAGATCTGCCAGCACCCCGTCCACTTTGTCAATGTTCATCTCTTCGAGCACTTCGCCGATCCTTGAAAAATCGGTCTTAACCAGTACCCATTTCTTTTCCGCGCCCAGCGCTGCTCTTTTTGCTTCGCAGGCCGCCAGTGCCTCGTCGTCTTTATCGAGGGAGATAAGCTTACCGTGATCTCCCAGTCTCTCTACGATCCCGGAGCTGTGTCCGCCGCCGCCGGCGGTACAGTCCACGTAGATCCCGTTTTCTTTTATATTCAGAGCTTCCATGCACTCCGCAAAAAGCACCGGAAGATGATGAAAATTACAGTCCATCGAGTTCCTCGAAATCATCAAGATCCAGATCACCAAGATCCACATTGCTCTCTACGTTGTCGTAGTGCTCCTTCGTGCAGATCTCGAGCATGTCCGCGTACTGATAGATGCACACTTCCGTGGTCGGTTTCGCGCCGATGTGATTCCACAGATTCGAGGAGATCGTGATACGTCCCTGTGCATCCGGTTCACACTCCAGCGCTCCGCCGATGAAGAGTCTTCTGGCTTTTCTCTTCGTTTCCTTAGACATCTTCTTACTCTTATCGAAGGACTGGCTGAGTCTCTGGAAACGCTCAACATTATAGACGCACAGGAAATCTTTCTCCGGGCTGATGGTTACGAACATGCGCTCGCCCATTCCTTCCTTCGCCTTCGATGGAATGAAGATTCTCCCCTTTGCGTCGATTTTGTTGATGAAGCAGGCCATCCGCTCTCCTCTTGTGTATATCTTATACGATTTCCACCATTTTGGTGTTCAGTTGCTGTTGTTTACTACCACTTTCCACCACTATGGTTGTATTTTATCTTAGTGACTTTTATATTGCAAGAGTGTTTCAGCGAGAAAAATGCACTATTTTCAAGCTCTTTCGGGATTGTCGAGCGTTTGTTCGTTTTTTCTTGTGTTTTTTTTGTTTTTTCGTTCGATTTACTACATTTTCGAAAAAAAATGCCGGATTTTTCCGAAAGTGTTCTTCTCCCCCACCCGCTCCCCGGAAAGTGCTTTTCGCGCATGAAAAAGCGCCTGATTTCATGAGAAATCAAGCGCCCAACTGTTATGATCCACCACTTTTATGTCATCTTGGTGTTTTTACTTACGAATCTCCGAAGCCTGAGGATGCCTTTCTGTCCATAGAAATATTCAGTATGAACCCGAGCGAGATGAAGTTAACCATCATGGCCGTACCTCCATAACTGACGAACGGCAACGGGATACCCGTGATCGGCAGAAGTCCGACACACATACCCATGTTCTCGATGAAATGGAAAGCATAGGAGCCGGTAAGACCGACCACGATGTACGAGTATGCTTTACGGGAAGACTTCGACGCGACATAGAGACACCGCACCAGGAAGAAGAAGGCCAGAAGCAGGATGGCCGTCGTTCCGATGAAGCCCATCCTCTCCGACACCGCCGAGTAGATGAAGTCTGACTCCTTGACCGGCACTTTGACCAGGATACCCGTGTGGTTGCCCGTCAGACCTCCGGACGCGATCGCGGCCTTCGACTGGACGAGGTTCCACTCTGCAACCGGATCGGATCCCTCGAAGATCAGGGACAGGATACGTTTCTTCTGGTAAGGTTTCAGATAGAAATTCCACACTACCGGGATGATCCCGACGACCGCCACGGAGATGGCCAGCAGGAAGTACCGGTACTTCATGTTCCAGATGAAGAGCATGCAGATAAACGAGAATATGATAACCATCGCGGTACCGAAGTCCGGCTGTTTCATGATAAGAAGGAGCGGGATACCGTAGATGATTGCCAGATAGACCCATCCTCGGATCATGGTGATTACTTTATTTGCCATGTCTTCAAGCACATAGGAAGATACGATGACCAGGCCGATCTTCGTTAATTCCGAAGGCTGGAAAGTACCCAGGATCGGGAGCTGCATCCACGAGTCGGCGCCCCATGTACTCTCCAGTGTAAAACCGTCTATGAGCACCCATATCAGGAGCAATACCGACACCCCGTACATGATCCATCCGATCAGCTTCATAAACTGCGTATCGAGAAGACAGATGATCAGAGCGATCGTAACGCCGATGACGGCAGCGATGGCCTGCTTATAGAAAATGCCGGGATATCCTTCAAATCCCTGGGAAAGAACCAGATTCAGGACATAAAGACCGATAGTCGTGATCGACAGGATCGGGACGATCAGCCAGAAATCGACCGTACGAAGTGAGTTATTCCTCAGGAATTCGATGCCGGACTTGCCTTGATTCATGCACGCCTCTGTTTATTTTTCTTCTTCGGCTTCGCTATCTTCTTCATCCGAAGCGTCGTCTGACTCCTCTTCGGCTTCTTCGTTCTCCGAAGGATCGGAATCGTTCTCTTCCTTGGAGCCGGCTTCTTCTTCGGATCCGGACTCACCGTCCGCGTCCTCTTCGTCATCCGGGTCCGCCTTAAAAGAAGACTTTGCCAGTCTCTCTACGCGATCCTCTTCATCCTCGTCCTCTTCGAAACGGCGGAGATTCTGCTCCTTTTTTCTCTGTGCCTGACGCTGCATCGCCTCGTCAGCTTTGATGAATCTCTCCGGGATCGGCTGTTTCTGCCAGTCAAAAACTCTTCCGAGAGAGATCATAAGAAGGCCCAGTACGACCAGGATCAGCGAGAGCACCTGCGAGATGCGCAGACCGGTACTGCCGATATAGAGGGAATCCGTGCGGAGTCCTTCGATGAAGAATCTCACGATACCGTAGAAGATGCAGTAGCAGGACACGGTCGTCCACGGTCTCTTGCTCTTGCCACGGATCACTAAGAGTGCGAAGAAGATGATAAACGTGCACACTGATTCATAGAAGAAAGTCGGATGGACCGCTTTGCTCGAGTCCAGATGCGGGCAGTGGATGCTGAGGTAACGGGCAATCGTGGTGCTCTTCATGCCCCACGGCAGATCCGTCGTCGTACCAAAGGCTTCCTGATTAAAGAAGTTGCCCCAGCGGCCGATCGCCTGTCCGAGCGGGATATATACGATCGCGAAGTCCATCACGGTCGAGATCGGGACCTTCCTGAGTTTTCCCATCAGGATGATCGCAAGTCCCGCGCCGAGAATACCGCCATAGATCGCAAGTCCGCCTGATCTCACATTGGCGATCTGCGAAAGCGTCTCCTTGATATTCCCCTTGACATAATAAGAGCTCCATTCACATGCGACATAATAGATACGGGCGCCTACAAAGGCCAGCGGGATCGCCAGAAGACAGAAATCTGTCAGAAGATCCGGCGTCAGCCCGTGTTTCCTGCACTGTTTCATGCCGAGATACAGGCACAGCGCTACTGCAGCGGCGATCAAGATACCATACCAGTACAGTTTAATTCCGGCGATCTCGATCGCCACATTATTTACATGAAACTTCCACCCTAATCCGGGGAAGTACACCAGTTCTTTCTCAAGTGCAACAAGATAATTCATCGTTGAACTCCCTTTTCTTTCTTATTCTCGCTATATAATATCACACATACCCTTCGAAACGAACAGGTATTTGTCTGCATTGGTGGTACTTACGCACGGTGTCCTGATCCGACTGCATCTGCGTCTTCAATTCCTCGAGCGACCCGAATTCCTGCTCGGGGCGGATAAACTTCAGAAGCAACACCGTGCCAAATGTCCCGTAAAGCGGGATATGCTGGTCAAAGAGCATCGTTTCCGTAAGGGGCGAGCCGCCTTCTTTGTTGACGGTCGGCCGCATCCCGATATTCGTGATCGACGGGTAGATCCGGTCCTGATACACATACGCGGAAGCGTAGACTCCGAACTTCGGGATCATCTTCTGCTCCGATACCCGGATATTCGCCGTCGGGAATCCGAGCTTTCTTCCGAGCTGCTGTCCTACTTCGACCACGCCCGAAAACACCGCCGGATGGCCGAGAAGCTGTTCAGCCTTCTCCACATCACCGGATGCGATCAGTTCCCGGACCCAGCTCGAAGAGATCCTCCTCCCCTCATGCTCGACCGGATCGACGGTGATTACGCGGATACCGTTCTTATTTCCCCACTTCCGGAGAAGTTTTACATCACCGGCCCTTCCGAGGCCGAACCGGTAGTCACAGCCCACGACCACTGCCTTCGTGCGCATCCAGTCCCTGATGCACACCTCCATAAACGCCTCCGGCGTCATATTCTTCACCCGGTCGTCAAAAGGAAGCGCGAAGAGATCATCGATCTTCATATGGGATATCAGACGGCAGCGCTCTGCGTAGGTCGTAATCAGATTGTTCTGTTCTTTGGACGCCGGCGGGCTCTGGAACGTCTGCACCGCCGTGCGGAGCCCTTCTTGCTGCGCGACCTCCTGCATCGTCCGGAATATCCTCTGATGCCCCAGATGCACGCCATCGAAGAACCCCAGGGCCACTGCGCGCGAGGCCGTTGTCTCTTCCGCGCTCGAGGGCGTCGAGATCAGTTTCCCATTTTGATTGATGATACAATTCCAAACGACCATACGGCTTATGTAAATACTCTTTCTTCCCGGATCAGGATGGTTCCATCCGTTTCCTCTTCATAGATCACGGCGACCATCTGCCCGCCGCACATCGCCAGTACACGCGCATTTTCGACCGCGCCTACGCTTCCCATTCTATCCTTAAAGCAGGAGAAATCAAGTTTTTTACCGTTTCGCATGTCCTGCGCCTCTTTCTTTGTGACCTCGATCCTCGGAAGAGTCCGCATGGCTTCCGCCTCATCTCTGGCATAAGAAGTGTTCCCGGATCTTTCCATCTCTTCGATTTTTTCCAGCGTACAAGCCTCATCGATCGTAAATTCACCGCTTCTGAGGCGGCGGAGCGACCGGCAGTATGCGCCGAAACCGAGGGCATTTCCGATGTCTTCGCAGAGCGTCCTTATATAAGTGCCTTTCGAGCAGGAGACCGTCATCTCAACAGCGATGGTCCCCTCTTCGACAGTGATCTTTCCGATCGTGATATCATGGATCGTGACCTGCCGCGCGGGGATCTTCACTTCCTGGCCCTTCCTCGCATAGTCATAGGCCGGACGTCCCGCGATCTTAATGGCCGAGTATGAGGACGGGACCTGCGTGATCTGACCGACCATACTCATGACCGCTTCCCTCACCTTACCGAAGTCTCCTTCAGAAAGTGCAGAAAGCTCTGATTCATCCGGCTTCTTCCCACCGATGATCTCGCCTTCGGTATCACCGGTCGACGTGATCGTCCCGAGGACCATGACTGCCCGGTATACCTTACTATCGTTCTCCATATAGCGAAGGACGCGCGTCGCCCGGCCCACCGCGATGACCAGAAGGCCGGTCGCGAAGGGATCGAGGGTGCCGGCGTGCCCGGCTTTCTTTATGTTAAGGATCTTACGGATACGTGACACGACCGCAAAGGAACTCATTCCTTCCGGCTTATCTACAAGGACGATGCCACTACGGTCTGATACGGGATTCATGTTCTCTCCAGATACGCGATGGCTTCCCTTATGACCTTATCGGCAAAAGCATCGATATCCATATTCTTCTCGCTGAAACCGGCCGCGCGGTGATGTCCGCCGCCGCCCATGATCTGTGCAAACTCCGCTGCGTCAAAGCCTTCCTTCGTACGCAGGTTCACGCGAAGCTCGCCGCCTTCGTTCTCACGGATGACGAACGCCGCAAGGACGGTGTCGATGTCTCGAAGGACATTGACGATGCCATCCGCCGCGCCTTCCGGCGCACCGGTTTCTTCCATCATGCGGCCGGTGATCTTCGTGATCGCGATCTTTCCTTCTGCGTGAAGTTCCATATTGGCAAACGCCATTCCGTGCAGTCTCACTTTCCCTTCACAGGTCTCGTCAAAGAGATGGTAGGCGTTATCGGTCACGTTCGCTCCGCGCTCCATGAGGTCCGCAGCGATACGGAATGTGTCGGCCTTTGTGTTTTCATACGCGAATTTTCCCGAGTCAGACTGGATCCCCACCATCAGATAGTTGGCGACCCGCTTATCGATCAGGGTATCTCCGGACACTTCTTCCCACTTTTGAAGAAGCATATACATCAGTTCCGCACAGGAGGCCTTCGTCCCGTCGACATAGGCCAGTTCCGCTTCCGGAGAAGAGGATACATGATGATCCACGACTGCCTTTTTACCAGCTCGGTCAAAGAGCGCTTCCGCCGCGCCCATCCTTTTCCCTTCAGAGCAATCGACGGCAAAAGCGAGGCCCTGTCTTTCACGGATCTCTTCTTCGTTTTCTTCCGAAACGATGGTCAGGATCTCTTCCGGAACATCCATGAAAGAGAGGCGTCCCGGGATCTCACACTCGAGTATGACCTTCGCGCGATATCCCATCTTACGAAGCGCCGTTACCAGCGCCGCCGCCGTACCGACACAGTCACCGTCGACACGGGCATGCGGGAATACCTGGATCTCTTTTTCCTTATCCGAAGGAAGAAGATCCAGCACCGAACGTGCAAAATCACTCATGTTTTGCGGCACGCGCTTCATCCTCCTTGATGGTCTTATCGATTAGATTCATCAGATCCATACTCTTCTCGATCGATTCATCGAGCTTGAAGTGCAGTTCCGGCGCGACACGCAGCTTGACACGCTTCGCCACCTGGCTCCTAATAAATCCGGAGGCCCGTTCCATCGCGGCCATACACTCCGTCTTCTCCTTCTGCGTGCCATACACAGAGAGGAAAACATTGGCATGTGTCAGATCGGAAGACATACGCACTTCGAGCACGGAGGTCATCACCGGGATACGGGGATCCTTGACTTCCGTCAGCAGCAGCTGCGAAATGACTTTCTGTATTTCGTCGCCCACACGGGCGGCACGATTCTGTCTCATATTCTTACCTATAGATTACTTTCTCTTGATCTCCTGCATCTCGAAGACCTCTACGATATCGCCTTCTTCGATGTCGTTATAGTTCTCGATCGAGATACCGCACTCATAACCGGCAGCCACTTCCTTCGCATCGTCCTTGAAACGCTTGAGGGAAGCGAGCTTGCCCTGATGCACCACGATACCCTTACGTACGACACGGACTTCGGATGTACGCAGGACCTTACCGTCTGTGACATACGCACCACCGATCGTACCGACAGAGGAGACCTTAAAGGTCTGACGGATCTCGACATGACCGAGGATGACTTCCTCGAACTGGGGCTTCAGCATACCGCGCATCGCGGCCTCGATATCTTCGATCGCATTGTAGATAACGCTGTAGAGCTTGATGTCTACGCCGACTTCCTTGGCCTGCTCGACCACGACAGCAGAAGGACGCACGTTAAATCCGATGATGATCGCGTTCGAAACATCCGCCAGCGTAACATCGGACTCGGTGATCGTACCGACACCGCCATGGATGACCTTGACGCGGACTTCGTCGTTCGTGAGCTTCTCGAGGGACTGGGTGACCGCCTCGACGGAGCCCTGTACGTCTGCCTTGATGATGAGGTTGAGATCCTTGATCTCGCCCTCGGCGAGGACCTGCGACAGTGTCTCGAGTGTCATTCTCGAAGACTTATGCAGCTGTTCTTCTCTCTGCTTGATACGACGCTTCTCGACGAGCTGTCTTGCCATCTTTTCATCCGTTACGGCATAGAAGGTCTCGCCGGCTTCCGGTACTTCCGGAAGTCCTAGGATCTCGACCGGAACGGACGGACCGGCCTTCTTCTGGGCAGCGCCGTTCTCGTCGTACATCGCACGGATATGACCGAAGATCGGACCCGTAACGACGGTATCACCGGCGCGGAGCGTACCACGCTGGACGAGCACGGTCGCGACCGGACCTCTGTTCTTATCGAGCTTGGCCTCGATGACCGTACCCTTCGCCTGACGTTTAGGATCGGCCTTAAGCTCCATAACATCCGCGGTCAGGAGCACCATCTCGAGGAGTTCATCAATACCCTCACCGGACTTAGAGGAAACCGGGACCATGATCGTCGATCCGCCCCACTCTTCCGGAAGGAGTCCCTGTGTCGAGAGCTCCTGCTTCACCTTATCGATATTCGCGCCGACCTTATCGATCTTCGTGATCGCCACGATGATCTCGGTGTTGGCGGCACGAGCGTGGTTGATCGCCTCGACCGTCTGCGGCATGACACCGTCATCGGCTGCTACGACCAGGATCGCGATATCCGTGACCTGGGCGCCACGGGCACGCATCGTGGTAAAGGCTTCGTGACCCGGCGTATCGAGGAAGGTGATCTGACGGCCCTTGCAGCGGACGGTGTACGCACCGATATGCTGCGTGATACCGCCGGCCTCGCCCTTTACAACAGAGGTCGAACGGATCTTATCGAGGAGCGATGTCTTACCATGGTCAACGTGACCCATAACGACCACGATCGGCGGACGCGGTTTCATGTTCTCCTCGTTATCCTCGCTATCGTCAAAGAGGATATCCTCCTCGGTGACCTCCACGATCGGCTCGGTCGTGATATTGTATTCACCGGCAACCAGAGAAGCCGTATCGTAATCGAGCTCCTGGTTAAGTGTAACGAGCATGCCCATCATCATGAGCGTCTTGATGACGTCAGCCGATCTCTTGCCGAGACCCTCGGCCAGTTCTTTGACCGTGATAAACGGCGGGAGTTCGACGTGCGTAAGCTGTGGCTTGACGACCGGCGCGGCCACGAATGTCTGGCGCTTCACCTTCTTCTTGCCCTTGCCGCCCATGTACATCGAATCAAGTGCCGCATCGTCGGAAAGAATATCGGAAGCATTACCGGTAAACTGGCTGGTATGCTTGTTACCCATACGACGGTCGTTGTTTCCGGCTGTCTTCTGGTTATCCTTCTTATTATCCTTCTGCGGATCCTTACGGCTCTTCTCAAAGGCATCCCGCGCTGCAAAGTTGGCCTTCTCCTTCGTTACCTCCGGCGGCAGATCCTGCTTCGGCTTCGTACTGCGCTTGGGCTGGTTCCTGTTATTGTTGTAAATATCGTCATCGTCCTTGTCCTTAGGCGCGAATCCACCGCCGTAAGAACCCTTCTGACCACGGTTCCCGGAGAATCCGGGCCCGCCCTGGCGTCCGCCCTGCGGCCGGTCAGATCTGTCGCCGTAGCCGCCGGATCTCGAACCGCCCTGATAGCCGCCCTGGTATCCGCCCGGTCTTCCGCCGTCACGGGGGCGCACGAACGTCGATGTCTCTCTCTTATACCCGGCCTCCGGTGCACGGACGACCGCTGAAGAGAGCTTCGGTCCTTCCTTCGGAGCCTCAGCCGGCTTCGGCTTTACTTCGGTCTTCGCATCTTCCTTCTTCGCTTCTTCTGCAGAAGGCGCAGCTGAAGCTACAGGCTTTGCATCCTTATCCTGCTTGGCCGGCGTCTTCGTTTCCGGAGCCTTTGCTTCCGGAGCCTTGGTCTCTGATGCCTTCGTTTCCGGCTCTTTTGCCTTGGTCACCTTAGCCTCGGAAGGCTTCTCCGCTTCCTCGGGTTTCTTAACCTTTGTGGCCGTAGCCGCTTTCTTCGGAGCTTCCTCTGCTTTCTTGGCAGGGACTGCCGCAGGCGTCGCTGCTACAGGTGCCGTTTCCTTCTTCTCGGCCGGTGCCGCAGCAGGTGTTCCTTCCGGAGCCGGTGTTGCCGCGCCCTCCTCAACCGGAGGTTTCTTGGCCTTCTTATTCACACGGCCGACGCGCAAAGTCTTGGTACCCGAGATACCGCTCACGGTCTTCTGTGGAACGGAAGAGTCAACCTTGTTCTCTACTTTTCCTTCCGAAGCTGGTGTTTTCTTCTCTTTTTCTGCCATCGTTTCCTCCTGTTTATTCCGAGATCTTGTCGGAATCATCATTCTTCTTTAGTTCATCGATCCGTAAGATAAGCTTGTCCGCCATCCCCTGATCCAGTATCGCCACCGCGATACGCATATCTTTTCCGATTGCTCTTCCGAGCTCTTCTGCCGTTCCGAAGGTCCGGCAGCGTGTGTCTTCCTCCTGCGCGATCCTCATCAGTTTCGCTCTCTGCTTCTCCGAGCCGTCAACGGCAACGATTAGAAGTTCCACAGCGCCTGCATGGAGGGCCATCTCGATCGCATCGAATCCGGATGTCAGAAGGCTTGCCCGGTACGAAAGTCCGATCGTCTGAAGGATCCGTTCTTTTCCGGCCGCACGGCCTGCATCCGGCTTCATTTTCCTTCCTCGGCTTTCTTGGGCTTACCGGCATCTGCGCCATCCGGCCCGGAGCCTCTCTTCTCCGGTTCCTCCTGAAGTTTCAGGAGTTCCGGCCGTATCGACTCGGCATCTACTGACTTTTTGAGTCCTTTGTCAAACTGCTGCCGGTCCAAGGCCTTCTTCATGCACTCCGGATCATGGCACACATACGCGCCTCGTCCGGGAAGACGGCCCGTCGGATCGATCACTGTCTGCCCGTCAGGCGTCGCCACGACACGGATCAGTTCCTTCTTGGCGAAGCGCTCTCTGCAGCTGACACACATCCTCATCGGAATCTTCTTAGCCATATCAGCCTTACCGCTTCTCCTTACGCATTCTCGTTCGAGTTGTCGTCTTCGTCCTCAGCGATCGTAAAGTTGGCCACGAGGTCATTCGTTACCATCTGCTGGAATTCCGAAGTCTTCTTGATATCGATCTTCCATCCGGTGAGACGCGCCGCCAGCCTTACATTCTGACCTGCACGGCCGATCGCCAGCGAATACTGCTGATCCGGAACGACGACCTGTGCCGTCTTCTCCTGCGTGCCGTCCTCCATCGTGATCAGTTCAGCGGAGACACGGTCAACCTTCGCCGGAGAAAGGGCATTACTGATGAAGATAGCCGGATCCTCGTTATACTGGATCACGTCGATCTTCTCCTGTCCGAGTTCATCCATGATCGCCGAGATACGGGATCCGCGCTGACCGACGCAGGCGCCGAGCGGATCGACGTCCGGATCACGGGAGATCACGGCCACCTTCGAACGGGAACCGGCCTCTCGGGCCACATTCACGATCTCGACGACACCGTCATGGATCTCCGGTACTTCCTGCTCAAGGAGTTTTCTTACGAGATCCGGGTGGCTTCTCGAAACGATGATCACCGGACGCTCCTTCTGTGTCTCGACCTTCAGGATGAGGAACTTCATCTTCTTGTTGAAGGAATAATCCTCGCCCTTGACCTGTTCCTTTTTCGGGAGGGTTGCCTCTGCACGGCCGATATCTACGAATACGAAACGGTCATCGCTTCTCTGGATGACACCATAGGCGAGCTCGCCCTTCTTATCGGAGAACTCCGACTCGATTCTGGCGTTCTCGGTATCGCGGAGTTTCTTGCTGATCGCCGCTTTTGCCGCCTGAGCCGCCAGACGTCCGAGTGACTCGACATCGATCGTCATCTCGATGGTATCGCCCTCTTCGAGATCCGGATCGATCTCTTTGGCTTCGGACAGCGCGATCTGCGTCTTCGGATCCGTCACTTCGGAAACAACTTCCACGACCTCGTATACATACATCTCACCGGTCTCACGATCGATCTCGGCAAATACATTCTCGTTCTGCTTCTGATCCGCAAACTCTCTCTTAAAAGCGGCAACGATCGCTTCCTCGACCGCCTCGAAAAGGACTTCCTCGTCGATGCCTCTTTCCTTTGCCAGATCGCGAATCGCCTGTAACATGTCATCCTTGTTCATAAGTTCTCTCCTTTATTCTTCCTACAAAATTAGAATCTGATCGTACGCTGGGCCTTGGCGATCTGCGACCATTCCAGACGGATCTTCCGGTCGCCGACGGCAAGAACCAGTTCCTCCTCCGTGGCACTATCGATGATCCCCTCCAGTTTCTTACTTCCGTCGATGGGAGCAAAGAGGGAGACCTCGATCTCCTCTCCCTGATGCCGGACATAGTCAGCAAGTGAAGAAAACGGTCGTGTCGCGCCCGGAGATGAAACCTCAAAGTAATCCGGATCCGCGTGGAGCCTTTCATCCAGTACGGCATCTACCGCATGGCTGACCGCCTCGCAGTCCTCGATGGAGATGCCGCCCCGCTTGTCGATGAAGAGCCGGAGGAAGTAATACTGTCCTTCCTTCTTGTATTCACAGTCCACCAGATCAAAGCCCAATTCTTTTACGATAGGCTCTGCCAGTTCAAACGCTTCCTGTGCTACCTTTGATCTTCCAGCCATGCGGCCTCCTTTTCCTTTGATAAACAAAAGAGCGGGCCACGACCCACTCTCAATGTCAACATCTACCAGCAGAAGATATGATACCATTAAACCTATATAAAAGCAATGCTTTTCGGGCAATTCCCCGCTTTTATACTATCCGGACCCTTCCTTTGTTTTATTTACACAATTTTAATCATCTTTTTCACTTTCGGACTATTCAAATTATCCAAGTTATCATGTAGAATAGAAGTAATCCAAACAGACCTTTGGATAATCAACATGAATAGGGAGATGATGCCAATGATAAAGGTAATTGCAGGAGAAAAGGGAACAGGAAAGACAGCGCAGCTCGTAGAGGAAATCAATGAGCAGGCTACAACGGATAACAATATCGTATGCATCCAGCGCGGACACCGCCTCGACCGTCTTCTGAAATACAGAGTCCGTCTTGTAGATTTAGACGAATATCCGGTAGAAGGGTTTGAGCAGTTCACCAGCTTCGTAGCCGGTATTTGCGCGAAAGATTACGACGTCACACATATTTACGTGGACAGCATTCTTAAGATCACAGGGGAAACAGATTACGAGAGATTCGGAAGCTTCCTTGATAAGTTCAATGATTTCCTCGGAGACAAGATTACAGCGACAATTATCTGCAGCCGCTCGGCGAGCGAACTCCCGGAGAGCGTCACCAAGTACTGCTGAGTACATATAAAACTTTAGATCCTACAATTAAACAGACATACGAAGGACCGTCTTTTCAGGCGGTCCTTCTTTTCTTCTCGAAATGCACTTTTCCCGGATCTTTCGCGCGAGCCTTCACCGCATGCGCATTTCCAACATCCGTTCCTCTTACGCATTCTCCTGCTCGCGTATGAGACTCACGAAGGCCTCCACTTTCATCTCGCCGAGGTCCTGCTTCTCCTGCGGCAGGTCGCGGCTTCGTACCGAGACGGATCGGTTCTTCTCTTCTTTCTCTCCGACCACGATCAGGTACGGGACCTTCTCCATTCTCGCCGCACGGATCTTATAGCCGAGTTTCTCATCCGATTCGTCGAGTTCCTCACGCACATCTTGTCCGAGAAGTATCTGTGACAGTTCCTTAGCATACCCGAGATACTTGTCCGATACCGGCAGGATCTTCACCTGCACCGGCGAAAGCCACACCGGGAACTTCCCGCCATAGTGCTCGATCAGGATGCCGAGGAAGCGGTCGATACTTCCGAAGACCACACGGTGCAGCATGATCGGTCTGTGCTTCTCCCCGTCCTGACCGATATAGTCGAGGTCGAATCTCTGCGGCAGCTGGAAGTCGAGCTGGATCGTACCACACTGCCACATCCTTCCGATCGAGTCCCGGATGTGGAAGTCCAGTTTCGGTCCGTAGAATGCACCGTCTCCTTCGTTGATCTCGTACGGCTTTCCGACGCCCTCGACCGCCGCTTTTAAAGATGCGATCGCCAGCTCCCACTCCTCATCGCTTCCGATGGAGTTTTCGGGTCTCGTCGACAGTTCGATCTCATACCGGAATCCGAACCGCGCATAGAATTCATCGATCAGGCGCATGACGCCCTGGATCTCGGACATCACCTGGTCTTCTCTCATGAAGATATGCGCATCGTCCTGCGTGAAGCATCTCGCGCGCATCAGGCCATGGAGCGTACCGGACTTCTCGGCGCGGTGTACGATGCCGAGTTCGCCCACACGCATCGGGAACTCCTTGTAAGAGTGCTGTTTCGACTTATAGACCAGCATCCCGCCCGGACAGTTCATGGGCTTGATCGCGTAGTCCGTATCGTCGACACTCGTCGTGTACATGTTCTCCCGGTAGTGGTCCCAGTGACCGGATTTCTCCCAGAGCGTACGCATCAGCATCATCGGCGTGCTGATCTCCTCATACCCTTCTCTTCTGTGGATCTTCCGCCAGTAGTCGATGAGGAGGTTCTTCATGAGAAGACCTTTCGGGAAATAAAACGGAAGTCCCGGGCCTTCTTCCATCAGCGCGAAAAGCTCCAGTTCTTTTCCGAGTTTTCTGTGATCTCTCGCCTTGGCCTCTTCGAGCTGCTTGAGATACTCCTCGAGCATCGACGCCTTCGGGAAAGAAATACCGTAGATCCTCGTGAGCATCGGGTTCTTCTCGCTGCCACGCCAGTATGCGCCGGCCACCGATAAGAGCTTTACAGCCTTAATGTGGCTGACGTTTCCGATATGCGGTCCCGCACAGAACTCGGCGTAGTCACCCTGCTTATAAAACGTGATCCGCTCGTCATCCGGAATCTCGGAGATAAGTTCCATCTTATAGGACTCTCCCCGCTTCTTCATGTACTCGTAAGCCTCCTCTTTCGACATGTCATAGACCGAAAGCACGAGGGATTCCCTGACGATGTCCTTCATCGCCGCCTCGACCTTCGCGAGGTGCTCTTCCGAAAACGGGAAACCGAAGTCGAAGTCGTAGTAGAATCCGTTCTCGATCGCAGGTCCTATCCCGCACTTCGCCTCCGGATATAGGCGCTTGACCGCCTGTGCCAGCACATGCGCGCTCGTATGCCAGAATGCCTTCCTGCCTTCTTTACTGTCGAAGTCCATCTCCAGTACCTGTTGATCGTTTCTTAAAATCTTCATGTTTGTTGCCTCCTTTAACTTAAATCAATAGGTGTATGTTCGCAACAACATAAGAAAAGCACCCAAAAGACCGGTCTCGATCTTTAAGGGTGCTGTATAGCACGGTTCCACCTTAACTTTTCACTTCAGATTCCAACAAATCCTAGCCTTTAACGCAGACATACGGTAACGCTTACTTAAGTCTTTCAGCACTACAGCTCGGGAATGGTTTTCGTCCGGGATCCTCAGAAGTGACTTCCAGCGATATGCCACTCTCTCTGGATGACTTTCTTCGGACTACTCTTTTCCGTCAATGCTTTTCTTATGTTATTGGCTTGATGGTAACAGGAATAAAAATGCCTGTCAATAACCCGGCGGTTTAATCTATTTATATGAAAAGCACTTGCACCACTGTAAATCGTAACGTTCCTGCGGATGCGCAATTGCACAAAAAAGAAAGGCCGTCTCCGAAGAGACGACCTTTCCCGATTCAGCTTGTAAAGTCTGATCCGATATGGATCCGGATCATTAGCCCTGAGGCTGACCGCACTCACCGCAGAACTTGCCGGTGTTGCCTGTCTTACCGCACTTGCTGCATGTCCAGCCTGCTGCATCTGCCGGCTTCGGAGCACCGCAGTTCGCGCAGAACTTACCGGTGTTACCGGACTGACCGCAAGAGCAAGCCCACGTACCCGGATCAGCCGGCTTCGGAGAACCACAGTTCGCACAGAACTTGCCCTGGTTGCCGCCCTGACCGCAGGAGCATGTCCAGCCTGCTGCCGCTGCCGGAGCTGCGGCCTGCTGCTGCATCTGCTGTTGCTGCTGCATCATCTGCTGCTGCTGGAGGAATGCCATACCCTGGTTGCCCGGGTTCATCGCACTTCCGTTGAAACCACCAACGAGACCGACGCCCATCATCGCATTGCCGGCACCTGCCTGGTTGCCTGCCGCTGTCTTCATGGCATCGACGGAGCCCTTGATCTGGTAACCTGCAGCCATCTGCGGGTTGTTACCAAACATAAGACCATCGTCCATGTCCTGGATTCTCTTTCTGGACTCGTCGTCCGGTGTAACCGACATAACGGCAACCTTCTCAACGATCATACCACGGCCCTGGAGCCAATCCTCATCGAGAACCTCATTCATGTACTTCGCGAGCTTGACCTGCTGGCTCTGGAGTCTGTTGTACTGGACATCTTCTCCGCCGGCACCCATCTTGTTCAGGGCTTCGCCGAGGTACATCAGGAACTCAGCCTTTGCCTGACCGGGCTGGCCGTTCTTGCCCATCAGCTCATCACGGCGATAATCACCGGAAACGTTACCGGCGATGTTCTTGAAGAATGTGACCGGGTCAACGATCTTAAAGGAGAACGTACCGTTCATTCTGATGTAGATACCACGATATGTCGGGTCATCATACGGAAGCGGAGATGCTGTACCGAACTTATTATCGACCATCTCGAGCATATTGACGAAGTAGACTCTCTGCTGTGTGAGGGCCTCACCGCCTGCCTTAATACGGTTCCAGATATCGCCGCAGGACTTCTTCACGCCGTCGAGGAATCCGCTTGCGCCGAAGCAGGACGGAGCCGAAGATGTATCCCATGTATACATACCGGCCTCAGTTGTGAAGTCTACGACACGACCATTATCCACGAGAATAAGAGCGGTTCCTTCCGGAACAGCGATCTTAGATCCGTTGGAGATGATCTCCGCGTCACCTTTGTTGCTGCCATTACGCATCACTTTCGCACCGCGGCGAAGAAGTACTTCCTGACCCAGAGAGTCACAGGTGAAGAACTCGAGATACTGATCTCTTAAGTTTCCGCCAACAGCCTGAATTGCAGCTTTAATTAATCCCATTGTTATCTCCTCCCTACAAGAAAAAATTTCAGATCTCGATCAACTTATCGACAAGCCAGACTCGCATATCAACTGTTTTGATCGCTGTGCCGCAGAACTGACAGACATCCGTTCCCAGATGCCTGACCGCGGCACCGCAATGTGGACAGGTGAAACCGACTCCTTTTATGTCTTCCCATGCAAACCGGTCTGCGTCCAGTATATTGATCACTTTCACGTTGTACCGGCTCTGCGTAGGAGTCGCTCGATTGCCTGATATAAATTTACCATTTCTTTCCTGGTATTGCAAACATTGTATTGAGTATTGGAAGGTGATTTCTACGGTAGAAGAAGTCTTTTGATACTCGTTAATTCCGCATTTGTGCACGATTACGTCGCGATACACCAGAGTTTTCCCTTCGGCCCTGGCCGCTTCCACCTTATGCCAGAGTTCTTCGGACAGAGAACGGGTCACGCCGATGCCGCAGGAAGCAAGTTCTGTCCGGATCCGGTCGATGGTATCGCCGTTACCGCCCATCGTCATCTGCATCAGCAGATCCCTGCTCTTGATAAGCACCGCCTGGGCCGCAGACCGCATCTCGGAGAGATTGAGATCCGGGAAGTCCTTCGTGATCCTCGGCGTCAGCACCTCCGACAGATCCGAGACGGACTTCGGCGACGAAAACATCTGATTCATCTTAAAGTCCTCCGGTCCGACTTTTCCCTCGCGGACCTCCTGCTTGACGCCGTTCATGATCTGCCCGAGGAGAGAATTCCTCCAAGCGCTTCTTATCGCCCCGACCAGTCCGCAGACCAGCAGGAGTCCTCCCAGCACACATATGGCGATGATCGCCGCACTTCCACCCGGCATATTCTTTCTCCTCCTTAATACTTATACAGGACCTTCCGATCCATGCAGAGCACCGGAATACCGGAAGGTGTCTTCTCTTTCCAGTTCTCGGGGAGGACATTCTCCAGTCCCGTCTGGTACACGACCGGGATCCCCGTCAGTTCCGAAGCAGCAAGGAGAACCTTCTCTCCTTCTTCGAGCTCCTCTTCTGTCGTCTCTTCAAGGAGATTCGAGTTGTTGATGAATCCCGAGATCGGAAGTCTTGCCGCTTCCGTAAGCTCTCCTGCCATCTGGCGGATCCCCTCCGGGTCCGACGTGAACGGACGGAATGCATTGACCACCATGTACACGCGGTACTCGATGTTCTTGAAACGGCTGAGCATCGCGCCGAGCACTCTCGCGCCGAGATCCTCACCGCCGATATCAAAGACCGCGACCGTGTCCGGCATGTCAAAAGCAGAGTACACTTCTCCCGAGAGCGCCGGCACATCGACGTTCGTGTTCGCATACTCCGGCACGATCACGTGGATACCTTCGGCCTCGAGCGCATCCTTTGCGTCCGCTGAGCGGTAATACGGATTCACGATATCGAGGTCCGCGAGCATCACCTTCGCGCTCGGATCCCGCTGCTTGAGCATATGCGCGAAATGCACTGACACTTCGGACTTTCCGGATCCGTATGCACCCACGAAGACGTAAAGTCTCACCTTCTTATTCTCTTCTGCCATTTCTTCCTCCATTCTCAAAGCCGTTCTCGCTTCCGCTTTTCCCGACTCTTCCCTGTTTCACAGAGTGTTTCTTCTATTAGTCCGGTTATTTCAGTTCGGCGATCGTCACGCCGTCTTCACCTTCTCCGAAAGTACCGAGCCGGAACGTCCGGACTCTCCTGTCCTTCTTGAGGAACTGGTCGACGGCCGAGCGAAGCGCGCCGGTACCCTTCCCGTGTACAATCCGGATGTTCTCGATATTACTGATCACGCAGTCATCGAGGTAGCGGTCGAGTGTACTCAGGGCCTCGTCGACGGTCATACCGAGGAGTTGGATCTCGGGCATCATGGACGACTTCTTCTGCAGACGCAATTTCTCGGAATGAGAGACCGTCGTCTTTTTCGGCTCTCTTCTTGCGCGTACGGCGCTCTTACCCGTTTCCTCTTTCTTCGGATACCGGAGCGAATCTGCAGCAACCGTGAGTTTCAGCGCGCCGGAAGAAAGGATGCAGTTGCCTGCTCTGTCCGGACCCTTCACGACGATACCCGTGACATCGAGGACCGGCGAATAGTAGAGTCCTCCTTCGCGGATCTTATCGGGTTTCTCGCCCGGGATCTCCTTGACCGCCTCGTCCTCATCTCTCTCGGCGTCGATATCTGAGAGACCGGCACGAAGGTTGTTTCTGATCTGACGGATCTTTCTTTCGGCATCGTGGGAATTCTCCATCTTCTGGATCTCCTTGATCTCATCTAAGATCGCATCCGCCTTCTCGAGCACTTCCTCGAGCATCTCCTGCTTCTCTTCCCTCGCCTCACGGAGGACTCTCTTTCTTTCCTTCTCGATCCGTTTTCTCTGTTCTTCGAGATCTTCCTTCTGCTTTTTCACTTCGTCACGGAGTTCCGCGATCTCCTGCTGGAGTTTCTCGCTCTCACGGTTATGCCGCTCAGCCGAGGAAAGAAGTTCCTCGACCTTCAGGCTCTCCTCAGAAAGGATGCTCTGCGCGTTCTCGATGATCCTCGGCGAAAGGCCGAGCTTTCTCGAAATAACAAATGCATTACTGACGCCGGGAAGACCGATGATCAGCCGGTACGTCGGTGACAGTGTCTCGATATCAAATTCGCAGCAGGCGTTCTCCACACCTTCCTGGTCGACCGCATAGGCCTTCAGTTCCTTATAGTGAGTGGTCGCCACAGTCACGGCGCCCTTCTTCCTGCACTCGTCGAGAATCGCGATCGCCAGCGCCGCGCCCTCCGTCGGATCCGTTCCGGAACCGAGTTCATCGAGAAGCACCAGTGTCGTGGACTTCGTGAGTTTCAGGATCTGCACGAGATTCGTCATATGTGCCGAGAATGTCGACAGACTCTGCTCGATGCTCTGTTCGTCCCCGATGTCGGCCAGTACTTTCGAAAATGTGGAGACCTCGGAACCATCTTTACACGGCACAAAGAGTCCGGCCATTGCCATGAGCGTGATGAGACCGCAGGTCTTAAGGGATACGGTCTTGCCGCCGGTATTCGGGCCCGTGATCACGAGGGTACGGTAATCGGTACCGACCGAGAAATCGATCGGTACGACACGGTCCTTGTCAATGAGCGGATGACGCGCTTTTTTGAGGTCGATCCGGCCCTGATCGTTCATGACGGGACGGGCAGCATCGAGCTCCATCGCGAACTGGGCCTTTGCCTGCATGAAATCGATATGCCCAATCAGGGCGATATCCGTCAGGATCTCGTTTTTACTGATGCCGACCTTTCCGCTTAAGATCCCGAGGATGCGGTTGATCTCTTCCTGCTCGGCCGCGGACCACTCACGGATCTTGTTATTCAGTTCCACGACCGCCATCGGCTCGATAAAGAGTGTCTGTCCGGATGCGGACGTGTCATGCACGACGCCCGGAACTTCGCCCTTTTTCTCGGGCTTGACCGGTACGCAGTAGCGTCCGTCACGCATCGTGACCAGCTGATCCTGCAGAGCCTGCGGGTTCTTCCGGATCAATCTCTCGAGGATCTCGCGGATGCTGCTCTGGGCTTCACGGATCTGCCTTCTTATGTTGTAGAGCTCATTACTGGCTCTATCGTTCATCTCGTTCTCGCCCGTGATCGCCATAGAGATCTCATTCTCCAGATGCGACAGCGGGAGAAGATGCCGGATTTCCCGAAACAGCAGATGGTCCTGCGGATCCACGCGGAGCCACTCTACCGAGACCTTCGACAGACGGTCGACGGCGCGGAGAAACTGTGCGATATGCAGCAGATGCTTCATGGAGAGCGTCGCACCCGTATCCGAGAACTTTACTGCCTCGCGGATATCGTTTACGCCTCCGAGCGGGAGGGAGCCTTCCTTTACCAAGTATTCAAAAGCATCTTCGGTCTCCTTCTGCCACTCTTCCACCAGCGGAAGATCCGATGTCGGAAGAAGCCCGTAGCATAGCTCACGCCCGTAAATCGTACGAGCGTGATTGACCAGACGGTCTAAAATCTTGTCATATTCTAATATCGTGAGAGAGCGGCCGCGTACGAGTTTACGCTTCGCTTCTTCTTCAAATGTCGTATACATAGACTCCTCTTATTTCCTCGAAGAAGCCCTATTTATCCTTAGAAAAGCTATTCTTTATTCTTTAGGAAAGAAGCTTCGATCTTTCCACTTCATCCAGAGAGATACTCTTCTTCATGGCCAGACCTTCTTCGATATCTACGTCTGTGATCTCACCATGTCTGTAGACCACGAGACGATTCAATCTCTTATCCTTGATGCACTCGATCGCACGCACGCCCATGAGGCTCGCCATCGTGCGGTCACGGAGCGTCGGGCTTCCGCCTCTCTGGAGGTGCCCGAGGATCGTCGGACGGGATTCGATCTCCGTCGCATCTTCGATCTTCTTGGCGATCTCTGTCGCATCACCGGCGCCCTCTGCCACGATGACGATGTAGTGGCGCTTGCCCTTATTTCTGCAGTCGAGGATCGTCTTGATGACTTCCTTCATGTCCCACGGCACCTCCGGCAGGAGAATGATCTCCGCACCGGTCGCGATACCGACGTTCAGCGCGATGTATCCTGCGTGACGGCCCATGACCTCGATGACGCTGCAGCGCTCATGAGAAGAGGCCGTATCACGGAGTTTGTCGATTGCCTCCATCGCAGTATTCATCGCCGTGTCATAGCCGATCGTATACTCGGTGCAGGCAACATCGTTATCGATCGTGCCCGGGATACCGATGACCGGGATACCTATACGAGCCAGATCTCTCGCGCCTTTAAAAGAACCGTCGCCACCGACCACGACCAGACAGTCGATGCTGAACACTTTACACATCTTCGCGCCCTGCAGGACTCCGGCCGGTGTCTCGAAGCTCTTCGATCTGGCAGTCATCAGGAAAGTACCGCCGCGCTGGAGTGTCTCGGAAACATCTCTGTGACCGAGTTCCTTGACCTCACCCTTCCAAAGGCCGTGATAACCACGGGTCACGCCCATCATCTTAAAACCGGCCTTGGTTCCGGCACGCACGACCGCGCGGATCGTCGCATTCATGCCCGGAGCATCGCCGCCGGACGTAAGGATACCGACTCCTCTGACTTCAGGCTCCTGGCTTAAGTCGATCTGCGCGTAGTTCTTCGCGACCATTTCCTTCAGGTTCGGCAGATTTCCATTCGTATATTCTTCAAACATATGTCTTCTCCCTTTTTCCGGAGCTTTCGCCCTTCTTCATTCTTCTAAACGAATAACTAAAAGTATTATACCAAAAACCAATCAGAACAGAGAAACATTTTCCATGCCCAATTCCTTGATCAGGATCGAGCACACCTCCCGGCTCCACTCGATGTCATATTCGGAAGGAAGGCGTATACTCTTCTTTTCTTTGGGGAGGGCCACATAGACAGGCGTATCACCGTGGAAGTATGCGCATGTCGCCAGGATCCTATTATATCCCTCATCATCCGACGCACCGAAATACCGTAGTGCCAGGCGTCTTGTCGGCACATCTTTTCTCGTGTCATTTTCCGGAGCAGTGGCACTGTTCACCTGTCCGGCCGCACCGGACACACTTCCATTTTCTGCGCCCGCATTCCGGGGGGCAGCTGCCGTATCCGGACCCTTGTCGCTCTTCTGATACCCGTTTCCGCGCTTATAACCGAAACCGGATTTCGGAGGCGGAAGCTGACAAAGCGGTTCGTCATCGCGGCTGAGCGTTACACAGTCATCCAGAACAAGCTTGACCGCATCATCATCGACCTGCACTCTTCCCCGCATCAGGAGCACCCTGGAGGACTGGATTACCTGACTGTACTGACTATAGGCTTTCGGAAACACGAGTACATCGTAGTCTCCGAAGAGGTCCTCGATCCGGAGGATACACATGAAATCCCCGTTCTTGGTCGTCTTCTGCGCCCGCTTAGCGATCAGTCCGGCCATGATCACCTGTTCCTTGTCCTTGAGAACACGACCGGATGCGAATTCATCATCGACCGTACGAAGAAAAGACGTGTAGTCCGTATCGGTCTGCTCGATCGCTTTCTTATAGTTATTCAGAGGATGCCCCGAGATATAAAGGCCCACCATCTCCTTTTCTTTCATGAGCCGTTCTTCCATCGGGAATTCACTCACATTCGGAAGCACCGGTTCTTCTGCTTGAGCTGCGGCCTCATCCCCAAGAAGACTAAATATCGAGATCTGTCCTTCCATCGCCGATCGTCTCGTCGACGCCAGGCTCGCCAGATACGGCTCGACCGCTCCGAGCATCTGTGATCTGGGAATACCGAACTCATCCATCGCAGAAGAATAGATGAGACTCTCGATCATCTTCTTATTGATCTCCAGTGCTTCGCTTCTGCGCAGGAAATCTCCGAAAGAAGTAAAAACACCGTTGACTTCCCGATCGATCACGAGTTTTCTGACCGCATTCTCTCCTACATTCTTTACAGCCGTCAGACCGATGCGGATCGCGCGGTCTCCTTCCGTTGCGAAATGCACTGTGCTCTTGTTTACTGATGGCGGAAGAATAGAGATGCCCATCTTCTTTGCTACCGAGGTGTACCAGGCTGACTGGGACTGGTTGCCGAGGAAGCTGTTAAGCATCGCGGCCATAAACTCTGTCGGGTAGTGATACTTAAGGTATGCCGTATAGTAGCCGACTACGGCATATGCCGCCGCATGGGACTTATTAAAAGCATAACCGGCAAACTGTGTCACGTCATCGAAGATCTTCCTGGCGATAGGCTCGGATACACCGTGAGCGATCGCCCCCTCGACTTCTCTTCCCTTCTCGTCTTTCCCGCCGTAGATGAATATCTGGCGGTACTTCTCCATCATGGAGGCCTTTTTCTTCGCCATGGCACGGCGGATATTATCGGACTGGCCCATGGAGAATCCGGCCAGATCTCTGACGATCTGCATGACCTGTTCCTGGTAGATCATGCAGCCGTATGTCATATTCAGGATCGGCTCCAGAAGCGGATGGTCGTACTTGATCGAAGAAGGATCATGACGCGCCGCCACATACTTCGGGATCTGGTCCATCGGACCCGGGCGGTAAAGCGAGATACCCGCGATGATATCCTCAAGCGAAGACGGCTTAAGGTCAGTCATAAAGGAAGTCATTCCCGAACTTTCAAGCTGGAATACCCCCTCCGTTTCACCCCGGCTGATCATCTCGTACACGGCCGGCTCATCCATCGGGATCCGGTCAAAGTCGATCTCGATCCCCTGATTCTCGAGGACCATCTGCGCCGTATCGCGCATCACCGTAAGCGTGCGAAGTCCCAGAAAGTCAAACTTCAGAAGACCGATCTCTTCCGCATTTGCCTTCGCAAACTGCACGACCACCGAGTCATCATTCTTCGCCAGCGGAGCGATCTCGGTAAGCGGTTTTGCCGAGATGATCACGCCGGCCGCATGGGTAGACGTATGGCGCGGCATCCCCTCAAACTTCAGCGCGATATCGATGACCTGCTTTACCACATCATTGTTCTCATATTCATTCTTCAGATCCGGAGACAGCTTCAGGGCATCCTTGATCGTGATGCCCAGATTATCCGGCACCATCTTACAGATCCGGTCGCTGTCGGAGAAAGACAGATCCAGCGCTCTCGCCACATCCTTGATACAGGCCCGGGCAGCCAGCGTCCCGAACGTCACGACCTGCGCGACACGGTCTGCGCCGTATTTCTTCGTGACATAGTCGATCACTTCCTGTCTTCTCTCGACACAAAAGTCGATATCAAAGTCAGGCATGCTGACACGTTCGCTATTCAGGAAACGCTCGAAGATCAGGTTATACTTGATGGGATCGATATTCGTGATCTTTAGTGCGTAGGCCACGAGAGAACCGGCGCCGGAACCACGGCCCGGTCCGACCATGATCCCGTTATCTCTGGCGAACCGGATATAATCCCACACGATTAGATAATAATCGGTATATCCCATCGAAGTAATGACACTCATCTCGTATTCGGCACGTTTACGGTACTCCGCGATCCGCTCCTCATCCTGGCAATCCGACAGCCGGTCCTTGAGCCCCTCTTCGCAGAGGTGCCGCAAGAATTCCTCGGCATCCGCATACTCGAGCGGAACATCAAAAGCCGGCAGGTGGATCTGATCGAAGGTATACTCCGCATGGCACATACTGGCAATCTTCGTCGTATTCTCGATCGCAGACGGCACTGAGGCAAAATACCTGCGCATCTCCTCTTCGGACTTGATATAAAAGTCCTGCGAAGGCATGCGCATCCGGTCCGGGTCGGTCATCTTCTTGCCGGTCTGCATACACAGGAGCACCTCGTGAGACCCGGCGTCCTCCTTATACATATAGTGGCAGTCATTCGTCGCCACCAGCGGGATCCCCGTCTCGTTCGAGAGCCGGATCAGCTGGGAGTTCACCTTCTGCTGTTCCGGGATCTGATTACTCTGGATCTCCAGATAGTAATTCCCCCGTCCGAATACACGGTCATACCAGAGTGCGGACTCCTTCGCCCCTTCCGTATCATCCTTCAGTATCCGCGACGCCACCTCTCCGGAGATGCAGGCCGACAGTGCGATCAATCCTTCCGAATACTTCTCCAGCAGTTCATGATCCACTCTGGGCTTGTAGTAGAAACCCTCCGTAAAACCGGCCGAGACCAGGCGGTTGAGGTTGATCAGTCCTTCCTGATTCTTCGCCAGAAGGATCAGATGGTAATATACGCGGTCCTCTGCTTCCTTCATATAACGGCTACGCGGAGCTACGTACACCTCGCAGCCGATGATAGGATGGATCCCTTCCTCTGTCATCGCCTTATAGAACTCGACAGTGCCGTACATGGAACCGTGATCCGTGATCGCGCAGGCCGTCATGCCCAGTTCCTTGAGCCGGGCGGCGAGACGCTTGATGCGGATCGCACCATCGAGAAGACTATATTCCGTATGCAGATGCAGGTGTACGAATCCCTGTAGTTTTTCTTCACTCATATCACTAACCTCGTTTCACTCTTTGAAAGTGAACCCCATGCCCAGATGTTACTTTCCGTCTCCGAGCTTCCCCTTCACGACGACAAGCAGGTCACGAAGTCTCGCCGCCTCTTCGAAAGCCAGTTCCTTCGCCGCCGCCTTCATCTCCTTATCGAGACGAGCCGCCAGCTTTTCAAGCTCCTTTCGGGACATATGCGTCTTCTTCTCATTTACGAGATCCGACAGATCTTTCATGTCGATCTCTTCCTCCGAGCTGACTTCCTCGATGGTCTGCAGCATATCGCGCACTTCCTTCGAGACGCTCTTCGGCGTGATGTTATGCTCTTCATTATAACGGATCTGGATCTCCCGGCGACGGTTTGTCTCCGAAACCGCCTCGAACATGGAGTCCGTCACGTCATCCGCATAGAAGATGACCCGTCCGTTTACGTTACGCGCGGCGCGACCGATCATCTGGATGAGCGATCTCGTCGAGCGGAGGAAACCCTCCTTATCCGCATCGAGGATCATCAGGAGCGAAACCTCAGGAATATCGAGTCCCTCACGCAGGAGGTTGATGCCCACGAGCACATCAAATTCTCCCTGACGGAGTTCGCGCAGGATC
Organism: Clostridiales bacterium; assembly: GCA_017551625.1. GTDB lineage: Bacteria > Bacillota > Clostridia > Saccharofermentanales > Saccharofermentanaceae > Scatonaster. The sequence continues at coordinate 170,015 of JAFZLF010000009.1, read as the reverse complement.
TTCATGCGGTCCACCGTATCGATATCGGAATGGAGATACTTGACACGGATCTCCTCCTGCTTGAGGTACCCGGTCAGATCCTCCGACATCTTCTTCGTCAGCGTCAGGATCAGAGCTCTCTCGCCCTTTTCTACCGTCTGGCGGATCTCGGTCAGTATATCCTCCATCTGTCCCTCGACCGGACGGATCGAGATCTCCGGATCGAGAAGACCCGTCGGGCGGATGATCTGCTCGACCGTCTTCTCACTGTGCTCAGCCTCATACTTCGACGGTGTCGCGGAAACGAAGATCGTCTGCCCCATCTTCTTCTCGAATTCCTCAAACTTCAGAGGACGATTATCAAATGCAGACGGCAGGCGGAAACCGTACTCCACAAGCGTGGTCTTACGGGAGCGGTCGCCGTTATACATCGCGCCGATCTGCGGGACCGTCACGTGCGACTCATCGATCATCAGAAGATAATCCTCCGGCATAAAGTCCATGAGCGTATATGGCGGAGATCCTGGCTTTCTCTGCGTGAGATGGCGGGAATAATTCTCGATCCCCTTCACGAATCCCGTCTCCGAGAGCATCTCCAGATCGTATCTCGTCCTCTGCTCGAGACGGTACGCCTCGATGAGCTTTCCCGCCTCCCGAAGCTCCTTCAGCCTATCTTCGAGTTCTTCCTCGATCGTCACGACCGCACGCTCGAGCTTGGCCTTCGTCGTCGCATAGTGGGACGCCGGGAAAATCACTGAATAGTTACGGTTCCAGACGATCTTACCGGTCAGATAGTGCACTTCCGAGATCTTCTCGATCTCGTCTCCGAAGAAAGTCACACGCGTCAGAAGTTCTTCCGAAGACGGCGGGAAGATATCGAGCGTATCCCCCTTCACGCGGAAGGCGCCACGGGTGATCTCGTAGTCATTTCTCACATACTGAAGATCGATGAGCTTACGGATCACGGCATCACGTGACACGACCATTCCCTGACGGAGGTTGACCATCAGGTCCTTATAGTCCGCCGGATCTCCGAGACCATAGATGCATGAGACAGACGCGACAACGATGACATCTCTTCTCTCGAGAAGAGAACTGGTCGCACTGTGACGCATCCGGTCGATCTCATCGTTGATATCGCAGTCCTTCTCGATGAATGTATCTGTAGATGCGATGTACGCCTCCGGCTGGTAATAATCATAGTAGGAAACGAAGAACTCGACCGCATTTTCGGGAAAGAATGCCTTGAACTCCGCGGCAAGCTGGGCGGCGAGGGTCTTATTCGGAGCGATGACCAGCGTCGGGCGCTGTGTCTTCTCGATGATGTTCGCCATCGTGAAAGTCTTACCGGAACCGGTCACACCCAGCAGCGTCTGTCCGCGCATGCCTGCATTCAGACCGTCGACAAGCGCCTCGATCGCCTGCGGCTGGTCGCCCGTGGGTATATAGTCGGAATGGATTTTGAACGGAACTGTATTCTCGTACATACGATGCCTGCCTATCGTTTCGAACATATTTTCGTTTAATTCAGTATAGCACCGGGCAGGTGCTTTGTCTATATCAGATCCGGTTAATCACTAAACAAAAATGCTTTTCCGTCCCCCCTAAGATCAGCTCATTCTTAATCGGAATGCTTGCGAAAGAGAGAAGCTTTCCGTGCCTCCGCAGTCCAATAGACGAGGACCAGCACGAGAAAGCTTCTCTCTTTCGTAAATTATCATTTTATTAAGAAACCTGATCGACCACCAGGATCCTTTCGATCGGTACACGGAATGTGAGTGAGAGGACCAGGAGATTGTCGATGGTCGGCATGCTCACTCCTCTCTGCCACTTGTAGATCGCCTGCGGCGTGGCAAATCCGAATATATCCTGAAGATCTCTGACGGAGAGCCCGGCATCCTCACGGAGCCGAACGATGTTACTTCCTGTTTCTTCCATGTTGATGATTGGTAGCATAAGGCATTCCCCCTTTATATTTTGCTAATAAAAAACCGCTTTTCCGTCATGTTCGGAAAAGCGGCCGTGTGATTCCCATAATCTTGCGAAACACTATATCTTAGCGTGTCCCACAATCGCTTTTCCATAAATATGACCGGATGTAATGACCAAGCCCTTCATGCCTTTGACAGACACGACGTAGTTGGCAATCGCTGTGTGATGCATCGTTTTGGCTGTATAAATCTTTTTCACTTATGAGACACTCCTTTCGTTCAATTTCGTTCAGTTTCTCTACTGATATTTGTACTTTACCACTCCTGATTTCATTTGTCAGTATACCGGCAGTATAATTTTTCAACAAATTATCCGCACCGGTCGGTTCAGTCGTTATAGTACATGTACATGTAAGGATCAAGCTGATTCTCGATACACATGAAGACGACGAGCGTCCCGGACCCCGCCGGCCCGACGATCACCCATGAGGTCGTCGACGGCTCCGGGATGAGTTTCTCGCCGGAAAAGAGCGCGTACTTTTCGATGTTATACTCCGAAAGATCGATCTCGTGATGGTTATCGCCCAGTTTCTGATGCATCTGGTCGATCGTCTCATTCATGTGTTCGACCGAATCGATCTTGATCTTAGCCTCAAAGCCGGTGCGGTGAAACATCGATCCGTAGGCGACATACTTCTCGATCGTAAAGTAGGACGGCACTTCGTATCCGGTCTTCCTCTCGATGACGTTCCGCTTGCCGTCGAGCACCTTGAATATGATCAGGATGATCCCGAGCACTACCAGGACCGATATGAGGATGATAGATCTCTTGTTGTTATTCATCAGGTATCCCTCCCGAAAAGTCTTTGCGCGTTCTCTGTCGTGATCCTCGCCATCTCCTCGGCCGGGATCTCCTTGATGCGCGCCATTTCTTCAACCACATACTTCACATAGGCCGGCTCGTTTCTCTTCCCGCGCATCGGGACCGGCGCCATATACGGCGAGTCCGTCTCGACCAGAAGCCGGTCAAGCGGGCACATCCGGATGACATCCGGTGCTTTGCGCGCATTTTTAAACGTGATCGGCCCGTCAAAGCCGAGATAAAAACCCATATCGAGGAGGATCTTCGCGGTCTCGACAGATCCCGAGAAGCAGTGCATCACGCCCGGGACTTCCCGGAGGAGCTTCTGTTCGTGAAGGGAACGGAGCATGAAGAGCGTATCCTCACACGCATCGCGTTCATGGATCACGGCCGGAAGGTCATATCGGAATGCCAGGCCCATCTGGTAGATGAACGCCACCGCTTCGTAGGCCGGCGAACAGTCGTCGTAATGGTAATCCATGCCGATCTCGCCGACCGCCACGATCCCGAGTTCATCCTTATGCCGGAGCCAGTGCTCGAGCTGATGCTTCGCTTCTTCGTCAAAAGAGGTCGCATCTTCCGGATGAACGCCGACCATACACGACAGCTTCACGCCACAGTCCTGCTTGACCTTCCGAAGCTCCAGGGAGATCCCGCTGTCCCCGATCGTGGAGCTCGCCAGCATGATGTGTGTCACGCCGGCCGTTCTCGCGTTCTCGAGGACCTGATCGATATCTTCCCTATAGTCTTCACGCCAGTTCAGATGAGCATGCGTGTCGAACATTTCCATATCTCAGGAAACCTCCGCTCCCGGCTCGACCCCTTCCGGAACAGACAGAAGCGCGTAGGATCCGTCGGGCTTCTCGGCGCAGAGGATCATGCCGTGGGATTCGAAGCCACGGAGTGTTCTCGGCGCGAGGTTCGCGACCCATACGACCATCTTGCCGACCATCTCTTCCGGAGTATAGTACTGCGCGATACCCGAGAGCACCTGCATCTTTCTGTCACCTACATCGAGCTGCATACGCAGGAGCTTGTCCGCCTTCGGTACCTTCTCGCATTCGAGGACCTTCGCCGCGCGGAGCTCGAGCTTGGCAAAATCGTCGTAAACGATCTCGTCCTTGTGCTCCAGGACCTTGCCCTTGGCCGCCTCAAGTGCCGCCTCGGAGATCTTACTGAGTTCTTCCATCTCTTTTTCCATATCCAGTCGCGGGAAAAGCACTTCTCCCTTTTGTACTGTGACATCTGCAGCCAGCGCGCCGACCTTATCGGAAGCATCCCAGGCACACACGTCCTCGGAAGCGCCGATCTGCTTCCAGATCTCCGGGCAAGTATTCGGCATGACCGGATAAAGGAGGATCGAACACATACGGATCGTATCGAGAAGGTTATAAAGTACCGTCGCCAGACGTGTCTTCTTGCTCTCATCCTTTGCCAGCACCCATGGAGCGTTCTCATCGATATACTTGTTCGCACGGGCGATGACCTTGAAGATCTCGGCCAGGGCGTTTGAGATGTGCAGATCGCCGTAGTTCTGCTCGACATACGGACGAAGTGCTTTTACCATATTGAGAAGTTCGTCGTCGAGCGGATCGGTCTCGCGCTCTGTCGGAAGCGTGCCGTCGAAGTACTTGATCGCCATCGCGACAGTTCTCGAGACGAGGTTTCCGAGGTCGTTGGCAAGGTCCGTATTGATCCTCTGGACCATCTGCTCGTTAGAAAACGGGCAGTCCGCGCCGAAAGGCATCTCGCGGAGGAGATGGTAACGGACGGCATCTACGCCGTAGCGGTCAGCCAGGATAAACGGATCGATGACGTTACCGGTGGACTTACCCATCTTCGCGCCGCCGAATGTGATCCAGCCGTGACCGTAGACATGTTTCGGAAGCGGCAGATCCAGCGCCATCAGCATGGCCGGCCAGATAAGCGTGTGGAATCGCACGATCTCCTTCGCCATGACATGAATGTCTGCCGGCCAGTATTTCTCGAAATCGTTATATGTCGAGTTACCGTAACCAAGCGCCGTGATATAGTTCGACAGAGCGTCGATCCATACGTATACGACGTGCTTCTCATCGAAAGTGACCGGGATGCCCCATGTAAAGCTCGTTCTGGAGACACAGAGATCCTCGAGACCCGGCTTGATGAAGTTGTTGATCATCTCGTTGACACGGGACTTCGGCTCGAGGAAGTTTCTCTCCTCATCAAGAAGCAGGGCTTCGAGCTTATCGCTGAACTCGGAAAGCTTAAAGAAGTATGCCTCTTCCTCCGCATCTACGACTTCACGTCCGCAGTCCGGGCACTTGCCGTCCTTAAGCTGACTCTCGGTCCAGAAAGACTCGCACGGCGTACAGTATTTACCAGTGTATTTTCCCTTATAGATGTAACCCTTGTCGTAGAGATCCTTGAAGATCTTCTGGACGGACTCGATGTGATACGGATCCGTCGTCCGGATATAACGGTCATAGGTGATATCCAGACGAGCCCATAACTTCTTAAAGTTCGCGACGATCTCGTCGACATAGGCCTGCGGAGTGACGCCTGCTTCCTGAGCCTTCTTCTCGATCTTCTGGCCGTGCTCATCGGTTCCGGTCAGGAACATGACATCGTAGCCCTGCATTCGCTTAAATCTGGAGACCACGTCGCACGCAAGTGTGGTATAGCAGTGTCCCACATGGGGATTGCCCGACGGGTAATAGATGGGCGTAGTGATGTAAAACTTCTCTTTATTGCACATAGTTCTATGCGCCTCCTTCTTTTGCTGAATGCATCTACTGATTATAGCAACTTTATATAGTAAAAATCAACGAATACAATAAATTAGACGAACAGTATAGGCAGATCTCCGGCCCGACCGCCAAAAAAGCCGTCGATGACCTCTGATCCGCTGCTGTTCGTTTATATACGCATAAAATTATTGTCTCGGGATTCTCAACACTTTTTTCTCATCCTGATTCAGAAGCTCGGTAAGCTCATCCTGATCTATGTCCACAAGATGCCCGATCACGACACACTCCGTCGTATGCGGCGCATACACGATCGCAAAGTCAAGGGGAAACTCTTTTGTCGCATCGCTTTTGAGCGGTCTTGTCTTGTGATAACAGATCACATCTCCCGGCATGACCTCAATGGTTTTCAGTTCTTCGTCGGAAAAAGGCAGCTCGGTCCAGGCGGCCTTCTCATTCCCGTCTACATCATCCATAAATCCGAGCGACATTTTCTTGCTCTCTGCGAAGGCTAATTCAGCGGATTTATTTTTTTCCACTTTGATCAGGATCTCCCGGTCACCGATGATCAGAACAGGCATTTTTTCCGGATCCACGCGGTCTTCATCTTTCTCGATGGTCACCTTCAGATCATCGTCTACTGTGATGATGTAATAAGTGGTGGACCTAAGATCACCATGTAAGTATTCCTCCACTGTCAGCGAGGTCGTTCCGGCTTTCTTTCCCGTAAAAATATAGGTACGGGTGTAACTGCCGCCTTTCTTTCCTTTCTGCTCATCCTTTTCTTTTGATTTAGAGGTATACTCGACGATAGATTCATCCTCGATAGTCATTTCGATTTTTTTCCCGCCATCACGCGCCATACTGAAAGACAATGTCGCGGCTTTCGGATCGATCGTCGTTTCCGTCTTCTCCGTATCCTTCGCGTGGTGGCATGCTGCCGCAAAACCAAAAACAGATATAAGCATAAATATCACTCCTACGATCCTGAAAATCTGATGTCCCTTCTTCATCTTCCTTTTCCTTCTCCCCGTTTCTCTTTTCTTTCTTCGCGTTTCCCGGTACAGGGCTCAGCATTTGCTATAATAGATGGTATCATAAACTCGTATCCATCGCACGGACACAGTTCCATCTTATAAGGAGAACCCATGCTTTTCATCGTATGTGCACTGCACTGTGAAGCCAGACCCGTTATCGAGGCACTCGGTCTTAAAAGGGACAGTACCTCGAACGCCTTCGAGATCTATTCCTCCGACCGTTATTGTCTTATCGTCTCGGGAATGGGCGTGATCAATGCTTCTTCTGCGGTGACGTATCTTCTTACGAAAAACCTTTTCGATAACCATACGGATATGCTCATCAACTTCGGGTCCTGCGCGGGAAAAGAGCCGGGGCTTTATCTCATCAACAAGATCACGGATAGCGCCACAGGACGGGACTATTATCCCGACCTGCTCTACGATCTTTCGTCGTATGGGCTTCCCATCACTTCTGAGCGAGCACTGGTCACAAGCTACAAAGTCGTCTCCGGTCTGGAAGATCCGGACAAGCTCTACGAGATGGAGGCGGCCGCTGTCTTCTCCGCCGCTTCCCGATTCGTCTCCCCTCACCGCATGGTCTTTCTGAAGTTCGTGAGTGATCAGGGTGTCGACGATCCGAAGGAGATCACCCCCGAATTTCTGACCGCATGTGCTTCTACATATACTCCGGCGCTTCTGGAAGTATTCAGAGCGCTTTCCCTGATGGTCGAGCCCGTCACACGCTTCGACGAGGAACTGTTCCGGAAAACCTGTGAAGAACTCCGCGCAAGCAAAACAATGACTCATCAGATCAGGGCTCTTTTTACCTACGCGGAAGTGAGCGGGCAGGATCTGGCCGCGCTCCTGTCTTCGCTCCACGAAGAAGGAAAACTCCCTGCAAGATCCAAGCGAGAAGGAAAGGTGGTGCTCGATGAGATCCGAAACCAGCTCCTTTAACTTCCCGTTTTCCCATATCTATGTCGAAGAAGAGATCAGAGACCACGAACTTACGAAGAGCATCCTTTCGCGCTTCAGCAAATCAGTCGAGATCCCGATCCGTCACTATAAAGATGTCTTTAACCGGCCTCATCAGAGTTTCCGCCTCCAGAAGAATTCTCCCTCTCTGATCCTCGCGAAGAGCAAGGGAAGCCATATCTATAAAGGGGCTCCGGTATGTCAGGACTTCGGTTTTGACCATTTCTACTATACCTCGAGTGTGATGAACTGTATCTTCGACTGTGAGTACTGTTATCTCCGCGGCATGTACGGTTCCGGAAATGTCGTCGTATTTGTAAATCTCGAGGATACTTTCTCCGAGCTTGAAGAACTGCTCAAACTGCATCCGGTCTATCTCTGCATCTCCTTTGATACGGATCTGATCGGGCTTGAGTCTCTGACCGGATTTGTCGACCGCTGGGTCGAGTTTACAAGGACACATGAGAATCTCACGATCGAGATCCGCACCAAATCCTTTCGGAAAGACATCTATGATAAGACCCCTTCCTGCGAACGGGTGATATTCGCCTATACGATCTCCCCGCAGGCGATCATCGACAAGTTTGAGAAACGCACGGCATCTCTTACCGAAAGACTCGTCGCCGCATCTCGTGCTATCGAGAAAGGATTCACTGTGAGGCTCTGCTTCGATCCGGTCATCTACACGAAGAATTGGAAAGATTTATATTCATCTATGTTTTTAGAGGTCATAAAATATATAGACGGTCATCAATTAAAGGATGTGAGTATCGGTTCTTTCCGTATCTCGGCCGAATACATCAAGAAGCTCCGCAGCGATTTCCCGGCTTCGGAGATCTGCCAGTTCCCTTACGAGAACCGGGGCGGCTACATGCAGTATCCGCAGGAACTGCAAAACGAGATGGAAAAACACGTATTCACACTGTTACAAAGCTTCATATCTGAGGATAAGATCTACATGACCGATTATAGAGAAAAAGCATAAGGAGATACGAAAAATGGACGGGATCAGACTCAATAACCCCAGAAAGAAAAGACCGGAAGATGTACGAAACTGCCCGAAATGCGGTGCCGCCGTTCTCTCTGAAGTATGCCAGTTCTGCGGCACATATATCGGAGAGGTCGCGACCGCCGATCTCACTCCGGAGTATCCGCTTGTCGAGTGCAAAAGCGCGAAGATCGATTTCTGGAATGTCGGGTTTCCACTTATGTTCGGTGGCATCTTTCTCGGTGTTTCCCTTCCCCTTTGCATCATCGGGAATGCCCTCGGTGAGATACCCTGGTACATGAATCTTTTCTTTGTTCCGTTTTTCCTGATCGGTGTCATTTCACTCGGGATCGCGATACGCCGTCTCCTCTTCTGCATGAAGGTCCGATCCCAGGGCGTGCTTCGCAGCGGCATCGTCTATGGTTACATGGACGATACGGTCGCCTATAACGGAGTCAACGGCCAGAAGATCAAGATCCTGCTCGATACATCAGAGGGCAAGAAGTTTATCCTTCTTCCACTCGGCACCACAGCAAAGATATACGAAGTAAACAGTACCGTCGATGTTAAACTGCTCGACACCTGGGCGGTCATCGTGAACAAGAAGACCAACTGGTAAGAAAAACCGATCTGAGCCTCGTCCTGACCGGGCCGAAGCAAAAAAGACAAGGAGAGCACCATGAATAAAACTGCAATCGTCACCGGAGCTTCATCCGGAATCGGAAGAGCCATATGCGAAGAACTACTAGATATGGACTATGAGATCTATGGGATCGGAAGAGATTTCTCTGATGCCGGAAGTCTTCTTGATAACAGTGCTTTTCACAAGGTCGAGCTCGACCTTCTGGACACGCCGAATCTCGAGAACGCCGTTCGTGAAATAGTTAAGGGAGAGACGCTTGATCTTCTCGTCAACTGCGCCGGTGTCGCCTATTACGGACTCGCCGATGAGATCTCCTCAGGACATATCTCCGAGATGGTCAGAACGAATCTGGAAATTCCGATCCGGCTCTCCTCTCTTCTTCTAAAGAAATTAAAAGAGCGTCAGGGAACGATCTTGAATATCGCATCGGTCACCGCCAATCAGAGCAACCCGCACGGCGCGGCCTACGGCGCGACAAAAGCAGGACTTCTCAGTTTCTCCCGAAGTCTTTTCGACGAAGTGAGAAAACACGGTGTGAAGGTCACGACGATCCTTCCCGACATGACGGATACGAACCTGTATCGGAACGCGGATTTCGAAACATCGAAAGAAGAAAACGCGCGACTCCTTCCCGAGGATATCGCGGAGGCCGTCCGGTATATTCTGGAATCCGATCCGCACTTGGTCATCACGGAGTTTACCGTGCGTCCGCAGTTTCACAGGATCGAGAAAAAAAGAAGCGTCTCGGACATGATATAAATCACGGAGACGCTCCCTTTCTATTTCGTTTTTCTCTTACACCGCAATAGGCGGGATATCAGTTATTCGCATTGCCGTTATTGCTGCTCCCTGCGCCACGCATCGCATCGAAGACTTCTTTATCTGCGAAAGACACCTTTACGGACCGCACGAACTGATCGTTCGAATTCGTCTTAAGCAGAAGCCCGATGATCGTCTCGGTAACAGGGGCCGTATCCATCTGCGAGAATGCCTTTCGGATCGTCCAGACGGCATCGAGTTCCTCCTGGGACATCAGGAGATCCTCGCGACGGGTACCCGACTTGTTGATATCGATAGCCGGGAAGATCCTCTTCTCAGACAGTTTCCTGTCGAGGTAGACTTCCATATTACCGGTACCCTTAAACTCCTCGAAGATAACTTCGTCCATTCGGGAGCCGGTCTCGATAAGAGAGGTCGCCACGATCGTTAAGCTTCCGCCGTTCTCGATATTTCTCGCTGCACCGAAGAAACGCTTCGGACCATAGAGAGATCCCGGATCCAGACCACCGGAAAGCGTACGGCCGGTCGGTGTGATCGTCAGGTTATAAGCACGAGCCAGACGTGTCATGGAGTCGAGGAGAATAACGACATCCTCGCCCATTTCCACGAGTCTCATCGCGCGCTCGAGAACGAGTTCCGTGACACGCGTATGATTCTCCGGTTTCTTATCAAAAGTGGAATAGACGACTTCGCCCTTGATCGAGCGCTGCATGTCGGTTACTTCCTCCGGACGCTCATCGATGAGCAGCACGATGAGCTTCGTCTTCGGGCTATTGGTCGTAATCGCATTGGCGATCTTCTGGAGAAGGATCGTCTTACCGGCCTTCGGCGGAGAAACGATCATACCACGCTGACCTTTACCGATTGGAGATACCAGATCGATGATACGTGTGCTGAGTTCCTGCTTGCCGGTCTCGAGACGGAATCTCTCGTCCGGATAGATCGGTGTCAATCTTTCAAAATGCGGACGCCGTCCGAGCTTATCGACCTCGACATCATTGACGGTGGTGATGTAGTGAAGCGCGAGGTTCTTCTCCTGTCCGCGCTTCGGAAGCGCAAATCCACGGATCTGATCACCGATACGGAGGCCGAACCTTCTTATCAGATTGGTCGGAACAAAAACATCCTGTGGGGATGGAAGATAGTTCTCACGACGGACAAATCCGTAACCACCTTCCTGAACGATCTCGAGCACACCGACGAATTCGATCGGTTCGAATTGCGGTTTGCTGTTTTCAGGTGCATTTTCGCCTTCCTGCGTGTTCTCCCCGTTTTCATCGGAGGCGGACTGCTCGGTTTCTCCGGCCGGACGGATCTCCACACTTCTGTGGCGCCCCTTCTTATTCTTCTTTCCGGAAGGAGCCTGCTGGTTCGTGTTGGCATTTGATCCGTTCTCCGGCTTCTCTTGGGGCTTTGCTGCTTCTGATTTCTCTTCCTTCTTGATTTCTTCAGAAGTTTCTTCTTTCTTCTCTTCGGTTTCCGCTACCGTTTCTGCGCTCTTGCGTTTCTTATTCCGGATACGGGATTTCTTATCCGTTTTTTCGGGATTTTCAGAAAGCTCTTCCTGTGTCTCTTTTTTCTCTTCTGAAGATCCGGTCTTCACGGCTTCTTCGTCCGTTTCTTTTGTCTCTTCTGATTTCTTATCGGACTTGCCGCCCTTCTTTCTTCCGGTTTTCTTTCCATCAGAAGTCTTCTTAGGTGTTTCTTTCGAAGATTCCACCTCTTCTACAGAAGTATTCGATGTATCCTCCGATGCAGATACAGCCTTCGCTTCGTCTTCAGATTTGGCTTTTCTTCCGCGCTTGGACACGGTCTTTTTTTCTTCTGCCGGCTGTTCATCAACGACGACTATTTTCTCTTCGGAAGCAACATCCGCTATCTGCTCAAGCGGCGTCTTCTCTTCCTTCACGCTCTCCGCTTTCTTCTTCGAAGAAGTGCGTCTGCTCTTTTCCTTCGTCGATGTTTTCACTTCTTTTTTCAAGGACGGATCATTCTCGTCAGAAACATCTTTTTGCGCTTCTTTCGGTTCTTCCGCCTCATTCGCTTTCCTCTGTTCGTTATCCAGAAGAAGGGCCAGCTCGAGCTTATCCATCGTCTCGGCCTGTTCCGGAGTCACAAGTTGAAAAGCAGTCGCAATGGCAGAAAGAGTCTCTTTACTCTTCGAAAAAAAATCTTCTTGTCCCACTTATGTACCTCTCAGTTTTTTTAGTTTTGGAATCGGGCTTTTTCTGTACGCGCAAGAAGATATACTCATGCTCTTAGAAGCGCACACAGTTATCGTTTTAAATGCGAAAAATCAATTACACCTCATCTGTATTGCCTGCTTCTCATCCCATGCAAGAAGCGTACCCGCAACACAATCGCTAAATCGTTGTCATTATATAATTTGAAAACCCGAATTGTCAACTAACGAAAACGTCATACAAACCAGCACTTGACGATACCTGATCGGAACAAGACAAATACAAATCGCCGTAAAAATCAAAAGTCGCGATTCCGCAGACACGAAGTATCGAGGACCAGCGACGTTGATTTATTACAGCGATTGAATTGTCTGAAGGTAAGACCGATCAGGTATCGCCCAGCGCGGCGAACTTGTCCATCATGCCGAGTGCTTTTCCTGTTCCGATCGCGACACAGGAAACGGTGTCTTCAGCTACGCATACGTCGATACCGATCTTAGTGGCAAGCATGCGGTCGAGACCATAAAGGAGCGCGCCGCCACCGGTCATAACGATACCACGCTGGGAGATATCGGCCATCAGTTCCGGCGGAGTTCTCTCTAGTACGGAGTGTACTGCATCGAAGATCGCCGCTACCGGTTCTTCAAGAGCTTCGAGCATCTCAGTGGAAGAAACAGTAACCGTCGCCGGAAGACCGGTGATGAGGTTACGTCCACGGACATCCATCGTCATTTCTTCTTCTCTCGGATACGCGCATCCGATGTTGATCTTCAGTTCTTCCGCCGTCTTCTCACCGATGAGGACGTTGTGCTTACGACGGACGTGCTTAACGATTGCTTCGTCAAACTTGTCGCCTGCGACCTTCAGGGAGAAGTCAACTACAGGCTCGCAGAGGGAGATAACCGCGATATCCGTGGTACCGCCTCCGATATCTACAATCATGGAACCACATGCCTTCGTAATATCGATACCGGCACCGATCGCAGCTGCGATCGGCTCACGGATCAGGAATACATCCTTCGCGCCGGCATGACGGCAGGCATCCTCAACGGCCTTCTGCTCAACCGGAGTGATCACAGACGGAACGCAAACAACGATCGTCGGGCGGAAGTATGTCGCACGGATGCCCTGGCATACACGGCCGATGAACGCCTTCAGCATGACCTCGGTAACCTTAAAGTCGGAAATAACACCATCGCGAAGAGGACGGATCGCCTCGACGACACCCGGTGTTCTGCCGAGCATCAGGCTCGCGCTCTCACCAACCGCCAGAACGGTTCCCGTCTTCGTATTTACCGCAACGACGGACGGCTCCTTCAGAACGACGCCCTTGCCGCGAACATATATAAGGACACTGCTTGTGCCCAGATCAATACCGATATCCAGTCCTAAACCCATGATCAAAACCTCACATATATAAGAAAAATACGCTTTTGCGTATTGTGAATGCACAATTAAGCACGTTAATGATACAATAAATGTGCTTATCTTTCAACGTCGCAGGATTGCATTCATTTTACAAATTGGGGTAGAAATGTGAAGAAGATATTGGCATATTTGTTCATGATATGCGGAATCGCAGCGGTTTTCTTCGACGGGATCCTGCCATCCTGCGCGATCTTTGTCCTCGAGATCATCGGCTACATTTCGATGCCTTTCTTCGCTCAGGCCCTGGCCGAGGGCTTCTTCCTCGCTTCCAATACGTACAAGTATTTCCTGCGCATCGCCTTTACGGCGTACCTGTCCCAGGCCGTGTTACTGCTCGTGTATCTGCTGTGGAACAAATCCCCTCAGCCGGCGCGTCTCAACATCGTTTTTACCTGGCTGATCGCCTTTCTGATCCTCTACGGTGTCGAGCTGCTGGTCTCGCTGCCTCGTGACCGTGTCGCCTCTTTAAATCTCCTCGAGCCGAATCAGACCTCCCATAGCACCCGCTATGGCATCGTGATCTCCAGCACCGAGGCAAACAATCTCCCGAAGGGCATGAAAGTACCCGCATGGCCGCGCACCACGCTTCACGCGCTGGCCATCGTGCTGTTCGCGGTCTGCATGACACTTCTTACATTCCTTCCGCTTACGATGTCCCTGATGTCGGTCATGTGTACGCTGATTTTCTACTTTCTCCACCGGTGGAAGATCGACAACCGCGTGCTCGTCGCGACTGTGTTCTACAGTGCTTTTGCCGCCTGTTACACCTACATGTACTTCCGCATGACCGGGACAGTCACCTGGCAGGCCTTCTCTCTCATCGGTTTCCTGCTGTGTCTCCTTCTTCCGAGCAGAAAAAGAAAACGACCGAAGATCTTCTATCGGTCGTTATATCTTCTGTATCCCGTGACGATCGGACTATGCGCGATCACCGCGTATCTGGTCAGCTGAATCTCTAGTCTTTCTGTGCTTTCTTCGCGTCTTCGTATTCGTCTTCCGGAACGAACAGACAGTATGTGTACTGATTCGCGTTCACAATGTCGAGAGCGTGTTCCTTTCCCTTTTTATCCGTCACAAAAAAGCCGAAATACGGAGTATCCACGTCTTTGTCCAATATGTTTTCGCCATCAATGATCTGCTTCTCGTTGTGAAGGACTAAAACGACGAGATTGTCCATCTCATAGAGTTCCTCTCTGTCCGCGATCCCCTCGACTTCTTCTCTGGTCACACCATACTCACTGAGTTCATCCTCGATATAGTCCATCGCCTCGTCGCCGACATAGAGCTCGTAGGTCCCCGAGTAGTAGTAATCATCGAGTTCGTCATACTGACGGTAATACTTGAAATTCTTGGAGGATTTGAACTGCAGATATGAGCCTTCCTCGAGCTCGATCCAGTTGTTCTCCTTGATGTATTCTTCGATCTTTTCCGGAGTATCAAGTTTCTTTCCGAAATTGAAATTGGTATTTACATGAAAACGTCCTGTCGCCAGATACAGGATAAAGATCGCAAGCATCACCGCCGAAATGGCTATACCGGCAATTCCAAGTCCCTTGCCTTTCTGGTTATTCTTATTGGCGAATACCAATCCGAGGATCGACAAGATAAGGCTGACGATGGCCGTGAGACCGCAGCAGAAGATCGATACCAGCGAGAAAATAAAACCGAGGATACAAAGAACATTGGTCACCTGTCTTGGCGCGGCGGTACCGGGTGCCACATACGCAGCCTGGATCGGGGTGTTCATCCCACCGGCCGGCGAAGCATAGGAAGGAGCTCCCTGAGGGATCGCCGACTGGACCGGGATATAGGGAGATTGCGGCGCCGCCGGCTGAACGGATGCCGGTGCTGCAGGCTGTACGGGTGCCTGTGTTGCAGGCTGTACGGGTGCCGGTGTTGCAGGCTGTGCGGGTGCCGCAGCTACAGGAGCCTGTTCAGGTTGAGCCGGAGCCGCATTATCCAGAGGGGCAGCACACCAAATGCAGAACCGAGTGCTGTCAAGGTTCTCATTACCACATAAAGGACACTTCATAAATCATTCTCCTCATCTCTTTTTCCGTCTCCGGATCAAATTTCTTTTCCAATTACATATACTACCCGTTTTCCCTCTTGTCGGCAAGAAAAGAAATATATAGTATATACATTCTCCGCCGGGTATAAATCTGCTATAATGTAGGTTCGAAAGTTTCAATAAAGAGAGGTAATGACGATGGCCTATTCTACTGATGTCGATCGTAAATGGCAAAAGAAATGGGAAGAGACCCAATTATATAAGTTCGATCCGAACGGCAAGGGTGAGAAGCTATATGTCCTCGAGATGTTCTCTTATCCGTCCGCCGCGAATCTCCACCTCGGTCACTGGTACAACTACTCTCTGACCGACTCCTGGTCCCGTATGAAGAGGATGCAGGGCTATAATGTATTTCACCCGATGGGATTTGACTCCTTTGGTCTCCCGGCGGAGAACTACGCGATCAAGACAGGTATCCACCCGAAGGACAGCACCCTTCACAATATCGAGATCATGGAGCAGCAGCTCAAGAACATGGGCGCGACCTATGACTGGGATTATGAGATCGCGACATGTAAGCCGGAGTACTACAAGTGGAACCAGTGGATCTTCTTAAGACTCCTCGAGAAGGGCCTGGCCTACAGAAAGAATGCACCGGTCAACTGGTGCCCGCAGTGTAATACGGTTCTTGCGAACGAGCAGGTCATCGACGGCGCATGTGAGCGCTGCCATACCGAGGTAGAGCACAAGAACATGACGCAGTGGTTCTTCAAGATCACTGCCTATGCGCAGGAATTGCTCGACTGCCTGCCGCAGCTCGACTGGCCGGAAAAGACCAAGAAGATCCAGACCAATTGGATCGGCAGATCCGAAGGTACACAGATCTCCTTCCTGTGCGAAAAGAACGGCGAGCGTCTCCTTGACGAAGATGGTTCTGATCTGAAGCTTTCCGTATTTACTACCCGTGCCGATACCCTGATGGGTGTTTCCTACGTAGTAGTTGCTCCGGAATCGCCGCTGTGCACACTTCTGACCACAGATGAGTGCAGAGAAAAGGTCGAAGAGTATCAGGCCTTCACGAAGAAAGCTTCCGATATCGACAGAATGTCCACCACACGTGAGAAGACCGGTGTCTTTACAGGATCTTATGCGATCCACCCGATCACCGGAAAGAAGGTCCCGATCTGGGCTTCCGATTATGTAATCGCCACCTACGGTACCGGTGTGGTCATGGCCGTTCCGGCGCACGATGAAAGAGACTATGAATTCGCCAAGAAGTTCGACCTCCCGATCCAGAGAGTCATCGCTTCCAGCGCGGATGCAGAGGATGAACTTCCGTTCATTGAAAAAGGCATCCTCGTGAACAGCGGCGAATTCGACGGTCTGAACTTCAAGACCGCGATCGATGCGATCATCGAGAAACTCCAGCCGCAGGGCATGGCAGAAAGAAAGATCAACTACAGACTCCGCGACTGGCTGATCTCCCGTCAGCGTTACTGGGGCACACCGATCCCGGTCGTTCACTGCGAGAAGTGCGGCGTCGTTCCGGTACCGGACGATCAGCTCCCGGTTCTCCTCCCCTACGACGTAGAATTCCGTCCGGATGGAGAGTCTCCGCTCGCGAAGTGCGCAGAGTTCATGAACACCACATGTCCGAAGTGCGGCGCTCCGGCAAAACGCGATCCGGATACCATGGATACATTTGTTGACTCTTCCTGGTACCAGCTCCGTTACCCGGATAACAAGAACGATAAGGAACCTTTTAACAGAGAGCTCATCGACAAGATGTGCCCGGTCGATAAGTACGTCGGTGGTCCGGAGCATGCCGCGATGCACCTCCTGTACACCCGTTTCTTCTGCAAGGCCCTCCGTGATATGGGTTACCTCGATTTCGACGAGCCGTTCACGTCTCTCGTTCACCAGGGTATCATCCTCGGACCGGACGGAAACAGAATGAGTAAGTCCAGAGGAAATACGGTCGCGCCGGATCCGTACATCCAGAAGTATGGTTCTGACGTATTCAGAACCTACCTCGCATTCGGGTTTGCTTACACGGACGGTGGTCCGTGGAGTGAAAGCGGCCTTCAGGCAATCGTGAAGTTCACCGGCCGTATCGACCATCTCGTCGAAGATGTAAAGGGCATCGCTAAGGGACAGGCTCTTCCGACAGACCTCAGTGAAGAAGACAAGGCTCTCCTTTACAGCCTGAACTACACCATTAAGGCCGTTACGACAGACACCGAGAGATTCCAGTTCAATACTTCCATCGCCCGTCTCATGGAGCTCCTGAATGCGATCGGTAAGTACCAGGGTGCGGCAAATAAGAACGACGCGCTTCTGAGATCGACTGTCGAGACCTTCCTCCTTCTCTACGCTCCGTATGCTCCGCACTTCACGGAAGAACTCTGGGAGAGGATGGGCAATGAGTACAGTATCTTCAATCAGGCTTGGCCTATCTGCGACGAGAGCAAGCTCGTAAAGGATACGATCGAGATCGCCGTACAGATCAACGGTCAGGTCAAGTTCAAGGTCAACATCGCGCCGGACGCGACACAGGAAGATGTGGAGAAGATCGTCAAGGAAGACAGTCACCTCGAGGCTGCTCTCGCCGGAAGATCGATCGTCAAGTTCATCTATGTTAAGGGAAGACTTGCGAACATCGTAGCTAAGTAACGGGCTTACTCGCCGCGCTTGGTCCTCTCTTCCTTTTCCTCTTTGGAAGCCCGGAACTTCGCGCCCGAGAAATACTTCTGTTCGAAGTCCTCATGGGATAGGGGCTTGGCGAAGTAGAAGCCCTGGAAGATATCCACGCCCAGCGAACGGATGCGCGACGCTTTCTGCGCGGTCTCGATACCCTCGACGCACACGGTCATGCCGATCGTTCTGGTCAGGAGCACGATAGCGGAGATGAATGACATATTGAAACGGTCGTCCTGATCGACAAAAGCTCGATCGATCTTGATCTCATCTACCGGGAATTCACGCAGGTAGTTAAAGGAAGAATATCCGGTTCCGAAGTCATCGAGCGCGATACGGATGCCGTTCGATCTTAACTTGATCATGTTCTGGCGGCAGATCGCGAGATTCTTCATCAAGGTCGTCTCCGTTATCTCGAGGAGGATGTTCTTCGGCTGGATCCCGTATTCTCCGAGAAGCTGGATAACGTAGTCCGCGAAATCGATCCTCGCCATATCCTCGGCCGTGACGTTGATATGCACATAGAAGTCTTCCGACACGCCTGAATCGATCCATGTCTTGCACTGCTTCATGGCCGTGCGCAGGATCCAGTCACCCACGATATTCATCTGGCCGGTAGCATAGACCGCCGCGATGACCTTCTCCGGATTGACCAGCGCGCCCTGCGGCGATCTCCAGCGAAGGAGAGCTTCACATCCGACCAACCGCTCAGATCGCGCATCGACCAGTGGCTGGAAATAAAGGAGGAAGTTCTTGTTTCCTTCACGTATGGACTTGGAGATCTGGAATTCGAAATCCAGTCTCTCCTTCAGTTCTACCTTATACTGTGGTGTATAGATCGCATAAGTCAGCCGCGGATCCTGCTTGACTTTATGAAGTGTGATCTCGGCATTTACGAGAAGTTCCTCGGCGACGTTCCCGCACGACGGGAAAAGCGATGCGCTCATGGAGAATGATACATAGAAAGAACTTCTCTCGACCATCATCGGCTCGTTCATTTCCTCTTTGATGGCCTTCATGTGGTTCTCCACCTGGACACGTGTCGCACTCGGCCACAGGATACAGAATGTATCGAGGTTGAGCTGGTAGACCTCGCTGCCCTTCGGGCGGCTCTCCCGGAGTTTCTTGGTCACGGCTATGAGAAGTTTATTACCGGTTTCCCTTCCGTACCGGTCATTAAAGACGTGGAAGTCCTTGATGTCGATGATCACGACAGCTGCCGAAAGCACATCTCTACTGTGGATCAGTGCGTCGAGATCCGAGACAAGACGGTCACGGACCATAAGGCCGGTCAGGGCGTTGCGCGAAGAGTTCTTTTCGACATTCTCGCGCACTTCATTCATGGAAGTCAGGTCGAAGATCGTTCCGATGATGACGAGCGCCTGCGTGCTGCTGTCATAGATCTTCTTACCACGGCTGGCGAGCCAGCGGATCTGGTCATCGTTGCCCCATACGCGGAACTCGATCGAGAAAGAATCCTTCTCCTCGTCGACGAGATAGGTGAACGTCTCCTTAAAGCGGCGACGGTCATCCTCGATCACCTCTTCCGCCATACGGTTGATGATGTCACCGGAGTACTTCAGCTGCATATCCGGGAAGGCATCCAGAATATTGGGGGAGAATTCCAGGATGCCGCGCTTCATATCCGCAGTAAATGTGATCGCCTCTGACCCGTCGATGATCAGGCGCTGCAGCGAGCTCATCTTCGTCTTATCCGTGACATCCACGAAGATACCGATCTTATAGTGTTTCTGGTCCGGAGACACGAAATCAAAAACGCCGCATGAATGGACCCACACTTCTCCTTTCACCGGAGAAAGGATACGGAAGTCCAGCGAACTGTTCCCTTTTAATTCTTTCTCGCCCTGCATGACGGCAAGAAAAACAGCGTTATCTTCCGGATTGACGAGGTTGCCGACTTCCTTCGACGCATGCTTGAGTTCATGGGTCGGAAGATCGATCAGCTCGGCCAGGGATGTATTAAACCGGCAGTAGTCTTCTTCACTTTCATAGCAGAAAACATACCCGTCGACGGAGTCACTCAGGAGTTTCTCGTACACGATCTCTCCGAAACTGCTGGTATAGTCCTCCAGCATGCCGAAGATCAGATGGTGGTTCTCTTTCTTTACCGCCTGCATATTGACCTTGAGGTGATAGAGATGCCCGGAATTGGAATAGA
The DNA here is from genome assembly GCA_017551625.1 of Clostridiales bacterium. Taxonomy (GTDB): domain Bacteria; phylum Bacillota; class Clostridia; order Saccharofermentanales; family Saccharofermentanaceae; genus Scatonaster. Next base: position 149,614 of record JAFZLF010000009.1, on the reverse strand, counting down.
TATTGTGCTCGAAGGAGACCACCTTGTGGTTCGCCGCGATCAGATCATAGAAAGCTTCCTCGTAGCGGACGGTCAGACTCCTCTGTTCCTCGGGATCGGCAAATCGCAGATAGTCATCGAGAAGCATATCCTCGGATGCGACCGGACCCAGAACTTCTGTCATACCTTTGGAAAAGAAGAAACGTTTTTCTTTCGGGAATACAACGAACGTGCACAGAGCCACATTCTCCAGCAGGCTGTCTACCTGAGCCAGAAGTTGTGGATCCAAGCTGATCGACGAGTCATATAATGCCGATACAAAACCGGAATCGTCGGCCACCATATCCATTTATCCCCCATACAATGAACTACTCTTTATTTTATCATCTCGAGTACTTCGGCGTATAGTGCCTTTTTGCTTTCTCCCCACTCCAAAGCCAGTGTTTTTGCAATTTCTTTGGTAGACATACCGGTACTTTCTAAATTTTTAATGCGATTTGCCCTTTCTTCGGGAGTCAGAACAGGTTTCGCCGTCTCCTGCGGCGCACCTTCGAGTACGAGAACGAATTCTCCCTTCGGTGGCGTTTCCTCGAAGTGCGCGATCAGTTCCCCGACCGTTCCCCTCACGACCTCCTCGTACTTTTTCGTCAATTCCCGGCAGGCCGCGATACGCCTTTCCGAGAGGCCTTCTCCCGCAAGATCCGAGAGTGTCCGAAGGAGCCGGTGCGGTGCTTCATAGAGGATCGTAGTCGCGGGCATCGCCGCCACGGCACGAAGACGGTTCTTCCGTTCTTTCGTCTCCACCGGGAGGAATCCCTCGAAAAAGTAATGACGCGTATCGAGTCCCGAGAGAACAAGCGCACTGATTCCCGCGACCGGTCCGGGGACGACAGTTACCGGGATCCCCTCCTCGATGCAGCGCCGGACCAGATCCTCGCCAGGATCGGAAATACTCGGCATACCTGCATCAGAGACGAGAGCCACTTCGGCGCCATCTGTGAGCCTGCTGATGATCTTCGTGCCGGCTGACGCCTTGTTATGCTCGTGATAACTCATGAGTTTCGCCGAAATATCGAAGTGAGAGAGCAGAAGTCCTGTTCTTCTGGTATCTTCACAAGCTACCAGATCCACTGATTTTAGGATCTCTACCGCACGTGGCGACAGATCTCCCATATTTCCGATTGGTGTTCCGACCAGATACAACATAGTTTCCGATTCCTGACTTTCTATCCTGACGGCTGACCGAAGGCCGTTTCACTCATATATTTTCTTCCATTGTTCTGTATATCCGCCCATAGCATCCCGAAGGATCAGCGGCGGCGTGATCACGGTTCCGGGGATCTTGCCGCCTTTTCTTGCCGAAAGGAGGAACAGCGTCGCTTCCCGGTCCGCATATGGATGTACGAAGGTGATCCTTTTCGGAATAAGATGATTCTTCATGCACGATGCTATCACGCCCGTGAGAGTCCCGGCCCGATCCACGAGAAAGAGATCCCCGCGGCTGGCGAGCATCTTTCTTGCACTGTCGAGGAATTCCTCCACGCCACCGTGCATCGAGAATCTCGCTTCCAGAAGCGCCCGGCTATGAAGTTCTTCTGACGTGATCGGCCCCTGATCCGGTCTTCGGAAAGGAGGATTCATAAAGACCGCATCGTAATGATTCCCGGGAAGGTCTTCCGTCGGAAGCTCCCGCACATCAGACAGGAAGGATCTGACTCGGTCCGAAAGACCGTTGAGCTTGATATTTCTCTCGAAGACCGACCGGGCTTCTTCCTGACGTTCCACGCCGTCGATCCGGAGATCCTTTCTCCGTGCTGCAAGAAGTACCGAAGCGGCGCCGCAGTTTGTCCCGAGCTCGAGTACCCGGAGCGGCCGATGCGGCCGTACACGGAGATTCTCCGACACAAACCACGACAGAAGGACCGTATCTTCACCGAAACGGAATCCCTCCCGGCTCTGGATCAGGCGGAACCCCTCTCTGCCGAGTTCTTCGATCGTTTCTTTTCGCGGATCAAATCTTTCCAAAATTCACCTTACGTAAAAAGAGATCTGTGTCCCATAGCCGGGTCGCAGATCTCTTGTGTTCTCTCAACGATTATGTTATCAGCCCTGAGAAATAGCGCCAGCCGGGCAGGCCGCTTCGCAGGAGCCGCACTCCAGACAAAGATCCGGATTGATCTCGTACTTGCCATCACCCTGGGAGATTGCACCTACCGGGCACTCGCCTTCGCAGGAACCGCAAGAGAGACACTGATCACCAATTACATATGCCATAGAATTATCCTCCTTTTTGAGTTCTTGATTTCATTAAACACTATTTTTTTGTCTTTGTAAATATTCAATCCTCTTGACTTTCTTGGGGCGGTTTCTGCTTTCCCTGCCTTTCAGAAGGGGCTTTTTCGCTCTGATGCTTCTTTTTCGGGCAGTCTGCCTTACACTGTGGCTGTGGCGGATTAACCAGTGAGACATCCGCGGCATCGTAGATCTGCATCTCTGTCTCCTCGTCTTTCTCGAAACGCACTGTGACCTTTTCCTTGAGGAGGTCAGAATAGATGACCACACCGATTCCGTCAGGAGTTTTTACCTTCTTTCCGACTTTCGGGACACGCTTGTTCGCATCCTCATAGGCCGCCTGCTCGTAGGACAGACAGCACATCAGACGTCCGCACGTACCGGTAAGTTTTGTCGGATTCATCGACAACCCCTGATCCTTAGCCATACGGATCGTCACCGGCAGGAACTGGTCGAGATAGGAACAGCAGCAGAGTTCTCTTCCGCAGATACCGAGGCCTCCGACCATCTTAGCCTGCTCGCGGGAACCGATCTGACGCAGTTCGATCCTCGTCCGGAAGCACGAAGTCAGATCCTTGACCAGTTCGCGGAAATCGACACGTTTATCTGCCGTGAAGTAGAACGTCAGTTTTCTCCCATCGAAAGAATAGACCGCCTCCACCAGCGTCATCGGGAGCTCACGGTTCTCGATCAGCTCCAGACACTTACGGAAAGCATCCTCCTCTCTGACCTTCTTGTCGCGGTAGTGACTCATCTCTTTGTCATTCGCCATACGAAGTACGGGCAGGATCGTCTCATCGACCTTATCGTCCGGGAGATCGAAGGGTTCATCTACCACAAACGCGATATCCTGACCGAGCGCGGTATTGACCATGACCGCGTCCCCGACTTTGAGCTTCAGGTCTCCGGCGAGAAAGCGATAGGGCTTGCCCGCATCGTGGAACCGAAGATTCACAACTTTTGCCATTTACATAACTCCTTTTTTCAATGCCAGAAGCATCCGGCATACGATCATCTCATAATTTCCATTACTCTTATACGCTTTGGCCGCAGCCGTCAGCGCTTCACTGCAAAGACCGATCTTACGCATGGTGATACCATACTTTCTGACCATCTTGCTAATCTTATCTTTTTTTCCTTCTCCCCGCAAGGCATCCGCTCCCGGCGCAACCACCTCGAGCGCCATCTCTCCGAGGACGAGTTCCATCAGGGAAAGAATATCCGAAAAATGCTCCTTCTCTTCGTCAAAGAACGAATACCGCTCGGTCAGAAGCTCCGTTCTCGACAAGTCCGGGAGACGAAGCAGGAGATCTGTGACCTCTTCCCAAGCATCCGTGAGCCAGGACGACTCCGAGAGTTTTCTGGCATAGCCGATGATACCGTTGGAAAAACGCGCAAAGAGAGTCGCTTCTTCCGGAAGGATATCCGGATCGGATCTGGTAAGCGCTTGAACCACCTCTTCTTCCGTATTCGGAAACAGACGGATGCTCTCTGTACGGGACAGGATCGTAGGCAGAAGCCGAGACTCGTCTGATACGGTCAGGATGAAGACCACATTCTTCGGTGGCTCCTCGAGTGTCTTAAGAAGCGCATTTTGCCCTTCTTCGCCCAGATAGTCCGCATCGATCAGATACACCTTTCTTGCCGCGATCTGGGACATGATGCTTACATCGGCGAGGATTTTAGTGCGGACGTCTGCCACCTTGATGTTCTTCTCACCGGAAGGGAGCATCAGCTCACGGTAGTCAGGATGCGTGTGTTCCCTCATATAGATACAGTTCGGACAGGTGCCGCATCCGCCGTCCTGGGTCGGGTGACTGCACAGGAGTCCTTTGGCAAACTCACGTGCCAGTGATTTCTTGCCGATCCCCGGCGGGCCCACCAGAACAAAAGCATGCCCCGGGTCTGCCGTAAGAGCCGCACCGAGGCGTGATTTCGCGTTTTTTTGTCCGATCAGTTCAGAAAAAGCCATAGATCACATCTTCTCGAACTGTTCGACATTGACCACGAAGACCGTCGCGCCGCCTACTGTAACATCGACGGGATACGGGACATAGGAACCGCCCATCGCAGACGGGGTCAGGTTTGTATTGATCGCAGACTGTCTGCTCGAGGAGTACTTGCGGATCAGATCGAGCACTTCCTCTTTCTTCTCCGTCTCCACTACGATCATCAGAGTCGTATTGCCGGAACGGAGAAATCCTCCGGAAGAATTGAGCTTGGTCACACGGAAACCGGCCTTATTCAGCTCAGCCATCAGGCGGGGTGTATCCTCATCATGTACGATCGCAAATACCAGTTTCATTTTTCCAGTTCCTCCCAGATCGTTTTCTTGATCTTCTCATAGATCACTTCGGGTGTATCCGTTGCGGATATCACCCTGATCCGCGGCTGATCTCTGCTCGAGAGCAGATATCCTTCACGGACCTTCTTCATAAATGCCAGTCCTTCCGCCTCGAGACGGTCTTCCTCATCCGATCGTCCGTGGCGTCTCCTGTACGCGGTCTCCTCGTCCAGGTCGAGAAGAAACGTAATATCCGGCGCAAGTCCCGCCGTGCTCCAGTGGTTCAGATAGTCCACTGCCTGAAGTCCCAGATCTCTCGCGATGCCCTGATAGGCCACCGTCGAATCGAAGAACCGGTCACATATGACCACTTTCCCGTAAGACAGTTCCGGCTTGATCCGTTCCTCCACGATCTGTGCTCTGGCCGCCTCGTACAGCAGTAGCTCCGTCCTCGCGTGCATCCTGCTGTTCGCCTTATCCAGAAGGATCGTGCGGATCTTTTCACCGATATCGGTGCCTCCCGGTTCACGGATCAGAACAAACGGGATATTCTCTTTCTCCAGATCCGAAGAAAGCATCTCGATCTGGGTGGTCTTGCCGCAACCGTCTATTCCCTCGAAGGTAACAAACAAACCACGTTCCATCTCCCCATGCCTCCTTCTCTTCTTACGGTCTATTATATACTAAAATCAATCCAGCTTCACAGAGTGGATGCTGGCGATCTCCAGCCAGATATCCTTCTCGATCCGCTCGTTATCCTTACGGATATCCTCGAGCGTCTCGTCTGCCGGACGGCGACGGTTCCAGTTCTTTCTCTCGCGACCCTCACGGCCTTCACGTCCTTCTCTGTGTTCCTGATTATTTCTGTCGTAGTTCTTACGCTCGGAACGGAATTCTCTTTTATCCTGTCCTGCGGAACCTGAGCGTTCACGGTTATCCTGACGTCTCTCTTCTCTGGGAGCACCGCCCTCGCCATTACCTCTGTTATTGCGGTTATAGTTACTCCTCTCGCGGTTGCTGTTTCCACCACCGTGATTGCCGCCGTTGCCCGGTTTTCTCTTCCGGTTGCGGTTGTTATTATTTCTCGGCGGTCTCTCTCCGTTTGCCGGAGCGCCTGCCTGAGCCGGGCGATTGTTCTTATTATTTTCCTGTTCGGCCATCGATTACCTCCATGTAACTAAAGCAAACTCAAACATCTATATTATAGCGGTTTTCCCGTTTCATTCAACTGTCGCAGGATCGGAGATCTCCCCGTGTGCCTCCCACGGCAGTTCCCCGAAATAACGGACATCCCCGCGCCACTTCTCCGGGATCTCGCTTTCCCCATTTAGGAACATCAGCGGCACCTGGACGAATCCCCTGTCATGCATCCTCGGATGGGGGATCGTGAGTCTTTGGGTATTCATCGTAATATCGCCGTACGTCAGGATATCCACATCGATCGTACGCGGTCCCCACCGGATCGTACGAACACGCAGGAGCGTCTCTTCGACACGCTGGCACAGAGAAAGAAGCGCCTGCGGCTCCAAAGAAGTCTCGATTCTCACACAGATATTCAGAAAATCCTGCTGGTCTTTATACCCTACCGGAGAAGTCTCGAAGACCGGAGAGACGGAGATGACACGGACGCCCTCCTTCGGCCGGTGAAGAAGAGAGACGGCCCGGCTGAGGTTACCGATGCGGTCTCCTACATTACTTCCTAAAGAAAGATAGCACCCGGTCATAGTGCGTACCCGATCTGCTCACGTGTACGGGCGATGACCACGTTCATGGAGTCAAAACACCCGTCGATCGGCGCCAGTGGTTTTCGTATCTCACATGTCACTTTCTCGACCACCGGGTACGCCTTCATGATGCGAATGATGACGTTCTCTGCCATATACTCGATAAGGTTACAGGACACACCCTCGATATAGTCACGGACGAGAGCAAACACCTCGCCATAGTCGACCGTATCCGCTATATCGTCGGTACGGCAGCCCCGTATATCCGGTATCTCCATGGTGACCGTCACCACAAAGTCCTGACCGTCTTTCTTCTCTTTCGGAAGCACGCCCGAGCGGCTCCTAAATCTCATATTCGACAGTACTATCTTATCCATGCCCTGCCTCCTTAGTCCGAAAGTGCATCCTGCATCTTAAGCGCAGACACGGTCTCCCAGACGTTATGTACGCGGATGCAGGCTGCGGACTTTTCCTTGCAGTAGACGGCTACCGAAGCCGTTGCCGGATCACGCCGGTCAGCCGGAACGCCACCGAGCACTTCGCCGATGAAGCGCTTCCGGGAAGGCCCGATCAGAAGCGGGTACCCCTTCTGCTGTATCATCGGGATCGCCCGAAGAAGCGCGATCGATTCCTTCGTGTCCGTCCCGAATCCGATTCCCGGATCAAAGAGGATCTTCTCTCTTTTTATTCCCGCCGCATCGGCGATCTTCTCACTCTTTTCGAAAAAGCGGAGACAGTCATCCACGATCTCCCCGGACCGGGCGAAGATCTTCGGATCAGTATAGTTGGCCATGATGACCACACCGGCCCCGGACTCGGCGACAACGTCAGCCATTTTCCCGTCATACTGGAGTCCCCACACATCGTTGATGATCGATGCGCCGAACTTCAGAGCCTCGGCGGCAGTCTTGCTCTTATAGGTGTCGATGGAGATAGGGACTGTCACTTCGCGCGAGATCAACTGAAGCGCCGGGATCAGCCGGGACAGTTCTTCGTCTGCGGAGATCGCTTCACTTCCGGGGCGTGTCGACTCGGCGCCGATATCGAGAAGATCGGCTCCTTCTTCCTGCTGTTCCCTCGCATGGATCACGGCGTGATCCGGCGTGTAGAAAAGTCCTCCATCCGAGAAGGAATCCGGTGTCACATTCACGATCCCCATCACCAGCATCCTGCCGTAATCGAGGAACCGGTCTTTACAGACCCACTTCTTACTCACGATCTCTGTTTCGGCCATTTCACTTTCTCCTAACTCAGAGGATGTTTCTCGGCCGGTTGATCAGGGCCAGAGCCTCGGATCTTGTCCTCGCATCTGAACGGCAACCGCCCCGCATCGCGGAGGTGACGGTCTTCGAACCGGGTTTACGGATACCGCGCATCGTCATACAGAGGTGTTCCGCTTCGATCACGACACAGACCGACTGGGCGTCGACCGCCTTCTGGATCGTGTCGGCGATCTCCGAGGTCAGACGCTCCTGCAACTGCGGTTTACGGGACAGTGTATCCACGATACGGGCCACCTTCGAAAGGCCCAGGATCTTACCATCTCGCGGGATATAGACGACATGCGCCTTGCCGTGGAACGGAAGGAGGTGATGCTCACACATCGAGTAGAACGGGATATCGCCGATGAGGATCATCTCATCGTCGTCCGATGAAAACGTCTTGATATCCTTGCTGATATCTCTGTGAAGGCCCGAGAACACCTCACCATACATGCGGGCCACGCGGTTCGGTGTCTCGACAAGTCCTTCGCGGTCCGGATCTTCACCGACTGCGATCAGGATCTCTCTCACGGCTCTCTCTATCCTCGGAAGATCCATCCCCTTCCGGCTCTCCTCCGGCACACGGAAATCGTCATCATATACACTCATTTTCTGTCTCCTTACTCTGCATACTTATGTCTATATTCCATGGGCGTCATGCCCTTCTGTTTACGGAAAGCCACGTTGAATCTCTGCGGGCTCGAAAAACCAACTGACGTCGCGATGCCGCTGACCTTGATCTCCTTCTGTGTCAGGAGACGGCATGCTGCCTCGATACGGATCTGCATCAGGTAATTCATCGGGCTGATGCCGAATTCATCACGAAAAGCTCTGGTAAAGTATCCCTGGCTCAGGAACACATAGGCAGCAGTCTCTGCCACGGTCACGCCGCGGTCATAGTTCTCGTCGAGATAATCACGGGCGATCAGGACAAGTTCCCTGGCCTTGCCGTTCTTCACACGGAGGCTCTCTTCCCATTCTTCGCGCAGCGCACGAGACAGCGTGATCAGAAGCTCCATGGTGAGGATCTGCATCATCATATCCTTGGCATAGGCATCCTGGCGGCTCTCGCGCATGATCCTCTCGGCCAGAACACCGATCGCCTGCCGGCTCTTACCGGATATCATGAGATAGGAAGATCCGTCCCCTACTGCACTCTCGCCCTGCGCAAAATCCAGGAAATACTCGAGTGGCAGAGAGGATACATTTTCCTGCAGGAAAGGCACTGTCGGACCGCCACGCAGTCTCCCGTTCGCCATCGGCTGTGTCTCCTTCGGTTTCGACAGGAGGGCCTGCTGCGCTTTCTGGATATCCGACGAAAATCCGAAATACAGAACGACCATATCCGCCGGTCCCTCGAGGACGCGTACGGAGTGCGTCATCTGCGGACGGATGATCAGGGTGCTTCCTTTTGTGACCTGTACGATCTTGCCGTTGATCGTAAATTCACACTTCCCTCTGCGCAGATACAGAAGCTCATGGGAAGTATGCCGGCTCGATGTCGGAAACGGCGTAGAGGTCTCGTAACAATGTTCTACGCCTTCAAACACGACCGGTATCGACCCGGAAGACTCCAGTATGCTCTTCTCAAATGCCGGTAATAAATCTTCGACCATCGGGCGGCTCCTTTCTTGTTCCTGCCTGTTCTTCCTATGGCAGAAAGCGGATATTATCGATATAGATGGCACCGGAGCGCTGCCTGTCAAATATGGTGAACAGCAGTTCCGAGATCTCCATGTCGTCAAAGGATGCCCAGTTCAGGGAGATCGTCTGCCAGCGCAGTCCGATCTGGATCGTCGCCTCACCACGGAATCCCGAGATCTGCATCGTCTTCTCGCACTGATCCGGATTAAAGACATCGAGGCAGATCCTTCTGGCCTTCGAGAAGCGGAGCGGAGCCAGAACCGAAGCATACGAGAGCACCGGTCCGAATGACAGGAGACTGTTCTCCGGCTCATACTCGATACGAAGGGAAGCAGCACCCTGCGTCTTATTCATGACCTCGCGGTTGATCGTGGCCTTTCCTTTCCTGATCTGGTAGGTCTCCAGTCTCTCAAAATCACTGTCCCAAGTTCTTTTGCCGATGAAATCGATATCTTCACAGGCCGTAAATGTCAGATCCGGGCAGTACTCAGACGGGATCCGGTCAAAACGGAACGGCAGTACCGGAAGATCGATACGGTTCCGGAACGTCGCCTGATGCGGGATCGGACAGTATCCGTACGTCACGCCCACCGGATCAAGAACGTCGTCATTCCAGACCATGACACGCACGCCATGGAGGATCCTCGCCTGTGCCGGCACATAGACCCGGCTCTCGTCACAGACCGCAAATCCTCTGAGGATCGACTCTGTTTCGGACAGACGCAGGCCGTCGACCGTATTATCGAAAGAAAGCATGACCTTATTGCCGATCACCTCGACACCGACACATTCCGGACAGGACGCCGGCATCTTCGGGGTGAAGTGAAGGCCGAGTGCGATACACGACAGGCGGCGTCCCAGTGTGAAGGAGACCGCCTTGTTCGGTAGAAGGAGATCGTGCTGGCCGAGGATACCGATCGGCATCGGAAATCTTCTGCGGATCGCGCAGAGATTCTCGTTAAACTCGACATGGCGGAACGGATGTTCCGGATCCATGACATCCGGATGCAGCTGCATGATGATAAACGACGGTACCTGATGCTTGTCCGTGATCTCTCTCGGGCCGAAAACACCGGCCAGATCCATCAGGAGCTGACGGACCATCGCGGTATAGGGTTTCCCGATCTGGGCATCGGACGAGTCCGGCGCAAATACGATACCACGGATACTCATGTCACAAAGCGGAGCCAGTTTATGGTTATAGAAGACAGACATCATATCGGCCGGTCCGACGAGCGGGCGATGCGCCGCTTCCGAGACAAGCGTCTCGGTCTCGATGATGGTCTCTGCAGATGGGATCATGGAATTCAGAAGTTCGTGATTATTCTTCTGCTTCTCGTAATGCTTCAGTTCCTCGGTCGGGAATGACAGCGGTGGCGCATCATCGTCTTCTTCCGAGACATTCTTCTCTGTTGCCGGATCCTCTGTATCTTCGGGATCAGATTCCTCCCCTGAAGATGTATCATCATCTTTCTTTTCTATTTTTCCGGCTTTCTGATCCTCAAAGGCCAGCGCTCCTTCGGGATCGACCGGCACATCGATCTTCTCCTCGTCTTCGAAAACGAAGGACTCCTCACTCTTCGGTTCTTCACCCGGTGCCGGTTCTTCCTTCAGGATCGAACCCGTAAGGATCGCATCCTTCTTCTCCGTGAGACGGGCGATATTGACACGCCAGCCTTCCTCGTCGAAATAGAGATTTCTCTCTTCGAGGTAACTGCGGATCGCTTCGTTGGCGTCGATGCCCTGATGCGAGAGCCACCGGTAGATCGGGGCATATTCTTCTGCCAGATCCAGTATGCCCACAGGATAGTGGAGCTGCTCGGCCAGATGGTACGCGTAGGAGAAAGCGACCGACGAGACCTTCGCCAGTTCCTTGGTATCGCGGATACGGATCCACTTACTGTCATCGACATTCAGGATCGGTTCATAGGAGAGATCCTCAACTTGGTCGAGAACATTACGCTTCGGCGAATAAAACCTAAGGAGCGGCATGACATCTTTCTTAAGAGGCGTACGCGGCGCCGATGTCTCAGAGATAGCCGAAGAGATCGGGCGTCCGCCGAACATCAGCCATACGTCTCCGCATCGACAGTCCTCGATCGTCAGTGTCTGTGTCAGTGAGTGAAAAACAAGTGTATAGGCGTCTGTAGAAGAACGGTAGGCCGGGAGCTCGAAGCGGAAACCGCCGTTTTCATCCGAGACCGTCTCCAGGCTTAAGATAACACCATAGTCCGTATCCAGTTTGGATACCTTACGCCCATCTGTCGGGTCCTTCATTACCTCCAGCGTCACCGGAGTCTGCGCCGACTCTACCTCTCCACGGAGGATCACGGGAACACCCTGCTGGAAAACCATTCCCGGGGAGATCCAGGACGGCAAACGAATATCACTGCTTTGCGCCATATAGAATCGGTACCTTTCCGCTTTTTGTCACTTCACTTTATTATACGACAACTTTGCCCGGTTTTGCATGAACTCCTGAACATTATACACAGAAAGAATAATTTGCCCTCTACGTTCGGAAACTCGAAGAAAAGTGACACAAACTCTTCTTTCCGGCCTTATCAATCCCTCCGCGCGGTTGTATTATGAAACTGCAAATAGTCGGGTTGTTTTACGGATTTCCAGAAAGCATCATTAAGGAGGCAAAAAATATGGACTTATATAAGATCGTCGGTTTCGCCATTCGTAATCTCCGTCGCCAGAAAGCGCTCTCCCAGAACAGTGTCTGCAACCGTAGCGGCGTCAATCATTCCTACTACTGTAATATCGAACGGGGCACCGCCAACCCTACGGTCAAGATACTATATGACATCATATCCGCGCTCGGCGTCTCCCCGGCCGAATTCGCCGATGCCATCTCCGTCGTGATTCATGATGCCTGCGTGACTTCCGATATCGGAAGCGCCGGAGAGTAAAAATTTCACTATTTTGCTGTTTTCCTTTCATTATTTGTCCGATAATGTTATTCTGAATGAAGATTTCAGATACACAGGATCGGAGCATAACCCTTGCCTATGAAGACGAAGCACATCCCCCACGAAGGGGAAGCTATATACGAAGATCTTCACCGTTCCCACCTGGAGGGCGCCATCGCATCGTGTCTCCATTTTCTGGGCAACGAGGATCCCTGCCGCGAGATCCCTGCGCACTATCATGATTTTATCGAGATCATCTACGGGATCCGCGGGAGTTTTTATGCCTCCATGGCCAATCGGGACGTACTGGTTCACGAGGGCGATATGCTCCTGATCAACGTAAACGAGGTGCACGCCTTCCGCCACTTCGAGCCGTGTGAGTATTACTGTCTGCAGTTCGACCCCGCCCAGTTCTTCACGAGCCCTATCTACAGTACCGGTGCCAAGTACATACTTCCTTTCCGCACGGCCTTCTCCGGAAGCAGCGCGGATGACGGCAGTTTTTCTCTTCTGGCCACGAAGGACGAACTTGAGGGTACACACATTCCGGAGTACATCCGTGACTATCACCGCGAATTCACCGAGCAGGCCCCCGGCTTCGAACTGGCGATCCGCTCCGATATCCTCCGGATATTCCTGTGGTATCTGCGGCGTATGGAGAAGAACGGGATCTCACTTTACAAGACGGCTTCCATTCAGGAGGAAGATCTCATAAGGCTCAACGCTGTGCTCGATCATATTCATAAGAACTACATGCATCCGGTCCTTGCCGAGCAGATGGCGAAGATGTGTAACATGAGTTACAGTTATTTCTCCCGATTCTTTCGGAACTGCATGGGACAGACGTTCTCGGATTACCTTCTGTTCGTGCGGCTTACCGAGGCAGAAAAACTCCTGATTACCACATCCAGAAGCATCAGCAGCATCGCGCTCGACACGGGATTCTCGACATCGAGTTACTTTATCACGCAGTTTAAGAAGCACAAAAATATCACGCCGAAACAGCTCAAACAGAAGATCGCTTCCGACGCAGCCGACAGGAACGGATCAGCCTAACGGGGCGATGACAAGTTCGATCCCGAAGTCGCGGATCTCCTGCGCCTGCGCATCCGAGATGCCCGAGTCCGTGATCAGCACGTTGATCTTCTCTGCCGGGATGAAAGAGGAAGCCGAATCAGAATTCAGTTTCGATGAATCGACCAGAGCGATACAGCGTTTGCACTTCTCGGCGAAGCGCTTCTTCAGTTCCAGTTCATAGAAGTTATGCCCGGTCAATCCCGAGTTAATGGAAAAACCGTTTCCCGATACAAAATAACTGTCACCGCTGATGTGTCGGAGCATTTCCTCGCACAGCAGGCCTTCGATCGCGCCGGAGTGCGGTCTCAGCACACCACCGACCAGAACCGTTCTGAAATTACTATACCTCTGGATCTCCATCGCGGTGTGGATACCATTTGTCACGATCGTGATATTGTCGAGTTTACTGATAAACGGGATCATATGAAAAGTAGTCGAGCTCGCATCGATGAAGATCGTCTCTCCTTCATGGACGAAACGTCCGGCTTCCTTGCCGATCGCCGTCTTCTCAGCAACAGACATCACCGACCTCCACATGTAGTTCTCCGGATTGGAGGACTGCTTCACGGAATCAGACATTCTGGCGCCGCCATGGAAACGCACGATGGCGCCCTCGCGTTCCAGATCACGAAGATCACTTCTGACAGTAGCCCCGGTGACACCCAGACGCGTCTGCAGATCTGTAGTCGAGATACGGCTCTCATTTTCCAGGATCTCCAGGATCATCTTTCTTCTATCGACATTGATCATGCTGTTCACTCCCCGTTTTCAACTAGAAACGAAACATATATTAAAGAGATAGAAAAGGATTGTCAATACGATTTCTTTCACTTCTTTTCATGCATTTTCATTTTGAGAAAAAAAGAAAGCTGTCTCTTCTTTTGAAGAAACAGCCTTATGGCTGCCGAACTAGGATTCGAACCCAGACAGACGGTGCCAGAAACCGGAGTGCTACCCTTACACAATTCGGCAATGTTGCTAATCAACGGAAGAAAGTATACCAAAATCAATCCCATCGCGCAAGACTTTTCTTCCGCATTTTCGAACAAATTCATGTAGAGAAACAGAGAAAGCTGTCCGATACCCGGATTTCTCAGTCCTTTGAAGGACGCTCAGACGGCATTTCCGGCAAAGCAGGAAGGACCTCCATCAGACCGAGTTCCTCCGCCTTTCTTCTGACCAGCGCGATATCCTGCCACAGTTTGATCCGCTCGTTATTGTTGCGGAGGATATAGGCCGGGTGAAATGTCGGCAGGATCAGGTATCCGTTCTTCTCTAGGAAACTGCCTCGTATCTGTGTCATCTTGGCAGTCTTATCTCCCGTAAAGAGTGTATAGGCCGTCTTTCCAAGAAGCACGATGATCTTCGGCTTAGCGATGAGGATCTGCTTTCCGAGGAGTCTCTTACATGCAGCGGCCTCGCTGTCTGTCGGCACGCGGTTCTCCGGAGGACGGCACTTCACCACGTTGGCGATATGGAAGTCCTTCTCCTTAAATCCCTGTGCGTCCAGCAGAAGCTGCAGGAGTCTTCCCGCCTGTCCGACAAACGGCAGACCCTTCTCATCCTCTGTCGCGCCAGGACCTTCCCCGACGAACATAATCGGAGCCACGACACTGCCTCGGTAAATGACGACATTATTTCTCGTCTGTGCCAGCGGACAGGCATGACAGGACCTGCATTCTTCTACAAAATCATTCCAGGAAATTTTCATCGGATCAGTACCACGGTGATCCCGTCATTGGCCTTTGCCCAGTCCGGATCATTGCGGAAAGAAGGGCACTTCTCCACGATCGATTTACCGAGAGTCTCAAAAGGACCGAACTGCTCACCCGGGCAGAATAGGGAGATCTTCCCTTCACTTTGCATCGTGCGCAGCACCTCATGTGTGGCCGACTTGATCACGCCGCCCTTACCGGTCGAACCATACCCGTGAATGATCTTCACCTGGTTGACTCCGACACGGCGCATGGTATTCAGTTCCAACCGTAATTTACGGGTGGCAACATCTACCTTGGGCATGCCCTCTTTGATGTTAATAATGCGTGCGGCCATAGTATCCCTCATTTTGAATCTTACATATTCATTATATCACAAGTTTCTCATTTTTCATGCGTGAAAAACTATCGATTTTGTTATAATACTGGCATGAGATTGGATAAATTGCTGGCTAATTCGGGCTACGGGACCCGATCTGAGATCAAGGACATTTTGCGCGCGGGACGGGTCCGTCTTCATGAAGATGTCCTTTCTGATCCTGCCTTCCACATCACGGATGAGCAGGCCCGGTTTCTCACACTTGACGGGATACCGGTCACCTCTTCGCGATACCTGTATTTCTGTCTTAATAAGCCGGATAATTACCTGACGGCCATGTCCGATGACCGGCTTCCCTGCGTAGGCGATCTTCTTCCCCGGGCATTACAATCTAAGAAGATCTCCCCCGTCGGAAGACTCGATTACCATACAACGGGCGTGCTTCTTCTCACCAATGACGGAGAGCTCTCTCACCGTCTCACCAGCCCGAAATGGCACCAGAAGAAGGTCTATCTCGTGACCTATACCGGCGAGAGCTTAACGGATAAGGAAGTTGCTCTGTTTGCTAAAGGAATGACACTTATGGAAGCGGGACACGCTCCCGAGAAACTTAAGCCCGCCGAACTTACGCTCCTTTCGGATCAGCAGTGCCGCTTGACACTCACGGAAGGCAAGACCCACCAGGTCAAGCGAATGATGGCCTTCGTGGGACGACCGGTCATCGCGCTTCACCGCGAGAGCATAGGTACACTCACTCTCCGCGACGGACAAAAACCGGGGGAGATGTATCCTCTCACCCCGGATGAAATCGCTTCACTTAAAGAAAATACCGACATGTAAGAAACCGCGGGAACATTTCCGTCCGCCGCTATTACTCAGTCCGTCGCCTCGGCGTAAGGATGCGTCTCGAGGTAGGCCGCGCGGAATGTCGGAATATCCAGCAGGAGTTTCTGCATGATCTCCTTTGCCTTATCCACCTGTCCGCTCGCGAGATTGACACTGATGATGATGCATGGATCGGACTCTTTCCACTTGACTGTATAACCGAGGCTCAGACGGTCGATCTCGTCTCGGATGATAAAACCGTAGACATGCTCGATCTCATCTTCAGGCGTGAGTGCATCGAGATCATCTCTATACTCCTGCGGGAGCGTGTCTGCGTATTCTTCGTAGAATCTCGCCTTAGAGTACATATACGGCTCGATATGGGAGAGCGACTCCGCCGACCATGTAGCGAGCATCTGCGCATAGACATCATCGAGATTCATCATATTTTCGCCCATGACATATGCGGGAGCCGTCATGGCATCCATCACCAGGATATCCGGCCGTACGGCGATCAGTGAAGTGGCCTTGGAGGCCGCATAGGGCTCCACCTCTTCGCCCTCATCGTTATCGGATACGACATTGGCGAAGTCTACATCCGGATTCTTAAAACCGTAGTTCTCCTTCATGTAGTCGGCAAGCATCTCTGTATCCTGGGAGAAGTGTCCGATCGAAGCCACACGGAAATCCGTCTTCGGTTCCATAAAGAAATAACTGATCACGGAAGTGATCATGATGAGTGCAGCTGCGGCGATGGCGAACTTCCACCACTCATAATGCCAGAATTCGGCCCACTGTTTCTTCGTTTTGCCGAAATAGTGCTTCGCCGTTTCTTCTTCTTTTTTCTCTTCTCTTTTCCGGTCACGCTCTCCGGTCGCGATCGCATATGCCGCGGAAATGTCTGCCAGTTTCTGCTCGTCTTTCTGCGCTTTATATATCTTCCCGAGTTTCCAGAACTGTTTATCCAGATCTTCTCTTTTCGCCCAGGCCGGAAGCTGGAAATACTCCATGGCTTCCTCTCGTGTCATCGCCTCGATCGAAGGATCGGCTTGGATCTGTTCCTTGTGCGTCTCTTCCGGATTCACTTCTTCTTCATCTCCTTCTTAAAAGCACGGAAATCTGCAAGAGCCGCCCAGCCGATCTTGATGATCTTCTTGATGTTGATGGAATTCTTGCCGCCCTGACGCGGTTTAAAAGTGATCTCGCGGAGCGTGTAGTTCTCCTTATAGTAGGCAAAGAACGTGGTCAGCATGACGTTCGGGAGGTTATAGTCCTCCTTAAATCTCCCCACATACTTATTGACGAGAGAAGACTTCATGAGCCGGAACGGAGCATTACTGTCCTTGACCTTCACTCCGAAGTGCAGTCTCAGGAGGAAACAAAGGAAGTTCTCGACGAACTTTCTGGACTTGCCGTCGCCTCGTACGACACGGTTACCGAGGATCGCATCATGGGTATTACGGAGCTCCCAGAATGCCGCGAACTCTGCGGGATTGGTCTGTCCGTCCGAGTCGGTCTGGAAGATATAGTCCGCGCCCTGCGCAATCGCATATTTATATAGAGCGATGAGCTTCGGGCCATGCTGTTTGAGCGTGTCCGGAAGCACCTCGACCTTCGGATATTTCTCCTTAAGGGCAAGAAGGATCTCATGGGTCTTATCCACACTGCCGCTATCAGCGACAACAAGTCTCGAGCCTTCTCCTTTTCCTTCGAGGATCGGGTACCACGCAGTCACCACCGACTCGATATTTGCTTCTTCGTTATAGGCCGGCATGACAATATACAGATCATCCATGTTCAGGTCCTCCTTCGGATTTCGTTACTTTAAATGTATCACTTCAATTCTTCTTTTGCCATAGCGAGCGCCGAGGCCACAACGGCATCCATGTCGTAGTACTTATACTCACCGAGTCTTCCGCCGAAGATGACGCTGCTTTCCTGATCGGCCAGTTCTCTGTACTTTCCGTAGAGCGCACTGTTTGTCTCATCATTTACGGGATAGTACGGTTCATCTCCGGGCTTCCACTCCGAACTGAACTCGCGGCTGATGACCGTCTTAGGAAGATCTTTGCCATTCTCGTCTTTACCGAACGTGAACCACTTATGCTCGATGATACGTGTCCACGGCGTCTCTCTGTCGGTATAGTTGACCGCTGCATTTCCCTGGAAATTCGGCTGATCCAGAAGCTCGGTCTCGAAGCGTACGGAGCGGTACTGCAGATATCCGAGCGAGAAACCGAAGTATGCATCGATCGGGCCTGTGTAGACGACCTTGTCGGCCATCGCGTTCCACTTCTCCTTATCGTCTAAGTAGTTCGTATTACATCTCACCTCGATACCCGAAAGCATGTTCTCGACCATCTTGGTATAGCCGCCGGTCGGGATGCCCTGATAAAGAGCATTGAAGTAATTGTTATCGAAGGTCAGACGGACCGGGAGACGCTTGATAATAAATGCCGGAAGATCCTTACAGTCTCTCCCCCACTGCTTCTCGGTATAGCCCTTGACGAGTTTTTCGAAGATATCTCTTCCGACGAGGGAGATCGCCTGCTCTTCGAGATTTCTTGGTTCTTTTCCCGCCATCTCCGCTTTCTGCTCGTCGATCTTCGCCATGGCCTCTTGCGGTGTCACGACACCCCACATCTTGTTGAAGGTATACATGTTAAAGGGAAGCGAATACAGTTCGCCCTTATAGTTGGCCACCGGACTGTTCGTGAACCGGTTGAAGGTCGTGAACTGATTCAGGTACTCCCATACTTCCGTATTATTGGTATGGAAGATATGCGCGCCATAAGTATGGACCTTGATGCCCTCGACATCTTCACAGTACACGTTTCCTGCGATATGAGGACGCTTCTCGATCACCAGCACGGTCTTTCCACGCTTCTTCGCTTCATGCGCGAACACCGCGCCATAGAGACCTGCACCGACTACCAGATAATCGTACTTCTCTGCCATTTTACTTCCCTGCCTTTCTCTTCTCTTTTCTGATCCTGCCGATCTTTTTTCTGATCTTAAATGTATCCTTAAATACCTGCCAGATATCCGACAGTCTGATCCGGGAGAAACCGCCCGAACGGGTAAATACGAGACGGATCGGCCTTTCGATGATCTTCGCTCCCATCTCGTTTGCGACGGCCAGAAGCTCGATATCGTAGGCAAAGCCCTTTGTCATGACATCGGGCACGATGCTCTTTAAGAGGTCTCCCCGATAGAGCTTGATACCGGTCTGGGTATCGTGCACATGAAGATGAAAGAGCACCCGGAGCATGACGTAGTATCCGAAACTGATGAATCTTCTAAGCGGCGGATAATCAAGTTTCGATTCCTTATGCATCTTACTGCCGATGACGACATCGGCCTTTTCCGACTCCATATGCTTAAGGAAATCTTCGAAGTGATCCGGAGACAGATCGAGATCCGAATCGAGAAACGCGATGCGGTCTCCGACGGCCGCCTCGACGCCCTTCTTGATTGCGTGTCCTTTTCCGCCGTTCGGCATATAGGTGACGATCCGGATGCGCTCGCAGCTCTCCATCGCCCTGCGGATCTCTTTTTCGGTATTGTCTTTACTTCCGTCATTGACGCAGACGATCTCATAGGATGAACAGAAACCCGACAGGATCTCGTCTGTTTTCAGCAGATTGGTATAGATATGATCTCCCTCATTATATGCGGGCATGACCACGGAAAGATCCATGTACGGTTCCTCGGGTTTCTCCAGAATCAGTCATCACGACTGTGAATCATTTTACCATTTTTAGGGGGCTTCTTGCAATTTCCTGCCCATTTCGCGCAAAAACACCTTAGACGACACAGCAAAAAAGGCCGCCTCTTTCGAGACGGCCCTGATCAGATCAAAAGCAGTTGCTTATGCGTTCTTAGCCATCAGCTTACCGCCGCGCTTACTTACTACGTCGAAGATAACGGCTGCGAGGAGAACGAGACCCTTAACGACCTTCTGCATGTTCTGGTCAACACCCATGGAGAACATACCGAGGTTGATGACACCCATCAGAAGAGCACCGATGATAACACCCGGGACTGTACCGATTCCACCATATGCGGAAGCACCACCGATGAAGCAGGATGCGATCGCGTCCATCTCATAGTTCTGACCATATGTCGGCTGCGCCGATGTCATACGGGCGATGGTGACCATGCCGGCCAGTGCAGCGAGAAGACCCATATTGGTATACGCCAGGAAGTAAACCTTATTGGTGTTGATACCGGAGAGCTTCGTCGCCTTCTCGTTACCACCTACCGCATAGAAATAACGGCCTGTCGTGGTATTCGATGTGATGTAGGAATAGATGATGATGACACCGACAACGATGAGAAGAACGTTCGGGATACCCTTATACTGGGAAAGACGGAAACCGAATGCTCCGATAACCACCGAGATGATGATCATCTTCGACATCCACGGTCCCATGTTCTCGACTTCGTAATTCTTCTTCAGTCTGGTCATACGGTTCTTGACCATGATCAGAAGGAAGATCACGATCGCGATCGCAGTCGCCACGATACAGGTTACGTTGATGCTGCTTCCCGAGCCTCCGATGAAATCCGGGATATAGCAGTTCGCACCACCACCGAATGCCTTGACGAATCCGAGTGTGCCCTCTGTATTAAGCGAAACAGTCATACCATCCAGCACAACGTTACTGAGTCCTCGGAAGATCAACATGCCCGAGAGAGTAACGATAAATGGAGGGATACGCACATATGCGATCCAGAAAGCCTGCCATGCGCCGATCAGAGTACCGATAACGAACATGATGATCACAGACAGGACCGGGTTCAGGCCCTTCGACACCATGAGCGTCGCGCCCACCGCACCGACGAAGCAGACTACGGAACCGACCGAAAGATCGATGTTACCACCGGTAAGGATACAAAGAAGCATACCGGTTGCAAGAATAAATACATATGCATTCTGCGAGATCAGGTTACTGACGTTACTCGGATAGAGAATCGCGCCGCCTGTACGCGCACTAAAGAAAATGATGACCAGGATCAACACGATGACCATGGTGTACTTATTAACAAAGTCAAGTACTTTATTACGACTATTCATCATTTCACTCCTTTCCTACTTCACTTTTATTCTTTTCTTCTGAGAAATTATCGACACTGATGATCATGGACATGATCTTCTCCTGTGTCGCTTCTTCTCCGGAGAGTTCGCCAACGAATTTACCTTCGCTCATGACATAGATACGATCACACATACCCAAGAGCTCCGGCATCTCAGACGAGATCAGGATGACGGATTTACCTTCACTGACGAGCTGGTTGATGATGCAGTAGATCTCATACTTCGCACCAACATCGATACCTCTTGTCGGCTCGTCAAGGATCAGAACATCCGGATCGGCGAACATCCACTTCGCCAGCAGTACCTTCTGCTGGTTACCACCGCTTAAGTTTCCGACAAACTGTTCGACTGTCGGAGTCTTGGTGCGAAGCTTCTCTTTGTAGTCCACCGCCACCTTATATTCCTTATCCCTGTCAATGATGCCGCGGTTGCTGACACCTTTGAGGTTAGAAAGAGTGGTATTCGTCTTAATGGCGTTACTCAGGATCAGTCCGTTGCCCTTGCGGTCTTCAGTAACATACGCGATCTTGTTCTTGATCGCATCCTGTACCGAGTGCAGGTGCAGTTCCTTACCATCCTTGATGATCGTACCGGTGATATTCTCACCGTAAGATTTACCGAAGATACTCATCGCGAGCTCAGTACGGCCGGCCCCCATCAAGCCGGAGATACCGAGCACTTCGCCCTTTCTCAGGTTGAAACTGACGTTATCTACGATTTTTCTTTCCGAATAGAGCGGATGGTAAGCATTCCAGTTCTTGACCTCGAAGCAGACCTCACCGATATGCGATGTGCGCTTCGGGAAACGGTCGGAGATCTCACGACCTACCATACCCTTGATGATACGCGCCTCGGAACAATCATCAACCCCCTTGGTCAATGTTTCGATCGTCATACCGTCACGGATAACTGTGATCTTGTCTGCAACATAGGAAACTTCGTTCAACTTGTGTGAGATGATGATCGAAGTCATGCCTTCGCTCTTGAACTTGAGAAGCAGATCCAGAAGATGTCTGGACTCCGACTCATTCAGAGAAGATGTCGGCTCATCTAGGATCAGCAGTTTAGCATTCTTGGCCAGCGCCTTGGCGATCTCGACCAGCTGCTGCTTACCTACACCGATATCCTTAATAAGTGTACGGGATGATTCCGAAAGTCCGACGACGCGGAGATACTCGTTACCCTTACCGTACGTATCGTTCCAATTGATTTTGTAGCGAGAACCCTGCTCATTACCGAGGAACATGTTCTCACCGATCGTCATATAAGGAACCAATGCCAGTTCCTGATGAATAATGACGATGCCCTTCCGTTCACTGTCTTTGGTATTTGTAAAGTGGCATTCCTCACCGTTATATAAGATGCTCCCCTCATACGAGCCATACGGGTATATACCGCTTAATACATTCATCAAAGTGGATTTTCCGGCGCCATTCTCACCAACCAATGCGTGGATTTCTCCCTCTTCCACTTGAAGGTTAACATTGTCCAGCGCTTTGACGCCCGGGAAGGTTTTGGTAATGTTTTTCATTTCAAGCAAAATATTTGCCAACTTTATCCCTCCTAGCAATCCTTTTTTTTGTGTAAGCCTTGCATGAACAAGTCCCCTTAGATCTCTTGCCAAGAAATAAGGGGACTCGACATGTCAATTCACAAAACCTATTTTATTGAAAAATAGAGATTATGCCAGCTTATCCTCTGTGTAGTAACCGGACTCGATCAGGATGGTCTTGTAGTTGTTGGCATCTGCAAATACAGGTGTGCAGAGGTAAGACGGAACGACCTTAACACCATTGTTGTATGTTTCCTTATCGTTTGTCGGAGCCTCTTTGCCTTCCATGATAGCCTTAACCATCTCAACGACCTGATCCGCCAGAGTACGTGTATCCTTAAATACGGACATAGACTGCTTGCCGGCGATCATGTTCTTCACGTTTGCGATATCGCAGTCCTGACCGGTGATGAACGGATAGTCACCTGTGTAACCGGCTTCGAGAGCATTCGCAACACCGAGAGCGGTGGAGTCATTGGAGCAGAGAACAGCGTCGAGCTTTGTGCCGTCAGCATAGTTACCGGAGATGATCGCATCCATTCTGGACTGCGCATTCTCTGTTGCCCAGTTAGCTGTAGCAACCTGATCAAACTCGATCTGGCCGGACTTAACGTTGATCTTACCAGCTTCGATGTAAGGTCTGAGGACATCCATAGCACCGTTGTAGAAGAAGCGGGCATTGTTGTCACCCGGGTCACCGGTGAAGATTTCCATGTTGTACGGGCCATCTGTTCCTTCAAGATTCAGCTGATCGCGGAGATATTCGCCCTGGATCGTACCAACCTTGTAGTTGTCGAATGTTGCATAGTAAGCAACAGCGTCGGTGTTCATGATAAGACGGTCATAAGCAATAACCGGGATGTTCTTCTCTTTTGCTGTGGCAAGTACAGTACCCAGAGAGTCACCGTCGATAGAAGCGATAACGAGGACCTTGCAGCCGCCGTTGATCATGTTCTCGATCTGATTCTGCTGTGTCGGGATATCATTCGCCGCATACTGCAGATCAACCGTGAAGCCGGCTTCTTCCAACTTCTTCTTCATGTTGTCGCCGTCCTGATTCCATCTCTGGAGATCCTTTGTCGGCATTGCAACACCGATCTTCTTGCTGTCCTCTTTCTTGGCACAGCCAGCTGCTAATGTGAACAGCATAGCTCCAGCAAGAAGCACACTCAAAAACTTCTTTTTCATTTTTCTACCTCCATAATTCGCTTTCGCGATTATTCACAGATACAGATTAACACAATATCATTCGTCTGTCACAAAGAATTTGACTGTTTTCGTCTTTTTTTGTGTATTTCACACTACACTTAATCAAAGGATATTGATAAATGAAACGTTTCACCTGATCTGGAGGTCTTCCTGACTATCGATTTTCTTCTTTCCACGCAGGTCGAGTTTGTGATAACTGCCGGTAGAATCGAGGAAATGACTTCTCACGGTGTCCTCGAGTTCCACATCGAGCACTTCCATGACGCGGGCCTTGCAGTCCGGGTCCTCTACCGGGAAGAGAAGCTCGACTCTTCTGATCAGGTTCCGCGGCATCCAGTCGGCCGACGACAGGTAGATATCTTCCTGTCCTTCATTATAGAAGTAATATATACGGGAGTGCTCGAGGAAACGTCCCGTGATCGAGCGCACCGTGATATTCTCCGACAATCCCGGCACGCCGGGGCGCAGACAGCAGATGCCTCGCACGATCAGGTCGATCGGCACGCCTGCGCAGGATGCGTCGTAGAGCGCGTCGATGATCGTGGCATCGACAAGAGAATTCATCTTCGCGATGATGCGGGTCTTCTTCCCTTTTCGGGCATTCTTGGCTTCCTGGGCGATCTTCTGGAGGAAGTAGTTCTTCATCCTTGTCGGGGCCGGGATCAGTCGTTTCCACTCCGGTGGCTCGGAGAATCCCGACAAAGTATTAAAGAACTCGGATGCATCGACGCCGAAAGTCTCCGATGCGGTGAAAAGACCGATATCCGTGTAGATCTTCGCCGTGATGTCGTTATAGTTTCCGGTCGCCAGATGCAGGTATCTCCGGATCCCGTCTTCCTCATCACGGACCACGAGAGTGATCTTACTGTGAGTCTTCAGTCCCACCAGACCGTAGATAACATGGCAGCCCGCTTTCTCGAGCATCTTCGCCCAGTTGATGTTGTTCTCCTCATCGAAACGGGCCTTCAGTTCGACGAGTACCATGACCTGCTTACCGTTCTGCGCGGCTTCCGCGAGCGACCTGATGATCGGGGAACTACTGCTGACACGATAGAGTGTCTGCTTGATCGCGAGGACCTTCGGATCCTCGGCGGCCTGACGTACGAACTCCACGACCGGGTCGAAGGATTCATACGGATGGTGGACGAGACGGTCTTTACTGCGGATCGCGTCGAAGATATTCACGCCCTCCGGGAACATCTTCGGTTTTGCCGGGGAAAAAGCGTGGTAGCACAGTTCAGGATACTCATCGCTGACCTTGCCGTACACCTTCATGAGGAAAGTCAGATCGATCGGACCATTAACCGCGAATACATCTTTCTTCGATATCTTTAGAGAAGAGGTCAGGAACTTCAGAAGCTCCGGCGCCATATCTTCGTTGACCTCCATGCGGATGATCTCACCGAAACGGCGTTTTCTCACCTGTTCCTCGATTTCCTTCAGAAGATCTTCCGCCTCATCCTCATCGATATCGAGATCGGCATTTCTCATAACGCGGTAAAAACCACTGGCGAGCACTTTGGATCCCACGAACAGCGATGCAAGGTTCGCGCGGATGATCTGCTCGATCGGGACGAAGCATACGCCCTGTGACAGGTGCAGTTCGAAGAGTCTCGGGACAACGGTCGGCACCTGAAGTGTCGCGAAGCGGTAGTAGGGATCATAGGTCTTCCCCTTCTTTTCCTGCTTGGTAAGTCTCGCCTCACGGTCTTCTTCCGTCTCATCGATCAGCACACAAAGGTTGAGCTGGCGGTTATAGATCAGCGGGAACGGGCGGGAGGCATCGACCGCCATCGGCGTCAGGATCGGATAGAGCGTCGAGCGGAAATACTCATCGCATATCTCTTGGGCCTTATCGTCGAGATCCGCATAATCACTCATCAGAATATTATGGTTCTTAAGTGACGGCACCAGTGAGCGTGTATATGTCGAGTACATCAGCGCCATCGCCGCCCTGGCTTTCTCATCGATCTCCTGCAACTGCTGCTTGACTGTCCTTCCGGAAATATCCAGTTCGTCGTAACTGACACTTAAGAGGTCCCGAAGCGAGGCCACACGGACAATATAGAATTCGTCCATATTCGACGCCGTGATCGATAGAAATTTCAATCTCTCGAGAAGCGGATTCTTCGTGTCACGGGACTCAAAAAGGATACGGTTATTAAACTCCAGCCAGCTCAGTTCGCGGTTGAAATACCGGGTGGAGTCCGCCTCGATATCGGCATTATCCATCGCAGAATGTGCCACTTCCGTGGATACTCCCTGCAGTTTCTTTTCTTTCTTCTCTTTCTTCGTACTCATCTGATTTGCCTCCGGACGCGTAAGAATGCTTTGACTCTGAAGAACTGTTCGAACAGGTCAGTGTGGTTCTCGAAGAACCACTTATCATAGGTCATGTCGTACATCGTATCTCCGCTGATGATAAGTCCGTCCGGACCCATCGCCACGGAAATATCGCGCAGTTTCTGTCTGTGGGAACCGTCGAGCGCATCGGAAAGGCGCAGGATCGCCGTAAGTTTACTGACCAGGACCTGATCCTCTGTCGGTATCTCTGCATAGCGCTGGTCCTGATAGAAATCCGGATCGGTATAATACCGTCCGACGAGCGCCACGATTTTTCTCTCCTGCTCGGACATGCCGATCAGCTCTGTCCTGTCGATGATACTGTATGTAGATGGATTCGGGTTCGCGATGTTGATGAATTTACCAAGTTCATGACAGAGAGCCGCGACACGAAGAAGCGTCCGTTCCCGGGAGCTCATCCCGTGGAGTTTCTTCGTCGCATCGAAGAGTTTCATCGCCGCGTCTTCCACGAAAGTGATGTGTTTCTTCTCCGACTTATATCGTTTCGCCACGTGTCGGGCCGCCGAGATCAGATCCTGATCGGGATCGATCACGAGGTCGTATTGTTTATGCGACCAGGCATACTCATACATGACGCCCTCGGTCAGCGAGGCATCCGGCATATGTACGCCGTCGATCCCCGTATAGTCGAGCATCTTCTTGATCATGAGTGCGGTCGGGAGAAGAAGCGGCGCTGTCGAGGGCCGGATATCGAGTTTTCTCGCCAGTTCCTCGGAAGAAGTGTGAAGCAGCAGAGCCAGCACCTCATCGAACTTCCCGAGCGGCAGGTAGCAGTATTCTCTCGGTGACTGCCCGGCCAGCGCCTTGATAAAGCCCATATCGGATCCGAACACGATCAGATTCTTATACTTGATGTTCTTCGGCTCAATTGCGTGGTACTCCGCCAGATCCTGCGAGATGAACTCCTCGAGGACCTCGGTATAGTGTGTCGTCTGTTTCACGAGATCTGAGAGCATCTCGCTGACACGAAGCGATCCGAGACGCGTGTTCTGGCTGAATACCAGATCGGACTTATCGTAGAGCGTCGCCTGCATGCTGCCCGCACCGATATCGAGGACCATGGTCCCCTCTGAAACGAGATCGGAAAAGTGCGGCTGGCTCTCTTTTACGGCCAGATTGTGGAAATAGCGCTCCTGCGCGTTGTCGAGGACCTGTACCCTGATGCCGGTCTGCACGCGGATCTGCTCGATGACCATGGCGCGGTTACCGGCCTCGCGAAAGGCACTCGTCGCCACGCAGATCGTATCTTTGATCTTGTACTCTTTGATCTTCCGGGCAAATCCGGTAAGGACTTCGATGATCTCACCGGCAAGAGAAGACGGGATCACGCCTTCGCTATACGCACGGGATGCCAGTGACAGGTATTTGCGGACAGATTCGATCTCCTTTGGCGCACACTTGTCCCCCAGTTCGAATATCTTGAGACGAAGGGACAGAGATCCCAGATCGATGACCGCCAGTAAGGTCTTCTTGCTCATGTCGGATATCTCCTCGTAAAAACTCTCACAACAAAAGTATATCTGCTAAAAATGGATATTCCGTGAACAAAAGAGATCAGAGCTTACTATACTCGTCGATGACCTTTTCCGTGATCTCCTTCGTGCCGAGGTACGGATCTCCCTTTTTCTCTACGATGTCCGCGGTACGGAGTCCCTTTCCCAGGACATTCTCCACAGCCTGCTCGATCTTCGCCCCTTCTCGCGGAAGTCCCAGAGAATAACGGAGCATCATGGCGGCTGAGAGGATCGTTGCCAGAGGATTGGCGATCCCCTGCCCTGCGATATCCGGCGCCGAACCGTGTACCGGCTCATACATTCCCGGAGTCCCGGGCGTCCCGAGTGAAGCAGACGGGAGCATGCCGATCGAGCCGGTGATCATTCCCGCCTCATCCGAGAGGATGTCGCCGAACATATTACTTGTCACGATCACGTCGAAATCCTTCGGGCGACGCAGCAACTGCATAGAAGCATTGTCCACATACATGTACTCGACCTCGACCTGCGGGTACTCCTGCCTGACCTTTTCCGTGACCTGCCTCCAGAGCCGTGATGTCTCGAGGATATTGGCCTTATCGACAACCGTCAGGTGCTTCCTTCTTTGCATCGCGGAATTAAAACCGACGCGAAGGATCCGGTCGATCTCGGCCTCGCAGTAGCACTCAACATCGAAAGCCTCGACACCCTTAGGCGTCCCGTCAGCAAGTTTCTCTCTCTTCTTTTCTCTTCCTCTTTTCCCGAAATAGATGCCGCCGGTCAGTTCACGCACGATAAGAATATCGACACCGTCCTTGACGAGGTCAGGTCGAAGCGGGCTGGAATCCTTTAGTTCCGGGAAGAGCACCGCCAGACGGAGATTGGCAAAGAGTTCCAATCCTTTGCGAAGTCCCAGAAGCGCCGCTTCCGGTCTGGCATCGCCCGGAAGACCGTCCCACTTCGGACCGCCTACTGCGCCGAGAAGCACGGCATCGCTCTCTCTGGCGACACGAAGCGTCTCTTTCGGGAGCGGTTCGCCGCAGCTGTCGATCGCAGCACCTCCGGCCATCACCTCCGTGAAAGTGAAAGTGTGTCCGCTCTTTCTTCCTACTGCCCGAAGGACTTCACAGGCACTTTCTGTTACCTCGGGACCGATCCCGTCGCCCGGGATGACCGCGATCTTATACTTCGTCATGCTTTCTCACCTCTACTTGTTCAGTTTTTGCCTAGTATATCCGACCAGTCCGTCGGCCCCGATAATCTCACTTATAAACTCCGGGAAAGCTCCGGCGAGGTATGTCTTTCCCGTCGTGATATCCGTGATCTTGCCGGTATCTGTATCCACTTCGATCTGATCTCCGTCAGAGATCTCCGATGCAGCCTCCGCACATTCCATGATGGGGAGCCCTGTGTTGATGCTGTTTCTGTAGAAGATCCTCGCAAAGGACGGGGCGATCACGCATGCGATCCCGCTGCCCTTGATGGCTACCGGCGCGTGCTCGCGGGAAGAACCACAACCGAAATTACTGCCGGCCACGATGATGTCACCGGGTCTCACTTTGGATGAGAAATCCGGATCTAAGTCCTCCATGCAGTGGGACGCCAGTTCCGCTACATCCGAAGTATTCAGATAACGCGCCGGGATGATCACATCCGTATCCACATTCGCCCCGTATTTAATTACATTTCCCTTAAAAAGCATTTTTCCGCCTTCTTTCCTCTATCTGTCCTCATCAGCCAAGTTCGTCCGGACTTCCTATATATCCCAGAATAGCCGAGGCGGCGGCCACTTCCACTCCGGCCAGATATACCTCGGACTCCTTATGTCCCATACGTCCGACAAAGTTGCGATTCGTCGTCGAGACGCACTTCTCTCCCCTGGCCAGCACGCCCATATGCCCGCCCAGACACGGTCCGCACGTCGGCGCCGAGACTACACATCCTGCATCTATGAAGATCTCCAGAAGCCCCTCTTTCAGCGCCTGCTTATAGACTCTCTGCGAACCGGGAAGCACGATCGCGCGCATCCCTTCCGCGACTTTTCTTCCCCGGAAGACTTCTGCCGCACGGCGCATATCCTCGATCCGTCCGTTCGTACAGGAACCGATCACGACCTGGTCGATATGGATCTTACCGAAAGTTCCCACTTCATGGGTATTCGACGGGAGATGCGGAAAAGCAACTATAGGACGAAGAGAAGAAAGGTCGATCTCGATCGTCTGCGAGTATCGGGCATCATCATCGGCGAAGAGCCAGTCCGGCGCAGCGTCAGATCCGCCCGGCACACGTTCTTTCAGATACTCGATCGTCTTTTCATCCACGGGGAAGATCCCATTCTTCGCGCCGCACTCGATCGCCATATTGCATATCGTCAGGCGGTCTGCCATCGAGAGAGCGGCGACCCCATCACCGGAAAACTCCAGTGACTGGTATAGTGCGCCGTCTACGCCGATCTTCCCGATCAGATAAAGGATCACATCTTTACCGGTCACATACGGACCGATCCGGCCTTGAAGCTTCACGGAGATCGCATCCGGCACGCGGAACCATGTCGATCCCGTCGCCATCGCGCACGCCAGATCCGTCGATCCGACGCCCGTGGAAAAAGCGCCCAGCGCACCATAGGTGCAGGTGTGCGAGTCGGCCCCGATGATGCAGTCGCCCGGACGGACCAGTCCATTTTCCGGGAGGATAACATGCTCGACGCCCATGCCTTCCTGACCCTGTTCATAGTAGTGTGTGATATTCTGCGCTCTTGCGAACTCGCGCATCCTCTGGCACTGTTGTGCCGACTTGATATCCTTGTTCGGCGCGAAATGATCCGGTACCAGTACGATCTTTTCCCGGTCAAACACCTCTCC
Organism: Clostridiales bacterium; assembly: GCA_017551625.1. Taxonomy (GTDB): domain Bacteria; phylum Bacillota; class Clostridia; order Saccharofermentanales; family Saccharofermentanaceae; genus Scatonaster. The sequence continues at coordinate 119,016 of JAFZLF010000009.1, read as the reverse complement.
CATAGAACTCCGCTCGAAGATATCGATGGCCGGTGGTGTCGTAATATCGTTCCCCAGGAGAAGATCCAGAGAGGCCTCGATCAGCTCTCCGGGCGCACATTCCTTCTTCCCCGCGTGCCGCGCCAGGATCTTCTGCGTCATGGTCATACCCATAGTCTGATCGCCACCTTCCCTATGCCAGATATACTTTAATGTTACTTGCAAAAGGACGATCACGCAACAACGAAACCGTAAGGAATGTTTAGAATTCTTAACTTCTTTCTATATATGATATAATGTGTCTATCTTATCCTCTGTGAAGGAGTGTCGATCGATGAGCAGATTTAACTTATTACCGAACAACAATGGCGCCTACGCACCGAACAACAGCACAAAAGTTCACGAGTACAGCGAAGAGATCGCCCAGCTTAAGGGAGAAATCGAGAGATTGGATCTGATCACCCAGGCGATGTGGAATCTCCTTCAGGAGAAAGGTCTGACCGATGAGGATCTGGTCAAGGCTATCACAGATATTGATAACGCCAGAAAGCAGAAGAAAAAGGCCATGGAAGACGGCGAGAAGCCGGAGACCGTTCTCTGCCCGAACTGCCACGTCCCGCTTCAGAATAACGGCAAGCTCGCTGACCGCTGCATCTACTGCGGACACGAGATCATCACCAGTCCTTTTAAGAACTGATCCTAATCTATTTAAGTGAGAAACCCGACTCCATGCCTCTGATATCGGTAAACAAAGTTTCCAAGTCTTACCATAGCAGGCTGTTACTTGATCACGTCTCTTTTTCCATCGACCGTGGGGATAAGATCGCGCTCATCGGCAGTAACGGCACGGGAAAGTCTACGCTTTTTAAGATGATCCGCGGGGACGTAAAGCCGGACGAAGGCGAGATCCTCCACCATGGAACCGCCATCGCCGGATATCTTACGCAGAATATGGAAGAGCTCGACATGGGCGGGAACCTCCTCGTCAGTGAAGAACTGCAGGATATCGAAGACAAGATGAGAGAAGCAGAAGCGCATCTTGCAAACGCTTCCGAAACAGAGTCGCAGTCGCTCCTGCGCACCTATCAGCAGCTCGCATCTCGCTACGAGTCTCTCGGCGGATATGACTACGAGCCGCGCATGAAGGCCGCCCTGGCCGGACTGGGGCTGACTGACATCGACTGGACACGTGATATCAGCAGTTTCTCCGGAGGCGAGAAGATGCGTATCTGTCTGGCGCGTCTCATCGTCTCGCGTCCGGATATCCTCCTTCTCGACGAGCCCACCAATCACCTCGACACCGACGCGCTCGAGTGGCTCGAGGGCTTCATCCGTTCCTACGGCGGTGCTGTCCTTCTCATCTCGCACGACCGATACTTCATCAACCGCACAGTGACCAAGGTCCTCGAGCTCGAGAACTCTACGATCACGGCCTACCGCGGCAACTACGATGACTATAAAGAGCAGAAACGCCGTTTCCTGGAAGACCAGAAGCGTCTCGTCGCCAATCTTGAGAAAGAACTCATCCGGCAGGAAGGCGTCACGCAGACGATGCTCTCCCATAGAAATATCTCTGGATACCATGCCCGCGAGAAGGTCGTCGAGAAACTCTCCGACCGTCTGGCCGCAGAGAAAAGCAGGCTCGCCGGCGGACCGATGCGCATGAGTTTCAAACTTATGCCTGAAGAGCGGTCCGGTGATCCGAACAAGATCCTTCTTCAGACCAGGAGCCTCGGAAAAACCTTCCCGGACGGCAAAGTTCTCTTCGAGGACGTGTCTTTCGAGATCAAGGCCTGCGATAAGGTCTTCCTCGTCGGTCCGAACGGATGCGGCAAAACCACCATGCTCTCTCTCTTACTGGGACGCATCAGCGATTTTGACGGCGACGTCCTGGTATCCGGGTCATCGCGGATCGGCTACATGGGACAGTTTGTCCCCTTCGACGATGAGACAAGAACAGTCCTTGACGAGCTGTCGGAGCGGGCCGAAATGACCGAGACCGCCGCCCGAAATCTTCTTGCCCGTTTCGGCTTCCGCGACATCGACGTGTATAAGCAGATCGCTGTCCTCTCTGGTGGAGAGCGTTCCCGTCTTTACCTGTGCTGCCTGCTCGAGGAAAAGCCGGAGATCCTCTTCCTCGACGAGCCCACGAACCATCTCGATATCGAATCGCGCGAGGTCCTCGAGGATGCTCTCGCCGAGTATAATGGCGCCATCTTAGCCGTCAGCCATGACCGTTACTTCATCGAGAAATGCCAGAGCAAGATCCTCGGCTTCTTCGGAAACCGTGTCGAGATGCTCGATAAATATGAGTTCTACAGAAGAAAATATCACGATTTCACGGAGGCCGAAGACGAAAAGCGCGCCATCGAGCACTCCGAGCAGCGCCGTATCGAGAAAGAGCGCCACGAAGAAGAAAAGGCAGCCCGTGCCCCGGCCGTGAACCGCGCCCAGGAACGCAAAGAGATCGCACGAAGAAAAGAACGCATCCGCTTCCTCGAGAAGACCATCGCCGAACTGGAGGAAGAGCAGAAAACGCTCGAAGCCTCCTTCGGTAAGGACACTTCTCCCGAGGACTATGAAAAGTACGCCCAGAACACGGAAAAGCTCGACGCCATGTACACCGAGTATATGGAGCTGGAGAATTCCTGACATCCGCCTCTTTTAAGAACGGAGAATAATATGTTGCGATATAAAGAACGGAGATATTCTTTCAGTGAGTCGGATATCGACCATAAGGTCACCGATATACGACTGTATTCTGATGACAGTGAACGGATCCTTTTAGAATTCAAACCTGTTCGTATGCCGTCCAAAAAAGGAGACTTATACTGGGAAGATTGGAATCACTATGACAGCATCTGCATCTATAAGACCGACTATGACAGGCTTCTTCTCCCGGCGATCACATCTCTGTTTCCCGTGACCGATCCGGATCCGAAAGGCTTCGGCATCCAGGAATCCCTTGATCTGACGACCATCAATTTCTTCGGAAAAGAAGACTGGCAGAAACTGATAGACAACCTGACAGGATGTATGGAAAAAGCAGATGAAACCGAGGCCGAATTCTATCGTTCGGTGATCGGATTCCTAAATGACTTCATGACGGTAAGCGACTGGTACTGTATAGAAGGAAACCTGTAATTCTTATTTCTCTTCAGTAAGCGAAAAAATGCCCCGGAGTGCGTTTGCACTTCGGGGCATACTGTTTCAATCAACTATTTCCGTAAGGGAGATATCTGTTCCCGTCTTATGGAGAAGATCAGCTGGAGCTCTTCTTCTCGAAGATCATCTTCTCAGAGGAGAATGCATAGCGGATGCCGTAGATCGGACCACCGTCATAAGCCTGGACAAGTTTACTGGTATCCCAGCCCTTCGCCGCGGCCTCGTCCATCGTCAGATTCCCCACACGCGCCTCGAGCAGCTGGGTAACCGTAACAAATACATATCCCTTTTCCTTCAGGCCGGCGATCATCTTATCCAGAGAGTCGACTGTAGACTTATGAGAGTCATGCAGGAGAACCATGTCTCCATCGATTGCATTATCGATAACATACTGAGCTGTATAATCGGCATCCCCGAGCGCCGGCGCCTGCCAATCCTGCGGGCAGCTGGAATCGTTCCAGTTTACCACATATTCTCGATTATCGACTGAATAGCGGAAGAGTCCTTCCTGCTTGAGTCCTGCGCCCGTCGGCGGACGGATGACCGTCGCCTTCTGTCCGACTTTTTCCTCGATCGCCGCATCGCACTTCGAGAGCTGCTCATATGCGCCCTCTTCATCGACCTGCGTCAGGATCTGATGGCTCCATGTATGATTTCCGATCTCACACCCGAGATCGAGCATCTTCTGCAGAACGGCCGCATCTGTACCGGAAACATTCTGACCGATCACGAAGAATGTCGCAACGACACCGTTTCTCTCGAGGGCTTCCAGGACCTGTGGCGTATAATCACAAGGTCCGTCATCAAAGGTCAGCGCGATCAGCTTCGTTCCCTCCGGATAGCTCGCGTGCGCAGCCGCAGAAGTCTCCGGCGGAGTCGTATCCGTCGGTTCCGGAGTCGTCGTGCCGGCATCGCTGGAAAGATTGGCTACGGCAGAGGAAGAGGTAGCCGAAGTCTCCTTAGAATCCGTATCATCTTTGGACGATGACTTATTGATCGCCGTCACCATCCAAACAAAAGCAACGAGAAGGACCATAAAAATGGCAGCCATCACGGCCGTCGTATTCGCCAGCGCCCGAAGCTGCGCGGTCATCGTTCTCTTCGGATTGCCTGACGATGGTCTTGGTCTCTGAGTATTCATATGACTCATGGTAAGCTCCCGCCTCCTGTATCGTTACATATTTACACAGATAAGATTATAACATATTAGTTTCTGTCGATATGTTACTAATATGTTACTCTGAGGAGCCACTACAAATGCATCGCGCATAAGAAAAGACTACTCCGGAATCCCGGAGCAGTCTCTCGAATCGCTTTACTTCTGATTACTTTAAGATCAGGCCTTGCCGTCAGAACCGAGAACATACTGGATCTTATGAGCAACCATATCCTTAACCGCCTGACGGGCCGGCTTCAGGTATTGACGAGGATCGAAGTGATCCGGGTGCTCTGCGAAGTACTTACGGATATTACCTGTCATAGCCAGACGGATATCGGAGTCGATGTTGATCTTGCAGACTGCGAGGGTCGCTGCCTTACGGAGCTGCTCCTCCGGGATACCAACTGCATCCGGCATGTTACCGCCATACTGGTTAACCATCTTTACAAATTCCTGCGGAACAGAAGAAGAACCATGCAGAACGATCGGGAAGCCCGGGAGCTTCTTCATGCACTCTTCGAGAACGTCGAAACGGAGCGGCGGCGGAACGAGGATGCCTTCCTCATTTCTTGTGCACTGTGCAGCTGTGAACTTGTAAGCGCCGTGGGATGTACCGATAGCGATCGCGAGGGAGTCGCATCCTGTTCTGGAAACGAACTCTTCTACTTCTTCCGGACGTGTGTAGGACTCGTGGCCGGCCTCTACAACTACTTCATCCTCGATACCTGCGAGAGTACCGAGCTCAGCCTCAACCACTACGCCATGAGCGTGAGCATACTCAACTACCTGCTTGGTAAGAGCGATGTTGTCCTCGAAAGACTTGGAGGAAGCGTCGATCATAACGGAAGTGAAACCACCGTCGATGCAGGATTTGCAGAGCTCGAAGGAATCACCATGGTCAAGGTGCAGAGCGATCGGGATCTCCGGATTCTCAGCTACAGCAGCCTCAACGAGTTTTACAAGATAAGTGTGGTTCGCATAAGCACGGGCACCCTTACTTACCTGAAGGATAACCGGGCTCTTCAGTTCGCCTGCAGCCTCTGTGATACCCTGAACGATCTCCATGTTGTTTACGTTAAAAGCACCAACAGCATAACCGCCATCGTAAGCCTTCTTAAACATTTCAGTAGTTGTTACTAATGCCATAAGAATATCTCCTTTGTGTTATTAATTTATGTGATTGCAAATTAGATTTACACCACAGACAATTTTATGATGAAGAGCACTTTTCGTCAATCTTTCCGAGTAAAGATCAACGGATTTTTCACTTTACTCTTCCGCTTTTTCCGGCTCCTCCGAAACCGCTTCCTCTACGACTTCTTTCGTCTTCTCTTCGGCAGCTTCTGCTTTCTCGGAAACCTCTTCAACTGCATCCTTTGCCGCTTCCGCCTCAGCTGCAAGCTCTTCTTCCGCTTTCTTCGCGGCCTCTTCCGCCTCCTTGACTCGCTCTGCTGCTTCCGCTGCCTGTTCGTCCTTGACTTCCTTCATGGCGTCCTTAACCAGAGAAACGGATTCGTCGTCCGAGATCTTCGGTGTCGTATCCTCGTCTGTCTTCAGCGCATCGTACTTCTCCTTGGCCTTGAAAACAGAGGAAACCAACTTGGCCTCCTTCGCGAGAAGATCAAAGTCCTCCTTACTCGCGAGATCCTTGGAAGATGTCTGATAGCATACTTCTTCGTAAACGTTGTCGAGGATCAGATAATCCGTCCGGGCCATATTTGCGCCCAGAGCGGAATTCTGCAGAAGCTGGGTCGCACGGTCGGCCGCGCCATCTCTGCCGTCAAAAGAATCGAACGGGATCGTGATCTTAGAGAACATATATCGCAGAACGACTTCGTTGTTCTTATAGTCCATGGCGACACGGTACTTGGCGATGACAAATGTGTGGATAAACACCACGGCGCACACGACGAAGATCGCGCCGAATACGCACCACAGGAGCGGACCCGGATCGGTCTTTCCTGCCAGAAGATATCCGACCGCACCGGCATCAAGCGCCGCGATCAGAAGCGTAAGGATCCTTCTTTTCAGGATCTGGCTCTTCGAGGCCGGGAAACAGTGCACCGTATCCTTCGGCAGTTTGTCCAGTTCTTCCTGTGGGATCACATCCTCCGCGATTTCCTGTTTCTTCTCTTCTACTTCACTCATAACAATACCCTCCGAACCATTATTTTTTCAGTGCTTCGATTCTTGAAAGCACATTGTCCAGCATCTCCTGATACTTCGCCTGCTTTTCCTTTTCGGCGTTGATGACCTTCTCCGGCGCCTTGCTCACGAACTCCTGATTCGCGAGTTTGCCATTGACGCGCTTCATCTCGCCTTCGAGTCTGTCCTTCTCTTTGCCGAGACGCTCGAGCTCCTTATCGATATCGATCAGGTCTTCAAGCGGGATATAAATCTCACCGGCACTGCAGACACAGGCGACTGCCGTATCCGGGATGCCTGCCTTATCCTGCTGTGTAGTGACCTCCGATACATTGGCCAGTCTTTCGAGGAAAGCCTTACCGTCCACAAACATCGTACGGTTCTTCTCATCCGAGGAAACGAGGATGATGCCGACCTTTCTCGACGGAACGACACCCATGTTCGTTCTGACGTTACGGATCGAGCGGATCGCATCCATGAGGATCTCCATCTGCTTCTCTTCTGCCTGGAAGACTTCGCTGCTTCTATACTCAGGCCAGGAGGAGATCATGATGGAATCGCTCTTCTCCTTGAGCACCAGATATCTGTAAACTTCTTCAGAAATGAACGGCATGAACGGATGCAGGAGCTGCACGGATCTGCCGAGAACATCGTTGAGGATATACTGTGCTTCTTTTCTGGTACCGCACTCCTTATCGAAGAGACGGGATTTCGCGATCTCGATATACCAGTCGCAGTACTCTTCCCAGATGAAGGAATTGATCTTCGACAGGGCCACACCGAACTCGTAGTTATCAAAGTTGTCGGTGACTTCCTTGATGACCTGGTTCATACGCGAGAGTATCCACTTATCTTCAAGAGTGTACTTCGAAGGATCCACATCGTCGAAAGTAAGATCGTCTTCGCAGTTCATCAGGACGAACTTCATGGCGTTCCAGATCTTGTTGCCGAAGTTTCTGCCGGCCTCGATCTTATCAAGCTGGAAGCGCTGGTCGTTACCCGGCGCATTACCGGTCACGAGCGCATAGCGCAGAGCATCCGCGCCGTACTTCTCGATGATCTCGAGCGGATCGATACCGTTCCCCAGAGACTTACTCATCTTTCTGCCCTGGGAGTCACGGACGAGACCGTGGATCAGCACGGTATCAAAAGGTGTCTCCTTCATGTGGGCGCAGCCGGCCACGATCATACGGGATACCCAGAAGGTAATGATGTCGTATCCGGTAACGAGTGTATTTGTCGGATAGTAGCGCTTGAGATCAGCTGTCTCTTCCGGCCAGCCGAGTGTAGAGAATGGCCACAGTGCCGAAGAGAACCATGTATCCAGAGTATCCGGATCCTGACGCATCGGCTTTCCGCACTTCGGACACACAGCAGAATCTTCCTTAGTCACCAGAAGTTCACCGCAGTCATCGCAGTAGAATGCCGGGATCCTGTGACCCCACCACAGCTGTCTGGAGATACACCAGTCACGGATATCCTCCATCCAGTTGAAGTAGTTCTTGTCAAATCTCTCCGGGACGAACTTGGTCTTACCAGAGCGTACTGCTTCGATCGCAGGCTCTGCAAGAGTCTTCATCTTAACGAACCACTGCAGGGAAACGCGCGGCTCAACTGTCGTACCGCAACGGTAGCAGGTACCGACGTTATGCGCATGCGGCTCGACCTTGATGAGGAATCCGCCCTCTTCGAGGTCCTTAACGATCTCTTTTCTTGCTTCGTAGCGGTCCATGCCGGCATACTTCGGATAATCGTCCGTGATCTTGGCGTCCTCGGTAAGAACGGTGATCACCTCGAGGTTATGACGAAGTCCAACCTCAAAGTCGTTCGGGTCGTGCGCAGGCGTGATCTTAACCACACCGGTACCGAACTCGATATCCACGTAGCTGTCTGCAATGACCGGGATCTTTCTTCCCACGAGGGGGAGAACGAGCATCTTTCCGACAACGTCCTTATACCGCTCATCTTTCGGGTTTACGGCAACCGCAGTATCGCCCAGGAGTGTCTCCGGACGGGTCGTGGCCAGTTCGAGATATCCGCTTCCATCCTCGAAAGGATATCTGAGGTGCCAGAAGGAACCCTGCTGATCCTCGTACTCAACTTCGGCGTTGGAGATTGAAGTCAGGCATTTCGGGCACCAGTTGATGATGCGCTCGCCTCGATAGATGAGGCCTTCGTTATAATACTTGATGAATACATCCTTAACGGCTTCGGAGCATCCTTCATCCATGGTGAATCTTTCGTGCTCCCAGTCACAGGAAGAACCCATCTTCTTGAGTTGCTCGACGATACGTCCGCCATACTGCTTCTTCCATTCCCACGCACGCTCGAGGAACTTGTCACGGCCGAGGTCGTCCTTGGTCAGACCCTCTTCTTTCATCGCCGCAACGATTCTTGCCTCTGTAGCGATCGATGCGTGATCGGTACCCGGTACCCAGAGAGTGTCGAAACCCTTCATTCTCTTATAACGAACGAGGATATCCTGAAGCGTGTTATCCAGGGCATGTCCCATGTGGAGCTGGCCTGTGATGTTCGGCGGCGGCATGACGATGCAGAACGAATCCTTGGATGTGTCACCCGAAGGTTTGAAGTAGCCTTTATTCGTCCACTCGGAATAAAGCCTGCTCTCGGCCTCCTTCGGGTCAAAAGCCTTACTGATATTATCTGTGCGCCCCATTATTTGCCCTCCAACTTTTCTCTGTCTTTTTGTCTGATATCTGCACGCTTGATCTTACCGGAAGTGGTCTTCGGAAGCTCATCGACGTACTCGACGACACGCGGGTACTTATACGGTGCAGTTGTCTTCTTAACGTGATTCTGAAGTGTCTTTGTCAGCTCTTCAGACGGCTCGTAGCCCTTCGTCAGTACGATCGTCGCCTTGACGGCAAAACCTCTGACCGGATCCGGAACACCGGTGACGGCGCACTCGAGAACTGCCGGGTGCTCCATGAGAGCGCTCTCTACCTCAAAAGGTCCGATACGGTAACCGGAAGACTTGATAACGTCATCGACACGACCGACATACCACAGGAATCCGAGCTCGTCACGATACGCAGTATCACCGGTGTGATAAAGCCCGTCGTGCCAGGACTTCTCCATGGCCTCCGGATTATCGTCGTAACGGAGGAGAAGTCCTACCGGACGTCCGCCGTATTCTTCGGAAGTTCTGATGCAGATCTCACCGGTGACACCGGTCGGGCACTCATTCCCGTCTGCGTCAACGACTGCAACATGGAAGCCCGGTACCGGATAACCCATGGAACCGGTTCTCGGAAGCACCCACGGGAAGAACGTACCGCAGACGACAGATGTCTCGGACTGGCCGAAACCTTCGTAGATCTTACAGCCCGTGTTCTTCAGCCACTGGTTGTATACCTCAGGATTCAGAGCCTCACCTGCCGTGCAGCAGTGTTTGAGATTACTGAAATCGTATCCCTCGAAGCTCTCCTTGATCATGAAACGGTACATCGTCGGCGGTGCACAGAAGGTCGTGATCTTATAATCACAGATTTTCTTTAAGATATCCGCGCCGTTGAACTTATCGAAGTCGTAGATGAAGAGTGTCGCTTCACCGAACCACTGACCGTAAAACTTACCCCACATGCACTTCATCCAGCCCGTATCGGAAATGGTGAAGTGAAGTTTGCCGTCTTCTACACGGTGCCAGAATACGCCTGTGAACAGATGTCCCAGCGGCAGGGTATGGTCGTGAAGAACCATCTTCGGATAACCGGTCGTGCCAGACGAGAAGCACATCAGCATCGGATCGGTGACCACGGTTCCTTCCTCGCCGGTCGGACGTGTCCACTCGTCACTCTGTTTCAGGACTTCTGCATCAAAGTCGATCCAGCCTTCCTTCTGCTTGCCCCAGGTCACGCAGCGGATGACCTCGTGATCGTACTGGTCCATGTCCTCATCGAAACGCTCGGTGCAGTCGTCATCACCGGTGATGACCGCCATCTTGACGTGCGCACTGTTCACACGGTACACATAATCCTTTGCCATGAGCTGGTTGGTCGCCATGACCGTGACGGCTCCGATCTTGTGAAGCGCCAGTACCGAGAACCAGAACTGGTAACCTCTTTTCAGGACCAGAAGTACGCGGTCGCCCTTCTTGATGCCCTGACTCTTAAAGAAGTTGGCGCACATATTGGAATACTTTCTGACATCGCCGAAAGTAAATCTCTTTTCTTCGTTGTGTTTACTGACCCAAAGAATCGCCGGCTTGTCCGGTGTTCTCTCTGCGATCTTATCCATGACGTCATACGCAAAGTTAAACGTCTCAGGATAAGTTACTTTGTAGTTCTTTCTTAAATCATCGAGGGTAACGAAATCGTCTCTGTTTCTACCCACAAATTCTTCATATATGGCCACGGATCAAATATCCCCTTTCATTACGATCGCCAGGAATTTACACGGTTTCCCGTTGGTTGCCTTCATAGCATGCGGAATATCGGAATTAAAGTACACGCTGTCGCCTTCGCTCAATTCGTAGACGATATCGCCGATGAAGAATGTCATCGAACCTTCAAGTACGTAGTCGAATTCCTGTCCCTCATGGGCATGCTGGGTCGGCTTTTCTATATCATTCGGTTCCACCGTTACATAGAACGGCTCCGCGATCTTTTTTCTGAATGTAAATGCAAGATGCTTGTAGTTATATGCCGCACGGCGGTCAATTTCAAATCCTTCGCCCTTGCGGACGACACAAGCGATAGAGAGTTTCGGAGAATCGCCGACCATAAGGTCTACCATATCGACACCCAGGATCACCGCGACGTTGTTAAGAAATGAGACGGAAAAGTCTTTCTTTCCTTCTTCGTAAAGAATGTAATCTTCTTCGGACATATCGAGTCTCGCAGCCATTGTTTTCACATCGATCTCTTCGATGTCACGAAGTGCCGCGATACGCTCACCGATCTGACGCAGTTGATCTGTCATATTGATCCCTCCTAAAACGTTTCGTGCCGATTTTCTACACAACTAGTCCATAATATCGGTCTTATTATAATAGTTTTCAGGCAAAGAAGTGTCAACTGACAAATCCGACAAATACATATATAATTAAATACCAATTTGATCGTCTGAGCATGCATTGGGGGCTTTTACGGAGTGATAAACTCAAAGTGGAGCCGGACCGCAAACGCCTGAAATTACAGCACTCTACCAACAGTCGATTGACCGGATGATGCTTTACTGATAGGTTTAGAGTAGAAAACCATCAGGAGGTGCCTCATGGGTAACCGGAAGTTCTTAATTTTTATGTTGTCGATTGTTATGGTCGCAGCCACATTCTTTTTCGTATAATTTTGGTCGCTTTTCGGAGGGTTTATGGACAATACAGCAGGTACAAACGGAAATCAGGTGATTTCCCGCATTATCGAAAACGTGGGAAAGGTCATCGTTGGGAAGGATAAGCAGATCGAACTTCTCATGGTCGCCCTTCTTACCGGCGGCCACGTACTTCTCGAGGACGTTCCCGGCACCGGAAAGACCAAGACAGCCCGAGCGCTGGCGCAGTCTCTCAGCTTGGACTTTAAGCGAGTGCAGTTTACGATCGACCTTCTTCCTTCTGACCTGACCGGCCTTCACTATTTCGATAGAAAAGCCGATCAGTTCGTCTTCCGCGAGGGCCCTATCTTCACAAATATCCTTCTGGCCGATGAGATCAACCGTGCCACGGCCAGGACACAGTCGGCTCTTCTCGAGTGTATGGAAGAAAAGCAGGTCACCGTGGATGGGGAGACCAGAAAGCTCCCACCGCCGTTCCTCGTTATCGCGACCCAGAACCCGATCGAATCCCATGGCACCTTCCCGCTTCCGGAAGCCCAGCTCGACCGCTTCCTCATGATGCTGTCCATGGACTATCCGTCTCACGAGGAGAGTATCGCCATTCTGAAACGTTACGATACCGAGGACCCGCTCACCACTTTAGTGGCTGTGGCCGATCCTGCCGAGTTATCTGCCATGCAGGAAAAAGCCCGTAAGATCTTCGTTTCCGATCTTCTCTTTGACTACGCGGCTTCCATTGTCGAATCCACGCGTCATACTTCAGAGATCCGTGTCGGCGCCAGCCCGCGCGCCCTTCTTGCCTTTGTCGCAGCGGCAAAAGCACTGGCATTTATTCGTGGCCGAGCCCACTGCGTGCCGGAAGATTTTAAAGAACTGGCTGTACCGGTCCTCGCGCACCGTCTGTCCATGCAGTCCTCCGGTGCATCTTCACGCAACGCCGACGGTACATTCATGAGCAAGCACGATTATGCCGCATCTGTCGTAAGCAGCATCCTGGACTCCGTTCCCTGTCCGACGGAGGATTTTGACCATTAATGGTACTTCTGGTCTTTCTGATCCTTCTGGCCATAATGGCCGCTGTTGAACTATTCATCTATCGCAGGCATGCTCTGGATGATCTGAGTGTGGATGTGCATTTTTCTACGGATCTGGCCCGGTTCGGCGAGATCATCGAGGTCGTGGAGATTGCCCGGAACAATAAGAGCATGCCTCTTCCTTTTCTGCTTCTCAAGTTCGAATCCCCGGTCTCCCTTCGGTTTCTGGACATGACGAACATCACCAGGTCCGACCTCCTGTACCGCGAAGATATGCTTACCATGAAGTCTTTCTCACGTCATACCCGCCGGATCAAGGCTCAGTGTATGAGACGCGGATACTATTCTTTCATCCGTGTGAGTATCACCACTTCCGATATGCTCCTGATAGAAAAGATCACCAAAGAATTGGATAAGGCCTCTAACATCACGATCCTGCCGGAAGAGGTCGATGTCGGGGAACTGAGTTCCCTGATGTCCATCACCTTTAGTGATGTGCTGCAGCGCCGGACTCTTCTGACCGACCCATTCGCCTTTTCCGGGATCCGGGAATACCAGCCACGGGATCCGATGAACACCATCAACTGGACGGCTACCGCGCGCAGTGGAGATTTCATGGTCAACCAGAATGCCTCTACTTCCATGAAGCAGGTGACCATTCTTCTGAATCTGGAATTCTATGATCGGAAGAATTCGGATTCTCTCTTAGAGAAGTCTATAAGTCTCGCTTATTCCTACATGTTGTGGCTTTGTGAAGCCGGGATCCCCTGCGCCCTTCACTCCAACGGCAGAGATATCCTGACCGGTCTTCCCGTCTCCATGGAAAGCTCGTCCAACGCGGCCGATATGCCACGGCGTGGTGAGAAACTGGCCCGTATCGACCTAGGAAAGGAAGTGCTTCCGTTTGCCGATATTCTGGAGGACTATATCGTTCAGGCTCCTTCCGACGATTACACGGTCATCATCTCACCAAGAAATGATCATCTTTTCCGGGAAAGCCTCTTAGGTATTCTGCCTCTTCGGCCTTCTCTTCTCTGGGTGATGCCCTGTTACCGTCTCACTCCGAAGATCGACGTCGAAGGCGAGCTGAAGGACCAATACTACAGATGGGAGACATCGGACCATGACTGAGAAGAAATCCCGTTTTGCATCCTACCAGCTGGTCACCGATCTTTTCGCGTCCCTGATCTTCGCGTTTACGGTCCTGACCTTAGTTCGCATGGCCGTACTCTACGAAGGAGTCATCGACTTACGCTTCCTGCATCTGTTTTCAGTCACTCTCCTTACAGAGATCTTCGTGTTCATCCGGCGTCTGCGCATCAGGCTGGTGCCCATGCTTCTTCTGCATGTACTCCCGGTAGCGGTGTATATATTTGTCATGTTTTTAATACTGACACAGGAAGGAAGAAGAAACATCACGTCAAGCCTCATTTATCTGGGATTCATGGCCACGGCAAATCTGATCTACTCGCTGTTCTGGCGTTTCCGGATCACCTCTATCTCCACCGTTGCCCATGACTTATTTGTCGCCTCTATGGCGCTACATCTGATACTGATCCTCATCAGCAGAGGCTCACTCCGTCAGGCCGTTATGCTGGATGTGCTTCTGATCGTATGTGCGTACCTCGTAGCCAGGCAGCTATATACGATCGACGCAAAGTATTACCACAATACCCAGTCCGGCACCCAGTACGTCAGGCAGATCAGGCAGCAAAACTACATGACCGTCTTTTTCATAGGCGGTGGCATTTTGCTGGCGCTTCTGATCCTGAACATGATTCCGATCAGCTCGATCCTCTCCGCCCTGCGTTCCTTTGCCGTCATGGTCGGAAAGTTCCTAAGCCGTCTCCTGCCCGATGAGGAGGAAAGTATTGGAAACGAGATGGAGATGCCGGCACCTGAAGTAGGTGGCGGAAGTGAACCGCTCTTCGTGCAGATCATCTTCGTGCTGTTTTCCGTCGTAATCGTTATTGTCTTCCTTGTTGCGGTATTTAAAGCTTTCCGTATGTTCCTCAGACTATTCCATGCGGAAAGGCCCTCTGAAATCGTCAGAAGCTCCGATGATGCGGTCGTCGATCTCATCGAGGATTTCTGCGAGGACGAAGAACCCCGTTCTTCCGAGAAAGATTTCGGGGATGGCTATGAGCAGGAGATCCGGAAGAAGTACTATAAGACTGTGCAGAAAGCGATCCATACCGGTACCAGGATCGACCCTTCCTATACACCGGAGCAAATCGAGTCTGCACTGAAAGAAAACGGTGATTCATCCATCTCTGAACTGACCTCCCGGTATGAATCTGTCCGTTACGGTAAGAAGGAAGAGTAACGGACGTGCCTCCGCATACAGCAACTGACAAAGCCGGCGATACAAGGTATAATTAAATTGATTTATTACTGATCCTACTATTTTGATATAAGCAGCACCCTTCAGGTCTCAATTATTCCAGAAGACAGCGGTGCTTGGGCGGAGGTAATTATGTCGGTTTCTGAACAGACAGCCAATAGTTCTGTCGCATCTTCGATCATCAACAATGTGAATCAGGTTATCGTCGGAAAAGACAAGCAGATCGAACTTCTGCTGGTCGCCATGATAGTCGGCGGTCACGTGCTCCTGGAGGACGTTCCCGGCACCGGAAAGACCAAGACAGCCCGGGCCCTGGCCCAGTCACTCAGTCTCGACTTCAAGCGAGTGCAGTTTACGATCGATCTTCTTCCTTCGGACTTAACGGGCATCCACTACTTCGACAGAAGCGCAGACAAGTTTGTCTTCCGAGAGGGACCGCTCTTCACGAATATTCTTCTGGCCGACGAGATCAACCGCGCCACCGCAAGGACGCAGTCCGCACTTCTCGAGTGTATGGAAGAAAAGCAGGTCACCGTGGATGGAGAGACCAGAAAGCTCCCGCCACCGTTCCTCGTTATCGCGACACAGAATCCGATCGAATCCCAGGGTACCTTCCCGCTTCCGGAAGCCCAGCTCGACCGTTTCCTGCTGATGCTGTCTATGGACTATCCGTCTCACGAGGAGAGTATCACGATCCTGAAGCGTTTCGCCAAGACAGATCCTCTCATCACACTTGAACCTGTCGCCACTGCAGAAGATCTCCTCTCTATGCAGAAAGATTCCTCCGAAGTATTCGTCGCGGATTGCGTATATGATTATGCGACATCCGTAGTAGAAGCCACGAGAACATCTCCGGAAGTACGTATCGGCGCAAGTCCACGTGCACTTCTGGCCCTGGTCTCCGCAGCAAGAGCACTCGCCCTTCTTTCCGGACGGTCTTTCGTGACACCGGATGATATCAAGGAGCTGGCTGTTCCGGTACTTGCCCATCGACTTTCGATGCATGCCGCCGGCGCCGTTTCCAAAGACGGCTCCTTCCAGACACAGCATGACCACGCTGCCTCCGTGATCCAATCCATTTTAAATACCGTTGCCTGCCCTACTGAAGATTTTACTAACAAATGAAACTGGTCGTTTTTCTAGCATTACTGGCTGTTCTTGCCGTCGTCGAACTGATCCTCTATCGCAAGCATGCGCTGGATCATCTGTCACTGCATGTGTCTTTTTCTCAGCCGGTCGCCCAGTACGGAGAAGTGATTGAAGTGATCGAGGTCGCCGAAAACAATAAACGTCTTCCTCTTCCCTTCGTCCTCCTGAAATTCGAGTCTCCGGTCTCGCTGCAGTTCCTGGATATGACGAATTCTTCCTTGTCCGATCTTATCTATAGAGAAGATATGCTCACCATGAAGCCGTTTTCGCGTCACACCAGAAAAATCAAGGTCAAGTGTTCAAGACGCGGCTATTATTCGTTTGTCCGTGTAAATCTGACCACTTCTGATATGCTCCTTACCGAAAAGATCACGAAGACCTTCGATAACGATGCCAACATCACGATCCTTCCGGAACGGATCCACACGCCGGAGATGCGGACACTCCTTTCCATCACCTTCAGCGACATTCTCCAGAGAAGAACTCTTCTGACAGACCCTTTCTCCTTCTCCGGGATCCGTGAATATCAGCCATGGGATCCTATGCGTTCCATCAACTGGACAGCCACGGCCAGGGCCGGCGATTTCATGGTCAATCAGAATACATCCACCTCGACCAGACAGGTATCGATCTTTCTGAATCTCGAGTTCTACAACATGAGAAAATCCGTCATACTACTGGAAAAAGCGATCAGTCTTGCCTACTCGTACTCCTGCGAACTAAGTGAAGCCGGGATCCCTTCCCAGCTATTCACCAACGGCATCGATGCCGTGACCGGAGCGACCGTCATTGATCCGACCATTTCGGAAGGCCAGGACAATCTGAGGCGTGGTCTGGCACTGGCACGTATTGACTTAGGCGCCGGTGTTATCTCCTTCAACGATCTGATCTGTGAATTTCTCCAGAAAACCGGAGCCAATGACTATATCGTGGTCATCTCGCCGAAGAGCGAGGGTAGCTTCCGGCCGATGATCAAGAACCTCAAGAAGAAGCGTCCATCACTTCTATGGATCATGCCCTGCTTCAGTACGATGCCGAATATCAAGCTGGAGTCGGAGCTTTCTTCCAGCTACATGCGATGGGAGGTTAAAGGAAATGACCGGTAAGATTACCTCTCCCCGCTTTGTATCCGCTCATCTGGCCGTTGACATCCTGCTGTCCCTCACACACTGCGTCACCATGGTTTCCTTAGAAATTCTGGGTGCGGAATACTTTGGTATCAGTAACGTTTCTTACATGAATCTTCTGGCCACATGTTTCATGTGCATCACATTTGTTTTCATCCGGAGACTACGTATCCCGCAGTTGCTCATGATCGGCTTACACCTGGCTGCAAGCATCATATACCTGATTGGTTTCTATTACCTCGTCCTTCGCGGATCTGAGTATGCTCCACTCGGCGTAGTATACATGGGGATCTGTGTCTTCGTATTGTTTATCCACTCTATGAAGCACCGCTGGCAGAAGATCACGGAACAAGTGAGTATCGACAGCCTTCTCTTCACCATGGCACTTCATGTCGTACTTCTTTTCTGCATGACGATCATGGGGTTTCTCAACCTGACTTTCTACATCTTCCTGGATGCGATCTTTATCGTAGCTCTGCACTTTGCGGCCAGACAGCTCGATATATTCGAACGAAGGTACTACCATAATCTTCACTCCGCCACACAGCCGGTCAAGAACATTAAGAGGCAGAACCACTTTACGATCGTGGTGGTCATCGGAGGCGTGCTTTTCGCTCTGTTCATGCTTCTTTTTATGCCGGTCGATGCAATCACCACTGCCGTTCAGAGTGTCGTAGCCGCTGTTCTGGGCTTTATCAACTGGATCATCAACCTGCTCAACAGATTAACATCCTTCGGCGACGATCAGTTCCAGCAAGAAGGAGAAAGTCTGTCCGATCTCATTTCCCAGAATAGTGAACCTTCGGCTATCTCCAGGATCATTACGACAATCCTTCTCGTGATCATCTCCGTTGCTCTTTTCACCCTCATCGTCATCTCTCTCCAGAAACTCATCAAACAGTTCCGGAATGCATCCGGAGAAGAGAAAATCGTAGAAAATGATGCTGTCGTGGATATCATAGAGGAAGTTCCGAAGAAAAAGAGGACCTCCGGCAAGCACCTCGATTTCGGTACCGGCAATGATGCGAAGATACGAAGGCAGTACTATCATGCCGTCACCCGCGCTATGCGGAAGGGACTGGTCGTCAAGGCGTCCTCCTCTGCCCGCCAGATCGAAAGCCGGATGAAAGAAACGGGAGATCCGTCCATCTCTGAACTGACCTCCCGGTATGAATCCGCAAGATACAATAAGCGATCCGATTAGGTTTTCAGCATATCATCGATCATCGCCAGCGCGCCATAAAGGATCGAATCGTCACCGAGGGCTGCCGCCTTGATCGTGACTGTATCCCGGATCGACGGCATGCAGTAGCGATCCACATCCCTAAGGACTTTCTCGAGGAACACGCTTCCCATGGCTTCCATGACACCGCCGCCGAGCACGACCATCTCCGGGCTGAAGGTGTTTATGAGATTACCGATACCGATCGCCAGATAATGGCAGGCCCGGTCGACTGCTTCCACAGTGACCTCATCGCCTTCGTCGTATGCTGCTTTCAGCGCCTTACTCTTAAAGACTCCCTTCTCCACGGCCTTGGCCATCGAGGTGCTTCTGCCTCTTGCCGCCTGAGTGCGGATATAATCGGAGATGCCCTGCTTACTGGAGAACGCCTCGAGGCAGCCTCTCTGTCCGCAGTTACACTTCGGTCCCTCCGGATCGAGCACCATATGGCCACACTCCGCGCCCTTATCGAGATGTCCGGTGAAGAGCTTGCCATCCACGATGAGTCCCGCGCCCATACCGGTTCCGACGAAGAGTCCGACAACCTGCGTCAGTCCTTTGGCCGCGCCGTATTTCCATTCACCGTATACGCCTACATTCACGTCATTTCCGATAAAGAAAGGCACTTTGAATTTCTTCTCGATGGCTTTCTTGATCTCATAGTTTCTCCATGGAAGATTCGGCGAGAAAAGCACTATGCCCTTTTCGATATTGATGACGCCCGGAGCACCGGCTGCGATCGCCGCCACATCCTTGATCGATATCTTGTACTCAGACAGCAACTGCTCAACCAGAGAGATGATCGTGTTCTCGATATTCTGCGAATCATCACCGCCGGCCTTCGTCTTCTTCTTGACGCGATACACGATCTCGCGCTTGCTGTTAAAGATGACACCGAGCACCTTCGTGCCGCCGATATCCAGACAGATGTAATACTTAGCCATAATCCATTACTCCTTCCGTTTCATCATTTCGTCGATCAGCGTATATAGTTTCTGCACACCGTTTTCCAGGTGGAAATAGTGAACGATATAAGGGACGAGCAGCACCAGGATCAGCGCCAGCAACGGCAGGAGATAGAGTCCTCCCGATATGACAAAAGCACTGAAGACGATCAGCATCGCGAGTGCGAAGAGCACGGTCACGATAAGGTGGATGAGCCGCTCGTGCTGGAAATACAGGAGCCACCGCTCCATATATGAAAGCAGGCCGCAAAGGCGGCTCTGATCGCCGCTTCCGCCACCTGCTTCAGCTTGGTCAAAATCTCTGAGAAACTTTTCTGCTTCAGCGATAAGCTGACTTAGTTTCTTCGCCATAAGCTTTCCTCAATCAAGCGCCCTTTTCTTCTTTCTCCCGGCTGCTTCTCTGTTTCTTCGGCTTTGACCCCTTGATCAGCTCGGGGCGCGCTCCCTCGGTCACACATTCCTTATGCACGATACACTTAACGGCATCCTGCGCAGATGGCACTTCGTACATGATGTCCATCATCAGATCCTCGAGGATCGCACGAAGACCTCTCGCGCCTGTCTTTCTCTCGATGGCTTTCTTAGCGATCGCTTCGACCGCATCATCGTCGAACTCCAGTTCGACACCGTCCATCTTGAGCATCTTCCAGTACTGTTTAAGAAGTGCATTCTTCGGCTCGCGGAGTATCCGGACCAGCGCTTCCTCATCCAGACCGTCGAGGGTCACATTGATCGGCACACGGCCGATAAACTCCGGGATCAGACCATACTTCATGAGGTCCTGCGGCACCAGTTCACAGAGCCAGTCGCCGGCCTGTTTCTCCTGTTGCGAGACGATCTCGGCGCCAAAACCGAAATTCTTTTTGCCGATCCTCTGCTCGATGATCTTCTCGAGCCCGTCAAAGGCTCCGCCGCAGATAAAGAGGATATTCGTCGTATCGATCTGGATGAACTCCTGATGCGGGTGCTTTCTTCCGCCTTGCGGAGGAACGTTGGCCACAGTACTCTCGAGGATCTTCAGAAGCGCCTGCTGCACGCCTTCACCGCTTACATCACGGGTGATCGACGGATTCTCGGATTTCTTCGTGATCTTATCGATCTCATCGATATACACGATACCCTTCTGGGCCGCCTCGACATTATAGTCCGCCGCCTGCAGGAGCTTAAGGAGGATATTCTCCACGTCCTCACCGACATATCCGGCCTCAGTCAGGGTCGTCGCATCCGCGATCGCAAAAGGAACATTCAGCGCGCGCGCCAGCGTCTGGGCCAGTAAGGTTTTTCCACATCCGGTCGGTCCGATCAGAAGGATATTACTCTTCGTCAGTTCAATATCGTCCGAAGAACTGAACTTCGAGAAGACACGCTTATAGTGGTTATAAACCGCTACGGCAAGGGCCTTCTTCGCCTGTTCCTGTCCGATGACATACTCATCGAGCGCCGCCTTCAGCTCGGCCGGCGTCGGCAGATGATCCTTCTGCGATGATTTTCCGGATCTTCCCGGCTTAAATCCGACTTCGTCCTCCGAGAGGATCGACTCACAGATCATGACACACTCGTTGCAGATATA
The DNA here is from genome assembly GCA_017551625.1 of Clostridiales bacterium. Taxonomy (GTDB): domain Bacteria; phylum Bacillota; class Clostridia; order Saccharofermentanales; family Saccharofermentanaceae; genus Scatonaster. Next base: position 97,865 of record JAFZLF010000009.1, on the reverse strand, counting down.
GATGCCCGGCGGGCCCGCCAACATGCGGGAAACCTCGTTCTCGCCCTTTCCACAGAAAGAACAGTGGATGATGCCGTCAAAATCCAGCCTATCGTCTTTACCCATACAAACTCCTCACATAACAGCGGCATGTATGCTCGAAACGAGCAGCCGCTGCATAAGTATTCTTATATAATGTTACCCGAACTCACCCGTACAATCAATCGAAGAAGGATATTTTTATGTTACCATCTCTTTTCAGTTTTTATAAACGAAAAAGAAAGCGCCTCGTCTGCAAAACTGCAAACGAGGCAACGAATAAACGATTCGATATGTAAGAATTACTCTTCAGTCTTCTCCTCAGAAGCTTCTTCTGCCGGAGCTTCCTCAGTCTTCGGTTCTTCCTTCGGTTCTGTCTTGATGGCCTTCTCCGCCAGAGCGTCAACTGTCTTTCTTCCGACGATGCTGTCACGGATGAACTTATCGTTATCCTTGATCCTTTCGAGGAAATCTTCCTTCTTCATGCCATACTGAGCAGCAACCTTCTCGGCTTCTTCCTCGACATCAGCATCGGTAGCCTCGATGCCCATGGCCTTGCCGACCGCTTCGAGAACCAGGGAGGTCTTCACGCGCTGTGCAGCCATCGTGCGCAGACCTTCACGATACTCTTCCATAGTCTGGCCCATGTACTTCAGATACATCTCCAGTTCGATGCCCTGGGAACGCATACGGTAGCTCTGCTCATCGATCATGCTGTCGATCTCTGTATCGACCATGCAATCCGGAACATCGACCTTCGCATTCTCGGTAACGACCTTCACGACTTCGTTTTCGAAACGGTCCTGAGCAGACTTCTCTGCCTGTTCGGTCTGCTTCTTCATGATGTCTGCCTTATACTCTTCGAGAGTATCAAATTCACTTACGTCTTTTACGAAATCATCATCGATCTCAGGAAGTTCCTTGACCTTGATGTCATGGATCTTGATCTGGAATGTAGCTTCCTTGCCCTTGAGGTTCTCCGCGTGATAATCCTCCGGGAAAGTCACTGTGATCGGGAACTCTTCATCGATGTTGTGGCCGATGAGCTGCTCTTCGAAGCCCGGGATAAAGGAATTGGAACCGATCTTCAGATCGTGACCCTCTGCCTTGCCGCCTTCAAAAGCAACGCCATCTACAAAGCCTTCGTAATCGATCGTTACTGTATCGCCATCTTCAACTGCACGACCCTCAACCGGAACCATGCGGCCGTTTCTCTCCTGCTGACGCTTCAGTTCAGCCTCGACAGTCTCATCGGAAGGAGCGACATAACGGTATTCCGCCTCGACACCCTCATACTGGCCGAGTTCGACTTCCGGCTTTACGGTAACCGTTACCGTGTACTTCATGCCCTTCTCTTCGCCGATCTCCTGGATGTCCAGCTCCGGACGGGAGACGACCTCGAGGTTATGTTCCTTTACGGCAGCCTGATAAGCCGGATTGACAACATAATCGATAGCATCATCATAGAAGACACCCTCACCGTAATACTGCTTCACAAGCTTGTACGGAGCCTTACCCTTACGGAAACCCGGGATCTGGAAACGATTCTTGTTCTTGTTATAGGCCTTCATCAGCGCGTCTTTAAATTCTTCCTGAGACGCCTCAAGTGAGATAACAACGATATTGTTCTCCTTCTTCTCAACAGATGACATATCTATATTCCTCCATATATAATGAAAATCTAGTCACACGAACAGATATTTTAGCACAGAGTTTTCCGCTTTTCAATCTTATTTTCTTTATCGGACTACTTGATGTTACGGAGGAGTTCTGCTTTCTTTGCATCAAATTCTTCCTGAGTAATGACGCCCTGATCCAGGAGGCCCTTGAGTTCCTTGAGAAGCTCGACATTCTTTCTGCTGTCGGACGAGGCCGAAGTAGTGGTTATCCCGGAAGACGTACGCGTCTTCAGCGCAGCTCTCTTCTCCGCCTTCTCTCTGTCAGAAACTGCCTTGGTCTTCCCGCAGGAGCAGGTATGGGAATACATCGGATTGTACTTCCCGCAGACACACTGCCAACCTTCCTTAATCGTATCCGGTTTTCTCTTGAGCGCCACGCCGTTACTAATGTAGCTATTCGAGAGATCCTCCGGGATCGGCCGATTGGCAAAAGAACACAGAGAGTCTCCCGAACGTTTCAGGGTCACCATCATCCATATCTGGAAAACCACCGCAGCAATGGCCGCGCCCGCGATCACCAGTAGTGCCAGGTCGAGCAACAGACGCATCAATGCGAGCAGAACAGCGGCGACCAGGGAAATATACAAGATCGAATAGGCAACTCTCAAGTGCTGCCATGAATCCGAGAGCTGATCATCCACGCTGATAAGCACATCGGATGCGGCATCGACAAATGAGAATATATACACGATGCCGGCCACGGCCGCGAGAATATTCATAAACAAAGACAGGAAGCCGAGGTCTCCGATAAAACTGAACACGATCGAAAGTATATAGCAGATACCGGCTTTCCGGAAGCGGTTTTCATTGTCCGGCATCGTGAGTGTCACCACACCAAAAGCTATACTTACTCCAAAATTGATCACAGATAGAAAAGTATATTTCAAAATAAGATGTAGAATCGCAATGACGATGCCGGCAATGAGAATATAAAACAACGTATACATCCGCGTTCCGACGACCAGAGATGACCTTTTCTTCTCTTGAAGAATCGCCTTTGTCTCCTCCTGTGAATTGGAAAAAATACCCATACTTCATACCTCCCGATTCTATCCGCATGTTGCGTCTTTTCTGTTTTCATCTGAAAAGATAGAAAAAACCTCTCAAACAACCTTTAGTCTAGTATATCCGCCAGAAAGATGCAATCATGCTAATTCCGCTCACAGACAGAAAAAGACCGTCTCCAAAAATTCTTCAGAGACGGTCTGTCTGGCGCGCCCGGCAGAGATCGAATCCACAACCTTCTGATCCGTAGTCAGACACTCTATCCAGTTGAGCTACGGGCGCAAATATGTATCGCCGCTTGCACAGCATGATGTATTTTAGTCCCAAGTATGCATCTTGTCAATGGTCTTTCGAAATATTCTTACGCTTTTCACGGGGTTCGTCCGTTTTCTCGGCAGCATGCTTGTCGATGATCGGGATCTGCACCTCGACCTTGAAAAGCTGGTCCTCGACAGTCGCTCCGATCGATCCGTTCATGCGGTCGACCAGTCCCTTCGCTATCGCCAGACCCAGTCCGGTAGAATTGGACGTTCTCGCCTTATCCCCTTTATAGAAGCGCTGGAAGATTTTCTCGACATCGATGATCTCTTCCGGCTTTTTATCGTTATAGCAGGTAAACTTCAGACTGTTATCGGCTTTTTCGAGCGTCAGGCCGAGCCGGTTTCTTCCGTGTTCGAGGGCATTTTTCACCAGATTCTGGACTACCCGGCGCAGCGCGACTTCGTTGCCCATGATCGGGAGATCTTCTTCGCAGAAGTTCACTTCCGGAGAAAGTCCTCTTTTCTCAAAATCCTCATAGAACGCCAGGACTGTCTCGCAGATACACTGCCGCCCGTCCATGGGGACCATCGAAAGCTCATAGTTCTGATCCTGCATCTTCGTATAGGTAAACAGTTCTTCGAGAAGTTCCTTGAGGCTGGCGATACGACTCTGGATGATCTGCAGGTAGTGCTCCTTCTCCTCCGGCGAATCCGACATGACCAGAAGCTGGACATACCCGTCGAGCGAAGTAAGCGGCGTCCTGATATCATGTGACAGGTTCGCGACCGCCTCCTTCAGCGCATTTTCATTCCTTTCCATGAGGATGCCTTCCTCCTGGTACCGGTTGCAGAGTTCATTGATACGAAGCACCAGTTCATTGACCTCTTTATAGGGGACCTCGGAAGTCAACCGCTGGTTCGATGTATGCTTATTCATCACTTCCAGCTGACGGCAGTTCTTCCGGATCTGCTGCCGGTACCGGATAAACGCGATCAGAAGACCCACTGCCAATATGGTTGCGCCGATAGCCCAGAAAAGCATCTCCCTTTCTTCCTCCTGTTCCTTATCTGACCGTTCCGCCTTCGCCGGTCAAAGACAGATAGTAGTCCTCCAGCGCCTCATTCTTCACGGCGATATTCAGTGTCTTGATATTGTTCTTCGCCAGTTCCAGCACGATCTCCCCGCTGTCATCGAGTCTTTCGAAGATCTGGATGATGTTGTTATCGATGACCTTATAGTCCCTGATCCCCATCGTCTCGATCACCGTAACGGCACGAGTCGGATCGGAAGGACGCAGTTCGATACGTTCGCTGCACCGGCGCAGGAGCTCCTTATGTGTAAATTCATCGATCAGCTGCCCGTGATGCAGGATCCCGTAACGTGTCGCGATCTTGGAGAGCTCCTCGAGGATATGCGAGGAGATCATGATCGTGATATTCCTCTCTTTATTGAGCCTCTCGATCAGTTCACGTATCTCCACGATCCCCTGCGGGTCGAGTCCGTTGATCGGTTCATCGAGAAGGAGAAGATCCGGATGCCCTGCCAGCGCAATCGCGATTCCGAGTCGTTGTTTCATACCCATGGAGAACCGCTTGGCCGGCATCTTCCCAACCTCTCCGAGACCGACATCGTTTAGTAATTCCTTAAGAAAAGCATCGTCATTCATGCCGAGCATCAGCGCCTGGATCCTCATGTTCTCCATCGCACTCATGTTCGGGATCAGTCCGGGGCTTTCGATCAGCACACCGATACGATCGCGCAGTTTCGCCGTTTTCTTCTCCGACTCGCCGAATATCCGGAAACTTCCCTCCGTCGGTCTGGCCAGCCCCGCGAGCATCTTAAGAAGCGTCGTCTTTCCGGCGCCGTTTCTTCCGATAATGCCATAGATCTCGCCTCTCTTCAGGCGGATCGAGACATGATCGACTGCGACGATAGCTCCGTACTTCTTCGTGATATTCTCCGTTTCCAGAATATAGTCTTCCACGTTATTACTCCTTACGATGACTTACCGATGACGTTTCCCATTATATCATTTTCCCCTCCTCCCGGAAAAGAAAATAGAACACGGTCCCGAGAAGGAAGGGTGTCCTATTTCCAAGTTAAGAGGGTATTATTTGAGTAAGATCCTGCATGTTATTATTTCACGTCTCTTCTCTGCTGCAGAAGCATGCTTCCGCCGATCGTGAGGACCAGATATACCAGGCACAGGGCTACGAATCCGAGGATCGTCTTGGTGCCGGCACTCGCATGCTTGAAGCTCATCACCACGTTATCGAGGCAGAAATCCGAAGGGACGAATCTCGGGTTGGAGATAAACTTCTTAGTAAGCAGATCCAGAAGCATCTCGATCAGGTTCAGGATACCGAGAGACACGATCAGAGAAGCAACGATGCCACCGGCCGAGCTCTTGAAGAGAGTCGTGAAGAAGAAGAAGAGTCCCGAGAAAGCGATCATTCCGATATACATCAGGCCGGCAGATCTGAGTATCGCTGTCACGCTTCCGATCGTGAAGCTGTTGAGGAACAGCGCGCAGAGGGCAAACATTACGAAGTATCCGATGATAAGAAGCGCGGTCATGCCGATCACAGCTGAGATCCATCTTGCCAGTGTGTGCTTCCATCTGTGCTTCGTGATCCCGATGATATTCTTGTCAAAACCGCTCTTCTGCTCAGCATTTGCGAAGATGACGATGAAGATAGAAACGATAATCAGGATATTCGAATTCTGAAGGAATGTGGAGACTGTATCCGTACCAGTCATGGTCTCCGTACCGATAAGCGAAGTTCCGGCTCCGTCGAACATATTGAAAGGATCATCCATCATCAGTTTAAGGGTTCCGAACTGCAGCATTCCGAAAGCGGCGATCACGATCACCAGTACCCATGTCGATACCGCGCGGGTCATGCGGTAGAGATTCATTTTGATAAGATTAAACATTTTCTTTTCCTCCTGTCAGCTGGAAGTAGTAGTCTTCAAGTGCTTCGCTCTTCACGGCGATCTCATTGGTCTGGATGTTTGCCTTGGCCAGCGCGACCGTGATCGCACCGCTCTCATTCAGGCGCTCATAGATATTGATGGCATCGTCCTTGACTTCCATCTTGGAGAATCCCATGAGGCCCAGGATCTCCATCGTCTTTCCGATATCACTGGTACGGAGCTCGAGTCTTTCGCAGCACTTGCTGAAGAGCTCTTCTTTACTTTCTTCTTCGAGGAGTCTTCCCTCGTGGATGATGCCGTACTGGGTCGCGACCTTGGACAGTTCGTCGAGAATGTGGCTGGAGATCAAAATCGTGATACCCCGGTCATTACACAGGTGGTGGAGGATCGCTCTCATCTCCGCGATACCCTGCGGGTCGAGGCCGTTGATCGGCTCATCAAGGATCAGAAGTTCCGGCTGGTTTACGAGAGCCATCGCGATCCCGAGTCGCTGCTTCATACCGAGAGAGAACTGCTTGGCCTTCTTCTTTCCCGTATCAGCGAGGCCGACTTCTTCGAGGAGGCCCTGCAGGTATTTCTTATCGTGGATCCCTACTGCGATCGCCTTGGTGGTCAGATTCTGCATCGCGGTCATGTTCGGATAGAGCCCGGGTGCTTCGATCAGGATACCGACCTTCGGCATCATCTGCTCTGTCGTCTCTCCGTTTCTTCCGTGGATCTCGAAGTGTCCGGATGTCGGGCGGGAAAGGCCGCCGATCATCTTCATCAGAGTGGTCTTACCGGCGCCGTTTCTTCCGATCAGGCCGTAGATCCCTCCACGCTGTACGTGAATGGATACTTCGTTAGCCGCTTTGTACTTGCCATACGTTTTGGTCAGTTCATTGGTTGTCAAAATGTAATCCATGTTTGTCTCCTCCTTGTCTTTACAGGTTCATTGTAGAAAACAAATCCTAATCAATCGCCAAGGAGAAGTTTAATAATGGGAAAGAAAAGTTTAAGAAAAAGTTAAGCGCCCTTGAGCATTTTCAAGAGCGCTTCTAGAGATCGGAAATATATATGTATAGATCCTCAGCAGCGGACATCCTTCTTCTCGGACAGCAGCATCGTAAGTCCGAGAGCCAGCGCCATATAGACCAGCGCGACCACGATGGTACGGATCGTATCCGCATTTCCCATACTTGCGCTATAAGAAAGGTATACATTATCCAGGCAGTAGTCGGAGATCCGAAAGATCTTCTCCCCAGAACCCATACCGAGCATTCCTTCCAGAGCCGCTTCCATATCGGCGCCGGACAACTTCGCGATCAGAAGATCGATCAGCTGTTCCAACGTCTGGAAAATACCTGTCGCGATGATCAGTCCGATGACCATGCCTCCGACCGGGCTTTTAAACAACGACGTGATCATAAAGACCAGTGTGAGCATCGATACGAGACAGATATATACCACGACAAAAGAACGGAGATACGCATCCCATTCGCCGGGCTCGAAAGAACGGAGCAGTGCTCCCAATCCCAGTCCCAGCAGCGACAGCGCCACATAAGTAACCGTGACGCAGGCGACCAGCGCGCCCCACTTCGCCAGAACGAGCTTGGATTTATGTTCAAACATACTGTACGTATTCTTTACGAATCCTTTTGAAAAATCACTGTATGTCAGAAGAACGCCGAAGATCGTCAGAAGGATGATCACGGAGTCATTGGACTGGATAAAGAAACGATGCAGAACTGCCGGCGAGATCGTAGCGGCACTTCCATTTGCAGTCATAAACGCCTGTGTCACATTCAGACCGAGAGGATCGTCAAAGATGATAAACGCCAGTCCGAACGTCAGAAGAAGAAAAACAAACATCAGGCCCGCCAGAATATAAGTAGAACGGGAACGGGATACCCGGTACATATGCATACGGAATACATTAAACATTCTGATTTCCTCCTGTCAGGCTGAAGTAGTAATCTTCGAGAGACTGACCTTCTTTACGCATCTCCAGCGTCTCCACACCTTCTTTGGCCAGTGCCATGGAGATCGCGCCACCTTCGTCGACACGCTCCGTGATCTCGAAATGATCTTCCACATATGCATACTGCGAGATCCCCATCGAAGAAAGGATCGCTCTCGTCTTTTCCGGATCACCGGTACGGAGGAACAGCTTCGGTGTGCACTTGGATTCGAGCTGCGCATTGGTCGCTTCATCGAGAAGCACACCGTCGTGGATGATCCCGTAACGGTTAGCAACCTTCGCCAGCTCGTCGAGGATATGGCTGCTTAAGATGATCGTGATCTTCCTCTCTGTCACCAGACGGTGGATCAGAGATCTCACTTCCGCGATGCCCTGCGGGTCAAGACCGTTGATCGGCTCGTCGAGGAGCAGGATTTCCGGAGAATTGACCAGCGCCATCGCGATCCCGAGGCGCTGCTTCATGCCGAGAGAGAAATTCTTGACCGGCTTTTTGCCGACATATCCGAGCCCGACGAAGTTCAGAAGATCTTCGAGATACTTATCATCGCGCACACCGTAGGCCAGCGCTTTTGCCTTTAGATTCTGGAACGCATTGAGATTCGGGAACATGCCCGGTTCTTCGATCAGGACTCCGATCTTCGGCATCATCTGTGCCTGGCTCTCGCCATTTTCCCCGATCAGCGTATAGGTGCCGGACGTCGGGCAGGAAAGATTCGCGAGCATCTTCAGAAGCGTAGTCTTACCGGCTCCGTTTCTTCCGATCAGACCGTAGACCTCGCCCCGCTCCACATGGATCGAAACCTCATTTACGGCCACTTTGCTCTTAAACTTTTTCGTGATCTTATCTGTAGTAAGAATCAGGCTCATCTTAGGGTCACTCTCCTTATTTTGCCAGTTTGTAACCGATACCCCATACCGTCTCGATAAATTCGGTATCGGTAAACTCTTTCAATTTCTTTCTTATATTACTGATATGTACGTTGATCGTCTTATCCTCGCCGATATAGATCTCGTTCCAGGCGCAGTCATAGATATCCTGCTTCGTGAAGACACGCTTCGGATGCGACACCAGCAGAGCCAGTATCTGGAACTCCCGTTTCGTCAGCTGGACCTCCTGATCGTTGACCAGCACGGTAAAAGAACTCTCATCCAGGGACAGTTCCTTGTACGTCATCTGCCCGGCAGGAGTCTCTTCTCCGGACTTCGTTATCCCACGGCGGATCTGCACCGCCACGCGCGCCAGAAGTTCCGGGATCTCGAACGGCTTCGTGATATAGTCCTCCGCGCCGGATGTCAGCATCTGGACTTTCGTATCCATCTCATCTTTGGCCGAGACGACGATGACCGGTACATCTTTTATCGCTTTCATCTTCGGGAAGAGTTCATCTCCGCAAAGACCCGGGAGCATCATGTCCATCAGGACCAGATCATAGTTATCTTTCTCGTAATAAAGAAGCGCCTCGGTTCCGGAGAATGCCTGTGTACATTCATACCCGGCCTTCTTCAGTGCGTCGGCCATAAGGTGATTGATCTCTGTGTTGTCCTCGATAATCAGAATCTTCTTCATAGATGCTGTCCTCACTTTTTTAGTTCCCTGATATAGTATCACACTTTTTTCCACTCAAGAACGATCTGTCGGACCGGAAAACTGCCTTCCGCATTTGCTTTCTCACGATTCAGATCGACCGTGAGTACGTAGTCCTCTCCGTCGGACTCGACCGAAAGAACAAATCCCGTCTCATCCGCGAAAGGATACCTCATAAGGATATCCCATGACGACTCATTCACATCCATCTCCGTCCCGATCCTGGCTCTCGTCGAATCCCAGATGCGGAAACGCATATATCTTCCGTCCCACTCTTCCTCGTTAGTGTATGTGCCGTAAACCGTGATCACGAAGCCATCGTACCGGATCAGGATATTCCTCATCTCATCCCCGTTGGCCTTCGTTTCCATGATTGGGCCGCAGGAGATCGTGATCGGAGTCCCGAAGAGGTTCGATAGCTGAGAAGGCGCGGCGTGTTCACCGATACGGACCGTCCTCAGCCCGTTGTAGTAGAGATACAGATCGACCGACTTCAGTTCATTCTGGATCGGATCCACAACAGAGATCACGCTGTTATCGTCACTGCGGAACTGCACATTTCTGGTCGAGGTCTTAAACTGGGTGTCGAGCACCTCAGGCTGGAGATACAGGAGATTGGAAGCATCGATGGAGATCATCTCGAATTCCGTCTGTGACTTGACATTATACGTATAGAAACGGATCATCTCCTTGGCCTTGGCCTTAAGCACATCCCGGGAATCAGGAAGCGGCTCCGGAGTCTCCGTAAAAGGCAGAAGCGAGATCACGTCTGTCAGGTTTTTATTCGTATACGCTTCGAAATAGTGGACCGAGAAAGCATAAAGATCGATGCAGGAACGGATCCATTCCCGATCGAGATACACCTCACCGGACTCCTTCGTCTGCAGATAGAAGTACATCGGCGTACCGGATTCACGCTGCCCGGTAGTATCGACACGGATCGGGATACAGCTGCGGATCATGCTGTCATATTCTTCGGAATTACTACTGAGCATAGAAGAAAGCAGTGTCTCTCTCTCCTGTCCTTCCACGATATCAAATGAGGTAACACTGCTCCCGCCCGGCATCATCTCAGAGATCACACCGATATACTCGTAGTACTCCGAGTAAGTCAATCCGTCACGCTGCTCCTCGGGAATCTTGTTATAGAAATTTTCGGCTGCCTTGATATCCTGGATCGAGTCGACAAGAAGCCTGGCCATCTCCGGCACATCGATCTTCTTTTTCAGGAACGTCCCGCTCGAACATGAGGCAAGAAGTCCTGTCATCAGGCACAAAGAGATCCCGCACGCCAGCACGCGAACTGAAAAGAAGTTATGCAGTTTGTGCGAGAGTTTCCTCATGAATCTTTACCTGTTCTCCTTTGTCTGACCGCTTCAAAAACGACGATCCCTGCAGCCACGGCGGCATTCAAACTATTGACCGAGCCCGCCATGGGGATCGACAACAGAAAGTCGCACTTGTCCTTGATATTTTTACTCATGCCCTCTCCCTCCGATCCGATGACGATTGCCATCGGGCCGGACCAGACATCGTCGAAGTACTGATTCGTGCCTTCCGCATCCGTCCCCGCGATCCAGAATCCCTTCTCTTTCAGCTCGAGGATCGTTCTGGAAAGATTGGTGACCCGTGCGACCGGTACATATTCGATCGCGCCGGCCGAGGCCTTTGCCACCATGGAATCGAGTCCGATGGATCGATGCTGCGGAATGATCACGCCGTGGACACCGGCCGCATCCGCGATACGCAGGATCGAGCCGAGATTATATGCATCTTTCAGTTCGTCGAGCAGAAGAAGAAGCGGCGCTTCTCCCTTTTCCTCGGCACGCATCAGCATCTCGTCGATCCCGGCATATTCGTGGCTCGCCACCTGGGCGATCACACCCTGATGATTATGTGTCTGGGACATCTCGTCGAGACTTGCCTTCGGCACTTCCATGATCGGGATACGAAGATCCTTCGCCATGTTGATGATCCGGGCCATCGTCGGATCCGGACGGGCGCTGTCCTGTCTGGCCGCGACGTAGATCTTATTAAATGTTCTACCGGCGCGCATCGCTTCGAGGACCGGATTTCTCCCCTCGATACGGTCATCCGTCGGAGTCTTCTCTGCCATCTGGGCACGGTTTTTCAGGAACTCCCCAACAGGAGGGACCTGATCGCGCGTGATCCCCTTCGGCTTTCGAAGATCATTCCTGTTTTGTCTCGGTCCTTTCGGACCCGGTCCGTTCGGTCTCATCTCAATCTCCCTGCTTTTCTTCCTCGAGGATCGCGATGATCCTTCGGATGAGTTCTTCCATTCTTTCTTCTTTCCCGGACAGATACAGATGTCCGATCAGGGTCTCCAGTCCGGTCGCGTACTTATAGTCCGCCGGACTGGCATTCTTCGCCATACTGCCCTGGTGTCCGTTCTTGCCTCTGCGGAAGACCGTCTGTTCTTCCTCGGTAAGCTCGTCGTGAAGGATCCGGATCGCATGTGCCTGGGCAGGAGCGCTAACATAGTGCACCGCCTTCTTATGGAGTACCCCGGACTGCCCACCGGTACGGGAAACGATGTGCATACGGACATATAGTTCGTACACGGCATCGCCCACATACGCCAGCACCGAGGTCGGTACCTCGCGGATATCCTCCGGTGGGATCGGGATCATCATTTCTTCGTCACCTGCGGTCCCTGCGGCGTATCCTTGATCTGATATCCCATCTCGGAAACCTGATCACGGAGTGCATCCGCCTTGGCAAAGTCCTTCGCCTTCTTTGCTTCCACACGCTGGTTCACGAGGTCCATGACCTCCGCCGGTATCCCGCTGTCTTTCTTCAGGATCTCACGGATCTCCAGACCCAGAACCCCCATCAGCTCGCAGATCATGTCAGATGCGGCCTTGATCGAAGCAGCGGAAACATCCTTCGCGGTGAGATGTGTATTCAGAACACGTACCAGCTCATAGATCGAAGTGATCGCATCAGCGGTATTCATGTCATCGTCCATTCTCTCGATGAAGGTCGTCTTCGCCGCCGAAACTGCGTCAGACAGTTCTTTTTCCGCATCGGCATTCGCGGAAAGACCGGCTTCACTTTCGTGACTGAGGATAAAGTCAGACGTTTCAACTGCCGTAGCGATACGCTCGAGGCCGTTCTGCGCGGACTTCAGAAGCTCGTCCGAGAAGTTGATCGGCATTCTGTAATGACCTGAGAGAATGAAGAAACGGATGACCTCATATGGGAACTTCTCGACGATATCACGTACTGTGAAGAAGTTACCGAGAGACTTACTCATCTTCTCATTATCGACGTTTACGAAAGCGTTATGCATCCAGTAGTGCGCAAACGGGCAGCCGTTGGCCGCTTCGCTCTGCGCGATCTCGTTCTCATGGTGCGGGAAGATCAGGTCCTGTCCGCCGCCATGGATGTCGATCGTCTTGCCTAAGTACTTGCGGTTCATGGCCGAGCACTCGATGTGCCAGCCCGGACGGCCTTCACCCCACGGGGACGGCCAGAAAGGTTCACCCTCCTTCCTAAACTTCCAGATCGCAAAGTCCGCAGGATTCCTCTTTCCTTCGAAGGAAGCACCCCGCTCGCCGGCACCGGCCACGAGATCCTCGAGGTTATAGTGCGAGAGCTTGCCGTACTCTTTGAACTTCGGTACTTCGAAGTACACACCGTCTCCCTCGATGATGTAGGCATAGCCCTTGTCCATCAGGTCGGTGATCAGCGCGATGATCTCGTCCATCGTTTCGGTTGCTCTCGGCTGATAAGTCGGGCGCTTGATCCCGAGGGCATCGGCATCCTTATAGTACTCGGCAATATAGCGGTCGGCGATCTCCTTGACCGTCGTACCCTCTTCGTTGGCACGCTTGATCATCTTATCGTCGATATCCGTGAAGTTCTGGCAGAAAGTCACCTCGTAGCCTCTGTACTCGAGGTAGCGGCGCAGTGTATCAAATGTAACGAACGGACGGGCATTGCCGAGATGGAAGAAGTTATAGACCGTCGGACCGCAGGCATAGAGCTTCACCTTGCCCTCTTCCATCGGGACGAATTCTTCCTTCATTCTTGTCAGTGTATTAAAAATCTTCATGTTGTTCCTCCTATATGACATAGTCTTCGGCCGTATCTTCGGGAAGCTCCGTTTCCGGGTGCTGGTATTTCATAGCAGCTTCCAGCGCTTCCACATGACGGGCGAGACGACGGATCTCTGATTCGAGCGGATCTTCCACTGTCGGATGGTCCAGTTCGTCCGCGTGATTGACAGGCTGTCCCTGCATGCGGACGACTTTTCCGGGAACACCGACTACCGTGGCTTCCGCGGGCACGTCGTGCAGTACGACGGCATTTGCGCCGATGCGGGCATTGTCACCGATCGTGACAGGTCCCAGTATCTTGGCGCCGGCACCGATGAGCACATCGTTACCGAGTGTCGGATGACGCTTTCCTTTACCATGGCCGGTACCACCGAGCGTCACGCCATGGTAGATCGTACAGTTGTCTCCGATCTCGGCAGTCTCACCGACGACGATCCCCATGCCGTGGTCGATGAAGAGTCCATGCCCGATCTTCGCTCCGGGATGGATCTCGATACCTGTACACGACCTGCCAAATTGGGAATTCCATCTGGCCAGTCCGTAGAGGTGGATCCTATAGAAGAAATGACTTACGCGGTGAAAGATCAGTGCGTGAAATCCGGGATAAAGGAGCATGACAGAAAGCACGCCCCGCGCAGCAGGGTCGCGCTTGGCAATCTGTTTCGCATCTTTCCAAAGCCCCATTTTCCTTCCCGTTTCCGCACAATATAAAAGCCCAAAACCGCTACTCATTTTTGACACCTAGCTACTAGCCAGGTGGGTATCCTGCGGCAGTCTAAGATCTTCCTCTCGGGAGCGCTTCCCTTTCGGAAAGCGGTAAGGCTTGATCGTCTCTGCTCCGACACCGGATTCCCGATTACGTCATGAAGGTTCAAAAACATGAGCATCAGCTTTAGGTTGTCTTTATTATACCAGTATACCTACCAAAAGGGAAGAAAAAATCGATTACCAAACTGTAACATTTAAGAGGCGTCCGCATATCAGAATTTCATCGATTCCGTGAACAGTCCCGATCCAACTTATTTTTCTTTCTCACGATGAGTCGCCGCGACGACACCCAGCACGCACGAAGCCCCTGCATCATAGAGGACTTTCGCTGCCTCATGAAGCGTCGCTCCCGTAGTCAGGATATCGTCGACAAGAAGGATGTTCCAGCCCCTGATGTCCCATGTTTCCCCCACGGCAAAAGCACTTCTTACGTTCTCACTTCTTTGGAACGGCTCCGTAAAGCGGCTCTGCCGGTGCGTGTGCCGTGTACGGATCAGCGCACCTTCCACAAGCGGGATCCCCAAACTCTCTGCCAGTTCTTCCCCCAGGACCAAAGCCTGATTATATCCCCTCTCCCGCATCCTTTTCTCGGAGAGCGGAACCGGGATCACCGCATCCCATCTTACCGGAATGTCTTTCGGGAATTCCCTCGCGATCAGATGTCCGAGCAGCTTCCCCGCATAGAGCCAGGACTGGAACTTCAGATTCCTAAGAAGTTTCGTGACCGGCATCTCATACCGCAGAAGCGCCCAGACGGCAAATTCCGGGATAGGATCGTCCTCGTACGGATCGGACAGGCACGGGAAGAAACGCTCGTCATCCGGGCGGACAGAGATGCGGCAGAGGCACTGCGAACAGATCTGGAGTTTCTTCGTCTCAACGCCGCAGTTATCGCCGGGTACGAGGACACGCCCGCAGAGCATACACACCTCCGGGAAAAGGAAGTGTAACACTGTTACAGACCATGATTTCAAGCTTTCCCGCCTCATCGTCACAGACTCCGCAGGAAGACTTTCAGAGCGGTTTTCCGATTGTCCGCATAGCGCGAACGGATCATCCGGCTGATCGTCTCCCGGTCTCCGATGATCCAGAGTTCTTCCTTGGCACGCGTCACCGCCGTATAAAGAAGATTGCGGTTAAAGATCGGTGATCTCTCCGGCGGCAGGACCAGAAGAACCTTCTTCCACTCCCCGCCCTGCGCCTTGTGAACGGTAAGCGCGTAAGCAAGCTCGACATCTCCGGCGCTCTCTGCCGGATAATTCACCTTTCTTCCGTCATCGAAGAGGATCTCCATCGGGAAATCCGAGAACGGGATGATGCTCTTGATATAGCCGATATCCCCGTTAAAAATCCCGTAGCCCTCTGAGCCATCGCTGTTCGTACAGATCAGGCGGTAATCATTTCTCACCTGGATCACCCGGTCATTTCTGGCAAACCGGGCTTTCCCGTCCCCGCCTCCCCGCAGCGGAAGCGGCGTCGTACCACGCCTTCTGCAGCTCTCCTTCTGGAGCTGTTCGTTGATCACATTTGTACTGATCGGACCATTCTTCTTCGGGCACAATATCGCCAGATCTTTCCACTTATCCGCGAAATAATCCGGGTTTTGTTCGCGTATCCATTCTTCGATCTTCTGAGGGATCTCCTGCGGCCCGGCTTCGATGAGATGAATATCCGATTCTTCCTCCGGGAACACCATCTCTTCCCCATGGAGGATCAGCGACGCATTCTTCACGATCATACTGTCATGGAGCTGCCGGAAATTCTCGACGAGCGTACAGACGCAGACCTTATTCGATCCGATCAGATCCGCCAGCACCCTTCCCGCGCCGACCGACGGGAGCTGATGCGAATCGCCGACGAGAATGATGATGGCATCGTCATTGACCGCCGCCAGGAACGACGCGAAAATCACTGAATCGATCATACTCGCTTCATCGATGAGAAACACTTTCCCGGGATGACGGTTTTCTTCCGTATACGTGAAGAAAGACTGTTCCGTTTCCTCATCATAGGTCGCTCCCAGCAGACGGTGGATCGTCGATGCCGGAGAGCGCGTCAGATCTGACATCCTTTTTGCTGCTTTTCCGGTCGGCGCACAGCAATAGACATGATCCGGGAACAACTGACAATAGTACTGGTAGATGATCTTTAGTATCGTTGTTTTTCCCGTGCCGGGACCTCCGTCCACCACGACAAAATTCTGTTCCAGAACGGCACGCACCACATCCAGCTGATCTTCGGTAAGCTTGAATTTCTCGTCGATCTGCGACCACTTGAGCACCTGCTCCAGGCAAGTGTTATTCAGTTGCCTGGAAGACGTCGAGACTCGCACGCGGTGGGCGATCGCCGCCTCCGCTCTCACCGCAGAAGAATCGGCGACCCATATCTCTTTTCCGGAAGAGATCGCTTCTTCAAAGGTCGGGAAAACCTGAAGATGAGACTTCTCCGGATCCCAGTAGCAGATCGTGGTCTTATCCTGATCCATCTGCTCCTGAAACCATCTCGGGACGATCCCCTGGATAAACGTCTTTCTGTATTCATTACAGGCCGGCGTATCTCTAAATGCGCAGAAATAGCAGGGTGTCTTGAAATCACACGCTTTCGCCGCCTTCTCGAGGATCGATGTCGCTTCCACCTTCCACTCGGACATGGGCATATAAGTATGCCCGTTCTTCCCGAGTATTCCTTCGAAAGAACGGAGCATATCTTCTGTGACAAAATGATCCAGGCACATACCTTCCATAAGGCACCCCTAAAATCGTGTTAGTCGTATGATCAGATCCCGGCCTTTGCCTTCAGGATCTCAGCTTTATCTGTCTTCTCCCATGGGAATCCCGCGTCATTTCTTCCGAAATGTCCATACGCGGCGGTTGCCTTGTAGATCGGCCGGCGCAGATCCAGATCGCGGATGATCGCCGCCGGACGAAGATCAAAGACCTCCTTGACGATCTCGGTGATCTTCTCATCTGAGATCTTTCCGGACCCGAAGGTATCGATCATGACGGAAACAGGATGCGCCACACCGATCGCGTAGGCAAACTGGATCTCGCATTCTTCCGCGATACCGGATGCCACGATATTCTTCGCGATGTAGCGGGCCATGTAGGCCGCAGAACGGTCCACCTTCGTCGGATCCTTTCCGGAGAAAGCGCCGCCACCGTGACGGGCATATCCGCCGTAGGTATCCACGATGATCTTTCTTCCCGTAAGACCACTATCTCCCTGCGGTCCGCCGACTACGAAACGGCCTGTCGGGTTGATGAAGATCTTCGTGTTTTCATCCACGTATTCCTTCGGCAGGACCGGGAAGATGACCAGTTCTTTTACTTTCGCGGCAAGCTCCTCATAAGAAACATCTGCCGTGTGCTGTGTCGAGATGACGACTGCCTCGATACGCTTAGGTGTACGTCCGTCATACTCGATCGTGACCTGACTCTTTCCATCCGGGCGGAGGAAATCCACGAGGCCTTCTTTTCTTACCTGAGTCAGCCGGCGTGTCAGTTTGTGCGCCAGCGAGATCGGCAGCGGCATCAGTTCTTCGGTATCGTTATTGGCATACCCGAACATCATACCCTGGTCACCGGCACCGGTATCCAGCTCGCTGTCATCCGTATGCTCTCTGGCCTCGAGAGATTTGTTGACGCCCTGCGCGATATCCGGGGATTGTTCATCGATCGAAGTCAGGATCGCGCACGTCTTATAATCAAAGCCCGAATCACTTCCGTCATAGCCGATCTCCTTGACCGTGTCACGCACGATCGACGGAATATCCACGTACGCTTCCGTTGTGATCTCACCCATGACGAAGACCATACCTGTCGTACACGTCGTCTCACAGGCCACACGTGCGGACGGATCGTCCTTGAGGATCGCATCGAGCACGGCATCCGAGATCTGATCACAGATCTTATCCGGATGTCCCTCGGTCACGGATTCCGATGTAAAAAGCCATTTTCCCTGTCTGTTTCTGTCCATAAAGACACCTCCGAAAAAAGATAATTAAAAAACCTCTCCTGAAACGACCAGAGGAAAGGTTTACACGTACTATAATCAATCCTCATCTTTCAGGTCACACCTGCTGGACTTGGCACCGCTGCTTTCCGCGGTTGCCGGACTTCATAGGGCCAGATCCCTCCGTCACTCTTGATAAGAGATGCATTTCATTTGATTTTGTTAGATGATACCACTGCATATACATCTTGACAAGAGATTTTTCACGTTTTTTCATCATAAAATTCTTCGTTTTTTGGAGAAGTACTGGCAGTACTTCGTTTGCGAAACAAAACACGCAATCGTCGTCGCAATTGTCGAAAATTGTCGAATCTTCAAGCACTTTTTCGTGCTTCAATAGTCTTACTTTCCCTGCCGAAGGAGGTGTAAGAAAATGCCGCATACGATTGCCATCATAGACACAGATATCTGTTTTGCTTCTCTTCTGATCTCGCGACTTAAGAAACAGCTTCCCGACTTTCTTTCTTACCAGATCTCCAGAGACGTGCTTCTTTCCGTACCGACTCTTCTTCTGGATTGCCAGTTTCTCCTTTATAACCAGTTTGAGATCGCAGAAGAAGAGATCATGGCCCACTGTTCACCGGGCAAGATCCCGGTACTGATCCCTCTTCTTTCCGAGGTGCCCCCGTTTCCTCCGAAGGACATCTTTATGCTGGTTCACGAGGTGGAATCCCGTGCCGGACTCGGGAAGATCCCTCTTCCCGAGCACTCATCTGTCCAGACATGTCTCACCCTTTCCTTTGTCCCCCCGAAGGAAAGGGAGGCACATGTCTTCAGACAGATCCATTCCTCTCTTACACGATTCGATCATATCATCCGGCTCGACATCATGCCGGGCATCCTCATGCCGGAAGACCCTCCTTCATGGAACATCGAGGGCGGCACACACTCCAGCGGGATCTCGGAGCTCCTTCTCCGCATCCGCCAGAAACGGTTCAGTTTTTCGCAGCTCCCCTCTTTCCTGGAACCGGATCCGTATGGAGATCTGCGGTTCGGACGACCTGAACACTCCGACGATCTGATCACCTCTCATCCCAGAACGATCTACCATCTCGTTTCCCGAACGGTCTCCTATCTCGGTTCACTTGACGGGTACTCCCTGCTCTTTTGCGTCTGTGACGGGATCAGTTTCAAGCGTATGCAGACTCTATGCAAGCAGTTTACGCATCTGGAGATTCTCACACCGCTTCATGTGGAGAAGGACATCATGCTCTGTAACGAGATTGATGAACTCCGGCACACACATCTGGGGACGACTCACATTGACTTTCCGTTCACACTTTCCGGAGCGAACCGTTCCCGGGAGAGATACCAGAAAGAAGTGCGCACCGTGCCTGTGGGGTAGAAATCATGAGAAACCAGTTCAAGAAAACAGACAATCAGACCAGTTCCATATCGGAGCTGACGACCATGATCCTTCAGGCGATGCACGCCTATGACCAGGTCGACGATGAGACTTTCCGCGAGATCATCGCAGACATCATCAACCAGTCCCCGAAATATCACACCCTTTCACTCGAGGAGAAGCGGAGCCTCGCTGTCAGGCTTTTCAACCGGATGAGAAGACTCGACATCCTTCAATCATTGATGGATGATGATTCCGTCACCGAGATCATGGTCAACGGACCCGAGCATATCTTCTACGAGAAGGGCGGGCAGCTCTTCCCTTCCGATCTTCGTTTCGAGAGCAACCGCGCACTCGAACAGCTGATCCTTCATTTTTTCTCTTCGGCCAACCGTCCTCTGAACGAGTCGTTTCCCATCGCGGATCTTCGGCTTCCGGACGGCTCTCGAGCGAATGCGGTCCTTCCCCCTGTGGCACCGGACGGACCGATCTTCACGATCCGTAAGTTCACCGGAATCCGTCCGGACATCCGCTCTCTGATCGAGAACGGTTTCATCACAGAGGAAGCGGCGTGTTTCCTCTCTTCGTCCGTCATTTCGAAGAAAACGATTTTTCTGTGTGGCGGTACCGGATCCGGAAAGACTACCTTTCTCAATGTTCTTTCCTCCTTCATTCCGAAGGACGAAAGAGTAGTCACGATCGAAGATTCCGCCGAGCTGTCTCTTCAAGGGATCGCCAATCTGGTTCGTCTGGAGTCCCGTCTTCCCGGTCCGGACGGACATGGAGGAGTGGATATCGGGCAGCTCATCCGTACCGCACTTCGCATGCGGCCGGACCGGATCGTCGTCGGAGAGGTCAGAGGAAGCGAGGCCGCCGATATGCTTCACGCACTTCATACCGGTCATCCCGGTTCACTATGTACCGGGCACGCCAACTCCTGTTACGAGATGCTCGACCGGCTGGTTACGATGGTCATGGCCGGTTCCACACTCCCGTACGATGCCGTGATCCGCCAGATCGCCATGGGTGTCGATATCGTCGTACACATTTCCAGAAACCGGGAAGGACACCGTTTCATCGATGAGATCTCACGCGTCCTTCCCATACGGGAGAACCGCTTTCAAATCGAGCACATCTTTACATATAAGGAGGGGATCGGTCTTGTTAAAGGATAATACTTCTCATCTTCCGTTTCTTCACGAAACTGAGTCGGCTTTCCCGGAAGGTACGGAGATACGAAAACTGAGCAGGAGGACCTATCGGATATTTATGAGCAAGTGCCTGCCGCTTCTTCCTATCTGCATCTTCTTTGTTTTCATTTTGTCCCGTGCGTTCCTTCCTCAGTTCCGGCTGAGGCTTCTTCTCTCGATACCTCTGGGACTCTTTCCGTTCGTCTCGTGCGTACGTGTCCTATACGGGAGAAGAACAACCACACTTCGCGCCCAGAACAAGGTGCTTATGCAATCACTATGCACATCGGTCTCCGACGGTTATTCAATCGAGCGCGCCTTTCTGTGTGCTCGTGTGGATATAGAAAAGACTTTCGGGCGCCGCGCCGCCTTCGCCACCGCGCTTAAGGATGTGGAGCATCAGTTACAGGCGAACGAACCTCTTGATGCCTGTATGGTGCGTTTCTGTCACAAACTGGATTACTATGAGACTCTTCCCGTCCTTCACGCCTTATCTCTTCAGAAGACAGTCGGAAGCCAGATCATCTCGATACTTCGGAGCAGCTGTCAGATGCTGTCGGAATTGCACGCCGTTGCTTCCGAAGTAGAGGCCAATAACACAGGAAAGAACACGGAAGCATTTCTTCTGTGTCTGATGCCGTTCGGCGTGACATATATGCTGGCGTTCACCAGCGGGGATTATCTCTATCAGTCGCAGAATTCGGGGCTCGGCCAGATCATGATGGTGGTGGCTTTCATCATCGCGATCTTCTCGTGCACCTACCTGTTTTCCCTGATCGGCGAAAAACCGTCAAGGAATGTATTTACATTCCAAAATGGAAGAGAGAAAGTGCCTGTTTCTTTCCATGTCCCCCTGAGGAAGCTGGCTGTCTCTCTTCCGACGATGTATACGACGAGGATCTACGAATGGTTCTCTGAGATATCTTTTTCGCCTATGGAGGCATTTGATGCTTTTCTTTATAAGACGATCCGGATACTCCTTGCCTGCGCGCCGGTATTTTTATGTATTACGATCCTTCTGAAACTGCCGCTATGGTGTATCGCGGTTCTGGAAATCTGCATGCTGATCCTTCTTCATGTGGATGCACAATCTTTGGTCAACAAAAGGAGACTCATACTCATGGAGGATCTGCCCCTTTTCATCTCGATGCTCTCGACACTTCTGGAATCCGGGATCCTTCTTCCAAAGGCTCTTCATATCTGCCGATATGCATTTTCTGACCAGAGTTGTCTGCGGTATGAATTACAGCATCTGGTCACCGCGATCGAGGGCGGTGTCAGTGCTGCAGACGCACTGGAATCGTTCTCTCACCGCATCAGTATCCCCGAAGCCCAGTCGGCCCTTCTTCTTGCCGCGCGCTATGAGCGTTCCGGCGGTCAGGAAGTTCTGGGACTTTTACGGCTGCAGGCCTCCTCTTGCTGGACTCTTTGCCGGAATGCTTCCCGCAAGAAGCGCGAGCGGGAAGCATTCACGATGATTCTCCCGATGATGCTTGATTTTATTTCTGTACTCCTCGTTGCGATCGCTCCGGCTTTAAACACATTTCAACTTGTCTAGGAGGTAATTATGAAAAGAATGAACAAATATTCACTCATCAGAACCGCCCGTGGAATGGGCACAGTAGAAGTAGTAATCATCATCGCGATCCTCGTGGCGCTGGCGTTAGCCTTCCGCAGCGCCCTGACAGGCTATGCAGGTTCTGTCATGGATTATGTCTTCGATGAAGGCAAAGTAATCGGTCAGTTATAACAGGAAAAACACGGAGTGAAACATGAGTACGGAATATGAGTTTACCACCAGCGGTCTTTCCGGCCGTCGTTATATGATCCATCTGAAGAATCAGGATGAAGTCTGTCTGCACGCGCTGTCTATTCTGCAGGCAGATCTTCTTCCCTGCTATATTCCGGCAGAGCTTTCAAACGATCATGAGCAGCTGATCTTTGATCTTGATAACTGTATCCCGCTTTCCGAGTTAAAAGGTAAGGATCTCTACTATGTCCGAAGACATGCCGGAACACTTCTATCCGGCTTTCTTTTAGGGATCATCCATTCTCTTCATTATGCACTGGATCTGAACGGACTCCTCTTTTCCCGCGATAATCTTTTCTATAACCGTTCTACAGGAAAACTTGTCTGCATATACCTTCCCCTGGTCTCCTGTCTTCGCGGTAAGACCGCTCTTCTTTCCGGATGCGATGAGCATGGCATGGATGTTCTTCTGCAGATCCCCTACGAGAAAAAATGGATCACTTCTTCAGCGATGGACACACTCTATACCTATTTCCGAAACGATGACGAGAGGTCTGCTGCTGCATATATCCGGGATGACCTGATAGAGAGATCGCGGGGTCTTCCCTTTCCGATCCGAATTCTTTCCATTCTGTGGTTTATTCTCTTTTTGTCTTACTTACTCTGTTCCGTCTTTATCGAGCGGAGTTTCTCGGGAACAGTCTGGGCCGCCGTGCCCGGCTTTCTCTTTCTCATCAGTACTATATCGATGATCGCAGTGCTGCTTCTTCATATAGACAGCAACAAACAGGAACGCAGGACCACTTCTGTAGAAAAGGAGAAAAGAAGGAAGAGCCGTAATGCCAGGATGCTGTTTCCGCGAAGCACGGCTTCGGAGACAGACATCTCACACTATTCTTTCTCTTCCTGCCCTGTCCAGTTCATCGGCATCGCGTCCGAGCATGTCCTGCCGCCCAATTTCACCGTGTGGACACATCGTCTGACGATCGGACAGGATGCAGATATGTGCGACTATTGTATCGATCACTCATCTCTGGCGCTACTTCACGCCTGCTTCTGTCACGATGAATCCGGGTTTTACATCGAGCCTCTTCAGGATGGCAAAGGAACCTTCCGAAACAGGCAGCGTCTCGCACTACACGAGCGGGCTTATCTGCAAGATGGAGATATTGTCGGGGTCGGGGATCTCGAGTTTAGGACACGCTTCGTGCACACCGCAAAGGGAAAAGAGAGTCAGACATCCGGAGCAGACTAATCCAGAATATGATCATCCTTATGCTTCTTCCATTCGGCGGCGCTGGCCAGGCGGGCTTTGGCCCGGCGGATCGCATGACGGGCATAGATACGCTGCTGCTCGGTAGATGCGCCACTGTTATACTTGCTCATCGCACGCTCAAGAGCTTCTTGTGCACGCTTCTCATCGATTTTTTCCGGCCACTCGGCAGCATTACATACGATGATCACTACGTGCTGCCCGATCTCGGCAAAGCCCTCTGAGATGACGAAGCTGCGACTCTGTCCGTCTGCTTCAAATCTGGCAATACCCGGAGTGATCGCAACTACGAGCGGACTATGTCCCGGCATGATGCCGAACTGGCCGTCGAGAGTCGGAATAACGATACTCTCGACACGCCCCTCGAAGAAAACTTCATAGGGGGTTACCACTTCGATGGTCATTTTCTTTTTGATCGTGGTATTGTCCGCCATGTTCTATCCTCAAGCTTCGCTCTTATAAGAAGCGATGACATCGTCCAGATCGCCCTTCATGAAGAAGTGCTGTTCCGGGATATGATCCAGCGAACCGGAGATGATCTCACCGAAAGCCTGGACTGTCTTTTCGATCGGAACATATCGAGGCGCAAAGCCTGTCGAATCAGCCGTAACGAAGAACGGCTGGGACAGATACTTCTGCACTTTTCTGGCCCGGTTTACGATGAGACGGTCCTTCTCTCCGAGTTCCTCCATACCGAGGATCGCGATGATGTCCTGCAGTTCCTTGTAGCGCTGGAGCATCTCCTGCACCATACGCGCGACATGGTAATGTGTCTTACCGACGACACTCTCCGTAAGGATACGGGACGAGGACTCGAGCGGATCGACAGCCGGATAGATACCCAGTTCCACGACCGCACGCGAAAGAACGATATTCGCATCGAGGTGTCCAAACGTCGTGGCCGGCGCCGGATCAGTCAGGTCATCGGCCGGAACATACACGGCCTGGATAGATGTGATGGAACCGTTCTTGGTCGAGGTGATACGTTCCTGCAGTTCACCGACCTCATTGGCCAGTGTCGGCTGGTAACCGACAGCCGAAGGGATACGCCCCAGAAGTGCGGACACTTCTGAACCGGCCTGTACAAAACGATAGATATTATCGACAAAGAAGAGGACATCTCTCTTCATTTCATCGCGGAAATATTCTGCCATGGTGAGACCTGTCAGCGGAGCTCTCATTCTGGCACCGGATGTCTCATTCATCTGACCAAATACCATGACGGTCTTATCGAGAACGCCGGACGCCTTCATCTCATTCCATAGATCATTACCCTCACGGGAACGTTCACCGACACCGGTGAACACGGAATAACCACCGTGCTCCTGTGCAATATTGCGGATCAGTTCGAGGATCAGTACGGTCTTTCCGACACCTGCACCGCCGAAGAGACCGATCTTGCCTCCCCGGGCAAACGGTACCAGCAGGTCGATGACCTTGATGCCCGTCTCGAGGACCGTCTCCGAAGGATACTGCTCTACAAAGGAAGGAGCACTTCTGTGGATCGGCCACTTCGTATCGGACTTCACTTCACCCTGATTGTCGATCGCACGACCAAGTGCATCAAAGAGTCTTCCCGTATTATTCTCCCCGACAGGAACCAGGACAGGTTCACCTGTAGAGACCACCTTCAATCCTCGTGCAAGACCTTCCGTAGCCTCAAAAGAAACGCAGCGTGCGACGCCTCCGCCTCTCTGCTGCATGACTTCAGCCGAGATCTCCCGATCCTCTGTCTGGATCCTGACCTCGGTCTTGATCAGTGGTACCTCGTGCTCATCAAAAACGCAGTCGATCACCGGTCCGATTATCTGTGTGACTCTTCCTTCTGCCATTTCTTCCTACCTCTATTCTACTTGACTGGCCCCGTTCACGATCTCGTTCAGTTCGTTTGTGATACGAGCCTGACGGGCACGGTTGCTCTTCATTGTCAGATCTTTCATCATCTCATCAGCATTCCTGTTTGCGTTATCCATCGCCTGCATGCGTGCGGTCTGTTCGCAAGCAAAAGCCTCCACCATCGCGCCGTACATCACGGCGTTGAGTCCCGTGTCGATCAGAAACGAGAACACGGCTTCCGGATCCGGATAGTAATCCAGATGGGCGCCTCTCTCAAGAGCGATACCGGCATCCTCCGCTCCGGATGCGAAAGAATTCTTCAGTGACTCAGTATCGATCGGTACCACACGCGTGATGACCGGTTTCATGCTGATCGCAGATTCCATCTTCGTATAGATCAGATACACCAGATCAAATTCGCCGCGCAGGTATTTCGCACGGATGATATTCGCCACGTTTCGCGCTTCATAATAGTTCGGATCCGTGATCGGGAACGAGAACTCCGGGTCGACGATATAGCCGTCTTTCTTGAGTTTACCGCTCCCCATCTGGCCGAATACATAGAGTTTGTATTCCGTCTGGATATTCTTCTTCGCATTCTCCATGATCTTCTTCTGGATATGCTCTTCCGTGATCTTCACGATATTGTTGTTATATGCACCGGCCAGACCCTGGTCACCGGTCAGGATAAAGTATCCGATCTTCCACGTCTCACCGGCTCTTTTCTCGCGCATACGAAGAAACGGGTTGTCGATATCCTCCGAGTTCTTATGCAGTTCCATCAGGCTCTCTGCACAGAGAGTAAAGAAAGGGCTGACCATCTCATGCTGTGCCTTGGACTTACGCATCTTGGCCGCACTGACCAGCTGCATGGCATGTGTCATCTGGGAGATGTCTGTCACGCTCTTGATGCGTTTCTTGATATCGTTAAGACTCTCCATGCTCCATCACGCCTCACGTTGCTGATATTCCTTATGTTCGGCCACAAACATCGCGTGGTACTCGGCCTCGATCTCATCGATCTCCTTCTTGGTATCATCATCAAGCACACGCGAATCCATGATTCTCTTCATGATGTCCGGATGAAGGACCGTCATACGCTGGAGGAACTCTGTGACATATTCCTTTGCATCTTCCTTATCGAGGAATGTAAGCTTTTCATTCGTAGCCAGATACAGCATCACGACCTGCTCGTCCATCTGCATGGGCGAGAACTGCTCCTGCTTCAGGATCTCATTAAGGATCACGCCGCGCTTGAGCTGTCTCTGGGTATTCGGATCCAGATCGGAACCGAACTGGGCAAAGGCCGCCATCTCACGCGCCTGTGCCAGGCTGATACGAAGCGGACCGGCCACTTTCTTCATGGCCTTTGTCTGGGCAGCGCCACCGACACGGGAGACAGAAAGACCTACATTGATCGCCGGACGCTGGCCGGAGAAGAAAAGCTCGGATTCGAGATAGATCTGTCCGTCAGTGATGGAGATGACATTCGTCGGAATATAGGCGGAGATATCTCCACTCAGTGTCTCGATGATCGGCAGAGCCGTGATCGATCCGCCGCCGAGCTCATCGCTGAGCTTCGCGGAACGCTCGAGGAGACGGGAGTGCAGATAGAAAACATCTCCCGGATATGCTTCACGTCCCGGCGGACGACGCAACAGCAGCGAGATCGCACGATACGCCTGCGCATGCTTCGACAGGTCATCGTAGACGATCAGCACATCCTGATGCTCACCATACATGAACTCTTCGGCAATCGCACATCCCGCATACGGGGCGATATACTGAAGCGATGCCGGCTGCGAGGCACTGGCCGCCACAATGACGGTATACTCGAGTGCATTGTGCTGCTCGAGCGTATTTTTCACCTGTACGATATTGGACATCTTCTGTCCGATCGCGACATAGACGCACAGCACATTCTTGCCGCGCTGGTTGATGATCGTATCGATGGCGATCGCCGTCTTGCCGGTCTGGCGGTCACCGATGATCAGTTCACGCTGTCCCCGTCCGATCGGTGTCATGGCATCGATCGCGGTGATCCCCGTCTGGAGAGGCTCACAGATCGGACTGCGGGCGATAATACCCGGCGCCGGAGTCTCGATCGGTCTTCTGCTCGTACTTCTGATGATACCCTTACCGTCGATCGGATTTCCCAGCGGATCAACGACGCGTCCGAGCATACCGTGTCCTACCGGTACGGATACTGTCCGGCCGGTACGGTGGCACATGACCCCCTCGACAACATCACGGCACTCATTCAGAAGAACGACGCCGACGCTGTCTGTCTCGAGATTCATCGCAATACCGTAGGAAGTCTCAGAGAACATGATCAGTTCACTGGCCACACAGTTCTCAAGTCCGCTTACCTTGGCAACACCGTCACTGACCGAGACTACACGCCCGACCTGTTCGACCGATGCTGCCTTCACAAAATCCGTTAGGATCTGTTCGCGTTTCTTCGTCTGCTCCTGATCCTCGCCCTCCCAGAGTTCATCACTCTCAAAGAGCATCGCCGGACTCTCGTTAAAATCCCGAAGCGATTCCGCCAGCGAGCGGTGGATCTCCGCGGCGTCATCTCGTTCCTCGGAATCATCATGATCGTTTCCGCGATCCGTCTTCAGATGCCGGCCGATACGCGACAACTGTCCTGCGGCACTATAGTCATATTTGGTGCCCTGTGCATAGATGACATAGCCGCCGATGAGCGATCTGTCTGTTTCCTGCTGGATCGTATAGCCCTGGATCTTAAGATACTCCGCGAAACGGCGCGCGATCAGCGCCACCTTCTCCGGCGGCATATCGTCTGACGCGGTTACGATCCTTATGACTTCAAAAGCACTATTATTCACCTGTCGTCACCTCTGCCGATTCCAGGTCTTCCTTCGCCTTAGCACGAAGCGTCGCTTCGTCAGCGTTACTGTCACACGTACTCAGGACGTGTCCGGCGATCGATACTGCCAGATCGGCGACCTCGTCCTTCATCTCTTCGAGCATAGCCTTACGGGTACGCTTCGCATCTTCCTCCGCGCGATCTCGGATATCCTGTGCTTCCTTTCTGGAAGTCTGGATGATCGTCTCCGATTGTTTCTCCGCCTGCGTTCTGGCATCGGCGATGATCTGCATGGCCTCCTCATGGGAAGCATCCAGACGCTTGATGGATTCGTCGAGATTCTCGGAAGCTTTCTTGTTCTTTTCGTCCGCTTCCGTGATCTGCTTCTCGATCGCTTCTTTTCTGCCCTTCATGACCTTCATCAAAGGCTTGAAAAGTGTAAACTTGAGAATCAGATACGCGACCAGAAGATTGACGATCGTGACCAGTCCCGTTACCGCATAGTGGGCGAGCTGATCCGGAGAAAGGAGAGAACTTGTCTCTTCCGCTCCTTCCGCCAGAGCCATCAGCGGCGCGGACAGAAGCTGCACATTCGCAAGTGTCAGCAGTATTCCTGCATTCATCATATCGTTCACCTCGAAACTCTATCAGACAGTAAAGATCAAAAGGAGACTGACGACCAGAGAATAGATCGCGACGGACTCCATAAATACGATTGCGATCAGAAGCAATGTCTGAAGTTTGCTGTACATCTCCGGCTGACGGGCTGAGCCTTCCAGTGCACGTCCTGCAGCGGTACCGATACCGATCGTAGTACCCAGGGCACCCAGACCGATCGCAATACCCGCACCCAATCCGGCCAATCCCTTGGCATCGATCGCCGCATCCAGTAAAACTCTTGATAAACCTAACATTTTCTCTTCCTCCTGTTATTTCTCATGCTGCGCTTTCCGCTTCTTTAGCAGCCGCGGCAGCCTTCTTTTCTGCTTTCAGTTTTGCTTTCTCCTCGTTTCTCTCTTTCGTCGCATGTGCACTCTCGACCACCTCACCGATATAAGATGTAGTCAGGTAGCAGAAGACGACCGCCTGCAGGATACCGTCCATCAGGTCGAACCACAGGCTAAATGCACCCGGAACAATGAGCGGGCACACGATACCCAGGAACTCCATCAGGATAAACGCGCCGAAGACGTTACCGAAAAGACGGAGCGCAAGAGAGATCGGTTTAATAAAGAAGTCGATGATCTTGAAGGGGACCATGAACGGCTTCGGATCGGTAAATGATCTGGCAAAGCCCTTGATCCCGACGAACCGGATCGACATGAAGATGACATAGACGATCGCAAAGAGCGCCATGGCAAACGGGAAAGCGATATTCTTCGCCGGCGGCGGAATATGGAATATCGAGATCACGTTACAGGAGATCAGGAAGATGCCGATCGTTCCCACCATCGGGATGACCTTCTCCGCCTGTTCCTCATTAAGCCCGTAGTCTCTGCAGACGCCGAACAAGACATTGATCAGTGATTCCATGACCGCCTGTCTCGTAGATGGGATCCTCGATTTCTTTCCACCCATCCAAGTGAAGAAGAGGATGCCCGCAAGTACGGCGATCCAGGATACGATAATCGCGTCTGTGATCGGAACACGCTCCCCTGTACCGGGTATATACCCTCTCCACTGAAGGATCGCAGACCGGATCTCTTCCCCGATATTGCCGATATGGAAGAGTTCCTGTATTTTTTTTTCAAATGCTTCCCAGAATTGCGTCCACCGGGAAGCGGCAAGTAACATGCTCATAGCCCGTTCTTTCGGACCTCCTTAATTTGTTCCGAAGAGACGGTCACCTGCATCACCTAAGCCCGGGATGATGTAAGCGTGATCGTTCAGCTTCTCATCTTTAGCGGCACAGAATACCGGTACATCCGGATGATCGTTCTGCAGTCTTTCGATTCCTTCCGGCGCAGAGATCAGGCAGACAAACTTGATGTTCTTGATTCCTCTGTCCTTGAGGAACTGGATCGCCGCAGAAGAAGAACCACCTGTAGCCAGCATCGGATCGAGCACGATGACCTCGCGCTCCGTAATATCCTCCGGAAGCTTGCAGTAATACTCGACCGGCTTTAACGTATTCGGATCTCTGTAAAGACCGATATGTCCGACCTTGGCATTCGGGATGATGGAGAGCATGCCGTCTACCATACCTAAGCCCGCACGGAGGATCGGAACCAGCGCGACCTTCTTCCCGGCCAGGACCTTGGCCGTCGTCTTCGCAACAGGAGTCTCGATCTCCTTATCCGTAAGCGGAAGATCACGTGTCACTTCATACGCCATGAGCATCGAGATCTCATGTACAAGTTCACGGAACTCCTTCGTTGATGTGTTCTTGTCACGCAGTATGGAGATCTTGTGCTGGATCAGAGGGTGATCAAATAAGAAAAACTGTGCCATAGATATTCCTCCCGAATCATTTATTTGAAAAGCTCTTTTTCTTGTTCCTTCATGTCATTGACACGTGTCATGTGACGTCCGCCGTCGAAGGGCTCGGTCATGAATGCATCTACGATACCGAATGCCACGCCCTTTCCGATGACACGCGCGCCCATCGA
Organism: Clostridiales bacterium; assembly: GCA_017551625.1. Classification (GTDB taxonomy): domain Bacteria; phylum Bacillota; class Clostridia; order Saccharofermentanales; family Saccharofermentanaceae; genus Scatonaster. Next base: position 66,723 of record JAFZLF010000009.1, on the reverse strand, counting down.
AAGGACATTCGCATCGTTATGCTGACGGCACATCCTGGCCATAAACTCGTTCGTGCAAAGCGCACAGCGGATACCCGGGAATTTGTTAGCCACCATCGAGATACCGATACCGGTGCCGCAGATCACGATACCGCGCTCCGCCTGTCCTTCGAGTACGTCCCTGGATACCTTCTGTCCGGCCAGCACATAGCTGTACGGTACATCGGCAGATGTCGCACCGCCCTCGATGACGGTGTGTCCCTGTTTGCTCAGATAGTCGGCTACGTCTCTGCGAAGCGGATATCCTGCGTGATCAGATGCAATTGAAACGATCATTTCCCAATACCTCTTTTCATTTGATATGCTTATGCGTGAATCTTCTTCTGCCATCAGAGTAGTCCGCAACAATATTGCCGTTGCCCCTGATCTTGTACTTATACGTTACCAGACCCTCGAGTCCCACCGGACCTCTGGCGTGGAGCTTGCTTGTGCTGATACCGACCTCGGCACCGAAACCGTAACGGAGCCCATCCGAGAAGCGGGTCGAGCAGTTCCAGAAAGTATTTCCCGAATCGACACGGTTCATGAATTCCTCGGCCGCTTCCGGATCCGCGGTCACGATCGAATCGGTATGGCCGGAACCATTGGCATTAATATGGTCGATCGCCTCGGAAAGTCCCGACACGACCTTAATGGAGACCTTATAGTCAAGATATTCGTGATGCCACTCCTCTACAGGCAGCACATCCGGAAGGATCGCCTTCGTCTTCTCGCAGCCGTGAAGCTCGACATTCTTCTCGCGGAGCGCTGCGGCCAGCGCCGGAAGGAAATCCGGAGCGATCTTTTCATCGACGAGGATCGTCTCACAGGCATTGCAAACAGCGACGTACTGGGTCTTGCTGTCCACCGCGATCGAAAGCGCCATGTCGCGGTCGGCCTTTTCGTGGATATACAGATGACATACTCCGTCGGCATGACCCATGACCGGGATCGAACTGTGCTGCATGATGTACTGTACAAAAGAATTGGAACCTCTCGGGATGATCAGGTCGATATACTGATCGAGCGTGAGCATCTCTGCGACATCGTTTCTCGTCTCCATCAGTGTGATCCACCCCTTCGGGATACCGGCATCCACCGAAGCCTTCTCGATGATCTCGAAGAGGATACGGTTACTGTTCATGGCTTCGCTTCCGCCCTTGAGGCAGCAAGCATTGCCGGACTTTAAGGCCAGAGATGCGATCTGTACGAGCGCATCCGGACGGGATTCGAAGATGATGCCCAGTACGCCGATCGGGCAGGATACACGGGTCAGTATGAGATCATCATCCATCTCGGTCTTCATAAGTTCACGTCCGACCGGATCGGGAAGTTCCTTAAGGCTCCGAAGTCCGCCCACCACGTCATTGAGCTTATGCTCATCGAAACGCAGACGCTTCAGAAGCGGCATCGGAAGGTTCGTCTCCTCGGCATTCTTAAGATCAAGCGCATTGGCCTTGAAGATCTCTTCTTTACTTGCCAAGAGTGCATCGGCGATTGCAAGAAGGGCATCGTTTTTCACCTTCGTCGACAGCACAGCCATCTCAAACGAGGCTTTCTTTGCGCCCTGTGCGCGCGTCTCAAAATCAGTCATACTCGAACCTTCTCTTCCAGAGTGTTTCCACCCTTTCTTTGTTTCACTATATTATATCAGATTCCCCTTACAATGAACGGAGAAGTTCCACGTTTTTTTACTTTTCTTTCCCTTTTCATTTTGAAAAGAAACAAAAGAAAATGCACCGAAATAAAAGCAGTAGAAAGCAGAAGAGTTTTCCACAGTTTTTCTCTTTCTGTGGAGAAAAAACCTGTGGAAAAAGTGGAAAAGTCTGTGGATAACTCAAAAACAAGGCTTTTGGTAAATGACCCTTCTCAAACGCTTGAAACTAGGCGGCAGTTTTTTTGTCAAGCCTTTTTTTGAAAAACACAAAAACTTTTCATGACGTGAAAAGGTGCCTATTTCAGGGCTTTCGGAGGGCCATCATTTTTGTTTTGACATTTAGAGTGTCCGTAATCGGCGGACTATTTTTTCCCGTTTTCTTTCGGCGGAAGACGAAAATAGTTTGTCAATTGGCATCGAATGGAACCGTTATACAGTTTTCGTCTTTTATCTGCTTTGCGAACGACTTGTTTTTCAAAAGAATCATCCGGAGTGATCACGGAAAGACGGATCCCTTTTTTGCAGTATCCTTCACGTGTCAGATATGTCGATGCGATGCTGCTGTAGATCTCGGCGGCTTTCTCCGGCGTCAGGAGACGTCCGCCATAAGGGGGATTGCAGAGGATCAGCTGACGTGACAGATGCGTCCAGGACGAAAGGGCGGCCGGTGTCTGGTCACGGAAATCGCTGACCTTAAAGCGCATAAAATCGGAAACACCTGCGGCGCGGGCATTGTTCTGCGCCGTATGGACCGCCTTCGGATCAATATCGGAACCATAAAAATATATATCGTCCAGCGGCGTCAGATCCATCCGGTCCTTGGCTTCTTCCCGGGCGCGGGTATAGGCCGCCTGTCCGATATACGGGAGTTTTTCTCCGGAGAAACCGCGATGGAGACCCGGTGCGATATTCAGAGCCATCATCGCCGCCTCGATCACGATCGTACCGGATCCGCAGAACGGATCAACGAGTGCTTCTTCACCGAAAAAACGGTACTGCGCCGCACTCACCATACCGGCTGCCAGCGTCTCCTTGATCGGAGCCTCATGCATGAGTGGCCGGTATCCGCGCTTGTGCAGCCCGTCACCCGTGATGTCGATCATCAGGTTTACGTTATCTCTCACGATGCCGAAGACGATCTTCACAAGCCCGATACGTTCATCTTCCTCGATCCGCCCCTCCGAAGACCCCGGCCGGACGGCAGAGAGCGCCCGTACGATCGCCTTCTTCGCCAGACTCTGGCATGCCGGGATGCCGAACAGTTTCGAATCACGCGAATAGCCGTTCACATGAAAAGCCGCGCCGTACGGGATCCAGTTTGCCCACGAAACGGAAGCGATCCCGTCAAAGAATGCATCAAATGTATCTGCGAAGAACTCCCCTATAGACAGAAGCACACGCTCTCCCCGCCGGCTCCACAGGCACACCCGGGCAGCATCCTCCGCCATCTTCTCAGGCGTAGTCAGGAGGATGATCTGTCCGTCCGTCACCTGAATCCTGTCCCTGGTATAACCGATGTTTTCCAGATCCTCTACACAGTAATGTTCCAGCCCAAAGAGGCACGTTATCACGATCTTCAATTAAATCGTCTCCTTTTCACTTCTTACAGATTCACCAGTACTTCTGTCCACGGCATAAATACGACCATAGCAAGCAGCACATGAAGTACGATCAGAGGGATCCCCTCCAGACATCGTGGCTGTTTACCGAACAGCAGCCTTCCGTTGATCACACGGCAGTATGCGATCACGACCACCGAGAACAACCAGATCCCGACCGTCAGCGCGCTCCACCAGAGGATCTTCATGCCTGCAGAAACATCAGAAGGAAGGACCAGATCACGCATATAGAGGATCAATGGGATCGATGTGGTTATCACACCCAGAAAAGGTACATAGTTATACTCATCTAGAGTCTCGCTCTGCCGGAGTCCCTTGACGATAAGTGTCAGGAGCACCAGTGACATCACGGAAGACAGAAGGACGATGTGCGCAGGCTGGTGAAGGAACGATGGCATACGGAAGATCAGGAGGATCCCGATCGCGCCGAAGAGAAGATCATAGAGCAGGAGGCACAGACTCAAACGGAGGAACATCTTCTCCCTGACAAGCGAGATCGGACGGAAGATCCGCGATCTCTTCTCCTTCGTATCCAGAACATACGGGATCTCGTCTTCTCCGTTCTTCAGGAAATACAGGAACAGGAGGCTGCCGAGGACCAGCATAGCCGAGCCGGAGACACGGCCGAAGAACCGGATCTGATATCGGGCAAGTCCTTCGAAATAGACGCCGCACACCGAAGACTGGCCAAAGAGTTCACGGATCATCGACACGATAATACCGGCAGGAACAAAGTAGAAAAATCCGTGCCAGATCTCCCGGACCGATATCGAGTGCTCCTCATCAAAGTAATCAAACATAGGCACACTCAGGAACAGGAATGTCGACGCCGGCAGGAGGAAGAATCCGGAACTGGAGAAGGATTCGGGAAGAAACCTCGACAGGAAGAACATCCCTTCTCCCATAAGCGCCGACATCGTCAGGAAGATCCCCCAGCAGATACGCTTATTGGAGATGCGGTCGAAAATCTCCCGGTTCAAAAGGACGAACATGATCGTCTGCAGACAGGCTCCGCAGAACGCCGGAAGAGATCTGGTGGTGAAGATCATCAACAGCGAAAACGACAGAAGGATGCGATATTGTTTTGTCGAGATATATTCCTTCTCTTTCATCTCAGCCCACCCAGTTCAAGTATTCGCGCATAAACTTATATGCCTCATTTACCGTAGACAGCAGTGCCGCTGTCTGTTCCTGTGCCTCCGGAATCCCATCGATATAGGTTCGGATCTCACTTAGCGGGATCCCGTCGACACTATCTGAGAGAATGTTATCCGCATCAGCGGAAACAACTCCGTCTTCTCCTCCGATGACACCGATCTCCGAAGGTTCCGAAGTAGCCGTCGGCGCGGCCGTCTCAAAGGTTTCTTTCGTGTTGTCCGGAGTCTGGTTTTCGGGCAAAGTCGTTTCTTCCGGTTCATCCCCTGTTGTCTCATCAGATCCCCGAAGATCACGGAAATATTGTTCCTTCGTGTAGGAGGAACGCGAATTGGCGATACATTCATTGACCAGTGCAACAAAGGTCGAGATATCGATCGTCACCCCGTCGATGATCTCTGTTTTTCCGTCAGACTTCATCGCGAGTTTCACCGGATCCTGCACCAGAACGAGGTGATTACACAGCCGGTACGACTGCTCCGCCCAGATATTCCCGCTCACCTTATACTCTCCGCTGATGGAATCATCGTAACGGGTATGCGAGAGTTCATTGACGGCATTCCACTCTACACGTATGATCCGGCCGCCGGAAACCTCGATCTCACAGTAATCCTTATATCCGTCAGATGCCGTTTTTTCCGCCTCGGCGTAGTACACGCCATCGTGAAGGCCTAAGAGCGGATCATAGTCCATCTGTTTATAGACATCGGTCGGCAGATCTTTGCGGACCGACACAGGGATACGTTTCCCGGCAAGCTGGACGCGAAGCGCATCCACCTGTTCATCCGTGAGCGCTTCTCCGATACCACTCATCTCGACCACGCGGATATTCATAAGGTTTTCACCATCTTCACTGATGCTCATCTGTGTATGGACCACGCCATCCGTCATCTGTTTTTTGACATCAAGAACATAGCCGATCAGTCGGCCCGACTCGTCGTAGGCGCTGAACACCTCAAGTACACTCTCGTGGTTTTCCAGAACTTCTGTATTAAGCGAACGGTATTCAGAAGCCATCAGAAGCGAGCCGTAGAGTTCCCTGTATTTCTCCTGCTGGCCGGATCTCGCCACAGAACGGGCATAGCCCAGACACGAGATCAGAAATCCCATCGTCAGCACCACGCAGATAATCGCGCGCAGAGTCAATCCTTTAAAAAACGACCGGTTCATTCATCCACCTCCCGATACCAGCTCGGCTTGGAAAAAGCACGCGGGCGGAGATAGTGATCGAAGATCGGAGTCGTCATATTCATCATCAGGACCGGAAAGATCATCGCATAGGAACTGTTTCCGAACCGGTAAAGGACCAGTGTCAGAAGTCCGGCAACAAGGCCGAACATGAATCTTCCGCGCGGATCCATCGGAATAGTCGAATAATCGTTGAGCATGAAGATTCCGACCAGAAGCAGGCCTCCCGTACAGAGCCACAGGAAGAACGCATCGAGACGCAGCGCATCCCAGTAGAACGGGACATATCCGATGATCAGCACGAGAAAATACCCGACCGGCGCCTCGAATCGGAACAGCCTGCGTTCCACGAGGATCAGAAGTCCGAGAAGGAGAAGCACGGCCGATGTGACTCCGGCCATGCCGAGAAGCCGTCCGGAAAGGATATTCATCCACGAGATTGATGTATCACCGAAGGCCGTCTGTTCCGCCGGGCTTCCGTTAAGAAGTGAAGAGAGATGCCACAGACCGGAAAACGGCGCTTCGGCCGCCTTCATCTGTACCGGAAAGGTCACTTCCAGGAAGGCCCGTGAGGCCAGAGCTGGGTTAAGAATATTCGTTCCGACTCCCCCGAAAGCCTGCTTGACCAGAAGAGATCCGAACAGTGAAGCCAGAAGGATCGCCCAGACAGACGCAGACGCAGGGACCATAAGAACCAGAAGGACCCCGCTGACCAGAGAACTGAGATCCACGTAATAGGATTGTTCGGGATACATCCGCCTGGACACGAAAAAGTCCACGCCGAAGAAACAACCGGCAGACAAGACCGACAGTATGACCACACGGACACCATAATAGAATACCGCTCCGAGCCACGCGGGAAGCAGAGCCAGGAGCACGTAGAGATAGCGCTCGGCCGCCGGCTGATCGGCATGGATATGGGGGGCCAGCTGCTTTCTCTTCATAGTTGTCCGCTCCTTCTGGCACGATGTGCCGCCTTAGCGATATTCGTCGACAGTTCGATCCCCGCAGGACACACATATGAGCATGCCCCGCAAGCGATACACTGTTCTACAGATTCTGTCTTCAGTTGTTCGGTCTGTCCGAGCTCGATCAGACGATTCAGCAGGATCGGCGAAAGGCCGACCGGGCATGCGCCGATGCAGGAGCCACAGTGGATGCAGTTCGTCCTCGGCGGTTCGAATTTTCTTATGATCGTGATCGCGGCCGTCGTCTTAATGATCGGGACATCCATCCTGTCGATGGCCACTCCTGTCATCGCGCCGCCCCATGCGACACGCTGCGCACTATGGGCACCCGGAACTCTCTCGAGGATCTCGGCCACACTGGTCCCGATCGGCACGAGCACGTTGTGCCCCGTGATCGTATCTCCGGAGATCGTCACGATACGGGACGTCAGAGGCTGGTTCTTCTCGATCATCTCCGAGAACGCAAAGCACGTCGACGCGTTAAAGACTACTGCCTTTACAGTCTCTTCCGGCTGTTTACCGAAAGCCAGTTCCACGCCGTAGAGTGCCTTGATCAGGAGCTGCTGGCAGCCTTGCGGAAACCTCGGTTTGAACAACTGTACTTCTATCTTCCGGTCCAGATAGCGGTTCTTCGCGTTCTCGACCGCCTGATTCAGTGCCACGATCTCATCCGTCCACGTATCCTCGATACAGAAGATGACCCGTTTTACATGGCAGATCCCGCTGAGGGCCATCGCCCCCTGGAGCACTTTCGATGCATTGACACGCACATGGTGAAGATCACAAGAGAGGAAAGGTTCACTCTGGGTACAGTTGACCAGAAGCGTATCCACTCCGAGTTTTTTCGCGCGCATACACTTCGTGTAGGTCGGTACGCCCTCACCGCCCATGCCACAGATCCCGGATGCCCACAGAAGCTTACTCATCTCCTCCATGGAGAGAGACGAGAAGTCCTTGCGGGCACGGATACGCGGCGATACGCGGCGATGCAGGTCGTTCTTGATCGTAACGGCCTTACAGCTGACTTTATTCGGAAGACGGATCGTATCGATCTTCGTTACAGTCCCGGAAATACTGGCATGTACAGGCACTCCACCCATGTCGGCAGGCATACCGACAGTATCGCCCATCGCGACACTGTCCCCCACGGCGACCACCGGATCGCAGGGGGTACCGATATGCTGTTTCATCGGGATCGTGACTTCTTTGGGCGAGCACACTTCGAGCAGGGCTTCACGCATGAACTTACGCTGATTAACGAAGTCCAGCCCGTCTCGGGATATAAATCCGGATTTGAAAGTAAGCCGCTTCATGTGCCCGACCTTGCCAAAGAAATGGGATCAGTCGAGGAATTCTTTCAGTTTCTTGGCCCGACTGGGATGCCGAAGTTTACGAAGTGCTTTTGCCTCGATCTGACGGATACGCTCACGTGTAACATTAAACTCCTTGCCCACTTCCTCGAGTGTGCGCTGGCGGCCGTCATCCAGACCGAAACGCAGGCGCAGGACCTTCTCTTCTCTGGCGGTAAGGCCCTTCATCGCATCGAGGAGCTGTTCCTTAAGGAGTGTATACGCGACCTGATCGGCCGGCGACATCGCATCGTCATCCGGGATAAAGTCACCGAGATGGCTGTCTTCTTCCTCACCGATCGGCTTCTCGAGGGATACCGGCTCCTGAGAGATCTTCTGGATCTCGCGGACCTTCTCTACAGACATGCCCATACGCTCGGCAATCTCTTCTACGGTAGGCTCACGGCCGAGTTCCTGGATAAGAGAGCGCTGTTCACGGACCAGACGGTTGATCGTCTCGACCATATGGACCGGGATACGGATCGTTCTGGCCTGGTCTGCGATCGCACGGGTGATCGCCTGACGGATCCACCATGTCGCATAAGTACTGAACTTAAATCCCTTGGAGTGATCGAACTTGTCGACAGCCTTGATCAGACCCAGGTTTCCTTCCTGGATGAGATCCAGGAACTGCATACCACGTCCGAGATATCTCTTCGCGATCGATACGACCAGACGAAGGTTCGCTTCGATCAGTTCCTTCTTGGCGTCCTCGTCGCCCTCGAGCATACGCTGGGCGAGTTCCTGCTCCTGTTCTGCCGTAAGGAGCGGGACCTTACCGATCTCCTTGAGGTACATGCGGACCGGATCGTCCATGCCCGCGCCATCGGTAACTCCTGCATCCAGATTGAGTTCCCGGATCGCGTCGTCCTCCATGACAGATCCGTCCGAGATGGAGATGCCTTTTGCTTCCATCTCATCGAAGATCTTATCCACCATATCCGGATCGCCGTCATTCTCTTCGATAACCGTCATCACATCCAGCGAGGAAATCGTGTTGTTGTTCGCCAACGCCATGTTTTCCAGTTTCTGGAGTATAATTGAAAAATCACTTGCCATGCTTATGCCTCCAAACATCGTGCATATGTGTGCAGATCAGCTCTGCACAGGGCTTTCTCATTCCTTCAGTGATACAGATCTTACGTTTCGCTTTCCGACTCTTCTTCCTCGGGAACGACGAGCTCTATGGAATCTTCACTGGCACCGTCTTTCTTCCCTTCAATCGTAAATCTACCATTCGGAGCATATACTGTAAGAACTACACCTCTGTAGTAATGAGCACCATCAGAAGACGAATAACCGTACTCCTCACCGCGGATCGCGCAGAAAGACTCAAAAGCCGAAAGGACCTGAGACTTCTCCACCTCATCCGAAGTAACGAGCGAAAGCTTGTTGTTCGTCTGTCCGGAAATCTTATACCCGGTCGCATACCCGTCTTCCACCACGGTGGAGACACTTATCTGGGAATCACTGATGCAACGGGTGATATTCTTTTCGATTTTCTTAGCATGATTCGTGCGAAGGACGCAAAGCGGAATTGAGATACCGAGCACGACCGCGATGCAGGCTGCAGTGGCGATGTAGACGATCCTCTTGACCTTCTTCGGCGTCTTGACATCGTCCGGAGACAGTTCGAAAAGTTTCTCGACTTTTGTTTCCTTATTTACGGCCTTATCGACCTTGACTGCTTTCTCAACAACGTCCTCAAATACAGGTGTAACCGTGTGACGCGAAGCCTTCGCATCACGCTTCGGCTGAGGAAGATTCGGAAATTCTACTCCGTCGGGATGATTAAAGATCTCGATTGCTTCTGCACTTGGAAATACGCAATCGCAAAAGACACATTCGCACAATTCGTCATTGCTGTTCACCATGAGAAGCGAACCGCAATTCTTACAAATACCTTGTTCTGTCGCCATTTATTCCTTTTTCCTTTGCTCTGTCACCTATAAAAAGGTATAATACCACATATAGGCAAAGTACATTATATACGCAGACTTGCGTAAGTGCAAATAAAAAATTGCACAAATTTCGACTTTTCCTCAAAAACTGTTTCTTGTCCGTAGAAAAGGAGTGGACCCTTGACTGTTTCTGCCCGTCCGGATGACCGGACTTCCGATAACCAGATACATCAGAAGTACATGCGCGCCGCGCTCAAAGAGGCGCAGAAGGCCTATGATCTCGGCGAATCCCCGATCGGCTGCGTCATCGTAAAAGACGGCCGGATCATCGCCCGGGCACACAACCTCCGCCAGACGAAACAGGATGCGACTCTCCACGCGGAGATGGTCTGTATCTCGAAAGCCTGCCGGAAGCTCTCCGCCTGGCATCTCTTCAGTTGTGACCTGTATGTTACCCTCGAGCCCTGCTATATGTGCGCCGGCGCGATCATCCAGTCCCATATACGTCATGTTTACTTCGGAGCTTACGATCCGAAGGGCGGAGCCGTATGCTCCAAGAGCCGTCTCTTCGACCTCCCCCATAACCACCATGTAGAGTCCACAGGAGGTATTCTGGAGGAAGAGTCGAGTGCGCTCCTTAAGGAATTCTTCCGGAAACTCCGGCAGGAAAAGTCGAAAGATACGCCGTAATATCAGGCGTTTTTCATAAGTTCTCTCTTGATCTTGCGCTCTGCCTTCGCCTCGATCTGTCGGATACGTTCGCGTGTCACATTAAAATGTGTGCCGATCTCCTCGAGCGTACGCTGACGTTCTCCGTCAAAACCGTAGCGGAGGCGGATCACGGTCTTCTCTCTGGAATCGAGGACCTTGTCCATGATCGCCTCGATCTTCTCACGCAGAAGCACTCCTTCCACGGTCTCTTCCGGAGTCGGCGTGCCACTATCCGGCACGAAATCGCCCAGGGTCGTGTCGCCTTCCTCTCCGACCGGCTTATCCGTTGAGACCGGATCCTGACTCATCTCACGGAGGTCTCTCACCTTCTTAAGAGACCAGCCCAGGCTCTTTGCCAGTTCTTCTTCCGAAGGTTCGCGGCCCAGTTCCTGTGTCAGGTCACGGATGCGCCGGTTCATACGGATGACCGATTCGTGCGCATGGACCGGAAGACGGATCAGGCGCGATTTCTCGGAGATGGCGCGCGTGATTCCCTGACGGATCCACCACGTCGCATAGGTACTGAACTTGAAACCCTTGGTATAGTCGTACTTCGAAACAGCCTTCATCAGGCCGATATTACCTTCTTCGATGAGGTCGAGGATAGGCATACCGGAAGAAGTATACTTCTTGGCGATCGAGACGACCAGACGAAGGTTACAGTTGATGAGTTTCTGTCTGGCCTGCTCATCACCCATTGCGACGCGACGCGCAATCTCAAGCTCCTCCTCAGAAGAAAGAAGCGGAAAACGGCCGATATCCTGCATGTACATCTTCGTGGAATCATCGATATAGCCTGCTCCGGAAATCTCCTGCTGCGCATCAGACCCTTCGGTCTCTTTCTGCAGAGAGGCAAAGACAGTCTCCTCCTCAGAGAAAAAGATATCCTTTTCATCATTCAGCATAGCGCTGAGGTCCATAGAGGGAATAGTAGACATATGTACATCATCCTCCTTTGTACATTACGTGTGGGTGAAATGGAAAATAAGTTGTAAACGGGTCATATATGTGTTTTGTCTGGAAATAAACCCAGAATATATTGTATAGCGGATCCTGAAAACCACAAGGCAGAAAAGTCACCGATTATAGATGACTTCTCCTTGTTTCATTTGTGCAAATTGCACAACCGGGATCAAATATCGATGGCCAGACCGTCCCGGATCAGCCAGATGATCTTCCGTTTTACCGTCTTTCCCGTGGCAGCCGTGATCGCTTCCGCATACATATCGATCTGCTTCTTATGGCGCTTGGCGACTTCTTCTGTTTTCTCTTCCAGACTTCCGCGGATACGATCCGACTTATAGTCGATAAGTACGGCTTCCCCGTCCGTATCGATGAACCAGCAGTCGATCATACCCTGTACCAGTGTGTACTCGTGTCCGGACACTTCCCCTGATGCCGCGGCTCCGTCTCCCGTTTCTGTCTTATAAAGGCAGGCCAGCGCGAAGGGGATCTCACGGAAAGGGCCGCGTCCGCCGTCTTCTTCGGCCAAAGTGATCGATGCACAGACATCGCTGTCGAGGAACTTCTGCATACATGGTGAGAAAGGAAGAAGCACATCGACCTGATCCTTCGAGATCATGCCGTATTCGCAGAGTTTCCGGAGCTCACTCTCCCAGTCCGGAGAAAGACCTCTGTTTCGGATGCCCGGAAAATCGAGGTACTGCCAGGCACTATGCAGGAGAGTACCCAGTTCCGTTGCCGTATATCCGGCTCCCTTCCACTTCTCTGCACTTTCATGGACACGCATATTTACGGCTTCCAGAGTCATCTCTTCTGTGTCATCATCCGTTTCTTCCTTATTCATCAGCCGCTGCATCTCACTAACCGTAGACTTCGCCGGGATCAGGTGAAGCTCTGCCCACTTTTCATCATCTGCCGAGAGCATGGATAATCTCTTCTTCTCTTCAGGCGTCAATACCTCCTCGACAACGACCTTTCTGGCCTCTTCATATACATCCTTATCCGATGTGCCTTCTTCGACAACACTTGCTGCCAGGCTCTTTCCGCCCGATACGAGAAGTGCCGGATCCGGACGGCCGGGTTTCGGATCCGGGCTTGCAAAGTCCAGATCGCCCTCAGCCACCTCTACCTGATGCAGAACAGGCGTGACCCATGAAGGATATCTTCTGATGAGCGCCGCCAGCAGTCTCTGGAAATGGCTACCGAGTTTCCACATCGTCGTGTAGGGAAGTTTTTTCCCGGGCGGACATGCGAGCACTTCATCGACCCACCCGCAGCCGGAGATGCTGTCCTCCTTTGAGCGCTTCACCACCGCGACCACGAAGAGCTTCTTCTCGGCGCGTGTCATCGCCACATAGAGAAGACGGATCTTTTCGGCTTCTGTCTCACGACGGTCCTCCACACTCAGCACAAAGAAATCATGCGGCTCATATCTCGCCTGCCACTCAGGGCGATAACAGATCGCCGCCATCTCTCCCTTCTCATTCAGCCGGACAGGTGAGCTATCCGTGCGCGGAGATGACTGTAGTCCGCAGAGAAACACATATGGAAATTCCAGACCCTTGCTCTTATGGATCGTCATACAGCGCACGACATTTTCCAACGAAGCCGACAGCTCGATCTCCGTTTTCGAGTCTTTCTGCGCATCCATCTCCTCGATATACCCGACGAAAGCGCGAAGACCGGATCTTCTGGCCGTATCGAACCTCGCCGCCCACTCGGCGAGCGACATCAGTGCGAAGTAACGTTCCTCGCCGTTTCTCCCCGATCTTACAGTCTTCGGATAATCCGTAGCCGCATATACGTGCTCGAGCCATTTGGTCATGGACATCTGCATCGCCCACGTACGAAGATCGTTAATAAAACTCAGAAACTCCTGCACCTTCTTAGCAAGTTCTCCCTCCGCGTGATCCGCAAAGTACTGCACTTTCTCGCAGAACAGGAGTCCTTTCTGCTTCTTCTCATCTGCAAAGAGACGCATCGCGAGAAGATCCCTGTCCGAGAATCGCGCCTTCGGAAGGTCAGACTTCATGACGGCAGCCAGCGGGATATCCACCAGCATATTATCCGTAATACGGGCCAGGTCGATCATGACGCGAAGATCAGGATGCTGGAGGATATTTCCGAGATACGGTCCACGCGCGGGGATCCCGCAGGCACAGAGCATATCCGCCGCCTTCATCGCCGCCTCATTTGTCGTCGTAAGGATCGCACAGTCCTTGTAGGAGAAGCCCGGAAGCTGCGACAGTTCGCGGATCTTATTTCCGATGATCAGTGACTCCTTCTCGACATTTCTGACATTCTGTTCTTCCGGATCGTCCTTATCCTCATCCTGCCTGACTCCGTTATTCCCGTCCGGCTCAGTCTTCTTCTCCGCATCCCAATCATCTTCCGCGATGATCACCGTCACCGGTGATCCGGAAGTTTCCACATACTTTTCCGGGCTAAGTCCCGGATTCAGGGCATGGGTTCCATCGTATTCGATATCCGCAAAATCCTTTCCCATGATCTCAGAAAAGACCTCATTGGCGATGGTAAGCACGCCCGGTACGCTTCGGAAGTTATCCTTTAGTGTGTAGAGCGTTCCTCCCTCTTTTCCGCCATACTTCTCACAACGGTCGAGGAACATCTGGGGCTTTGCATGACGGAAGCGGTAGATGCTCTGCTTCACATCGCCCACGAAGAATACATTATTCCTCGCGAAGCACTGCACGATCGCATCCTGCACGCCGCTGTTATCCTGATACTCATCGATATAGATCTCATCGAAAAGTTCCCGGTAATATGCCGCCACTTCTTCCTTCGAAAGAAGCATAAGTGCCATCTGTTCCTGATCCGTGAAGTCCAAAGAAGACTCCTTTCGCTTCTTCTCCGCATATCGCTCATCCGCGGCAAGCACCACCTCGAAGTAGCGGAGAAGTACCGGGAACAGGCTTCTCGCCTCCTCCTTAAGTTCCGCCTCGGTCTTCCCGAAGAAGAAGCGGAAATACTTGTTGACCATCTTGAAAAGATCTTCGTTTTTCTTGACGCCGGTCAGCATATACGCCAGTTCATAGAAAGGGCCCAGTTCCTCGATAAAATCAGAAAGTGAAGCATCACAATTCTTCGACCGCTTCGCTTCCGGCAACTTTTCGGACGGTTTTCTCTCCGAAAGAGCCACCAGATCGTCCCACTTCGGATCCGGCGCACGGAGGATATACTCGCCCATTTCAATCACAAAAAGGAGCCATTCCTTCCAGTCTTTGACGCGCTGCTCACAGTTTTTCTTATCCTTTACGAAGATAACATCATCCACGTGCATAAGATTCATCCGGACAAACGGCAGTCTCTCCTCGATCAGAGTGCGGAGTGTCTCCATGACTCTGCCGTAGAAAGGCGCTGAGAGTGGATCGTCCACTTCCGCCTTCTTTCTCTGAAGGTTTTCGATCATCCACTGTCTGTATGAAGGGAGGCTCCGGAGATAATCGAGCTTACGCATCATGTCTTCCTTGAGACTTCCGTCATCACGGCCGGTTCCCAGCGAAGTCGCCATCGTGATGAACTGCTCCGCCCATTCCTTACGGGTCACACCCGTATCCAGAAGCGCGCACGGCCATGTCCCATCCCCGCCGGACTCCATCGGCTCAGACGCCCAGGCCGCATCTTCATCCGTCCTTTCCGCGAGAAGATACGCTTCCGCAAATACCTCGTCGAAAGACTCCCGGAGAAGGATCGCCTTATGCGTCTCATCCAGGATCGTGCTCTGTGGTTCGATCAGAAGATCGCCCTTCTCATCTCTGGCCTGTGCCGAGAAACTGCCGATGACCTTCACACAGAAAGCATCGATCGTGGAGATAAAGGCAGATGGAAGCATCGCGATCTGACTGCTCAAGTATTTTCTCGTTTCCCGATCCGTCGTCTGCGCCAGAACGGCACGGAGTTTCTCTTCGAGCTTCGCGCTCATATTGGCCGCCGCGGCATTCGTAAAGGTCATGACCAGCATCCGGTCGACACTCAGTTCACGCTTCAGGATGCGAGCGACGATACGCTCCGTCATGACGGTCGTTTTTCCCGATCCGGCGGCTGCGCTGACGAGCAGATTACCGGACTTTGCGTTAATAATATCGGCCTGTTCAGTTGTCGGCTTCATCCTTCTTCTCTCCTTCCTTGAGTCTCTGCCAGAATGATTCTTTCTTTCCGTCAGCTCCGCCCTTCACCATCGGGAACTTCGGAAGTGCCGTATACTGCGGAGCTTCCGGATCCTGATTACATACCGCGGCAAATGCACACGTACTGCAGTTAAGGAACGGCTGCTTCGAGAACTTGCCGGGCATTGACGGGAACTTTCCTCCGAACAGAAGCTCGCAGTTCTCCTTGATTCTCTTTATAGCCAGCTCTCCTGCCAGGAGCATATCATCTGAGGACGCTGTCATCGAGAATGTCCCGCCCCGATAAGAACTCTTCAACGAGGCCTCTCTCGCCGCACGGATATTCTCCTCACTGAAGGCCTGCCCCAGAAGCGGCGATTTCTCATTCGCCGTCGTTACACGGAGATAAGAGACGCCGAGCGGAGAATAGTCCTTTCTGAAAAGCTGCCTATAGATATACATATAAGCCAGAAGCTGCACACTCTCACCTGCATAGATCGCATCGTAATCGATCTTCTTCGCGCCGGTCTTATAGTCGAGGATCCGGAACGACTTCGTCACAGGATCCGTATCCACGCGGTCGATCGTCCCCTGGAAAGAAACCGTCCTGCCGTCATCAAGCCCGATCTGGTACGGTGGGATCTCTCCCTTACCGAAATCCTGCTCGAAAACCTCCGGCACACACTCATCGAGGCGGATCCGGTCGAATACCTCCTGCAGTGTTTCCGACACACTTCGGATGATCCTTCCGTCCGCCTCTTTCTTCATGGCGGGATCCTCGCTGAAGACATAATGCCCGGAATCATAAGCATCCTTAAGTAGCGTCCGCGCCCATGACATCTTATCGCGCGCGACGAACTCGACCCGCACGGCTTCCTTCTCTTCGCCGGTCCCGGCCGCATCGATCCGGTTCTTAAACTCGGAGACGGCATGCTCGACCATCTCATGCGCGATCGTACCGATGTCCGTATACGCCAGCGTCTGGACCTTCCGCTCCTCGACCTTCAGGATCTTCTCACAGAAATACTTATACGGGCACATCACGTATGACTCGATCGCGGAAACACTCATGTGAAGGTCCCCCGCGAATCTCTTCATGATCTCTTCCTTCGGGATCGAAAGAAGCGGTGACTTCTCCTTTACGACCGAGAGATCATCCCTTCCGAAATAATCTCTCCATATCTGAAGTGCCCTCTTTACATCTTCCTCACTTGCCGGGATCCTCCCGGTCAACACCTGCCGGAGATAATCGCGCATGCGCTCGGAGCGGAGGATACGCGGGTCGGATAGCGAGAGATTCTCCATCGACACGACCGGGATAGCCGGATAATTCTCCTTCACAAAAAGCACCATGGACGACAGTTCCACGTTATTCTGCATCGTGAAGATGAGCCGCTCAGTCGGGGCCTGCAGCATCGCACAGGCCGTAAAGAAATCCGAATACGCCTGATCCTTGGCATGGTTCGGGAACTCGATCGAGAGTTTCTCGGAGATCATCTCACGCTCGCGGTTTTTCAAGTAGCCTTCTGACGGCGAAGAAAACGGAAAATTACTCCTGGCCGGACCGACGATTAACATCGCACGGCAGGGACGTCTATAAGCATTCCCGGGATCGGTCACGGTGATCTGGTCGACAAAAGAAGGGATCTTCCGGAGTTTCTTTGA
Source organism: Clostridiales bacterium (assembly GCA_017551625.1). Classification (GTDB taxonomy): domain Bacteria; phylum Bacillota; class Clostridia; order Saccharofermentanales; family Saccharofermentanaceae; genus Scatonaster. Next base: position 49,402 of record JAFZLF010000009.1, on the reverse strand, counting down.
CGAAACCGCCGAGAGTACTGCCTCACAGAAATTGTCCGTACTGATATCGAAATCACCTATCTCACCTGCAAGCGCCCGGAGTGCGTCGTCGAGGGTGTTATAGGAAGCGGCCAGCACAAGCGCCGCTTCCTGATTTCCGGCTTTCGCCCACTCATTGACGAGATCCTCGACACGCTCGTGAAGCGGCGCGATCATGTCGTGAAGTGCGACCGCCTTCTCCTTGCACCTGCCGCGCCTAGTCAGTGTCCGGATGTCTCTGTCCAGCAGCGAAAGAGCGGCCGCGACCGGCTCGAAATAGGTCTTCTCGTCATCGTTCACCGCATAGGAAAGGCAATCGAGCATCTTCGTCCTCGTCTTGATCCCGTGAAGGAGACAGTAGTTCTCGAAACGGTCGACCATGACCGGAGAAAGACTTACAAATCCGCTCCGCATCCAGTTCATCACGAAAGAGATCTTCCAGTTATACCGGCACAGATCAAGTATCGCCTGCACATACTGGATCCAGGCCGTCCCCATCAGGCGGGACGAGGAATCCAGAAACGCATCCAGTCCATATCTCGAAAAAGCGGCATGCAGACTGCTCTCATATTTCCCTTGATCGCACATCACGACAGTGATATCCCGATAGTGATACCCTTCGTAGAGGACCATCTCCCGGATACGGGCCGCCACATATTCCAATTCGTCGTTGATCTGCTGGAAGACACGGATCTCGACCGGCGCGAGAAAACCTTTATCTTCTTCTTTTTTTCCCGCTCGGAGCGAGTAGTCCCGACAGATCTTCAAAAGGGCGGGGTGTTGTCTACTCACCCCCTCGATCCTCTCCATCGAAGAGAATGGTACGAGTTTCCCGAAAGACTCGACGGTCTTATTTCCGAAGTGGCACAGGTCGTTATCCGTTCTCTCACCGGAAAGATCGGAAACCGCTGTGATCGTGACCTCCCGGGCCACCTCGGCAAGCAATGTAACAATGTTAAACTCTTCCGGAGTGAAGATACGGTTCTCCGCAAAACCCAGGATCCATACGGATGCATCACGAAGAAAGGCGAGGCGCTTCAGCGGCCAGGTCTTCGTCTCCGGCGCATCGGCCTTATAGAGCTCGAGCACCTCCGCGAGGCGCTTCATCGAGTACCGCTCGGGAGCAAATCCATAGGCGGCACGCGCTTCATCGAGCTTTCTCATGAGACGTCCGAAATCGGCGATCTTCTGCGCGCTCATCGGATCGATCCCCTCGCCGCTCATCTGAAGAAGCATCTCCGGAGAGATATTATATCTGTAGAAATCGCCGAGCACTTCATCGATATCCATAACCGATCCGACTCTCTCGGCAAAGCGTGACAGCTGCGGGAAAGATTCTGCATCCTCATTCAGGATGCGGTGTATAAGGATCGTCCTTGCGACCGGATCCATCGTTTTCCCGCCGGCTCCGCCCACCTCACTGATCACACGGTAGGCAAAACGCGAGAAACTCACGACATCGATCATCATGAAAGCGGAACCTTCGCCGCTTCCCTTCTTCTCCTTAAGCAGCTCAATATAGCGGCGTTCTACTTCCGCCTTCATCTTCTCGGGAACGATAATATAGCCTCTGCGGGTCGGCCAGCGCACTGCTTCATCGCAGATCCTGGCGAGAGCGCCGTCGAGCAGGGCGCCGGGATTCTCGCCGTATAGCAGATGAAAAGCCATGATACTTACCTCCTAAAAGAATTATCAGAGGGTATCCAGATTCTGTCCGTTCGCTGCCTTCATCGTAGTACCGGCCTTTTCAAGTGTCGCCTCGATGGCCTGCTGTTCTGAAGGACGCTTCACCTTCAGCGTCGTAGTCTTCACCATCTCCGTCTCCGAGAAGACGAAATAATGGATCGCCTTATACGACGGCATCTGATGATTGACTTCCTTCATCTTCGCACTCAGATATTCCCGCACCGCGTTGTCTCCCGCGGTCGTATCCGGGATCGGAAGATTCTCACCGATGACCTTACGGTCAATAAGGAGCTTGGCACAGATGTCCACCGCATCCTTGTCATCCTTCCCACCCCAAACGAACGCTTCCTTGACGCCCGGGATGTTATTAAGGAGCGATTCCATCTCCTCCGGGAAGGCCTTCTTACCATTGGTAAGAACGATCATCGACTTCACACGTCCGGTAATATGCAGGCACCCCTTCTTATCGAGGTAGCCCATGTCGCCGGTGTGAAACCATCCGTCTTCTTCGAGTACTTCTGCCGTAGCTTCCGGATTCTCATAGTAACCCTGCATGACACAATCACTCCTAGATAGTATCTCACCAACTGTCCCAATTTTTGGACTATTCTCTTCTGTGTCGATCTTGACTTCGACACCTGTGATCGGGCGACCCACACTTCCGTATACATTACACTTACCAGTTGTGACCGCAATTACCGGAGAGGTTTCCGTAAGACCGTAGCCCATCAGGAACTCAAATCCCCAGTTATTGAAATCCTCGATATAGTTTCTGCTGATGCCGGCGCCGCCGATAACGATCAGACGCAGATGTCCGCCGAGCTTCTTGATGATTGACGAGAAGAATACACGTCTTAAGTCGATCTTAAACTTTCTAAGGAAATTACTGACCGGAATCATCAGCGACAGAAGTCCGGCTTTGCCCGACTCCTCGATACCGGACTTGATCTTCCCGTGGATATTCTCGAACAAGAGCGGCACAGAGATACAGGCCTCGACATGCCATTCATTCAGATTCTTCACGATATACCGAAGGCCATCCGAGAAACAGATGCAGCAGCCCCGCGCGAGCATGAAATACTCACAGGTATTCTCAAATGTGTGATGCAGAGGCAGGATCGAGAAGATCCTCTCTCCCGGATGCAGCGTCAGCGTAGTCGAGATCGCGTACACATTCGTCATGATGTTCTTATGGGATAGCATGACGCCCTTACTCATCGCCGTGGTACCGGAAGTAAACAGGATGATACGCGTCTGTTCCGGATCGATCGCGACCCGTCTCATGATGCTCGAGCCGCCTTCGACAGACTCTCTTCCCTCTTCGAGCCAGTCACGGATATCCACAAAACGCGGATCATCTTTCGGGAACTCCAGATTTGCCGCGATATACTCGGTGCACATGCAGACATACTTCTGCACCTTTACTCCGTTTTCTTTTTCATTATTCGCGATATTTCGGATCATCTCGTGATGCTTCTGATGATAGAAAAGCACATCGACCTTGCCGCGGACCAGGAGGCTGATCAGTTCGTGTTCCGGAAGAAGTCTGTCCAGGGGAAGTCCCACAGATCCGGAACTCAGGATGGCCGAGTAGGACACCATCCACTCGTAAGCATTCTCGCCGACCACACCCAGATGCTTGCCGGCGAATCCATGAAGACTGATCGCCTCGGCCAGATACTCGACATCCGATGCGAAATCATTATATGTTTTATGGATCTCCGCTTCCGTAGGCTTCCTGCGGAAAACAAAAGCATCCTTCGTGGCATATTTCTCCTTCGACCCCAGGATCAGATCACGCATCGTCTCATAACGAACGCCCTCGTGTAGTGGTTTTCCGACTATGCTCGACATATATCCTCCGTCACGGTCATACTTCGCAATTCGTCGCACACGCGCACCCTTACGCATTTTATGATGATACCACTTTATCGTCTTCAAGTCCATCTTTTCCGAAAATATTTTGAACATCAAAATATTTTGCAAAAAGCACTGTCCCACGCCCGTTTCAAGTGCTTTTCACGAGGCAAAAACATAGACAGCATCAATTGACAATCCCGCAAATGTGGTCTAGCATATCGTAAGAAGATAATGGTATGAGGAGAATCGTCATGTCATCAAGTGAAAAAGGATCCGTCCAGGCACACTCTGCCGAGGACCTGAATAATAAATACCCGACTCCGCGCGGATTTACCGGATTCTTCTGGTATCACGTTTCCATGGCGATCACGAGGATCCTGGTTAAGCTCCGTCCGGGTGAGAAAGAGAACATCCCGCAGCAGAGTCCCTACGTCATCTGCTCGAATCACCAGACGTACGCAGACGGCATGTGGATCATGAGCATGCTCCCGAGGAAACACAGAAAGGTATTCTGTGCTCTCGCCGCCTCCGATCTCGAGACGAACTACGGCCGTCTCGGCCGCGTCATGATGCACGTCGGCCGCGGCATCGCCATCGACCGTTTCGGCAATCCGGTCAGAGGCCTCATCAAAGCGAAGAAAGAAGTCGAGAACGGCAACATCATCCTCGTCCATCCCGAAGGAACGAGAACACATGACGGCCATCTCGGTGAATTTAAGGACGGTGCCGCCTACATCGCCATCAAGGCGGATGTACCGCTTCTACCCGTCTACATCGAGGGCGGATATCAGGCCTGGTCACGCCATATGAAGCGTCCGCAGACATGGGATAAGAAGAACCACAGGAGAAAGAGGATCACGATCCATTTCGGACCGGCTCTGCTCCCTTCCAATTACGAAAAAGACGCGCACAAGATGACAGATGCTGTCCTCACCTGGATGAAGGATATGGAAGCAAAGGACGTCAATCTCAAGTAAAGAATGCGAGCTGGATCGCCTTGGGCACGACTTCATAGCGGATCCTGTGCCCGAAGAAATCTTCGCCGTCATAGTTGCCCTGCATCTGCAGATTACTGTCGAGCGAAGAGAAGATACCACTGGTCGAGCGGTAGATCGTGAATCCCTTCTTCCCGATATGTTTCCCTTTCTTGTACTGTAGAAGTCTCGAGAATGCCTTGGATCTCGACATGTGATCGACGATACACACATCCAGCACGCCATCATCGATATGGGCCTGAGGCGCCGGGCAGAACCCCCCGCCATAGAAACGCCCGTTACTGATGCTGACCAGCGAATACGGGACACCCTTCTTCTCGATCATCTCACCGTTTTCCAGTTCGATCGAATAATCCATGGCATAGCGCCAACCGTTCAGCAGGCACGAGATCGCCGCGAACGAATAGGCATTGTTGCGGAAGAACAGGCTCTTCGGATGTTTCGCCACGATACTCTTCGCCTTCGCCTGCACCTGCGTATCCAGCCCCATCGACGCGATGTTCAGGCTGTAGCGGCTCCAGAAAGGAAGGTGGTTACCCATCAGGTCATAACTGTCGATGCGCAGAAGATCGATCGGCTTGATCATCGGCCGCTCGAGTCTTTCGAGAACAGACAGCGGTTTCTTGTAGATCTCCTTAGGATAGATCGTACGGGCGAAATCATTTCCTGTCCCGAGAGGGATCACGGCCATAGGGGAATTCCGGAAGGCCAGGGCATTGGCGATCTCATGGACGGTACCGTCTCCGCCGCACGCGAAGATGATACACTCGGAGCCGTACTTCTCCGAGTAGGTAACAGCCAGTTCTTCTGCGTGATTACTATGCTCGGTATAGACGATCTTCGACTTGTTCCGCAGGTCTTTCGGAAGATCGGCAACCGCTCTCTCCAGGGCCTTCTTTCTCTTTTTATGGATATTGGAATTGACGATAAAGATATACTGCAATTCTTACTTCCCCGCTTCGTGGATCATATCGACGACGTCACCGATAGTCGTGATCTTCTCGATGGCTTCATCGGGGATCCGGATCTTAAACTTCGCTTCCAGATCGACTACCATCTCATAGAGCTGAAGCGAGTCTAGCGGCAGTTCCTCGAAAATCATCGTATCGGAACGCAGGTCCTCTTTCTTGATCTCCAGAAGATCTGCGAGCATCCCGGTGATCGTATCGAAGATATACTCCTTCCGGAAGCTCACCTCCGCCACTTCATCCGAAACTTTGTTGTCTCTATCCGTCTTCTTCGAGCCTGCCATCTTTATACCTCCGTATCGTCACGGACGATCTTCTTATACTGTTCACCGTTGCTGTATTTCTTGTACTGTTCCTCTACAAAAGCATCGATCTCGGCAATCGTTCGCGCGAGGATCTTTCGCTCCTCTTCCGAGAGCGGATCCATGATCCTCTTGACGAGTACTCTATGGAACTTGGAGTGCATGCGGTACGCGAGCTTTCCCTGACGTGTGAGCGAGATACGGACGATCCGCCGGTCCTTCGTATCGCGCTGGCGCTCGACGTATTCCTTCTTCACCAGACGATCCACGGAGACCGTGAGAGTGCCGACCGTGATGCCCAGGATATTGGCCGTCTCGGTCATCGTCCTGGCCTCGTAAGGGCCGATGGCGTTGAGTGTATGAAGCTCAGCGATGGAAAGGTCGGAAAAATACCCCTTCGACAGGGCCATCTCCTCCGTAAGTAATACGTTGTCAAATATATGCAGTAGGTTCTCCGCGAAATCCTGTTCTAGAGGCTCCATCTCACTCTTCTCCTTTCGGAACATAAGAAAATCATACACGAAAGCACGTGAAAATACAATGCCGCGGGTGATGGTCAATTGTTGGCAAAGTCCTCGAATTTTCGAATCTTCGCCTGATCGATCGGGATGATCTTCGGATAGTTCCCGGCATAAAGTCCCGTGCGTATCACGCGGGTGTTGTCCGCGACGTCTCTATCCATTCCGCAGTAAGTGTGAAGGCTACTGAGGATCAGATCCGGACGGACATTTTTCTCCGAACCGGCGCTGGCATAGAACTCGACCGAATCGGGATCTTCGTCCTCCGACTTTTGAAGCGAAAGAAGAAGCGGCCTTATGTCGGTCTGCTTCTCTTTTCCCTTACTGATCTTCGTGACGATCAGTGTCTCCATCCCCATCGCCTGCTCCATCGCTTCCCGGATCCCCGGCGCCTCGAAGCGGTACGTCGCCGTCGTCACGATCGACATGATGCTGTCCTTCGGTTCCGGGATCTCCTTCGATCTTATGATCCGGAGCCCCTCCGGAAGGCAGGCGTTCATCTTCTCCGTGAAAAGCACCGGATCGTAACTCCTATCAAGTGATACGTCCAGATAATCGCATCTCGTCTCGATGCCGACGCCTAAGGGCAGAGCGAAGACCATCATGGGACGTGGGTTATAGCCCTGGGAATACAGGATCGGAAGCTCCGCTCTTCTCGCCGCGCGCTCGAAGCACGTCATCAGGTCGAGGTGTCCGAGATAGACCGTCGCCCCTTCACGCGAGAAACTCGCGCGCTGGACATATGCCTTCTGGTGCGGCTGTAAGGTCATCTTCTTTTCGAGGTCACTCTGCAGCATCAGTCTTCACCTCTCTTTGCGAAGCATTCGCCAACGCCAAACGTCGCTGCGCCACAGCCGGAGCAGTGCTCGCGGCAGGAGGGGGTCGTCTTCTCTTCGTGGGCCTTATGCCGCTCCGAAAGAAGGAACTTCTTACTGACGCCCACGCTGATGTGATCCCACGGGAGGATCTCCTCTTCCGAGTATTCACGCGAGAAATCTTCGATCGTAAGACCGTGTTTTTCGAGGATCCCGACCCATTCATCCAGGCGGAAGTGATCATCCCACGCATCGAAATAGTGTCCCGCCTGATACCCCTCGAGAAGAACAGAAGAGAGTCTTCTGTCTCCTCTCGCGAGCACGACCTCCCATACCGAGGAATCGAAATCGTGCCAGGCGTAGTGGATATTTCTGGATCGCATATTGTCCTTGAGAAGTCTCTGCTTTCGCATCAGTTCTTCCTTCGCATTCTGCATTTCCCACTGAAACGGCGTAAAGGGCTTCGGGATAAACAGCGACGTACTGACCGTGATATCGAGACGGCGCATCCGTTGCCCGGTCTCTCTTCCGACATCGAAATAGAGTTTCTCGATCCGCTTGGCCAGGTCAGCGATACCGAGCACATCCTCGTCCGTCTCGGTCGGAAGCCCCAGCATGAAGTACAGCTTCACCGTGCTCCATCCGCCCATGAAAGCCAGCCGTAGCGCCGAGAAGATATCCTCTTCTTTGATGTTTTTGTTAATGACATCGCGAAGTCTCTGTGTACCCGCTTCCGGGGCAAATGTCAGACCCGACTTTCTCGTAGACTGGACCTTCTCCCTCAGGTCGAGAGAGAACGAATCGAGTCGCAGAGAAGGAAGCGACAGGCTCGTGTGGTGGCCTTCAAATGTCGTTAAGAGATTCTCCGCCAGTTCCGGAAAACATGTATAGTCCGAGGTCGCCAGAGACAGAAGACCCATCTCATCGTAGCCTGTATTCTTCTCGAGAAGTCTTCCCTGCTCGCACAGCACATCCACCGATTTTTCCCGGACCGGACGGTAGATAAATCCCGCCTGGCAGAAACGGCATCCGCGGATACAGCCGCGGAAGACCTCGAGATAGGATCGGTCATGGACGACACGAAGATTCGAGACGACCGGAGCCGTCGGATAGGAACAGGAATCGAGATCGGTAATGATGCGTTTACGGATCGTCTTCTTCACAGAATCGTCGGCCGGAACGACCTTTGCGCCACGTGCCCGGCCATCCGCTGTCTCATCATCTCCATAGTGATAGGAGACCTCATATAACGACGGAACATAGACGCCGTCGATCGAATCGCAGTTACGGAGAAGCTGCATTCGGGAGATCGGGGCGTCAGTGCCTTTCGATCGTTTATATTCCCGGATCTTCTCACAGACCTCCAGGATCATCTCCTCGCCCTCGCCCATCATGACGATGTCGAAGAAATCCGCCATCGGCTCGATGTTATAGGTCACGGGACCTCCGCAGCAGATGACCGGATCGTCCTCCCCTCTATCCTTCGCAAGGAACGGGATCTTCCCGAGATCGAGCATCTGAAGGACGTTCGTATAGCACATCTCATAGCCGAGTGTGAAGCCCAGCACATCAAAATCACAAAGAGGTGTTTTCGTCTCCTGTGAATAGAGCGTGATATTCTTCTCCCGCAGGATCTTATCCATATCGAACCACGGGGAAAAAGCACGCTCGCACGCGACAAAATCACTGTCATTTAGGACATGATAGAGAATCTGCAGCGCGAGGTTGCTCATGCCGATCTCATAGATATCCGGGAAGCAGAATGCGAATCGGACGTAGGAGGTCTTCCCCGTCTTTTCGATCTCGTCCATCATATCTTCCTTGATAATGGCATTAAATTCTCCGCCGACGTATCGGGCCGGACTCTCGACCGACATCAGGTCGGATCTGGAAAGTGGTGCAGGATAATGTTTCATTCGCGGCTGGCACTTCTCCTCGTTCTTCGTTCTTTCATTTTACAGCAAAAAAAGAGACCCCGAAAGTTCCTGCGGAAGAACTTCCGGGGCCATGTGAGCACACTTGCGATTACTTATTCTTCAGACGCTTCTCCAGAGCCTTCTTCTCGGCTTCGTAGCCGGGCTTTCCGAGAAGAGCGAACATGTTCTTCTTGTAAGCCTCGACACCGGGCTGGTTGAACGGATTGACGGAATTGAGGTAACCGGAAATACCGCAGGCCTTCTCGAAGAAGTAGATCAGCTGGCCGAGCCAGTATTCGTTCAGTTCCGGAACGTGGATGATGAGGTTCGGGACCTTACCGTCAACGTGAGCAAGAACCGTACCCTGCATTGCCTTGAGGTTCACTTCATTCATATCCATACCAGACAGGAAATTGAGACCATCGAGGTTCTCCGGATCGTTCGGGATCTTGAAGCTGCGGCGGGCCTTGTCGATCACGACAACGGTCTCGAAGAGCATTCTCTTACCATCCTGGATGTACTGGCCCATGGAGTGCAGGTCTGTCGTGTTGTCAACGCCGGCCGGGAAAATACCTCTGCCGTCCTTACCTTCGGACTCACCGTAGAGCTGCTTCCACCACTCTGTCATGAAGTGGAAAGAAGGCTCGTAGTTGACCATGACCTCTGTGGTGTAACCACGACGCAGGAGGCAGTTTCTGGCGATCGCGTACTTGTAGCAGTCATTCTCCATCTCTACCTTCTTGAAATCACGGCTGGCATCACGCGCACCGGTCATGAGCTGGCGAATATCGATACCGGCAACGGCGATTGGCAGAAGACCTACTGCTGTCAGAACGGAGAAACGTCCTCCGACGTCATCCGGAACTACGAATGTCTCGTAGCCTTCCTTAGTAGCGAGGCCCTTCAGAGCGCCCTTCGCCTTATCTGTTGTCGCGTAGATACGCTGTCTGGCTTCTTCCTTACCGTACTTTTCTTCCATGTACGCGCGGATGATACGGAAAGCGATTGCCGGTTCCGTTGTCGTACCGGACTTGGAGATGATGTTCACGGAGACTCTCTTCCCTTCGAGAAGATCCATCAAGTCCGCAAGATAAGTCGCGCTGATGGAGTTACCGCAGAACAGCACCATCGGGGACTTTCTGACCTTCTTCTGCGCAACGTTTGCAAAAGAGTGGGACAGAAGCTCGATCGCCGCTCTCGCGCCGAGGTAGGAACCGCCGATACCGATGACCAGAAGAACATCGGAATCCTTTCTGATCTTCGTCGCCGCCTTACGGATGCGGATGAACTCATTCTTATCGTACTTGCTGGGAAGCTCTACCCAACCGAGAAAATCACTGCCGGGGCCGGTCTTCTTGTGGAGCATATTATGCGCCACTTCCACCTGCGGCAGCATCTTCTCCATCTCGCCCTCGGAAATGAACGGCATAATGTTAGAAGTATCAAGACTAATCATAAAAAATCTCCTCATCTCTTTATGAATTCAGTATGTAAAAACGGTGCCTTCGCACCGCATCTAGTATAACATGATTATCCCGAAATGCACGGGTTGAAATGAAGAAAAACCGTCAGAATTCATTAAGAATTTCGTACAAACGGCGGGTTTTTGCGATTTGTCAAGAAAAAATGAATCTCGAAATCGGTTGCGAAAACCACTTTTCAAACACAGGATATTCTATCCTTCTATCGGACAAGCCAACCGTAGTCTTCACGACAATCTATGACATACTCAACATACACCATGAAATCGCGTATTTGAAAAAGGATCAGGTAATTCTTCTCAACAAACATTTTATGGTATTTGTTTTTTGGCACATAATCCTCATCAAAAAAAGGAAAACGATTCGGCATAGTCTCAAGAGAACGGATAGCGGTCATTATCAGTTTCATCTGTTTATTTGCCGCTTTCTTATCTATTTGAGCAAGGAATCGGAGATTCATCGCCAGCATTCTTTTAGCTCGATCGGACACAATAACACAATACCGGGAATCTGACATACTACGCCTCATCAATCACACTTTTAAGGTATTGTTCTAATTCATCCGGCGAAACTCCGTTTCTTCCGGCAAGTCTGTCCTCTTCAACAGCAACCAATTCTTCTCGAAGTTTTAACATCTTCTCGCGTCGGTTATATGCCTCGATATCCATGACAACGACATCTCCCTCACCGTTTTTAGTAAGGAAAACAGGTTCTGAAGTTTTTCGACACAGTTCTGCGATTTCGTTATAATTTTGCCGTATAGCAGCAGATGGACGAATAATCATATTCTTTCCTCCGAAATATATGTAGTAGAATTCTTGCTATATTATGACAAAATTGTACTACGCAGTCAAGCAAAACGTGTCTCAATGCATTTGTATTCCATACGAATCTTGCCTTAATTGATTCCTATCCACGCTCTTCAGAAATTAGCCGGATGATCTCCACGTATGTTTCCGCGGTCGCATCTTTCCACCTCTTGCAGGCACGCTCAGCTACTTCTTCCGACGGGGCAATCCACATCAGCGAGAAGGTCGTTTCACCGTTTTCGACAAGACGCAGCGTCACTTCCCAGGCGCCATCCGCATTCGGACGGTAATCGGCCGAGATACTTCCTTCTTCCGCTGACTCGCGGCGCCAGGTCTTCGATGAAGAAGTCAGATACGCACGGACACCCGCCGGTACAGAAGGAAGCAGACGATTCAGGATCTCGATGCCCTGTGGTGTAATATCACAGGAAAGAAGTGTCCTTCCGGATGCATCCTTACGAAGCTCGCCTTTTCTCTCGCTTTCCGTCATCAGGCGCTTCTCAAGAAGTTCCTTCTTCGCCTGGGAATAGAGAAAATAATCCATATAGAGCGACTCCATCGCGCACTCCATCAGCTGGGAAGACGAGATGCCTTCCACCTTCGACAGGATGTACAAGATGATGATCTTCGCATTTGGCAGATCCGTGTTCGCCATGAGACGCTCCTTTTTCAATCGTGATACGGATAATTATACCCCTTTGTCAGACTACTTCAATCCGTAGTTCCTTACCCATCGCCGCAGCAAGACGATTCATCGTGCTGAGAGTCGGATTGGCTCTTCCACTTTCGATCTTACTGATATCGCTCTGGGCAATACCGCTCTTCTTCGCAAGTTCTCTTTGCGTAAGACCTGCACTGATGCGGGCCTCAGTAAGCGCCTGAATTACAGAAGCCTCCTGATGTAGCGCGTCCCATTCCGCCTTGAACTCAGGATCTTGAAGTCTTTTATCAAGTACATCTCTAAACGTTGTTACCATTGTTATTCAGCTCCCTTCAAGGGTTTGTATGGGATATATCCTATCAGAATTATACATGTGATAGTCCTTCCTGTACAGCACCTTTATTGCATTTGACAGAAAGGCCGCCCGATTCCCGGACAGCCTCTCAACTTTTGTTGTTTGAACCCATTACCCTAATTCTTCAGGAGATACTTGTTGTTCACGACTTTCATCGACAGCGAAGCGCTGATCCGCTTGGAAAAGACAGGTTCCGTCGGGCGAACGACAATCCCCTCCTTCTTACCGCCTCGCGGATACTCTCCATCGGCGCGCGCAAGAAGTGCCTCTACCGTTGGGTATTTTGAAGGCAGATCAATGTTGACTTCCTCGATAGGAACACTTTGCAGTCCGAGCGAACCGCAAATGATAAGCATCCGATCCAGACCGACTCTCTTACCATTTTCCCGAATCGTAAATACATACCACTCAGGCTTCGTCAGTTTTAGCCGATTCTGTTGGATACCCGGAGCACACAGTTCTCCTTGAATCGTCAATACGCGAATCCCTTCTTCTTTTGCGAATTCACGCATCTTTGCTTCGAGATCCATACTCTTCACCCACTCATAGAAAGGACTCTTGCCATCATCCTTGTATTCATAGTTATGTCCGGTAACATGGAATCCGTTCTCATCGAGTCCGATAGAATGCGAAGAACCATCCATCTTCGTACTGATGTAGTAACGAAGGCCGGCAAACTCCGATATCAACTCCGGTTCAGCTTGAACACGTGTCTCATCTGTATGAGGAATATCATAAGGAAGTGTGCCGATCATCGTTCCACCCGTCGTGATTCTTTCTTCTATTTCCCATTTGCGGACTCCAAGCAGTTCCGAAACATCCTTCCCAAGGTCAACACCTGTCGGTATCTCCGGGAAATCGCTTATCGGCAACAGGAGGCCCTGAGATATCTGTCCTCGGAATTTCATCGTCTTCAGACGAAAACCTTCTCCCATAACATCTGTCTTTCTGTAACTGGAAGATCTCAGAAACTCAAATTCCGACCGGACCGGAAGGAAACTGTCTATCTCAAAGTAGACAGCAAGGTCCATAGGCTTAAACTGTCCCTTATTCACGACACACTGCCAGCCCAGGACATGCGCTAATTCGATCTTATCTGCCCCCTCGATCGGTTCGATCTTCCAGATTCTCTGCACACTTGCAAGTTTTCTCATGATTCTTCCTCCTCTGCCTTATCCAATACTTCTATATTGCTGAGTTCTCGCTCGATTTCTTTTGTAGACGGAAGAAATCGCGGCAACTCATATTCTGATATCCCAATAGGTTCATTGGTTGTCCCCACAGCATATCTGGCAAGCACATTGTTTTTGCTTTTGCAAATAATCAGGCCAATAGATTTGTTATCCTCTTTACGTCTGACTCGATCATCTACTATGGCCACATATGTTGCAGTTTGGCCAATATCTCTTGACGAAAAAGCCGTAACTTTCACTTCAACCACTACATAACAATGAAGCCATAGATGATAGAACAGGATATCAACATACTCGTCTGTGCCTTCAATTGGAATCCGGTATTCTTTCCCAACAAATGAAAAACCCTTCCCAAATTCCATGAGCAATTTTATTACATTATTGACAAGCGCCTCCTTCAGTTGAGATTCTTTACAATCTTTTTGAATTGTCAGAAAATTAAATACATATGGATCTTTGGTCATCTCTTGGACGAATGCACTCTGTTGGGGCGGAAGTGTGCTTTCGAAATTGGAAACGGCTTTCCCCTGTCTGGTGTAGAGATCCGTATCCAAGAAATTCATCAATACAACTCTTGACCAGTTGTTCTCTATTGTCTTTCGCACAAAGAATACTGCCATCGATGTATCATGACCACACCTGTCCATTATCAGGCGATGATGCCCCCACGGAACAGAAAACAAATCATCTTCAATCAAATTTCCCACAGCTTGTGGGAAATTTATTGTCGAATATAAAGAATAAAATTTTGCCATGTACCTTAGATTTGAACTGGCAAATCCTTTTGTATCAGGAATTAGTTTTTTCAGATCCCTGCTTAACGAATTGTAGAAATCATTTCCATACCTTTTCTCCGCCTCTCGTTCAACTATTTCTTTTCCAAGAGACCAATAAAACGATATCAGTTCGCGATTAACAGAAACGGCGGCTTTAATTCGGCAACTTGAATAGCGCACGCTTATCTCTTTGAGCCATTTTTGATATGCATCTCCATAATGAATTACATCGCCCATGTTCTTCCTCCTATTTACTTCTCTTGTCGCACGTGATATAGTAACCATTGGATAACGCAATTATATGTTATCCGTTGGTTACCGTCAAGTGTATTTTGATGGGAGGACTTTATATGAAATCAGAACTTGATATTGCACGTCTGAAGAAAGCCCGCGAGGGCAAAGGGATAACCATGGCAGAGGCAGCGCGTCGACTGAATCTGTCTAAGATCGGGTATTGCAGATATGAATATGGGGAGCGGACACCTTCCACTCAGACTCTCGAGGCGATTGCCAGATGCTTTGGCACTTCCGTGGCATATCTGACCGGAGAATCCGAAGACATCTCTCCCGACATCATCATCATCGAGAAGGAAAAGGATCCGGAACTGTTCCTTCTGGTTCAGAGGATTTCTGCCGACAAAGATGCAGCATCCCGAATACTCGAGTATTACAAGAAACACATACTCGAAAAGATAAAAAAATAATCCGAAAAGATCACACCACAACTTGTGGAAGTTTTATTCAAATGCAAATAGGATCAAAGATAGATGCCCGCGAGCGTGAAGATGATGACGACCGGGATATCGATCAGCGCGCTGACAACATTGGCCGTGATGGCAAATGCGGTATTTCTCTTCTTTCGCACCTCATCATTCTTGTACACAAGTCTGGTCTTCAGAAAATGCACTTCGATCAGCGTAATGATGACCTCGACGAGAAACCAAGGGAGATAGTAATATCTTCCCGGGATCGGCATGAAAATGAACGCGATATTAAAGACATTCAGAAGGATCTGTGTAATCAGATTAATGAGCGCGAACCATCCGATATTCTTCGTCCGGAAGAGCCCGAAACAGAGAAGAATGATCCCTTCGATCAGAAGTGTGGCAAAGAAATAGATGAATGCCTGATAGACACAGAAAGCAATAAAAGCAGTGCGCGCAGACAGCACTCCCGGGATCGATGCATCCTGTTGCAGTGTCCCATTCGTCACGTCATAGACAAAAGCATTGGCAAATACAGATCTTGTCCCGCTCTCACTCTTATAGATCGTTCCGTCCTTCGTCATCAGGACGACCGTGAATGTCTTCGGAACCGAATAGGTGAATCTATACTTTCCTTCTTCATTGCTCTTATATACTGGATGACCGACCGCAGAAACATACAGTCTCTTCCCGTCAAACTCCAGATCAAATAACTCCGCACAGGCTTCGTCGCCAAATTCCGACAGCAGTCTTTCCTTCTCTTGATCCGACAAATGACCGGACTCCTCTGAGAAGAGCGCCAGATAGTACTCCGGCGAAGGCGCATTTTCGACACGGATCGAGATCGAAGGCTTCGGCCCCATATCTGCCATGACCGGCAGCGAGAAGCAGAGGATCAGGAGCATGACCGTCATGCCCACAGCCATCACTCTCTGCAAAGAAGAGAGTCCTCCGTTCTTCAGCGCTTCTGCATCGGTTCTCATCACAAAGCCCTCACAATACTCTTCTCAACCGTCCTGTCGCGGCGGTCTTGGCGCCGCGCAATTCTGATGCGACTTTTTCTTCGGAACCCGAACCTGAATCGTTATTCCTTCAGCCAGCCCTTCTCGACTCCGCGGTCGAGATTGATCATGATCCAGTTATAGACCTCCGGCATGAACTCCTTGACGATGTGCGCACGCTCTTCGACCTGCGCTCTCACCGCGCCGCCGTTTCGCCAGGTATGCCCTTCCGTCAGCGTATTGTGAAGGAGCGGCTGGGTGCGGTCGAGGCACGCCGCATACTTCGCATCCGTTGTCTCCATCGCGTCAAATTCTTCCCAGAGCGCGCGCAGTTCAGCCCCCTGTTCCGGCGGGAGCTGAGAATAGAGCTTATCCGCCGCGGCGGCTTCCCGCTCGGCCTTGCTCTCGTTCCCCTTCACATCGTACGCGAAAGTATCGCCGGCATAGATCTCGATGAGATCGTGCACGACCAGCATCTTGATGGCGCGCTCGACGTCCGGCTCCTCGACACAGTACTCTTTGAAAAGAAGCGCCATCACGGCGATGTGCCAGGAGTGCTCCGCATCGTTTTCGTTTCGGACGCCGGAGATCAGCATCGTTCTTCTGTAGACCTCCGTCATCTTGTCGATCTCAGCCGTAAACTTCAGTTGCTGGTCGAGTCGGGGATTCCCGGAACTTAAGAAATCTTCAATACCCATTTTCAGTTTTCTTCCTTTTCTCTTCCTAAATCTGTCTCAGGTGATCGCCGGTACTTTTCCATCAATGCGCCAGAGAAGTACCGATGACGATGCCGACCACGATCAGAACGATCACGATGCAGAGCGCGACCAGTTTCACGATCGCGCCTTGTTTCGGCGTCATGCGATGGCGCTCCGGATGCTCAAGATCCCACTGCTCGACCTGACGCTTCAGCATCTCGGCGTTACCCCTGCGTTCTTCTTCCGCATTCTTCGCATCGAGCGCCTTCTTCTCTTCGAGTTCCTTGTTGCCGGCCGGCGCGCTTCCGCAGTGCGGGCACACGTCTTTCAGAGAGTTGTACTCCGTTCCGCAATACTCACAATGAATGATCATTCTTTTCCCTCACTTCTTTCTGAGAAGCACTCTCGCCGTTTCCGTGACGCCCCGGTGCTTCAGTTTCCTCGGTTCAAACTTGATTATACTATATCCGCCCTTTACATAGGAGATTAGTTCATTATCGTCATGAAACGCAAGACAATACTTCCACCCCAGGCGCTGACTACATTCGCCGTGATGGCATAAATTATATTCAGCACCGGGTACACTTTATCATCGTTAGTGTACAGCCGTTTCCTGTAAAAAAACGCTTCGATCGCAATGATGATTAGCTCCAAAATCACATAGTACAGGTCAAACTTGATAATACCCGTTCCGAAATATTCCCCAGCAAACACCATAATATTCAAAAGGAGTTGTGTAAGCGCATTGATCAGGAAGAATCTTTTCACATTTTTTCCATTCCACAACTGGAAAAATGCGATCAATACGCCCTCGATAATGATAGTGAAAACAAAGCAAAAAAAGACCTGACTCAGCCAGCTGCCAAACGATGAAAAAGTGAGCTGTTTTTCTTTCAGATCACCGGTTTCACAATCAAATACACATTCCGCATGCAAAAACTTCTGAGTGATTTCATTACTTACGCAGACCTTCCCATCGAGTGTGATAAGAAGGATCTTGTATGAATCCGGAAGAACACCGGCATACCCTGAAATATGGAAACGGGAATCGTTTTGAGAACGGAAATAATAACTATGACTTCCATTTTGGAAAAGTGTGTAACCGTCTTCGTTGTACGCATAAAAAGTCCGAAGGATCTCGTTCTCTTCTTCGGAATATTGCTGATCCGGTTCAAAATCTGAAGGTACGCCTCTTTCTCTGGAAATCAAGGCAACAAAGTAGTCTTCTGACGGAGCATTTTGTATCGTCAGTTCGATTTGCGGCTTCGGTCCGATATCGGCATATACCGTGGATGCAAAAACACTAATGCAGGCCATGACCGTCACACAAATGACCAGTGTTTTTTGAAAATGACCTTTTGTTGTTTTCAAATGATCTAAACAATTCATGTACGACAACCCTTGAAGTGCCGAATTTTCCCTCACTTCTTTTCGAGAAGCACTTTCGCCGTTTCCGTGACGCCCCGGTGCTTCAGCTTCCTCGGTTCAAACCTGATTATATTATACACGAACTGCATGACGAGTCCCGCGCCAAAAGTACTGATCAATGTACCGATTCCGACGGGTCCGCCAAGCAGAAAACCTGCGAGCAGCACGACCGCCCAGAGCATGACCTCTACGACGCCGATCGGAACCTTCGGGAGACGTTTCCCGAGTCCGACGAGAAGCGCATCTCTCGGGCCGCAGCACTGTTCGGCCAGCATATAGATCCACATGCCGAGTGCCATAAAAACAAAGCCCACAAGCATAACCGCAATTCCGATGAACATATTCGTATTTTCCGGGAGAGGATTAAGATACGTGAAAGCCTGCACGAAGTTTCCGGTCAGAAATGCGTCGATGATCGTGCCGAATCCGATCTTTTCTTTGAGAAGGATGTCGATCAGGAGTACCGTCACAGCCACGCAGGTCATCGAGATCCCGTAGTTAAAGGGGGTATGCTTCGCGATACCCATCCCAAGACAATCCCAGGGCGCCAGCCCGATGTTCGCGAAGATCGTCAGATGTACGCCGAAGGAAAAGACAAGAAGGCCCATCACGATCCGGACCCATCCCAGAATCACCGCATTTCGATTCCTCATTTTCTCCTCTTCTTCCATCTGCCTCTCTCATTTCATCATCATGATCGTTCCCATAATAGCAGACAAAACCACATGTCACAAAAGAACCCGGCTCCGCGCTGGGGCTTACGAAGAAAAATGAGAGGATATTGTTCGCGACAGCGAGTTTTGCTTTAGCAAACTGTCTGAAGCTGGAGCGAACTATATCCTCTCATTTTTTCCCCGTAATGTAATACACCGCGAGCGCGGTTCTGTGCGACAGTCCCTCTTTAGCGAGGATCGAGGTAATGTAGTTCTTCACAGTCCCCTCAGAGATGAAGAGCTTACTCGCGATCTCTTTATTCGAAAGGCCGTCGGCAACAGCGCGCACGATCTCAAGTTCCCTCTCGGTATACCCGCTCTCGTCGAAACCTTTTCCTGCGGTCGCAGTCGCCGCTGATTTACTGATCGATTCGAGGAGGCTCTCTTCCATGACGCCTGTTCCATTATAGACGGACTTGATCATCTGCTTGAGGTGTTCCGGAGTATGGTTCTTGATGAGATAGCCCTTCGCCCCGTTTCCGAGTGCTTTTCGAACAAGATCGTCGTCATCGAAAGTCGTGAGGATCAGGACCTTTCCGAGATCTTTCCTGACGATTTCGGCGGTCGCCTCGATTCCGTCCATCACGGGCATCTGGATATCCATGAGAAAGACGTCGGGCTTATTCTTCTCGGCGATCTCGATGGCTTCCCGGCCGTTACTCGCGCAGCCTAAAACCTCGAAATCATCGTCCACATCGAGGATGATCTTCATGCCGTCTCTTACAAAATCACTGTCGTCTGCGATGATGACCTTTATTTTTTCCATCTTTCAATCCTCCATTTCTGTCTGGCGCCGCGCCGCGTGGCCGAAGCAATCTCGCTTCAAGCGCCGCGCCGCCTCAAATCGGCAGCAGCATCGTCACGGTAAAGCCCGGCATGCTCTCGAAAGAGATGGTGCCATTACATTCACGGATTCTCTGGCGCATGCCCGAGATACCCATCCCGTCCTTGACCTCCGAACATCCGACCCCGTCATCAGCGATACTGACGCGCACTCTCTGCGCCATGACCACAAGCCCGATATCGATGCGGCTGCATTTACTGTATTTCATGGAATTGGATACCGCTTCAAAAGCATTGTCCAATATCACTTCCCATATCTTGTCGGGGATCAGCGCCGTATCCCCCTCTGTCGTAAGTTCCGTCTGCACGCCTTTGCTGTTGCAGTCTTCGCAGAGTTTATAGAGCTGGAGCATCGCGAGCTGGCGTTTCTCCGGGCGTTCTTTTCGGAGGATCGCGCGGATCTCGTCCATGCCGGACCGAAGCTGGTCGATCACGGCCTGGATGATCGTCCCGGACTTCTCCGGATCTTTCTGAAGAAGCACCTTCGCCGCCTCGAGCTGGTAGACCGAGCCGTTGATGTTATGCCCGAGTTTATCGTGCAGCGTCTGCGACAGCGACGCGCGCTGCTCGAGGATCTGGTTCTCGGCCATGATCATGTTCTTTCTCTGCTCCATCTTCGATGCATATTCCTTCTGCTGCATGTCGCGCTTGAGGTTCTGCTCATTGATGGTATCCTCCATCATCTGCTTCCTGTACGAGCGGATGACGAAGTTATGCTGGATATAGACGACGGCCGTGAGCGCGATGGCGATGAACCGCGTCACCACGGAGATCGGACTCGGGATCGCCACCCCCAGGATCGGGATCAGATAGATTCGCGGCTCGATGGACTCGAACAGAGAAAGAAGATCGTAGAGGATCAGAAATCCCAGAAGGAGGAATCCCGTCTCTCCCATGACCATCAGCCCAATATAGAAGACCGCGGCCGAAATAAGGCAGAGGAACTTAAACTTTCTCGCGCCGGCCTCGAAAGCCCCCATAGCCGCGAGGTACAGCGAGAAAAGAAGGAGCACCCACGCCGATACCGCCGCGCTGTTCCCTCTCTCGATAAAACCATACGCGCCGAAAGTGAACATCAGAAACAGACGCACCAGCACGAAATAATGATCCTTCAACCGTTCCAAAAGCTCTCCCCACCGGTTCCGATTCGACGCCGGATCCCATGCCCCCGGCACTTGTCCGCCGACAATACTTACTTCACCATAATAGCACACTATGCAACACATTCCTCTTCCAAATCAGATATAATGAATCTTAGAAAAGGGGTGACACACATGAGAGCAAAACAAATCTTTGCAGGTATACTTATCTCCTCCATGCTTCTTTCGACGGGCTCCGGCTGTTCGAAGAAAGCAAAAACGACATCAAATATTTCAACGATCGAGCAGAGCGGGAGTGGAAATGCGATCTATGAGCTATCTTCCGCCAAGAGTTCGAAAGACAAGTCAAAGGACATGGATCTTGACCACGCATACCTCGAGTTCGCACTCGGTCTGATCCGCCGGTGCGCCCAAAAAGCCGGAAAAGAAAACTTCATGGTCTCCCCCGATTCAGTGCTGTTCGCGCTGGGAATGACCGCGGCCGGCGCGGATGGTGAAACACTCGACCAGATGCTCGGTGCGCTCTTGCCGGGGATGGATAAAGAAGAAGCTTTCCTGTTTGCCGTCGACCGTATGGATCAGATAGAGAGCAAGCAGCTCCATATCGGCAATTCCATCTGGATCAACGACAGTTATAAGCCCTCCGTTTACAGCAACTATCTGAAGTATGTCGAACAGAAATTTGGCGCGCAGATCAATTCGATCCCATTCAATAACAGTGGTACCGATCAGATCAACTCCTGGGTAGACATCAACACAAACGGAATGATCCCGAAAATGGTCGATCATCTGAGCGCAGATCAAGTGATGATCCTGATCAATGCACTCGCGTTTGATGCGAAGTGGGAAGATAAATTCAAAAGTAACGACGTCACAGAAGATCGATTCCATGCAGATTCATTTTCCACTGCTGAAACCGCCACATTTCTCTGGGGCGAAGGTGACGTCACCTATCTTTCGAATCAAACAGCTCAGGGATTCTACAAAACATACAAGGGTGGAAAGTATGCTTTCATGACGATCCTTCCGTATGATTATGATATCGATATCAACGAATACGTCGCCAATATGACGGCAGATGATTATATGTGTTTCTGGTACAATACCTATCATCCGGAAACCAAATACTGTTTCCCGGAGTTCACGGCCGAGTACTCCACTTCCCTGAATGAAACCCTGAAAGACATGGGCATGGCGGATGCCTTCAATTCTGATACGGCCAACTTCGGGAACATGGCTGATATTCATCCTCTTTTCATCAGTGAAGTGATCCAGTCGACGAAGATCGAAGTCGATGCCGATGGCACAAAGGCCTCTGCCGCCACGAAAGTAACGATGGAACATAACGGTCCCGGAGGTGCCACCGGAAAAAAAGAGGTGAAATGCAACCGTCCTTTCGCTTACGCGATCGTGGATGTGGAGACCGGACTTCCGATCTTCTTCGGAACCGTCGAGCACGTAACCTGATATCCGTTTACTCCTCAGCGTGGCGGAACTTCATGCCGACCGATCCGAGTGTGAGCGCCAGGACCATGTATGCCAGAACCACGCACAGCAGCATGGGAATGACCTTACTGTCTCCGACAAAGATCATCTCGGTTCCCTCGAGGAACCACTTCTGCGGCATGACCGCTGACAGTGCTTTTACCAGCGCACTGGTGTCATCCAATGGGAAGTATGTACCTGCCAAAAGCGAAGACATCGACCAGATCGTAAACGCCGTGATATTGGCATTCATGACATCGCCCATGAGGACACCGAGGTCGAGGCTTATGGAGCTGAAGATCAGACCCAGGAAGAACATCAGGAGCAGAAGTTCCCCTCTTCCCATACCAAATTTACTCGCATCGAAGAAGAGTGTGCAGATCCCGAGGACCGCCGTTACGGCTGCGGAGGAGACCACGCTGACAGCGAATTTCGCGCCGAAATAACCAAGAGAAGAAAGACCCGTGAGACGAAGTCTCGTGAGGACCTGATCGTTTTCTTCCTTGATGATGGTATGTGCGACAAACGTGCCGCTCAGGACATAGGCCAGTGTCATGATGGCGAATGCATATCCCATCGTGGAGCGCTGATCCTGCTGCTGATCCGTAAGGCGTCGGCTGTTCTTACCCGACAGGAAGGTCACTTCCTTTTCCGGCTTCACGGATTCACGCGCACGGAGGACCTCTCCTGCGCCCTCGATCCCGGCCTGATCCTGGACTTCTCCGACCCTTTGAAGAATCATCCTGACCTCATTTTCAAAAAGCCCGAAGCGCGCATCGTCGGACATGACATAAAGTGTCATGGCTTCCCCGGTTTTTCCTTCGGCGATCTTCTGATCAAAGTCGGCATGGAGGAACATCGCCGCGCCCATGCGGTCGTTCTCACCGTCATCTTTAATCTGCGCATCGACCGCCTCTTTCGTGATATCCGGGGTCTTGATCCTTACGACGATAAAAGCACCGTTCCCCGCAAGTTCATCGAGCATATACTCGCTTGATTCACTTAAGGACGCATCGAAAACCTTGATAACGAAAGCGCCGTCGTTACCGTAGTACACGACTTTCTTTCCGGCATCTTCGTGCTCGACGACCTCCCGTACGAGTTCGTAAGAGTGTGCCCCCATCGCGCCGTTCTGCATGCCCAGGATCAGGCTACTAAGAACCGGGATCACGATAAGAAAAAACAGGAATCCTTTGTTTCTAAAGAGAAGTTTTATACTGGAAGAAATCAGGGTGATCATGCTCTTCCCCTCCTTTTCAGTTTCATGATGGCGATCGAAAGACCCGAGCAGACGACAGCAATGCCGGCGCAGTAAAGGATCGCGCTCAGGTAATAGTCGGATCTTCCCATGGAAGACAGCTCGACCATCGCGCGGTTGCAGTGGTAGATCGGAGACAGGAGCTTGATGATCTTCGGATGGTCAGCAAACATGTACGTCTCGAAAGATCCGCCGAAGAAACCCCAGATCCACACGATCGCGAAGATGATGACGACTGTCACGATGATATGGTCCGTGATGTTATGGATCATGAGGCTCATCGCGACCGCCGCCGGGATCATGATCAGAAGAAGTCCCAGGACATAGATGGGATTTCCCCATGTCACACCAAAGGAGGCCGTCGACAGTAAAATCGCGATACCGATATCCACGATGACCACGAGCGAGATCGGGATAAGTTTTCCGAGATAGAGCTGGGTATCACTGAGGTTCGACACGCGGAAACGCTTGCCGATACCGTACTTTTTCTCATTTGAAAGAAGAGCGGCCGCACATGCGATGGCACACCAGGAGAAATAGAGGATATAGACCATGCCATAGTAGTCCGAAGACTCGACTGCCGCGACGAATTCCGGATGCTCGATGGAAAGATCTACCTTCTGTTCCGAAGTTCCGATCCCCATGGCCGCATCCGTGGCCTGATCGATGAATGAGGAAAGGAAGTACTCGAGCGCCATGCCCTCAGCCTTCTCATCCTCGGTCCGGAAGAGGGTATATCCTGAAGAGCCGAATCTTACAAATCCACTGAGATCGTTGCTGCGGATCGTCTCTTCAGGATCTTCTCCCGAGAAAGGAAGAAAACGGATCCCGGCCTGATGTCCGGCTTCTTTCATCGCATCCTCAGCGTTTTTCCATACGCTTCCCTCTTCGAAACAATAGCCGCAGGAGAAGGTATCTTTTCTTTCGTATCTGGCCATTAAAGATGAAAAAGCACTGATCAGCACGGCCGATACGAGGAGCGGACAGAGGATCAGCATGAAGGCATTGAGCCAGCTCCGCCCCATTAACTTGAAGTTGTTTTTTATCATATAGCGGATCATGGACGCACCTCAGATGTCTCTTAATTTCTTTCCGGTAAGTGTCAGGAACACTTCTTCGAGCGTGATCGTAGACGGATCCTCGACGACGAGTCTTTTCAGCTCATCGGAGGTGCCGATGGCGATGATCTTGCCGTTGTCCATGATCGCGATCCTCGTGCAGATCGCCTCAACTTCTTCCATGTAGTGGGAAGTGTAGATGACCGTCGCTCCGTTTCTATTCGACTTCTTGATGCGCTCGAGGATGAAGTTTCTCGACTGCGGGTCGATACCGACCGTCGGCTCGTCGAAGATCAGCAGCTCCGGGTGATGCCCGATCGCACACGCGATATTCAGACGGCGTTTCATACCGCCGCTGAAATTCTTCGCATAGTCGTTCTTCCGGTCGGCCAGACCGACATATTCGAGGGATTCATCGATGCGCTCTTTCAGTTCTTTTCCCTTGATCCCGTAAAGAGAGGTAAAGAGTTCTACGTTCTCCCATGCCTTCAGTCTTCCGTGGATCGCGAGATCCTGCGGGATGTAGCCGAGCTTCTTACTGAGTTCTCTTCTGTTCTTTCTAAAATCCTTCCCGTAGAACTCGACCGAACCGAGCGTCGGACGCACGATGTTGCAGATCATATTCATGGTGGTGGATTTGCCGGCGCCGTTCGGTCCGAGAAGGCCGAAGATCTCGCCCTTTTCAATCTCGATATTGAGATTGTCGACGACGACTCGATTGCCGTACTTTTTCGTCAGATCCGTAAGTTTCAGAATCGTTTCCATGTCTTTTCACTCCGTCATAATGTGTTTTTACTGATACCAGCATATCAGTGACACGCAATACGGATAAGTGAAAAAAGACACGATTTCGGATATGACTAAAGTCACACTTTCTTCAGCACGATCTCCGCCTGGAATCCTCCGCCGTCGCGGTTTCTTACCTCGAGGCCGCCGCCCATTCTCTCCATGAAGATCGATGCGAGATACAGCCCCAGGCCGCTTCCGTCTTTTCCGGCCGCCTCGGAACCTCTATAGAACTTCGTGGTAATGAGCGCGAGCTCCTCTTCCGGCACGCCCGGGCCCCGGTCCGAGAGGATCACGTGCAGGCTGTCCTTATCGGAAACAAAGTCGACTTCCAGCGCGGTTCCCGCATACTTGAAGGAATTTCCGGCAATATTGTCGATGACCTGCTCGAGGCGGAGCTTATCCGCATAGATCAGGCACTCCGGAACTTCGCCGTGCTTCTCGACATGCCCGTAGAAACGAAGTTCCCCGAGCATCTCGTCGATGATCAGCGAGCTCTCCTCCAGCGGCGTAACTTTCAGTTCTTCGAGATCTTCGAGGGTCGCGCGGAACATGTTATCGATCAGCTTTTCGACCGAGGTCGCCTTCGACTTGATGACCGAGATCTTCTCCGCGATATCCGGTTCCTTATACTTCATTTCCATGACCTCGCACGTTGCCTGGATCGTCGCGACCGGCGTCTTGATATCGTGGGAAAGCTCTGCGACGAGTTCCTTCTTGCTCCTGTCCGCCTGCGACTCTTTCTCGGCCGACGCCTTTAGCGCTTCACGCATCCGGTCGAACGACTCGGTAAAAACGCCGAAGTAGTTATGACGCGTCATCTTCAGCGGCATATCGAGATTACCGTGGCTGACCTGCGTCGCGAACGTACGCAGCTCCTTAAAGGGACGCACATAGAAATACCAGATCACGAAAAGAAGCAGAAGGCCCATGGCGTATGTAGCTGTGCAGATGATGAGGACGTTTACCTGTTGCTTTCTGGCGATCGCCTGGTATTCTTCCGCACGCGCATCAAAGGCGATCTTCCCGACGATGCCGTCCTCGGTGATGTAATCGAACACCGACCATCCGTCACGGATCCAGAGAGAATTTTGCGCTTCGTAGTTATCATCCGAGACCAGCGCGATACCGCAACTGTACACCTTTTCGAGTCTGGGCCGCTCCGCCCCGCTTTCCATTTCCGAGATCACCTGATCCCGTCTCGTATAAAGCTCGAGCATGTCGAGCTCCGCGCCCCTGTCCGTGTCGACCTTATTCCATAGGACGATCCCGAAGATCACGGCAAGGATGGTATAGAAAATAACGATATTGCGGATCTTCATGACGGGATCTCCAGCTTATAGCCCGTGCCCCAGATCGTCTTGATCCACTTCGGCTGATTCGGGTCTTCCTCGATCTTCTCGCGCAGTCTCCGGATATGCACATTCAGCGTGCCGTCGCTGTAGAACGAATCGCCCCAGACTTCGTCAAAGAGCTGTTCCTTCGTGACGATCGTATTCTTATGCGCAAAGAGGCACGAAAGAAGCGCGAACTCTTTTGCCTTCAGCGCGATCTCTTTCCCCTCGACCGTGCAGCTCATGGTCGCTTCGTCGATGGCAAAAGCACTGTCGCCCGGTTTTTCTTCTTCCGCTTCCGCCTTGCTTCTGACCGCCGCGAGGCGCTTAAGCTGGACTTTTACTTTCGCCAGGAGAACACTCAGCGTATAGGGCTTCTTCACATAATCGTCCCCGCCGATATTCAGTGCGACGAGCACATCGTCATCGCTCTGGCGCGCGGAGATAAAGAGGATCGGGGTATCGTATGTCTCGCGAAGTGTCTTACAGAGCGTAAAGCCACTCTCATTTCCGAGATTGATGTCGAGAAGAAAGACGTCCGCCGTGTTCTCAGACAGAAATGCGAGGCACTCCTCCGCCGTGGTCACACACGCGCAGGTCACCTCGAACATCTCGAAATACTCCTGTGTCATCTTCGAAAGTTCGATCTCGTCGTCAATGATCAGACAGTTATAATGCATGTCTTCCTTACTCCCCTATGTTTTTCTTTCGTTCTAGTGTGACAGAGCCTTTTCTTTTATTGTACTTCAAATCTCCGCACATCCGAAAGAAATCTTTCCAGCGCCGGGATTCCGGATTCGAAACCGGCTCCACATCCATCAGAGCCGCCATCCGGACTGTCGTCTGGACTGTCGTCCGGACCGTCATTCGGACGTGCAGACGACTCTTTTCCGCTCCACCGCGGAAGACCCGTATCACCGAGCGCCACCGTCTTATTCCTTCCGTGGTAGTCACTACCGGCTGTGACATAAAGGCCCAGTTCCTCTGCCATCTTAAGGGCTTCGCGGATCAGATCGTCGTCGAATCCCGAGTAAAATCCTTCGATCCCTTGAAGACCGAATCCCATGAGTCGCTCTACTTTTCTTCGGAGGTCACTTACTGAAAAATGCGAATTACCGCTTCCAAAAAAAGGATGCGCCAGTACCGGGATGCCGCCGGCGCCGAGGATCCCCTCGATTGCCTCCTTCGGGCGTACATAGTTGTCCCGGTTCGGCATCTTATTGATGTAGTCCTCGATTGCCTGTTTTTTATTCACCGCCATGCCCAGTTTCACCATGAGATTGGCCAGATGCGGTTTTCCCGGATTATCGAGAGCGAAGAACTTCTTTTCCTCCTCCTCCGGAAAAACGAATCCGAATGTCTCTTTAAGAAACAGAACTCTTCTTCTGGCCGTATCCATACGGAAGTTATGTCCCATCTCCACGATATGCCGGATCGACTCACTTTCGGGATCATATCCGTAACCGAGCATGTGGCACTTTCCTTCTTCGTCCTTACAGGAGAACTCGACGCCCGAGATGAATACAGGATCGCCCTTTTTCAGAAGTCCCGGGATGATGGATGAACAGTCAATGGAGTCGTGATCCGTCACCGAGAACACCCCGATGCCCGCCTCACGGACTTTCCCGATGATCTCCTCCGGACGGTCCGTGCCATCCGACACTCTCGTATGCATGTGCAGATCGATAGCTCTCATATTCCATCCCCTCAGATTCATTCTGTTCTTTATATTATACAACACTCGTCCCGGCAGTCTGATGTAAGGAACAGTTAAGGATTACACAAGATTTGTGTAAAGCATTCCATGGGGAGAAGTTCTACACTAGAATCGTAAGATCCGAAGAAGGACACGAAGACGGACGCCCGAAGTGCTTTTCACGAAGGATTATGGAAATAAAAACACATAACGAAAAGAAACACAAACAAGGAGACATGAAAATGCAGACTACCATTCACGTCACAGAAACAACAGCAAAGGAAAAGGACGTAAGATCTCTCCCGACTTCCGAGGTCATCCTCGAGGCCAAAGACCTCTGCAAGACATTTTCTAACGAGAGCATCCAGCAGCACGTTCTCAAGAACCTCAATATCCAGATCAGAAAGGGCGACTTTACGGTCATCATGGGCGACTCCGGCGCCGGTAAGTCCACACTTCTTTATGCCCTCTCCGGTATGGACCGCCCGAGCCTCGGCTCCATCGCCTACGGCGGAGAAGAGATCTCCAAGTACAGTAACGATAAGCTCGCGCTCTTTCGAAGAAACCACTGCGGATTCGTATTCCAGCAGAACTACTTAAACGATACGATGAGTGTTCTCGACAACATTATGGTCAGCGGCCTTCTGAAGCATAAGAACCGCAAAGAACTCGCGGCCAAAGCTAGAAAGCTTCTTTCTCAGGTCGGTCTCGACGAGAAGATCTACGGCAAATTCCCGAACCAGCTCTCTGGCGGTGAGCAGCAGAGAGTCGCTCTCGTCAGATCTGTCATCAATGACCCTGAGGTGCTTTTCGCGGATGAGCCGACAGGTGCTCTGAACTCCCAGAACACCAATGCCGTTCTCGATGTCCTTTCCGAGATGAATAACCGTGGCCAGAGCATCGTCATGGTCACACATACCGTCGCGGCCGCCGAACGCGGGAACCGCATCCTCTACTTAAGAGACGGCGTCATCTGCGACGAGATCGAGCTGACACCTTACAACGGGCCGGAAGAAGAGCGCCACGTCGCTCTCCGCGCATTCCTTTCGAACATGGGGTGGTAAGATATGTATTCACTGTTTTTTATCGCTAAGAATAATCTCAAGAAACATAAGGGCGAGGTCGCGATCCTCTTTACGCTGATCTTCCTGGCCGCCCTTCTTCTCTTCTGCAGCCTCTCTCTGATGCTCAGCGGTCCGGCCGCCATCGAGGCAAACGACAAGAAATATCACGTATCCGACCTTCTAGTATTCTCCACGACCGAGATGCAGGAGAACCTTCCGGAATCCATGGACAAGATCGCTGCCGTCGAGGGCACCGAAATGATTGAATCCACTCCGGTCATCAACTACCTGGGCAGCTACTTTTCCGGCTCCAAGACCGAGGAAGAGGCGATCTCCTACCAGTTCTTCATCGGCGACTCAAGCAAGAACACGTACCTCAATGCTTTTCCCGAGGAATTCGAGAATTTAAACGATGGCGAGATCGTCGTTCCCTACTTTCTGAAAGACTCCGTCAAAACCGGCGATCTGTTCTCCCTCAAGATCGGATCCGAGTACAAAGAATTCATCGTCAAAGGGTATGTTGAGCATCTGTATTTCGCGACTTCCATGAACGTTACCGGATACTACTGCCTTCTCAGCCACAACGATTTCGAACACCTGTCGGAAAACGTCAACAAGGAGCTTCAGGGATCGTTCATCTACTGCAAAGTTTCCGAGGGCACCGACATCGATGCCTACGACAAGGCTGTCCAGCATGTTTTTGACGGATCGGAGACACCTGCGACCGTCGCCCGTCCGCTGATGGAAATGGCTACTCTCGCGATGGCCGAGATCGCCTCTGCGATCGTGCTTCTGTTCACCATCATCTTGGTGGGGCTCGCACTCATCATCATGCACTTCTCCATCAAGAATTTCATCGAGATGAACATCCAGAATATCGGTCTTCTTCAGGCCACAGGTTATTCGGCGAGAGCGCTGCGTTTCTCCTGTGTGATAGAAGAGATGCTGATCTGCGGAGTGGCAACGGTATTTGCGATCGGCCTCGGATGCCTGATCACACCTCCTCTGAATTCTCTCGAGGGAACTCTGATGGGTCTTTCCGGATTCTCCGGCATCTGCATCCCGGCACTCATCGCCACACTCGTCGGTATCCCGCTCATGGTCTTCCTTGGAACTCTCGTTGCTTCGAGAAGCTATAAGAAACTGACCGTTCTCGAGTCCCTCCGTTCCGGTATCCAGAACCACAACTTCAAGAAGAATCACTTCGCACTTGATAAGACATCCCTTCCGATGGATCTGGCCCTGTCCGGCAAGCAGATCTTCGGAAGGCCGAAGAAGAACATCTTTATCGCAATTATCATCGCGCTTCTTACCTTCTCGTGCCTTCAGGGATTCACGATCTACCAGAACTTCGCACTCGAACAGGAATCTCTTCTGAAGCTCGTCGGATTTGAAGCAGCAGACGTACAGTGCACCTGTTCCGAGCATCAGGAAGTCATTTCCGAACTTGAGGCCGACCCGCGTGTCGAGCGCACCCTTCTTTTCACCAGTCTCATGAACATCGAAGTAAGATCGGCAACCAAGTCCACTTCTCTGGGGATTGATGTCTACAACGATCTGGAAGCACTTCAGTACGAATACCTCCTCGAAGGACGTCTTCCGCAGAATGAAAGCGAGGTCGTACTGACTGTCGTCAACGCCAAGAAACTGGACGTTAAGATCGGCGATGTCGTGAACTACATCGCTCCGAAGACCGGCGAGTCCGTTTCCTACACCGTCTGTGGTATTGACCAGAAGATCAACAACATGGGTAACAAGTCCCTGATGAACGGCGAAGGCGTCCAGCGCATCGTTCCGGACCACAAGTTCGCCGATTGCATGGTCTTTCTGAAGGAAGGTGTGGATGTCAAAGCTTTCCAGAAGGAATGGAGCAACCTCTATCCGATGGATTCCTTTCTCCTGGTCGATGATCTGATCGGCAGCACGATCGACACGCTGACCTCGGCCATGAGCGCCATCTGCTTCATCTTCGTCGCCCTCACCTGCTTCGTCGTAATCCTCACGGAGATCCTCCTGACAAGATCCCAGATCATCAGAGAAAGATCCGAACTCGGCGTCAGCAAAGCCATCGGCTACACCTCCGGCGAACTGATCAGAAGAGTGATCCTGTCGACCCTCCCGGTCGTCGTGATCGGAGTTCTCGTCGGATTTGTGATGCAGCTGACTCTTAACGACAAGATGATGGGCATCGGCCTTTCCTCCTTCGGCATCGCGCAGTCGAACCTCAAGACCAACTTCGCGTGGTTCCCTGTGACACTTCTCATCATCGTCATCTGCGCCGTTGGCACTTGCTGGCTGAACAGCCGTTCCATCAGCAAGCTCGAGCCGGTACGGATCCTGAAGGATGAGTAATACCCGGAACAAGCGGTTCTCGATAAAAACAGCCGGCTCCCCGACGCAAGAAAGGAGCGTCTTCTCTATCGCGAGACGCTCCTTCTGTTTTCTTTTCGCAAGCACTGAAAAGGCGGCCTTTCCGGATCTTCCGAAAGGACCGCCTTTTCTGGTGGGTAGTAATGGACTCGAACCATCGACCCCTTGCATGTCAAGCAAGTACTCTAACCAGCTGAGCTAACCACCCACGCATGTGACTATAAGAGTGTACTAAAAGTAATAGAATAAATCAAGGGGCAATTTCTCCGGCGGATAATTTGACACTTTTATACAAGTCCTGTCTCCGTAAGGCGGCTCCTATCCCGCTCCGGAAAAAACTTCAAAATCGAACAAAAAAATCAGAGAAAAACTATTGCATTTTCCGGTCCGCAGGACTATAATTCAACTTACCCTCACAAGAGATGGTTCTCCTGACGGGGGTTGACAACTAAATATGGTGTAAAGATTTGATTGGAAGTGCCTGTCCCGTTTAATCGATACATAGAAGCGCATCGATAGATGCGTGGACGTATTGATGGACAGAAACTTCCTTATTTTTTTCGAAAAGGAGGTGTGAACCACATGATCCTGACAACTGAATACGGATTCGACACGATCAACAGACATACGTTGTCTCTTCCGATCTACGGCTTCGTAAGAGCCGTTGGCCCGTATCCTTCCGGGGATCACGGTGTTCACTACCTCATATCAGGACGTTTGCAGTGTTAGCGTAATCACGCGGCACCTCTATCCCGTATTCGCAACCGTCCGTTCTTCGAATCTCCGGACGGTTTTTTTCACCTTTCGGTCATTCGATCCCCACACATCGCCGCAACTTCGGCGGAGGAGGGAGGCAGGCACTCTCCCTCTTCCCCGATGCGGAACATATGCCGTCCCATCCCAGACGGCAGAATCTTTTGACTTTGCGGGACAGGATCCGTGCCCGGGCACGGACCCCCGCAGAAGTCAGATGATCTTTGCGCTTTTCGATGCGCTCCGGGATGTACAGGAGGAATTGATTAATGATTGACCATGATGCTTTCTCTTCCGAAGAAGAGATCAAACGCGATCTGCAGATCGCCGACGGCAAGCACGGCGGCGGCCCGTTCGTCTATATGGACTGGGAAAACGGCGATCCCTACGTGGCCGCCGATGAATCGAACGGCATCCTGCTCGGCGTGACCGGCTGCGGCAAGACACGCCGCGGCACGATCCCGATGACCATGTCCATGATCCAGGCCAACGAGTCTGTCCTGGCCATCGACTCGAAAGGTGACCTGTATCATTCTACCTATGCACTTGCCAAGGCACGGGGCTATTACGTGAAAGTATTCGATTTCCGCGACCTCACCAAGGGCGACGGTTTCGATATGTTCGGATATGCATATGAGAACTATAAGAGCACAGACGCCTCTGACAGGGATCTGGCCAACAGCATCATCAAGAATATCGGTGACTGCATCTTCGGCGAAGACAAGACGATCAGCGACCGCAAGGACCCCTTCTGGGACAGCTCGGCAAAGTCTCTCTTCATGGCACTTATGTACATGCTCTTTGACTTCGCGCAGCCGGATCAGATCCACCCGGCCGGCCTGATCAAGCTGGCGAATGACTGTTTCAAGCGTTTCGGTCCGACCCGCTACATCGATAAGATCTGCGAGCTCTATCCGAAGTCCGCCTTTGTCCCTCTTCTGGGAACCGTCCGCTCGGCCCCGACCGAGAATACTCTTCCCTCCATCAAGAGCTCTTTCTACCAGCCGCTCAACATTTTCCTGATGAG
The DNA here is from genome assembly GCA_017551625.1 of Clostridiales bacterium. Taxonomy (GTDB): domain Bacteria; phylum Bacillota; class Clostridia; order Saccharofermentanales; family Saccharofermentanaceae; genus Scatonaster. The sequence continues at coordinate 15,731 of JAFZLF010000009.1, read as the reverse complement.
CGACAACGTCAAGAATATGCTCAGCGATGCTTCTTTTAAGATGTCCGACCTGGACGGCAAGAGAAAGGTCGCCATCTACATCATCCTGCCCGACGAGAATACGAATTACTCGGCTCTCGCCGCCATTATCCTGACTCAGATCGTATCGCATCATTTCCGTATCGCACATACGAAGTACGACGGCTTCCTCCCGCGCCGCCTGAACGTCGTGATCGAGGAACTGGGCAACATCGGCACTTCCCTTCCGATGCTCCCTTCCCTGATGACAGCCGGACGTTCCCGCAATATCCGCACCTTCTTCGTCCTGCAGTCGTTCTCCCAGCTGGAGACGATCTACGGTAAGAGCAAGGCCGCCACGATCCGCGGGAACGCCGACACGCTTATCGCGTACCGCGTCGAGGAGATGGATACGCTTCGGGAGCTTTCCGCCAAGTGCGGAGAAGTATATAACGAAGAGACCGGCATGATGGAGCCGATCGTTTCCCCGACCCAGCTGGGATCTCTGGATACCGGCGAGATCCTGGTCATGAAGAGCGGCAGACTCAAGTACATCACGCAGCTCCCGGACTTCACCGAGCTCCTCTGCTGCGGTAAGATCCCTAAACCGGATCACGTTCCTTCACGTGCACAGGTCAAGACCGGACTCCCTTCTCTGGAGAAGTGGGTCATGGATAAGGTGCAGAAGGAGATGGATGACAGGAACAAAAAAACGGGCGAAGAAGCAGCCAAGAAGGCTCCGGACTTCGCCACAGACCCCTTTTCCTCGCTTTTCTCCCCGAAGTTCGAGCCCCCTCGTCCTTCCCGCCCCACTTTCGATCCGTCCACTTCCGTTATCTTGGCGGCGAAACACGAGAAAGAGTATCAGGAGATCAGAAGAGCCTTCGGTCTGAAACTGGGCAACGCGATACATCAGGTCGCTAAGATCAAGATCGATGCAGTCATGGAGGATATTAACAGACGTCTCCAGGAACTCAAGGAATGGGAGAAGAAACAAGAGTCCCCGGAAGCAAACGATCCCGAGGCACCGGATACTTCCGGAAAGCCGAAAACAGGCAAGACAGCCGCCGCTTCCGTGGAAGGCAAACCCGAGCTGATCTCGAAAAAGCCGCGTATTCCGAGGAAGAAAGCACCAAGAAAGACAGAGGCTGAGAAGAAAGCAGAGGCGAAGAAGTCCGCAGCAGCGAAAGCCGCCGGGAAGAAAGCAGCGGCGAAGAAGGAAGTTCCTGCGAAGAAGAAACCCGGTCCGAAGCGCGAAGAGTCAGTAATGGCTCCGCCGCCCGATCCTGCTTCTCCCTCCGGAACGAAGCTGGGTCTGCTGATCGACTTCGAGATCACATCTCACGAGGAATTCAGAGTGTTTATTACTCTGTGCCGCGATTGCAGCATTTCAGAGCCGACGATGCGTAACGACAAGCAGATCGAAGTCTTCTTCACGTCCTTCAAAGAGATGAGTGATTTCTCGCTCAAAGTCAGCAAAATCACCTCCGGTGTCAGAAGCATGACGCTCCGCCGCTATTAGTGCCGGCAAGCATATCTCCTGCCTTTTCGGCAGGAACGAACTTAGAAAACCTACATCGAGACCACAGGAACGGCATAGCGATTCGTTTTGGCGAGAAGTCTAGACGATGGCCGCCGAGTCGGCGTCCGTTCCTCCAATCTGGAAGCCCGTCTCGGAATACGCGAGCGTATCCCGAGACACCCCGAGACGCACTATTGCGAACCGGATCCTTTTCACGCAATAGCACGCTCGGGCCTCCACTAACAGGTATGTCCGTTTCTGTGGTCTCACTTTTCTCTTTAGGAGATCTGACTTATGAACCGTTCACTCTATCTTCCGCAAATGGATTCCCTCTATGCTTTCGCATACCAGTACCTGCGCGTCAATGGCAGGAGCTGCAGGAGTGATGATATCTATTCCTGTGGCGGAGAAATCAAGGCGATCCTCGATGACACCCGTCCGCACTATCGCAAGATCCTCATCCCGAAGCCGAACAAGAAGGAGATGCGTACGGTTTTCGAGGTCACACAGGATCTGCGCTCTCTCCAGCACTTCATCAAAAGATACATCCTGGACCGTCTGGACGCTATGTACACCTCTCCTTATGCTTTTGCGTATCGCCTGGGGCTGTCCGCCAGAGATAACGCGTCGGCGCACGCAGGGCACAGATACATGCTCAAGCTGGACATCCGCCATTTCTTCGAGAGCACACGCGCCGGACAGGTCTACTCCATGTTCAGAAAATACACGCCATACAACAGGCAGATCCTCGGAACACTGACCCGACTCGTCTGCTATAAGGGCGCACTTTGTCAGGGTGCCTGCACTTCCCCGCAGATCGCGAATCTGATCCTATCGGACTTCGACATGGCGATCGGCACGTGCTGCCGGGACATGTGCATCACCTATACCCGGTACTGTGACGACATGACGTTCTCAAGCGTGCTGCCTTTTGATAAGAGCGCACTCGAAAGAACAGTAGCACTTATGCTCCAGCCTTATCACTATAAGCTGAATACCAGAAAGACACGTTTTCTCGGTCCCGGTCACCGTCTCGAAGTAACAGGAGCCGTCGTCAATGAACGCGTCCACGCGAAACGTGAGTACCGTCAGAAGATCCGGCAGGAACTCTATTACACGAACAGATACGGCGTTGCCGATCATCTCGAGAGAACTCGTCCTGCGTGGTATCACACCCCCTGCAGTTGCGCACAGATCAGGCACTTCCTGTACTCTCTTCAGGGACGGATCAATTACGTCAGGATGCTCGATCCGGATGACCCCTTCCTTGGGGACGCGCAGTATCAGCTTTTCCGTCTCTTCCTGCGTGAGCAGTCCGCCTTCAGGAACATCTACGCGGATGTAGGACCTGTATCTCAGCGTCAGGGTTCCACCTCCGGATTCTTCCCCGAAGAAGGACCCGTGGGCTTCGATGACCTTGACACGGATTTAATGGAGCCTCCCTTCAATATCCCGGACATGGACCCACCAGAGCTTCCCTTTGATGTCTTGGGCTGGGACGATCCGTTCTCCGGTTAGTCTTTCGTACCGAGGTACTTATAATCCTTCCCTTCGATGATGGCCTTCACAGCCCCCTCATCCCAAGCCCCATCATCCGTGATGTCGACTACACAAGTATTGCTCGTGTGATCCGGTGCCGCACTGGCGATATAAGGAAGAGCCTCCAGAGCTTTCTTCACGGAGGCCTCGCAATGGCCGCACATCATGCCTTCGATAATTAGTACTTTCTTCATTTTCGCACTCCCTTTCTCCGTTTCCGGAACAACTATCCTTTCGGAAGCGGCCTGCGGTGTTTTCACCGTCGCTTCCGAAGTCGCACCGGGCTTCGGGAGCGGGAGGGCCGCAGGTTTTCTTCCGTTAAGTACAACATCATGCGAGGCATCCCGCATCTTAAAGAGATTCAACCGCAGGGCATTCATGCAGACGGTGAAGCTCGACAGGCTCATCGCCGCGGCACCGATCATGGGGTTCATCTTCCATGACAGCACCCCCGCGGCGACCGGGATACAGATCACATTATAGAAGAAGGCCCAGAAAAGATTCTCGTGTATATTCTTAAGTGTCTTACGGCTCAGGCGGACTGCCGCGGCCACATCTGTCAGGGCACTGTTCATCAGCACAACATCGGCGCTGTCGATCGCAACGTCCGTACCGGCGCCGATGGCGATCCCGATATCTGCGGTTGCCATCGCAGGCGCATCGTTGATCCCGTCTCCGACCATGATGACCTTCCCGTTCTTCTGAAGTTCTTTTACCGCGTCGGCCTTACCGTCCGGGAGGATGCCGGACACGACATAATCTACTCCGGCTTTCTGTGCGATGGCATCTGCCGTGCGGGGGTTGTCTCCTGTCAGCATAACGACCGTAAGCCCGAGGTTTTTAAGGTTCCGGATCCCTATCTCCGAATCATCTCTTATACTATCGGCCACGGAGATGATCCCCAGGAGTTTTCCGTCCTCTTCGAAGAACAGCGGCGTCTGTCCGTCTTCCGCGCACGTGGTCTCCGTCTCCTGCATTTCAGACGTCACGTCCGTAAATTGCCGGATATACTTCCCGCTTCCCGCATGAAGCAGTTTCCCGCCGATCCTCCCCTCCAGTCCATGACCTGCATGGATCGTAAAGGCAGTCACCTCAGAATTCTCACTACCGGTCATTTTCGCCTCATCGCTGCCGGTCACTTCGGTATCGTTGCCGGTCACTTCGGTATCGTTGCCGGACAGATCTTCCGATCGCATCTGTCCCGCGGCACGCTCATATTCCTCTACGATCGCTCTTGCGAGTGGGTGTTCGCTCTTCTTCTCGAGTAGATAGGCCTTCCGGAGAAGATCGTTCTTATCAGTCCCACGAGTCTCATAGATCCCCATCACGCGGGGCTGTCCTGTCGTGATCGTTCCCGTCTTATCCAGCGCAACGATCGTGGCTTTTCCCGTTTCTTCGATAGCTTCACTCGTCTTAAAGAGCACCCCGTTTCGGGCACCCAGACCGTTTCCCACCATAATGGCCACCGGGGTAGCCAGTCCCAGTGCACACGGGCAGGAGATCACAAGTACGCATATGCCGCGCGCCAGTGCGAAACTGACCTCTTTCCCGGCCACAAGCCAGGCGGCAGTCACCAGTATCGCGATGCCGATGACAGCCGGCACGAAAATGCCCGAGACCTTATCGGCAATTCTGGCGATCGGCGCCTTTGTCGCAGCCGCATCGGAAACCATCCTGATGATCTGCGACAATGTCGTATCTTCCCCCACGCGGGTCGCGCGGCACAAAAGATATCCGGAATGGTTGATCGTCGCCGCAGACACCTTGTCACCCGTGGTCTTGTCGACCGGGATCGATTCGCCCGTGAGTGCAGATTCATCGACTGCGCTCTCTCCTTCGACCACGATACCATCCACCGGGATGCTTTCGCCGGGCTTGACGGCAAAGATGTCCTCTACACGGACCTCTTCGATCGGAACGGTCACTTCGGCCGGACTGGACTCACCTTCTGCGCAGGAGGACGGACGAAGGACGCGCGCGGTCTTCGGCGCGAGTTTCATCAGAGAACGGAGGGCATCGGTCGTACGGCCTTTACTTCTGGACTCCAGTGCTTTTCCCACGGTAATGAGCGTCGGGATCATCGCCGCCGACTCAAAGTAGAGCTGGTTATGGTAAAGCTCGTGAAGTTCGGAATTGGGCGTACCGTTCGTGATATTCCCGCACATCGTAAAGAACACGAAGAGGCTCCATGCAAACGACACGCCGGAACCGAGTGCCACGAGCGTGTCCATGTTCGGCGCGCCATGAAGAAGTGAGCGCGTGCCGCTTTCGAAGAACTTTCTGTTGATGAACATGACGATCAGAGCCAGGAGCATCTGCGTCAGCGCAAGTCCCAGATAGTTGTGGTCGAAGTAAGGCGGAAGCGGAAGTCCGAGCATGTGGTGCCCCATCGTGATGTACATAAGGACCAGAAGAAATCCGGCCGACAGGGCCAGACGCCGGAGAAGTCTCGGCGTTTCCCTATCTTTCAGTGCATCTTCCTGCGAAGAAGCGGACGACCTTTCTTTTTCCGGAGTATTCAAAGAAGCGTCGTATCCTGCCTTCAGTGACGCACCGTATCCGGCCTTTTCGACAGCCGCGATCACGGCACGGCTATCCGCCGTCCCCTCGACGCCCATCGAGTTGGTCAGAAGGCTTACGGCCACGGACGTCACGCCCGGCACCTGGGCGACCGCCTTCTCCACGCGGGCCTGACACGCCGCGCAGCTCATCCCTGTTACCTGATACTGCTGCATCTTACTTCATCAGTTTCTGCATGAGCCTGACGAGCTCATCGATCGACTCTTCCTTACCGGCGCGGATATCTTCCGCCACACAGCTGCGCATATGGCACGCGAGAAGTTCCTTGTTAAAGCTGTTGAGCGCTGCCGTTACCGCCGCCACCTGCGTCAGTATGTCCGGGCAGTACGCATCCTCCTCGATCATGTTCTCGATCCCGCGGATCTGGCCCTCTGCGCGGCGGAGACGCTTGAGCAGATCTTTCTTTTCCTCTTCGGTGCGAAGCTTCTTCCTATCACTGCAATGCGGACACTTTCCCATATCCATTCCTCCTGCGAGACTGCGTCTCCTCGTATTACAATTGCATACCCCCCAGGGGTATATATCACCGTCTTGATTGTATACCCCCGGGGGGTATATGTCAATTTTTTCGGTCTGCTTTACGGGTGAAAACGGAAAAACCATCAAAACGCCCGTAATCGGAGACATGCAAAAGCGTGTCTTTTCTCTCAAAAAGGATTTTGGCCCGTCAGGCAACAGTGCTTTTCGCGAAGAATACGGGCGAAACGCAGTTTTTTATCAGATCCACCCGTAAACATACCCCTCCCCCCTATAAGAAATTTACGGGTGAAAATGCCAATATTCAAAAAACACCCGTAATTGATTTCGTTAGCAGAGCCAACTCCCTCTGAATCACACCCTCAAACGGCATCTGCAATCTCCCGCTCCAAAATGGCCGCAAAAAAGGAGCACCTCCTCGTGGAGATGCTCCTTCGCTCTTTTTACGAAAAGCACTTATGCGGTCATTCGGATCATACGATCTTGTTTCCACAGAACTCGCAGCAACCGGCTGCGCCGAGAGTGGTCGTTGCCTGGCAGACAGGACAGGTCACTGTCATACCGGGAGCCATGCCGCCGCCCTGCTGCATCGCCGCCATACCCGGCGCGGCACCCATGCCCATGGCCATACCGCCCTGCTGGTAACCCTGCTGAGGCACCTGCTGGAAGCCCTGCTGCACATTCTGGCCGAAGTTCTGCTGCGGCATGCCCTGCTGCGGGTAGCCCTGCTGAGGCATCTGCTGGAAACCCTGCTGCATGAACTGACCTGCGCCCTGCTGCGGCATACCCTGCTGTGGATAGCCCTGTTGTGGCATACCCTGCTGGAAACCCTGCTGCATGAACTGACCCGCGCCCTGCTGCGGGTAGCCCTGCTGAGGCATACCCTGCTGCGGGAAGCCCTGCTGCATCGCCATACCCGGAGCAGCGCCCATGCCCATAGCCATGCCGCCCTGCATACCCGGCTGCATGCCCATGCCCGGAACTGCCTGACCGCCGGCGATCGCCATGGAAACGTTGCCACCCATACGCATCGCATCGACAGCTGCCTTGATCTGGTTGCCGAGGTCTACACACTCGTAGTACTCATTGATCTTATTGCCGGAAAGAGGATTGAAGCCCGAACGCTGCACGCTCCAGCCACCGCTCTGACCCGGATTCATCGGGGTCTCGCCGACCTTGATGCTGCCGTTACTGATCGAGAACTTCATCTCGTCAAAGTAAGGATGGTTGACGCGGATGATAGCGTGGAAGTCATAGGAATACTCATAACGCGGAGGATTGTAGCTGACGGACTGACCGTTTGCATCTTTTCTTCTGATCTCTGTTCTGGTCTCCTTCACATCGAGATCACAGGCCACGGCCTGCGAATAGTCCAGAACGTCCGGATTTGCCGAATAGATATCCGAAGCGCTGGTGACCATAAACTTTCTGGCATTCTCATCGATCATGAGCTTGGTGTGCTTACCGAGAGTCTGCGTTGCCGAGAAAGCAGATACAGCAGCCTTGTTCTGCTCACGATACTGGAGCTGTGCATCGATATCCGCCTTCGTGCTGTGACGACGCTCACTGAACCACGGAGAAAGCTTGCTGGCGCAATCCTTACACATATTGGCATCTTCGAGTTTCTTATTCCCCAGAAGGCCGATCTTATTTCCGCAAAAATCGCAGAATTTCTTATCAAAAAGTCCCATAATTATCCTCCCTTGTAATTGGATTTTATCAACGTAATTTTACCATTTGGAAAGGCGTTCTTCAAGCGTGCCAAAAGTACCATTTTTGCAGAAAAATATACCTCACCGCGATTTCTTTCCCGTCCCCGTCCGAGATGTTATTCCGCCACGTCAAAAGAGCTGTCCTTGTAGGGACAGCTCTTCGAAACTTGTGAAAGATCAGTTCTTCGCAACGATTTATCAGGCGCAGCCTTACATCAGGCTCGCCAGCTCGGTGTACTCATATCCGAGAGCGGAAGCCACATTCTTGTTCGTGCACTTGCCGTCATAGCAGTTCACGCCGGACGTGATGACTTCACTCTTCTTGCAAGCTTCTTCGAGACCCGCTTCCGCGATCTGAAGACCATACTTCAGCGTCGCATTGGTAAGCGCGATCGTGCTCGTTCTCGGAACCGCGCCCGGCATATTACCTACGCAGTAGTGAACAACACCTTCCTCGATGAAGACCGGATCGTCGTGGGTCGTAACGTGGGAAGATTCACCGCATCCGCCCTGGTCGATCGCAACGTCTACGAATACTGCGCCGTCCTTCATCTCCGGCAGATACTTCTTCTTAAAGAGCTTCGGTGTGGAACCGCCCGGGATCAGGACAGAACCGATGACGAGGTCCGCGTCTTTGCAGACACGCTCGACATTCGAGTCATTACTTACGAGCGTCTGGATGTGCGCACCGAACATGTTGTCGAGTTCTTCGAGTCTTTTGAGATTGACGTCGAGGATCGTAACATTCGCGCCCATACCGACCGCGATCTTGCAGGCGTTCATACCGACCGTACCGCCACCGAGGATAACGACGTTCGCCTTCGGTGTTCCCGGAACACCCGCGAGAAGGATACCCTCACCACCGAACTTCTTCTCGAGATACTTCGCGCCTTCCTGGATGGAGAGACGGCCCGCGATCTGGGACATCGGCGCGAGGCACGGGAGCGAACGGTCTTTCTCCTGAAGTGTCTCATAAGCGACGGCCTTTACCTTACCGGCAAGAAGCGCGTCCGCCTGCTCTTTATCTGCAGCGAGATGGAGATAAGTATAGAGGATGAGGCCGTCACGGAACAGCGGATATTCCTCCGGAAGCGGTTCCTTGACCTTGATCATCATGTCAACGAGATGCCAGACATCGGCTGCGTTATCGATCAGAGATGCGCCCGCATCGACGTACTCATTATCCGTAAAACCGGAACCGACACCTGCGCCCTTTTCCATATACACATGGTGGCCGGCGGCAACATAGGCCTTCACGTTATCCGGCGTAAGTCCCACACGGAATTCATTGTTCTTGATCTCTTTTACACAACCGATCTTCATAATCCTAATCTCCATTGATCTACATAGTAGTCCGCGCCGGCAAAACCGTGCGGCCATTCTCCATTGTAGCATAAGAGTTCGTGGTATAGTATCAGTAGGAACATAGAAGAATTAACCACGAGGATAATTCCATGAGCAATTACGTATCCTATACCGAAGAAGAAAGAATGCTCGTCCGCGAGGGTGGCATCGATGCGATCCGGAAAGTGCTGACCGGAAACGATACCGCGAAGAAGCGGAGCCTCCTTCTCTGTCTCGACTGGTTCATGGACCCTTATTACGGGCAGCCGGATATTGATTCGTATAAAGAGGAACTAATCGAGCTTCTCGAGACCATGATCGTTACTACGAATCCCATCGAGGTGAAGGACGACGCCCTCCAGCTTCTTTCGGATTACTGCTGGGGGCCGTTCCCGACTCTTGAATCGCACTTCGACGAAGTGGAAGAGCAGCTGAAACCGGAAGTCAAATATGCGATCAACATGCACCGCGAAGCGCAGATCGATTCTCTCCTTGTTGACGAATGCAGGCGGATCTGGAGTGATCACCGATCAGCGAACCCGCAGGTCCCCGACCACGTGTGGGTACTCTTCGACAGAAATACAAACACAGACAGGTCGCCAGATCTTGAGCGCTTATTTGTCCTCGAAAACGGCGAGATCCGGCACGACCGGCGCTATGCTGGAAAAGCTCCCAAGAAAGAAAACAAGGATGGCTTTTTCTCCGAGCCGGAGATCCGGTTTAATATCCTTTTGGACGAGAAAAAGGCAGTCCTCACATACTCTTTTTCCAAAGCACTAGCCGGCGTTTTTTTCTACGATATCCAAGGTGAAGAAGGACACTATTCTCTGTCCTCCCCGAAGGAATGATCTTTCGTGACCCGGTCGCAACGAACTGATATAATGAAATCGTACATATGCGGATAAACGAAAGGGGATGGCGTTATGCGTAAGTTAGAGTGTACGGGTTGCGGAGCGAATCTTCAGTGGAACGGAGAAGATAAGATCGTGACATGCGTAAGCTGCGGCTCGCAGTTTCTGATGCATGTGGCGCCACGTTCTCCCGGGGATGATCTCGCATCTCGCATCAAGGAAGCTCACGTTGGCGGTGACATGCGGGATAGACTAGATGGCGAAGGAAATTCTACTTTTATCTCCTATCTTCCGGAAGGCTGGAACTACACGATCGACACCCCGCAGGACTATGGCCTGAACCGCCTGACTCCCCTCACCGTGCGGATCGACATGGCCTCGCCGGACGATACCTGCTGCATCGCCTATATTTCCCAGAACGGTTATATGCATATCCCGCCGATGCCCATGAATATGAGTTCCCAGAATCAGGTCCATCCGATCGAACTCGTGCGAATGAGATCTTTCATGAGTGCGTCGGAGTACTGCGACTATATGGTACGCCGCTGGACGCCCTTTGCACCGACCGCTGTCGCGGCAGAGTCAGGTGAAGATGAGATAACGTTAAAGTGGCGGCAAGATGCGCTGAAGACAATTGATAGAAACACCCTGGATGCGGCTGTTTTTGACTATAAGAAACGGATCTATCACGTCGAGTATCAGGGAACGAGATATTTCCTCCAGACAGAGACGGAGGTCTACACGAACCGCGCCGTTCCGAATATCTGGTGTACGAATTACGAGATGTATGTCTATGCACCCGAGATGATGTGGAAGTCCGTCCTGGAAGAATATGAAAAGGTAAAGCGAACCATCCGGCTCGGACGGGATTATCCGAGGTTCCGTCAGATGGCCGAAGAGATGCTCCGTCAGAAATACATGGAATGCCAGAACATCGCCGCAAACGGCATGATGAACATCGCGATGGCCCGGCAGCAGTCGGCAATGCGGCAGTCACAGATCATCGCAGATACGAATGCCTATACGACCGGAGTCGCCAGACAGATGATGCAGGACAACGCCGCCTCCCATCAGCGCTCGGCCAACATGTTCTCCGAGATGATCCGCGGCGAGAATGCCTATCGTGGAACAGACGGAAAAGTGTACACTGCTTCGACCCGATGGGATCACGTCTATCAGGGCGGGCATACTGGCGATACCTTCGTCATGACCGAAGGTGAATTCCTCCGGCCCGGTGTCGACTTCGAAGAACTGGGAAAGATCGATAAGGGAGATTACTGAGGTATGCTCTAATCGATTTGTTTTGATATTTGTTCTACTTTTTCACAAGCCTGATTCCATTTCGTCTTGGACGCATTTAACAACTCCTGCTGTCTTACGAAAATATCAGAATAGTCATTACAGCCTAGAGCTTTGAAGAATACACCAAACAGCTGCACAATATCGCACTGGTCTTGTCGTTCTTTTAACTCTACTTCTGCTCTTTGCATCTCAGAATTTGCAGCTGCCAATTGCCTTTCCAGATCATGTTTCTTTGCTTCCTCTATCTCTTTCTTTTTCTCTTCCGACATTTCGATTCCACCCGCAGCCAGAATAAAATTGATAAACATCAAAGGAATTGTAATGGAAATAATTCCCACTATGAAAAGAACAAAAAGAACTATACCAGAATCTTGCAGGTCATTAAAAATAATCATCCATGCAAGTTTGATTACATATAAAGCAAGGTACCATATCCAAAACACATAAGTAAGTGGATTCTTAATACTATTGTCCTTTAATCTTCCTACATACAAACAAATTGCCGGGATAATCGACGAGGCGACGAGAAGAATATCTAGTCCAATCCACCCTTTCCAACCGCTAAGTGCCAGTTCCTTAAAAGTGGGGACAAGTACATAAGCGATAGATATTATCACCATATATATTCCCGCGACTATTCCAGAGACTACTTTGCGTTTCATATACACTCCATTTTTGCGATCTGCAGATCGGAATTGATCCCTACATTTATGCCGACTATCTTTGTAATCTTTGTAATTCTTCAGATAATTGCTGTATTTTATTTGATAATTGCTGTACTTTTCCGTATGCCTGATTCCAATCCGCCTCTGACTTTTCTACCATCCCCCACTGTCTTTTACAGATGTCAGAACTGTCATTACAGCCTATTGCTTTGAAAAAAACACCAAATGAACCCACAATACAGAATTTGTCTTCTTCTGGTTCCAACTTCGCTTTTGCACGTTGTTCCTCCTTAAGTGCACGTTGTTTCTCCGCTTGTACTTCTTCCAATTGTTTTCTCAGCTTTTGTATTCTTTTCGTCTTCCACCCCACTATCCATATGGGAATCATTGGGGCTAATCCAATAATCGCCAATACAATAACAATGAGACATCCGCAATCGTCTACTTGACGCCCACATCCCTCTATCGCCTCTTGTTCCCCGTCGTTAAATAAGCAACAACATTCATCACTAGCAAAAAAACCGCAGCAATCCCTGCAGCAATGGATAGGTGATGAGATCAATAGCGCAGGATTTATAAGACTGCCGCCGGCTTCTTTCAGTCGTTCAGACCGCTTCTCACGAGTTGTCAACGTGCGCCATTTCAGGCTGTCACTTCGCGCTTTCCATAGTTCTTTGATCTTGTACTCTTTAGCAGATTCCAAACGGGATTCCCTATTCTCGCACAGTTTATCGTATTTTTCCTGATAAGCCTGATCGATTTCCTGTTCTGTTGCATTCTCATCAATTCCCAGTATCAAATGACATTTCATGACTTCACTTTATTCCTCGTTTTATCTATATTATTACTTACTTTTTCGCCTATTTTTTCAGAAAAATCCGCACATGATACAGATTGATCCATTTCTACTCCGGCAATAAGCATCTGTCGAAGCAGACCGAGCGTTATCGTATTCGAGATGATAGCCGTATTATCACTATATGGCAAAACACTACACAGTTCCTCCGCTTTCTCAAGATGTATGATTAATCGATTCTTGAGTTCTTCTTTTGTTTCCGACTCATCCTTTACCAGAAGAACGTTAAAATTGCCCGATTTTCTATCCTCCTCGACATCTTGCAGCATATCAAACAGATAAACCCATGCCACCACATGATAAGCTATTTCCGACTTTACCTTCGCATAAGAGTCCTCATAAGGTGCATCCAAGTACATCCTAGTAAAGATGGAGCAAAAACACGTTTCAAGACGATCAAAATCCGTACACTTTTCCCTCTCCAACACAAGCAAATCTGCCATCGCCGTAGCGATCACGTCTTCGATTTCGGGATAATCTCTTTTTGCACGAAGGTATCCCTTTTTTATTGCTCTACGAATAAGTCTTCGGCTTTTCTTTCCGTCAATTACATCATCATTCAGTTTCTGATATTGAAGAAAAATGCTGACCGCAGCACAGTATTTGATTCTCTCGTCTCCGTGACATTTTTTGCAACGTCTGTGCCATTTACCTTTACACTGTTTACGCAAATCTGGAATCAGCGGATCCGACAACAATGCCAGAAAAGTCATATCGTATGAAAGAAAAAACCTGGATAACTGCGAATAGCACCCGATCTGCTTGCATAGAGCGCAGTAGCAGTTCTTATACAATTTGTGCTGACGCACCAGAAGTTCATCTTCGACAATTCTTACATATCCAAACACTGATTCACCACACGCTTTCGTTACAAATCGATCAAAACGACTGATATATCGTCCTGTGATCCTTCACTCCGGGCAAATCGGATCGCCTGAATAAAGTATTCTTTCGGATCAGAGATGTTGGCGACACTCCGTTCCAGAGTAGTACGATCGATATAGTCATGAAGACCATCACTGGTAACCAGAATACTTCGCACCTTTTGCATGTACGGAGTAATATCCGAGATCTGCAGTTTATCAATCAGCTGGATATTTCCGCCGCCAAGGCAGGCCGTGATCTCACTCTTCCGAGCACTCTTAGCCAGTTTCTCTTCGGAGAACCCATTCAGTTCCATTTCCCTCGCCCAGGTATGGTCTTCCGTAATCGGATTCATTGACCCGTAAGTGATAAGATATACTCTGGTATTCCCAATGTGGAAAAGGAACCATTTCCCATCATCCACGCAAATCCCGGATAATGTCGTTGCCATATTTCGATACTTGGAGTTGCGCTCCGAAAGGGCTATGATTTCCTGATTACTTTCACGAATCCGTTGTTCGATACACCGAACAGATAGCTCCGCCGGAAGATTGGTCTTTGACATAGCGAACACAGCCATAGATGCTGCATAGTATCCGGCTTTATTTCCTCCCACTCCATCTGCAACAGCAAAGACATTTCTTTGACTCACGTCCAGTTCCGCTTCATAGAAATCAGAAGAAATGACGGAATCATTGATCAGTACACGGTCATCGCAGGCACTCTTTCCCGGTCCTTTGTCAACACAGCAGAATACTTTCAAAACTTCACCTCCGCATCCAGTTCCACGGGATCAAATGCCGAACTGCCACCGCTGATGCCATTGACAATGATGGTCTGTCCCGAAGAAACACCATGATCGAAGATATACCGGGTGATCGGCGTATAGAGTCGGTTTTCCACCAAAGTACGGATCCCTCGACCTCCATTATCCAGAACTTTTTTCGAACATGCATGCCTCTCCAGATCTGCCTGTGCCTGTTCACCAAGCTCCACCGTAATACCCATATCATTTCTGATACTTCCCAGTTGATCCGTTTTCTGCAGTTCAAGAATTTTCAAGGCATTTTCCGGACGGATAAAATCGAAAACCACAATATTGTTCTCGCCAATACGGTTCAGCAGTTCCGGGCGACCCAGTTTATTTTTGAAATAGTCAGTTATACTTGCGATCACAATCTGCTGTACTTCCTCTGGGGAGTTCTTCTCGGGATCGACAATCTGTTTTTTGACAAATCGGGCAAAGCCGTCTTCATCCCTCTCCTGCACTTCTTCAATAATCCCCTTATTACTGGTAAAAATGATGATCGATTCGGAGAAATATACAGTATTGCCCTGTCCATCAGTCAGGCGCCCGTCATCCAGGATCTGCAGGAATTTATCCATGATGGAAGGATGCGCTTTCTCTATCTCATCAAACAAAAGAATGGAAAAAGGTCTATTGCGCACTGCATTCGTCAACTGTCCGCCGGATTCATATCCCACATATCCCGGAGGCGCACCAAGCAGTTTCTGATCAGACTGATCCTGGCGGTACTCAGACATATCAAAACGTATACAGCAGCTCTGATCACCGAAAATCCTCTGCGCCAGAATCTTCGCCGTCTCTGTTTTTCCCGTGCCGGTCGGACCGGCAAAAAACAGCACGCCCTTCGGCCGATTGCTTACGCCGTGCTTCTGCATGACACTTCTCTTAATCACATCCAGCACTTTTCTCTTCGCCAGATCCTGTCCGATCAGTTTATCAGTCAGATCCTTCTCCAACCCACCAACGGTATCTCTCGAAACAGTATTCCACTTATTCTCGCGTATACCAAACCGGTATAGATCAACTAATTTGGGCAGTTCCATGACTCCGAATCTCTCATTGCGGCACAGGGCGCGCATCCCGATCAGATTCGAATAAGAATAACCCTCGGTCAATCCTACAAATCTTCCGATCATCTTTTCGACGGCTTCTTTGTTCGGGCTTATCTCTGTAAGTTCATGATCACGTTCCCAGATCTCCGAATTAAAGAAAGC
>JAFZLF010000043.1 GCA_017551625.1 Clostridiales bacterium | reverse complement strand
TCTTATGCGGAGACCACTTCGGATATCGTAAGACTTCTACGCAGGGTGGTAGAGTCCGGATTCTCGTTATCTGCTCGTTCAAAGCATATTTCTGTAGGTTGTCTGGCCAACGGATTTACTTTCAAGGTCAACGAATTACTTAATCCACCGACAGAGGATGCCAAGAAACTGTTCGCACAGTTCCTGGCAGAGTTCGAACATTTTGGAAAGCTGGGTGCAAAGGTATATACGGATGTGCAGATGCCAGATGGGTCCTTATCTATTACTTACTATATAGAGGTAAGTTCGTTCAGTGTGATCGTAAGTCAGATCAACGATTTCCTTCGTCACTACACGAACATGAATGATCAGAGCGAGTTCTCGATCGATGCTTTTGAGCATCGGTTCGAGGATGATCTGAAGACGTACAACAATATCATCAAGGATGAGATTGTTGTATCCAAGAAGTCCTGATCTTCGGATGATGTAGGCAAAATGTAGGCACAAAAAAGAGAGCCCCTGCAAAACAGGAGCTCTCAGAGGATTTGGTATTACTCCCACTCTATCGTGCCTGTCGGCTTCGGTGTCAGATCGTAGAGTACGCGGTTGATGCCGGGCACTTCCGTGATGATGCGGTTGACGATCTTGCCGAGGAGCTCGTACGGGATCTCTTCGATGGTCGCGGTCATGGCGTCACGGGTGTTGACTGCACGGATAACAACGAAGTTCTCGAAAGCACGGACATTGTTCTTTACACCGACGGACTTGTAATCCGGAACCAGTGTGAAGTACTGCCATACTTTTCCTTCGAGACCGGCGTTCGCAAACTCTTCTCTAAGGATCGCATCGGACTCACGGACCATCTCGAGACGGTCTCTCGTGATCGCGCCGGTGCAGCGTACGCCGAGACCCGGGCCCGGGAACGGCTGACGGTAGACCATGTTTGCCGGCAGTCCGAGGGCTTCGCCGACCACACGTACTTCATCTTTATAGAGGAACTTCAGAGGCTCTACGAGTCCTTCGAAATGAATATCTTCCGGGAGTCCGCCAACGTTATGGTGTGCCTTTACAGGACCACTCTCGAGGATGTCCGGATAGATGGTGCCCTGTGCGAGGAAGTCCACGTCAGGAAGCTTTCTGGCTTCTTCTTCGAATACGCGGATGAACTCTTCGCCGATGATCTTTCTCTTTCTCTCCGGCTCTTCCACGCCCTCGAGCTTCGTGAGGAAGCGCTCGGTAGCGTCTACATAAACGAGTGTCGCATCCATCTGGTTTCTGAAGACCTCGATGACCTGCTCCGGCTCGCCCTTACGGAGAAGTCCGTGATTGACGTGCACATTGATGAGGTTCTTGCCGATGGCCTTGATGAGAAGGGCGGCAACGACAGATGAGTCAACACCACCGGACAGTGCAAGAAGGACTTTCTTGTCGCCGACCTGTGCTTTTACCGCGGCGACCTGCTCCTCGATAAAGGCCTCGGCCAGCTCACGAGTGGTAATTCTTTCCATTTCCTCGGGACGTTTGTTTTCCATAAGCGGTACTCCTTTGTATCATAATAATGCATACATTCATGATACCGCAAAAGCACTCTTCCACGCAACGAAAAAGCGTCGTTTCGTATCTGACAATCAAGCGCTTGTCGCGCGATAACGTGTTTGTTCACTGATTGTTTTATTTTATGCCCCATTTGCTTTCGACACGATTTCGGTATCTCTGGTATAATTCTCATGAATTACTTCGGGAGGGTATGCTTGCGATGCTGACTGTAAATGAGAATATCAAGGAGATACTGCGTAAGAAGAGTATGACGCAGAAGCAGATGGCGGAGGCTCTCGGTATTTCGGAGTGCTCTATCTCCCGATATCTCAAGGGCACGCGTATCCCTCAGGCCGAGGATGCGCAGAAGATCGCCGATTTTCTCGGTGTGTACCCGAAGGAATGGTTCCCTCTGCAAAATGGAGAGAGTGCGGATGGGCAGGGGACGGTACAGGAAGTCCTTAAGCCCTCGCGCCAGAGCTGGGAGCAGCTCCGCACCTGGCCGGAAGCGGTCCGGGCCCTTAGTACGACGCATACGATCTCTGTGGCGGATATCTGCCAGATCCTGCATGCGCCGAGGAGCTGGGTGAACCGCTATATCCTTCCGCACATCGATAAGATCTATCTCCCGGACGGCAAGCGCGCAGGAAAAGAAATCAATACGAACTGGAAAGAGGTCGCGGCGCTTCAGCTCGGTAAAGATATGCAGGACAGTACGTGGTGCTGTAAAGAGGACTTTGACAATCTCATCATGGGATCGATCGTCTCGGTCACGAAACAGACCAAGCTCATCCCGGCCGAACTTCTGGTCCAGGATAAGAAAGCTTTTGCCGAGGAATATGCGCGCTATTCGGAAAAGATCGCTGATCTCGCCGAGAAACTGAATTCGGACGCGCACGCTCCGATGGATAAGTACATCGAGCTGGCGGATCTGAAGAAGCAGCAGTTGCAGTGCTATCGACGCCAGCTCAGTAATGAGGGACGTCAGATCCTCCGCGGCAAGATGCCCTCGGCGGGCAATCCCGATGCGACGAAGAGTATCCCGGTCCGGCTTCCGTCGGTTCCGATCGAGAAGTGGGTCTTCCCGGAGGAACTGAAGGATTTTGCCGAGATCGAGGAGACCGGTCACCGCTACTTTTTCAAGAACGGATATATCCGTATCCTCCTTTCCTTTATCGACGGCAACGGCAACTCCGTCCGGAAGACTTTCTATGCGGCCGACCCGGAGACGCTCTACCATAAGTATGTGGAAGAGTATGTGCTCATCAGTGAAGAGGTCTGGCAGATGTATGCGATCCGACTGATGTCGAGACGCTGATACTTCCCCATGTCGCGGGCATGCTCGAAAATTATCAGCATCTGCTGTGTCATAGTGATTCTCTCCGGCGTATCCGGTGGCTGCCGCAGGCGGCCTGCCGAGACTACGCCGGACGCGTCTTCTGTCGCGGCGCAGAAGATCCGCAATACCATCGATGATCTTTTCGCCTATTTCAAGATGGCGCGCGCCGACAAGGCCGGTGCAGTCTGTGAGGAGCCGGATGCGGTCTCTTCTTATCTCGAGGGTCTGTCTGAAGAAGTCGGGGAGCCGACGCTGGAAGTGGTATGTAAGCGTATCGGGGTCGAGATCCTGGATGTTACAGCAAGCGCGGAGACAGGCCGGGCGGATGTAAAGATCTCGTGCGCGGATGGGGCTGCCGTAATCGCAGAAGCCTCGGAGAACAGTGGTTTTGCCGATGCACGGGAACTGCGGGCGACGATCGAGAACGCGCCAACTGTAGAGCGGGAGATGTCACTGTCTTTCATCTATAGCGATTCATGGAAACTTGACAAAACGAGCACGGATCTTCTGCTGGATGAGATTTTCGGATTTCTGAAGTTCGAAGGGCTGATCGCGCCACCGCAAGAGACCTCGCATGAGCCGAAGAGACTGGATATCAGTGTTTACGATTCTTACTGGGTCAACACGAGCGGTCGTGAGGTAGGAGGATATCACAGTTCGACGGAGAAGGTATGCCTATATGTGTATACGTGGAATACATATAGTAATGTCGACATCGCGTATGAGTTTACGGATGAATCGGGGCAGGTCCTCTATACCAATTCTTTCTCCATGAAGAACAACACCGACTGGATCGCCTGTTCGTGGAAGCCGTCCTCGAGCATTCCGGAGGGAGAGATCTTCTGTAATCTGTATGAGCCGACGGGAGAACTCTTCCATACGTCGGCTGTCCGGATCTACCCGGATGGTGCAATTTTGCCGTTCCCGGTCACGTGGCTGGATACGTCTTTCTGGGCGGATGAAGCGGGCGAGAAGGTCGATTTCTACCCCGCGGATACGCCGGTGCTGGAGTACCACGCGCAATCCCTGCGCTTCTATAAGGATATGGATCTTTTCTACAAGTTCCTCGATGAAGACGGGAATATCCTCTACGAGGGGAAGATATATGTAGGGGATTCTACGGATGATTTCGTGTTTGCCTGGAATCGCGAGGGACTCGAACCGCTTCCTGTAAAAGGTGTCGAAGTGCTCCCGTCTGATGATCCGGGTACAACTTCCGCGGCAGAAACAACTGCGGCTTCGGGAAGTTCAACTTCGGGAAGTGAAGCCTCGACTGTGCTTGAGCCCGGGGAGGGTACGAGTGCGACAGAACCTCTGGCAACTGAGCCGATTGAGCCGACATTCGTGTTCCTGGAAGTAACAACTACGTCCGGGCAGCCTTTCCTCGATGTGCAGATCGAGATCCGCGCGGTCCAGGAGGAAGAGGTCCCTGTAGAATCACAGGAATCAGGGACGCAGGAGGATCCGGGACAGCCTCAAGAATCCCAATCGTAAGAGATCAGACCGGCACGACGAAGACGTTCCAAGAGAGCGGGCGGATCTGCGTGCTGAGGATCCCGGCATCACAGGAAACATCCGGGATGGCACGTGGCGCAAAGAGCGTGTCGTTATCAGGTGAGGTGACGGCCGAGATGTCATCGGAAGCGATCTCCCAGTGCTTCGCGAAGGTCCCGGAAAAGCTTACTTCGTGAGGCAGAGAGGTATTTTCGCCCGTCTCCACACTTAAGAATCCGCGAAGATCCAGATCGAGAGGATAGGTCTCGCTCTCATTTCTGTTGATGACGAAAATCGTGAGACGGCTGTTCTCCTTATCCCAGGCCGCCGCGCAGTCCACGAAGTTCACGCCGTTTTTGCCGGTGTATTGAGATGTGTCATCGATCGCATAGCCGGGCATGTCGAAGGTCTCGCAGTCGACACTGACACGCATGGACATGCCGCGCGCATAGGCGAGGAGCTGCATGTATGCGTAGTGCGAAGCCGTTCTCCAGACGCGGTCGTGATTGCTCATGCAAAGGGCGGAAAGCCCGCCGGTCATGCAGCCGATCTTGACGCGGTCGGCGTGACGCAGGAAAGCCAGCTGGATCGAGGTCATCGACAGCATATGTTCCATGTCACCGCCCGGGAAGACATGGTCCTTCATGTTGTCGGGGTCATGGAGGATGTACTTCCTCTCGGGATCGAAACGGTAGTGGGTGCGCGCCATATTGTAGCGGCCCCAGCCGGGATGAAGCTCGGAATTCGGACGGATCATGCCGCCAAATTCATCGAAGGAGAGCATCATCTTCTTCGGTGAACGGTGCTTCGAAGCGACGAAATCGCACATGGCCACCTCGGTGTTGATGAAATCTTCGTAGTAGAGAGAGCCGCCGAGAAGTGCGCGCAGGTTTCCCGGAGGAGCGCTGTGATAGTGGTGGATGGACAGATAGTCGACCACGTCGTAGCACTGGTCGAGGACTTTCTCATCCCACTCCGGGAAATGCTCCATGAACGGTGCAGATGAGCCACATACCGCGGTCTTGATCGTAGGATCGATCCATTTCATGGCCTTGGACGTCTCCTGACAGAGGACGCCGTAACCTCTGGGATCCTTCTCCCAGGAGCCGAGCTGCCAGTGCCCGTCCATCTCGTTGCCGAGATACCAGGTGTCTACACCGTAGGGCTTCTCGTGACCGTATTTTCTTCGCAGGTCGGACCAGTAGGTGCCGCCCTCGTGATTCGTGTACTCGACGATATCCATCGCGTCCTGCATCGTGCCGGTGCCGAGGTTCACGGTGTAGAGCGGCCTCGTACCGACCTTCTCCGCCCACTGCAGATATTCGTCGTGGCCGACCTCGTTCGTGATGTACTGGTACCAGGCCGGATCGAGGTGCACCTTGCGCTGGAACTTCGGACCGATCGAGTCCTTCCACTGCCATGCCGACACGTAGTTTCCGCCCGGCATACGCACCGCGGGAAGCCCTGTTTTCCGAAGGGCATCGATGAAATCGCCGCGGAAGCCCTGATCGTCCGAAGTCGGGTGTTTCGGGTTATACATGGTGCCGTTGACCATAGTCCCGATCGGCTCCAGAAAAGCACTGAACAGGCGGTCGGAGATCTCTCCGATGGGGAAATCCGGGTGGATGGTGATACGTGCACGGTTGGCCATGTCTCGTTCCTCCTCTTATCTGTCGTCTCGCGGGTGTCCTAGTTCTTACCGGTCGAGATCTTCTTGATCCACTTCCTGCTCCTTAATCGTAACACACACCAGATGGTCTTGGCGATCTGGTCAGACTTCAGGAAGAAATAGATCCAGAAAGCCGGCAGGTGGAAGATGAAGCCCGCGAGCGCGCCGAGCGGCAGCGCCATGGCCCACAGGAAGATATTATCCGCGAACATCAGGACCGTCGTATCGCCGCCGCCGCGGAGCACGCCCTTGGTCATGATGCTGTTCGTGGCCTGGAAGATGATGATCAGGCTGATCGCATTGAGAAGCTGATACGCGATCGAGACCGCTTCAGCAGAAGTCTTGTCCCCGTAGGAGAGGATGACCGGGGTCTTCGTAAAGAAGATGAAGAGCGCGGACAGAAAGCCCAGCCCGAAGCCCATCCCGAGGAAGAGCCAGCCCTGTTCTTCGGCCTGTTCCTTCCGGCCCTTGCCGAGTGACTGCCCCGTGATGATGGCGCCCGCCTGACATACGCCCTGGATCATGACGGTACTCAGCTGCTGCGTGACGGTCGTGATCGAGTTCGCCGCCACAAAAGCACTGCCGAGGTGGCCAATGACCATCGTTACGGCATTACTGCCGAACGCCAGGATCGCGTCGCTGATGAGGACGGGGATACACACGCGGAAATACTCGGAGATGAGTGTCCTGGTCTGCATGAAGAAGTGGCGGATACGAAAGCCTACTTTCGTATCGACCAGAGTCAGATACAGGAAATCGGCGCAGGCCTCGAAGACACGGGCGATCAGTGTCGCGAGAGCAGCGCCGGCGATGCCCATCCTCGGCGCGCCGAAGTGCCCGAAGATCAGGATGTAGTTCCCGGTGAGGTTGACGACGAGGGCGCCGATCGAGACATACAGGGGAAGACGTGACTGGCCGACGCTTCGCAGCACGATGGCCGTCACGAGAGAGATGCCGAGGAAGAAGAAGGTCAGCGTCGAGTAACGGAGATACACGATGCCGAGCTCGATCAGCTCTTCTTTGCCGGTGTACGAATTCATGATGAGCCTCGGCAGGAAGCATGCGCCGATCGCGAAGATCGTAGCGAAAAGGAGCATCAGCCGCAGCATCAGGCAGACGGTCTGCTTCAGAGAGATGTCGGCTTTTTCTTCGTTGTCGTGGGCTTTTTTCATGCCCCAGTAGCGGGACACGAGTACGGATGCGCCCATTCCGAGGCCCATGCAGAAGATCTGGAAGATCAGGACATAGGCATTGGCCAGAGATGCGGCTGAGAACGTGTCCTCGGAGTAGTGGCTGAGCATGATGTTGTCGAGCATGCCCACGCCCACGGTGACGAGCGTCTGCAGCGCGATGGGGAATCCCAGAACGAAGACTTTCTTATAAAAATGTGCGTCTTTCTTAAAGAGTTTCATGTGCGGCAGGTCTTTTCAAGGTCCTTTTCTATGTGTCAGTAGTGGTACGACTTCTTGTATCGCACCAGGAGCCCGATAGTAACGAGCAGGGCCAGGATCTCTGCACAGAGACTCGCGGCCCAGACGCCGTTCAGGTCGAAGAAGATCGGCAGGATCAGGATGGCCAGCACTTCGAACAGAAGCGTTCGCAGGAAAGAAATGAATGCAGACACGCGGCTGTTGTGAAGTGCGGTGAAAAAGGCCGAGGTAAATACCGCCAGCCCCATGACCATGTATGATTTGCTGTGAAGGGCGAAGCCCTCTTCGGTCATATGAAGAAGTGCCTCATCGTTTCCGAAGAACAGTCCGGCAAAAGGCCCCTCGATACAAAGCGCGATACCATAGAGTACAAAACCCATGACGACAACGAAGATCGCGCTCTGACGAAAGGTCTTGTGCAGTTCCTCGTAGTCTTTCTTCTCATACTGGTAACTGAAGATCGGCGCGGAACCGACGGCGAACCCGAGGAAGACGGCGCCGAAGAGAAAGCCGACATTCATGAGGACGCCATATGCAGCTACCCCGTCGAGACCGACGAGTTGCATGAGTTTGTAGTTATACATGACACTGGCCAGCGGGTGGAAGATCTCACTGACGAACTCGGAAACACCGTTGGCGAATACAGGTCCCATGATATTCCCGATCCATTCCGGACGGGTGAAGTGCAGGGCGACCTTCTTACTGAGCGTGATATAGAAGAACGGCAGGACACCGCCGATCACCTGGGATACAACTGTCGCCTGTGCGGCGCCGGTTACGCCCAGATCCAGCACGCCGACGAAGATGAAATCGAGGAAGAGGTTGACCGCTGCGGAGAAGAGGTTGATCGCCAGACCGATCTTCGGGCGCTCGGCCGCCGTCAGGAAACTCTGGAAAACGTTCTGCAGCACATAGAAAGGGATGCTGAAGATCAGTATCCTTCCGTAATCCAGACATACCGGGAGAAGCTCCTCATCTGCTCCCATGATCTTCGCCAGAGGCTCCAGGAAGATCTCGCCGAGCACGGCCAGAAGGACCGAGCCGACGATGGCGACGGCAGTCAGGGAAGTGAAATACCGGCTCGCCGTTTTCTTATCCCCGCGTGCGAGCTCCTGCGCGATCAGGGCCGCGCCGCCACCGCCGATCATGTAGGCCACCGCTCCGATCAGAAGCGGGAGCGGCGTGATCAGAGTCACACCGGCAAAAGCATGCTTGCCTACATAGTTATTGATATACAGGCCGTCGACGACACCGTACATCGAAGTGAAGAGCATCATGAGGATCGTCGGGAATACGAAACGGAAAAGACCGCCGTATGTGAAGTGGTCTGATAGTTTGATTTCCCTCGAAGCTAATCTTCTCATGTGATCTCCATTGATACACTTGTTCGCCCGAGAAGGGCTTTCTTTTTTCCGAACGATGAATAGTGTATCAGAATTCTGCGGGATAGTATAGGTTGTAAAATATAGAACTTACTTCAGGTGTAATTGTGTTTCTCGAGAAGTGAATGGTAGAATGATTTATGGCAAATACAGGTATTGGGGAAAAGGGGAAGTAAACTTATGCGAGTAAGAAGTGTGCTGCCATGTCTTCTGGTGACGGGGCTTGTGCTGGGAATGGCGACATCCTGCCGGAAGAAGAAAGAAGTCAAGATCCCGAGGACTTTTTCCGAATACTATTCGGCCGATACGACCGTGATCGAGACGGACTCGATCATCAATGGCGAGATCCTCGACGACTATATCTGCGTGCAGACATATGAGGAGTCGGACGAGTATCGTCGTAGCTTAGTCCAGTATAATAGTCCGTATTCTAGTGGGGACGCCTGCACGCCTGTGGACGATAACGGGAATCCGGTCCAGCCTGACAACCACCTCCTGTTTTACGATCTCGACGGAAAAGAAGTCTCTTCTTTCGATATGAATGAGGAGTTCGGGCGATCCCTTGATTATCGTAGATTTGCCGTGTCGGGAAATGACCTCTGGGCATTAAGTAAGCTCATCGACGAAGACGGGGACTACTCATGGCGCGTGGATAAGGTCGATGCGAAAAAGGGATCCGTGGATCATGTGGATCTGGAGTTTATAGACACCCCGGATTATATCCGTGCTTTCTTCGTCGACTCCAGCGAGCGGATATGTATCATCGGAGCCCGCTTCTTTATAGATGAACTGACGCTCTCAATTTTCCCCGGAAATGGCGAGACGAAAAGTATCCTTCTACCATGTACCTTCACATCGAATCTGGTCGAATGGAACGGCGATCTGGCGTTTATCCGGATCGATATGGAGAACGGGGAAAGTCTGGCGTATCGTCTCGATGAGAAGAAGATGACGTGGGAAGAGGAGCAGACGGGACTTCAGCAGTCAGATCGGGCACTTGTCTGCGACGGGCAGCTATTCTCGTATAATGCCAGAAAGATCGAGACCATCGGTGAAGAAAAGAAAGATGAGCTTTTGTGGGCGAGTGTATCTGTCTTCGGTTCGATCAATAAAGTCACGCTGGATGCGGACGGGAAGATGCGTGTGCTCTCGACTATGGCGTCCGAAGACATGATCGTTCTTTACAAGCTGACTCCGGCAGAAAAAGATCCCGCTTCGGAGAAAAAGGAGATCGTGATCGCCGGATGCGGTATCCGGGATACACTCCTTCCGGCGCTGATCGATGAGATGAGTATCCTGCACCCTGATGTCAGATATGTCCTTCGAGATTACCGAGATGATTTTGAAATCCCGGACGGCGAGAGCGAGGAATTCTGGTTGCCTTCGCTAAAGGAGGTCTATGAGGTCATGAGTCTGGATCTCGTGAGCGGGAATGCACCGGATATCTACTATGATCCGTACAATACTCTGGATCTCGGTGAACTGGCCCGACTCGGATACCTTCTGGACCTGTCTCCTTATGTGGATAAAATGGACAGTTCGTCCTATTTCCTGGATCAGATGAAGATGGGGAAGCAGACACCGTACGAGATCTGCATGACCTTTACTATCTCGGCCTTCGAGGCCTCTGCTGATTATGTAAAGAATCCGGAGACCTGGACGTATGACGATTTTTACCGGAGTGCAGACGGTTTTGCAGACTATCAGTGTATCCAGACCGTCTATTCCAGGCAGAGTCTTCTCGAAAAAGCGATCCTCGCGAATGTGGATAAGTTCATCGCAAATAGGGAAGCGAAGTTTACAAGCGAGGAATACATCCGCCTCCTGACCTGGGCGAGAGACTTCGGCCGTCTAAAGGACTGGGAGGATTATCGGCGCGCTGAACTGGATGACGGACTTTTCATGCTGGACTGGGCGTCTGTGGATTCACTCTGGGATATCATCAGCCTCGGGGATCACATCCTTGTCGGCTGGCCGGATGAGAGCGGTTCCATCCATATGCTGCCCACAAATCTGCTTGCGGTCTCATCGACATGCCAGAATCCGGACCTGGCATGGGATGTCCTGGAATATGCCGTCAGCGCAGAATACCAGACACGGTACAACGACATGCTCACGGAGATACCTGTAAACCGGGAAGCGTTCCGGATGAGTTGCGACTCTGAGTATAAAATGGCGGAAGAATACCATCCCGAGAACTTAAAGACCGAAGAAGAGTATGTCCGGGCGTTTGAAAAGCAGATCGGGCGCGCGGATCACATCGAGACGGGAAGCCGTGTGATCCTGGATATCTGTCTGGAAGAAGCGCTTGCGTTCTTCGACGGGCAGTACTCGGCAGAGCACGCGGCGGAGCTGACACGTCACCGCGTCCAGACCTACCTCGATGAAACTTCGTAAGATCTTACAGCCCGAAAAGCACTGATACCGCGTTTTTGTCGACCTTGGAGCCGATGACGCAGAGCTTGCCGGTGACGTCCGCGGCGCCGGTTCTGACGTCGGCCTCACCCGGAACATAGTCAAAGTGGATCCACTTTCCATCCTCGCCGGCGACGATGCCCTTGGCACGGAGGATCATGCCGAAATCGCCTGTGTCGAGCTCTTCGAGTGCGGCGCGGATCGCAGATTCAGAGAACTTCTTACTCGTCTCGAAACCGACGCTGTCGAAGACTTCGTCTGCATGGTGGTGGCCTTCGTGATCGTGGTCATGGCAGCCACATGTGCAGTCCGGACCGTGGTCGTGGTGATGTTCGTGCTCCTCATCATGATCATGGTGATGTTCATGCTCGTCGTGATCATGATGGTGGTGTTCGTGTTCGTCCTCATCATGATCGTGGTGGTGATGATGCTCGTGCTCATCCTCGTCGTCATCGTCATGATGGTGATGGTGCTCGTGCTCATGATCGTGCTCGTCATGCTCATCGTGATCATGGTGATGGTGGTGATGCGCATTTTTCTCCGCTTCGAGGAGCGCCGCCGCCATATCATCTGCGGTCAGCGGGTTCTCGATCGCCTCGCGGATCTGCGTGCCCGAGAGATTCTCCCAAGGCGTGGTGATGATCTGGGAATGATCGTTGATCTCGCGGATCAGGGAGATCGCGGTATCGAGCTTCTCCTGGGCGATGTTTCCGGTACGGGACAAT
The DNA here is from genome assembly GCA_017551625.1 of Clostridiales bacterium. Lineage (GTDB taxonomy): Bacteria > Bacillota > Clostridia > Saccharofermentanales > Saccharofermentanaceae > Scatonaster. Next base: position 22,355 of record JAFZLF010000043.1, on the reverse strand, counting down.
ATGATGGTGCCCGCATATTTGATCTGGTTTTCGTAGAATTCCTTGAAGTTCTTCAGGTAGATCTTGCACTTGCTGGCATCGATGACGGTAACGGTTCCGCAGACCTCGGTGCCCTCGACCTTCTCGACGGCCGCGACGACATCGGAGAGCTTACCGACGCCGGAGGGCTCGATGAGGATACGGTCCGGGGAGAACTTCTCGATGACTTCCTTCAGCGCGGTGCCGAAGTCGCCCACGAGGGAACAACAGATGCAGCCGGAGTTCATCTCGGTGATCTCGATGCCGGCTTCTTTGAGGAACCCGCCGTCGATACCGATCTGACCGAATTCGTTCTCGATGAGGACGAGCTTCTGGCCCTGATATCCGTCGGAGATGAGCTTCTTGATCAGCGTGGTCTTACCCGCGCCAAGAAATCCTGAGAAAATGTCTACTTTTGTTGCCATGTTTATTTCCTTCTTTCATTTAGTTCATCGTTGCGGCCGCTTCACGCGCGACCTTTTTCTCTGTCGGCCGCCGCTTCTCGGGCGCGCCCGGTGCCGCTTCGCGCGGCCTCTAAAGGATCAGCTGAAATATATGATCTCGTTCTTCGGCTTGTCCGTCAGGTGGAAGTTCTCGACCTGCAGGCACGGGATCGCGACGGGGTTACCCTGCGAATCGTCGCGGAAGAATCCGATCTTTCCGGTGACCGACAGCCATTTCCCTGCGGGGAAACCACCTCTGACCTTATAGAGGCACAGCATGGAGATCATGCCGATGTCGTTCGCGCAGCAGGTATAGGCCTGACGCTGCAAGACGAAAGCCTGGTCTCTGTGCTCCTTCATGAGCGTGGCCTGACCGGTGACCGTGATACGCTTGCCGTTATAGCGCTTGACGTTATCGAGGGCATCGGTATAGAAGAGGCCGAAATCATCGGGGGCGATGACACACGGGTCGTCGTCGAGGTTATAAGGGAGATAGTTCCCGATATCGATCATGTTCCCGTCCATGCCGAAGAAAGACAGGTTCATGCCCGGGTTCAGTGATTTTACCGAACCACGTAACTTAGGTATGTTATTGACCTGCGGGTCCACGCGGTTAAAGATGACGTTATCGCAGAAGCGGTAGTAGTCGGCGAACATGGTCTGCATGTTCCGGTAGTAGTCGTTATAGGTCGAGGCGTCGACGATGCAGATGGCAGCGCACAGTACCCATCTCTCAGGTACGTCCACTTCGTCGAAAAAAGCACTCGGGCTGACGGAGCCGTTCCACTCGATGAGGACCACATCGGGCTTGAACTTCGCGTCGAGGTTATAGGTAAAAGCGCGCGTGACCTCTTCGGTCTCCGCCGTCACGATCTTCATGGCCTTGCAGGGAGCCTTCTCCTCAGGGGGAAGCTCCACTTCGCCTTCCTCGGTCAGGATGATCAGGACACGCTTGTCCTGGAAACTTCCGTCACCGATCCAGCTCTGGATGAAAGAGGTTTTCCCGGCATCGAGAAATCCTGTGAAAAAATAAACCAGACAATCTTCCATATTTATCTCACGCGTGAGCGTGCCTCTCTATACTGATTAATAAATACCAGATAATATTTTCGTATGGAAACGAGAGAATTTCAAGCATGAATTTGCATAAAAAAATGCGTGATGCGGGAAAATCTTTCTTCTTCTCTAGGGGAAGTGGGAGAGGTGACCGAAGCGTCATTTTATGCTAAAATGTTGGCGGTTAAGATAGGGGCGTCTCGGAGAAATCCGGACGATCCATCTGAAAGTGGAAGAGATTAATAAGGGGAGTCGAGCCGTTTCGTGGGCGAGTTAATCAGTTATCTCAAAGAGTTTAACTTCGCATCTGTCGTCGTACGGATGCTTCTGGCGATGCTGTCCGGCGCCCTGATCGGGTACGGACGTGAGAAGAAGGAGCGTAATGCGGGCCTTCGCACATATATGCTCATCAGTATCGGATCCGCGCTGACGCTTCTCATCTCTTTCTACGAAACCGAGATGCTTCAGGGCGCATGGGCACCCGTTGTCCAGGAGATCGGCATGAAGTTTGACGCTTCGCGTTTCTCGGCGCAGGTGCTTGCCGGTATCGGTTTCCTCGCGGCCGGAACGATCGTGGCGTCTGCGCACCAGCAGGTCAGCGGACTGACCTCTGCAATCGGCCTTTTCGCTGCGGCAGTACTCGGGATCGCTTCGGGCGCGGCATTCTACGAGTGTGTGGTGCCGGCGATCATCATCATCATCTTCTCCATGGAAGTGCTGCAGCCTCTGGAAGTGCTCTTTAAGCGGAGACTTCGTAACATTACCATCACGATCAAGTACATCAATCCGACAGACGTCGACATGATAAGAAGAACCATCGAAGAACAGGGCGCACAGCTCTTCGACATCGACCCGGAGGATCCGGATGAGGACAACTATCCATCGGCGATCTTCTCGATGAAGATGAGTAAAGAAAAATCTTCGCACTCGGAGATGCTCTCCTCGATCGCCGAACTGCCGTGTGTGCTGTCGCTTCATGAACTGATTTCATAGTGGAGGAACTATGCTGAGTATATTTGACGGAATACGGGATATTACGACGCTGAGTACACTGATCCGGCTCTTTATGGCTGTGATCCTGGGTGGCGCCATCGGTCTGGAGAGGTCGTATAAGAACCGTCCGGCCGGATTCCGTACCCATATCCTCGTCTGCGTAGGCGCGACGATCGCCTCGATGACAGGCATCTACCTTTACCTTAACATGAAGCTTCCGACAGATATTTCCCGACTGGGCGCGCAGGTCGTTTCCGGTCTCGGTTTCATCGGCGGAGGTACGATCATCGTAGTGCAGAACCGTAAGATCAAGGGCCTGACCACTGCGGCGGGTCTGTGGAGCTGCGGTATCATCGGCCTGGCGACAGGAGCGGGCTTCTACGAGGGCGCGATCCTCGCGACGGTCCTGGTCCTTCTTGCGGAGACGGTGTTCTCAGAGCTCGGAAATAAGATTACGCACAATGTTCCCTTTAAGATCATCCTGGAGTATAACGATAAGAATGCCTTGAACCATGTGATGCGTTACTGTAAGGATAAGCGCATGGCCATCAGTAACCTCGAGGCTACCGGTAAGAGAGATGCCATCATGTCCGTGTATTCGGTGGCGTTGACTATCCGTCCGCGTGAGAAGGTCGACTTCGATAAGGTCATCACGCATATCGACGGGATTGAGGGCGTCATCGACGTCGAGATCGTGCGGTAAGGGACGAGGCCCGTGGATCTTCGGATGCCGGGGCCGAGAGCGAAGAAGAGAGCGTGCTTTCCGGCACGCCGGAAAGAGAGACTGCAGTTTATGAAGAAGAAAATCATCAGTTCTGTTCTTATCCTGTCGATGATGACGGCGATGACCGGATGCCGGATGCCGAAGAAGCATGTCGAGACGACACCTTCGGATCTGCCGAGACCGATCGAGCATACCACCGAGACCGAGCCGCCGGAGACAGAGGAGACGCTCCCGCCATATCACTGTATCAACCCGAAGTTTGAAGACCTTTCCGCAAGTGAGATCTGCGCGCTTCTGACGCTCGAGGAAAAGGCGAACCAGATGATGCAGGGCGCGAACTACGAGATGCCGCTCGACGAGATGCAGGCGAACTGCTACGGTTCCGTACTCTCCCACTATCCGGATGTGCCGGCGATGCCTATGGATGAGTGGTACGACGTGGTCTCCCGTTATCAGGATGCGGCGCTTCTTTCCGATACGCGTATCCCGTTCATCTACGGAAACGACTGTGTCCACGGCGTGCTGGAAGCCGGCGGAACAGTGATTTTCCCGCATAATATCAATGTAGGCGCTGCCTATGACGAAGCGCTCACATTCGAGATGGGCGTGCTGACGGGCTCGGATATGCTGCACTGCGGCATACTCTGGACTTTCTCACCATGCGTGGCTTCTGCCCAGGACCCGCGCTGGGGCCGTACTTATGAGTCCTATTCCAGCGATGAAGAAATCGTGAAGACTCTGGCGCTTTCCTATACCAAAGGACTGATGTCCCAGGGTGTCGTGACATGCCCGAAGCATTTCTTCGGGGACGGCTATGTGAAGTTCGGGACCGGCGAGGGAGATAACCTGATCGACCGCGGCGATGCCCAGATGACCGAAGAACAGATCCAGAAATGTCTGGCTGTGTATAAGGAGCTCGTTGACGCGGGTGTGCCGACGATCATGCTCTCGCACTCTTCGCTGAACGGTGTGAAGATGCATGAGAACAAGGAGATGATCGACCGTCTCAGGTCGGAACTCGGATTTGACGGCGTGATCCTCTCTGACTGGGATTCCGTCCACAACTGTTCCGGCGCGGACTTTAAGGCGAACCTGATCCTCTGCGTCAACGCAGGCATCGATATGTTCATGGAGGCGGAGCAGTTCGAGGAGGCCAGGGACCTGATCGTCGAGGCCGTGAACGAAGGTTCCATCCCGATGGAGCGTATCGATGAAGCGGTTACGCGCATCATCCAGATGAAGATGGACTGTGGTCTCTTTGAAGATCCGTTCCTGGAAAATACCGTTCCTTCCTATGAATGGAACAGTGAACATGCACACTCCGTGGCGAGAAAACTGGCGGCGGAGTCCATGGTCCCGCTGGTCCTTCCCGAAGATGGCCCGATCACGCTTACCGAAGGCATGAAGGTCTTCGTTCTGGGGCCTGCGGCTAACGATACCGGCGCTCTTTGCGGAGGATGGACGTATCTGTGGCAGGGCGGCACGGATGCCGATGCGAAAGAAGAAGGATTGCAGAGATGGTGCGACGAGGGCCCGTCGATCCTGGAGGCGCTTCAGGCTTCAGCTGCCGAGATCGGCTTTGAGCTCGTGACCGATCCTGAGGAGATGACAAACTGCGATGTGATCCTGCTGTGCGTAGGTGAGATCCCTTATGCCGAGTGGTATGGCGATACCGAAGATATGTCGATCACAGGCGAGCTCGCCCTTCCGGGAAATCAGGAAGCGATCGAGACGATCTCCGAGTATAAGGCCGGATTCTCCGAGAAGAAGAAAGCGAAGGCGATCCCGGTCATCACACTGATCGTTGCCGGAAGAAATGTCATCATCTCTGATTATGTCGATGACTGGAACGAAGTCATTATGTGCTATCTCCCGGGCTCCGAGGGCGGAAATGCCGTATCGGATATCCTGACCGGTAAGACCGAGTTCTATGGACGCCTGCCGATGCCTTACTACTCTTCCGTCGAGCAGATCGACAAGATCGGTACAGAGGAAGAGGAGTGCTGGCTGCCGCTCGGATTCTCCGCGGCGTTACCGGAAGAACCGCAAGACGGCGAGAATGCCGGCGAGACGACCGAAGAATAATGAGCGACGAGAGAGCAACATACGGATATTGTCCGAAGTGCGGTGAAGGTTTCGACAAGCCATACACGCACTGTCCGTTCTGCAATGCGCCGAATCCACATCTGGAGAAAGATCTCGAGACAAAGAAGAGTAAAATCGAGGAGCAACTTGCCGCGCAGATGGCAGCGAATCGCGCGTGGGCCGACCTGAACCGCGAAGAAGTCACCATGCAGGTCGACGCCCAGATCGACCAGAACCTTCAGGAGATGAAGAACCAGCTGAACCCTCTAAAGAAAAAGTCAGGTTCTTCCACTTCCAATCTCACATCCGGAAACACGACCACCTCCGGTCTCAGTTCAGGAGAAACAAGAGGCTCCGGCCTTCGTAGCTCGAAAAGCACTATGCCCGCATCTGCCGCAGATCCGAACAGCAACGGCGTCGAGATGCCCAGAGGTATCGCGTACGGATGCGGCGGCGCCCTCAAGTGGATCCTCATCCTCGCAGGGGCCGCCATCTTAGGAATCGGGCTGTGGCTGCTTTTGAGATAAGGATCCGTAAGGCCTCGTAGTAGAAAAGAAAGCAAACAAAAAAGCCTTCGAAGTGCCTCCGCAGAGCGAAGCTCGAGGACAGCACAAGAAGGCTCTTTTTGTTGCTTTTTAAATATTCGAGACCTTACGAATCCTTACCGTCTCTGATCACGTTACGCTTAATCTTTCCACTGATTGTCTTCGGTAGCTCCGTCACGAACTCCACGACACGCGGGTATTTATACGGCGCGGTGTTGGCCTTGACGTATTCCTGGATCTCTTTCTTGAGTTCCTCTGTCGGTTCTGCACGACCGGGAACGAGAACGATCGTAGCTTTAACGACGATGCCGCGAACACCCTGCGGATCCGGTGTACCTGTGACGGCGCACTCGAGCACATAAGGCAGTTCCATGATGACGCTCTCGATCTCGAAAGGCCCGATACGGTAGCCCGAAGATTTAATAACATCGTCGACACGACCGACATACCAGATGTAGCCATCTTCGTCCATCCAGGCGGTATCGCCGGTATGGAAGTAGTCGTCATGCCAGGATTCTCTTGTCTTCTCTTCGTTCTGGTAGTAACCGAGATAGAGACCGCAAGGGACGATATCGACCGTGCGGATGCAGATCTCACCGGTGGTGCCCGGAGGACAGTCATTGCCGTCGTCATCGAGAATATGGACGTCATACGGTGTGACGGCCTTACCCATGGAGCCGAGGCGGATCGCGGAACCGACGAGGTTACCGATAACGAGAGAGGTCTCGGTCTGGCCGAAGCCCTCCATCAGGCGGATACCCGTGGCGCGCATGAACTGGTTGAAAACTTCCGGGTTCAGAGCCTCACCGGCTACCGTCGCATACTTCAGGGAAGTCAGATCATACTTGGACAGATCTTCCTTGACGAGGAAACGGTACATCGTCGGCGGCGCGCAGAACGTCGTCACATGATACTTGGCAAACATCGGCAGGATCTCATTGGCATGGAATCTGTCGAAGTCGAAGGTGAAGGTCGGCGCTTCGCAGAGCCACTGACCATAGAGCTTGCCCCAGAGGGATTTGCCCCAGCCGGTATCGGAGATCGTGAAGTGCAGACCGTTCGGATCCACGTTGTGCCAGTACTTCGCAGTCGCGAAATGACCGAGAGAATACTTATGTGAGTGAGCCGCGATCTTCGGGTAACCTGTGGTGCCGGAAGTGAAGAACATGACCATCGTGTCGTTGCCCTGTGAGCAATCGGCAGGACGCTCGAAAACGTCACTAAATGCAGGCATCTCATAGTTGAAGTTATGCCATTTGCTACTCATATCGGGAAGCGGAAGGAAGCCCTTGCCACCCTGCTCGAAAAGCACTGCTTCGTTCAGGAGCCCTGCCTCGTCTACGGAGGAGGCTTTTCCCTCGAGGACTTTCAGGAGATTCGCGCCGCTTTCGTCATCGGCACCGTTCGCCATGATGAGCGTGATATCCAGACCGGCCTTATCGGCAGCCTTCTGCGCTTCAAGAGCGGTATCGCCGTTACCGGTGATGACGATCGCAGAGACACCTGCGGCCTTAAAGCGGTAATCGAAATCGTGCTCTTTGAGAAGGTTGGTCGCCGGGATCGCGATCGCCCCGATCTTGTGAAGTGCCAGGATCGAGAACCAGAACTGGTAGTGGCGCTTGAGCACGAGCATGACACGGTCGCCGTGCTTGATGCCGAGGCTTCTGAAATAGTTTGCCGTCATCGCGGTAAATTTCTTCATCTCTTCAAAGGTGAAGCGGTGATCGGTCACTCCGTCCTTGGCGACCCACATCATGGAAGTCTTGTTCGGATCCTTCTCGGCCATCGCATCCACGAGGTCGAAGGCGAAGTTGAACTTGTCGGCTTCCGGTGTGTAGGAGATATTCGTCAGTTTATTGTCGGCATTGAGCGTATCGATGACGTACTTTCTGTATACCGGATCCGGAACACCGGCCAGGTCGAAATTCGTCTTATTGTCTTCTACATAAGAAGTCTGTACGGTCTTCTCGTAGGAGTCGCCCTTGGTCCATTTCTCCGGGTTAAGGACGATCGCGTAGAAGGTGCAATCCTCGCCGCCGAGCGCATACTCGTTATGCGGGGTTCTGCTGTCGAAGAAGATAGAGTCACCGGGATACAGGATCTCGGAGTGATCGCGGAGCATGACCTTGAGGCAGCCCTTGGTGACGATGTTCAGCTCCTGACCGGAGTGGGTGACCAGCTTGTACGGCGGGTTTAGGGCTTCTTCGGAATACGGGATGGTGACCTCGAAAGGCTCGCACAGCTTGTTTCTGAAGAGATGTCCCAGACGCATGTATTTATAACCGGCACGGCGGGTGATCGGAAGACCTTCGCCCTTTCTTGTGACGGCATACTCGCGAAGCGCCGGAGTCGTGCCTTCCATCAGTTCGGAGATCTCGACGCCGCAGAGATTCGCGACCTTATATACGAAGGTGAAACTGAAGTCTTCCTGACCTTCTTCGTACTTGATATACTCTTCCTCAGTGACCTCGACCTTCTCGGCCATGTCCTTCGTGGAGAGTCCCATGTCCAGACGCAGTGCCTTGATACGGCTCGCTACCTCAGAGATCTTCTGCTCGAGAAGACCACCCTGCTCGCCGCTCTTCAATAATGTTTCGTTCTTTTCTAGTTCGCTCATTTTTGTTCCTCCATAAGCTCCCTACAAGTTGCGCTGCATCTTCGCGTCCTGAGGCAATAAAAAACGCCCCAATATCCGACCACCGGACATTGAGACGGCTATTTACCGCGGTACCACTCAATTTGCGAAATACTTATCGCCACTTAATAGGTTCTATCAAACCCTTCGCCTTAACGCGGCTCCTACGGGTACAGTCTACTCAAGTTTGCACTTATTCGGTGTACCGGCTCGGAAGCGATAGTCATCTGGATCATCCCGGATACCGGCTTTCAGCAGGGCGCCGGCTCTCTGTGAGGCGAAATGGTCACGACTTTCTTCGTCATTGCCTTTATTCGAAGTCATGTTAATCCCGGCATTTTGATTTGTCAACACTTTTTTTCACAATTGTTCCGCAAAAGAGGGGTATTCACGAATACAGAATAGGGTGTATAATCTAGCGTAGGGTGAAAAGGTGTGCAGTTAGAAACCTGTATGATACATGGAGGAGAGAATGAGGGTTAGCAATTCTACAAGAAGAATCACTGCGGTAGCACTTCTGCTGGCGATCGTACTGTCTTTCAGTGGTTGCAGCAAGTTGCCCTTCTTTAATTCAGATAATAAGACTAAAGATGATTATCAGATCGAGGCGACCGAGCTGGCTTTATCGGTACTGAAGAGGATGCTGGCCGGATCGTACGACGATGTCAAGCCGTATGTGGATTCGGAAGACCGTGACCGCGTACAGGAAGTGCTCAGCGGGATGGCAGATGGTCTTTTCAAGGACGCCACCATCACGATCGAGTCTGTCTTTACTGAGGATAAGACCTACGACACCCAGGTGCAGTTCCGCATCACGGTCGCTTTTGCCAAGCACACGACTTCCATCATGTGCGTCATGAAGCTCGCCCGCTACAGTGGCAGCTGGCGTATCTACAATGCCATTCCTTTCTGCTCGGACCTGAGCAAGCTAAATAATATGTATATTGATGGGAAAGCAGAGGATGCCAAAGCACTTAAGTAACATCTCGGTGAATGACCGGGGCGATCAGTTCCGGATCGACACGGCAAATACCACATATGTGATGGAGATCAAGGATGGCCTATACTTAGGCCATTTCTATTATGGAGCGCGTCTTCCCGAGGATGACATGTCCTATAAGGATGTCTTCTCGCCATCGATGTCGCCTGTCAAGAATAAGCGCGAACTGGTCATTTTCATGGACGGCTACCGCTTCGAGTATCCGGGCTGGGGCACCGGCGATTCCCGTGAGACTGCCATCTGCGCCGAGGATTCTCTCGGCACGACACGTACGAATCTTCTCTACCGGACCTATCGTATCTCTTCGGGAAAAGCACTTCTCCCGGGGCTGCCTTCCACATTCGCGTCTTATCCGGATGACGGAAATGATGAAAAAGAAAGCGATGTAGAGACGCTGGAGATCGACCTTCAGGATCCCGACACGGGACTGCTGGTCACTCTGAGATACAGTGCTTTTGGCGAGTGCGACGTCATCGCCCGTTCTGTCATCGTCCGAAACGAAGGCAAAGAAAACGTCAAACTTCACCGTGTTCTTTCTGCGGTTCTCGATATGCCGGGACGAGACCTCTCGGGAAGACCGTGGGAACTTATGACGTTCCAGGGCACGTGGGCCAGAGAATTTACAAGAGACGTACGCGCGATCGGATACGGCACGACAGCCGTTTCCTCAATCTACGGAAAATCCGGCAACCGCATGCAGAACTTCCTCGGCGTCGTATCGCCGGGCATCACGCAGGACAGCGGAGAAGTGTACGCGATGCAGCTCCTCTACTCCGGAAACTTCCGCTCGATGGTCGAGAAGTCCCCGAACGAGGACATCCGCTGCTCCATCGGTATTCATCCGGAAGGATTTACCTGGGAACTTTCCCCGGGTGAAGTTTTCTATTCGCCGGAAGCGATCATGACTTACTCGGATCAGGGCCTCGGACGCATGAGCCGGAACCTCCACGATCTGTACCGCGAACACCTGATCCGCGGGAAATACAGGAAAGCGAAGCGCCCGATCCTCATCAACAACTGGGAAGCGACGTACTTCAATTTCAACACCGAGAAACTCCTCTCGATCGCGAAGCAGGCGAAGGAATGCGGCATCGAGATGCTCGTCATGGACGATGGCTGGTTCGGTAAGAGAAATGATGATACCACGAGTCTCGGCGACTGGACCGTAAACGAAGAAAAACTCCCCGGAGGCCTCGAAAGACTCGGCTCGGAACTTCGTGCCATGGGCATGAAGTTTGGCATCTGGGTAGAGCCGGAGATGGTCTCTCCGGATTCGGATCTCTATCGTGCGCATCCGGACTGGGCGATCGCGATCCCGGGAAGAGAGCCGGCTCTGTCGCGCCAGCAGCTCGTACTGGATGTATCCCGCGAAGACGTGCGTGACTATCTTGTGGACGTTCTCACGAAGATCCTTCGCAGCACCGATATAGCCTATATGAAATGGGACATGAACCGTCATTTCTCGGATCTTTACACTGCGGGACTTCCGGCCGAAAGACAAGGAGAACTGCAGCATCGCTTCACGCTGGGTGTATACGATCTTCAGGAACGGCTCCTTACGGCTTTCCCGGATCTGCTTCTCGAGAACTGTAGCAGCGGCGGCGCGAGATTCGATCCCGGCATGCTCTACTACAGCCCGCAGATCTGGACTTCCGATGATACGGATGCCTACGAGCGAATCCGCATCCAGGAGGGAGCAGCGACGATCTACCCTCTCTCGGCACTGGGCGCGCATGTCTCGATCTGTCCGAACCACGTGACGGGAAGAACCGTGCCCTTTATGACGAGAGGACATGTGGCGCTGGCCGGTACTTTCGGCTACGAGCTTGACATCACATCGATCCCGGAGGAAGAGCACCGCATGATTACCCGGCAGGTCGAGCTTTTCCATCAGTATAATGACCTCATTCGAGAGGGAGATTATTATCGCATGGATTCCTTCCGCGACAATGGTTTCTATGACTGCTACGGCGTCGTTTCGAAGGACAAGTCCGAGATGCTCCTGACGTTTATCCACGTCATGAACCAGCCGTGCATGCCGAACCGTCTGATTCATATCCGCGGCCTCGACCCGCAGAAGAAGTATGAGGTAAAGGTCGTGAGCGATTCCTCCGAGCCGCTTCCTGACGAGATGGTGAGTGAAACGTCCTTGGAGGCTTCGGATCCTGATGCGACTCTGGAATCGGCGGTTACGGAGGAACGTGTGGAGTCTGCCACGGCTCCGGTATGCATCGCGCATGGCGCGACACTCGAGCGCTCAGGACTCGTGATTCCTTGCCGTTACGGTGATTTCCAATCGGTACTTTATCACATCACGGAAGTGAAAGATGATTGATTGTCGCATCCTGCATCTCCTCGAAGGGGCGAAGGAAGCCACGGGCATCGCGGTCATTATCGACGTCTTCCGTGCTTTTTCCGTAGAGTGCTATCTTTATGAGATGGGCGCGACGCTGGTGCGTCCCGTGGGAACGATCGAGGAGGCGAGGGCGCTTGCCGAAGTGATCCCGGGCTCGATCCTGGTCGGGGAGAGAAAAGGGATCCGCTGCGAAGGTTTCGATTTTGGTAATTCTCCCTCCCAGATCGTTAAGGGCGCTGAGAAAGTGAGGGGAAGAGTCGCGATCCATACGACCAGTGCGGGGACGCAGGGTATCGTGAATGCAAAAGGCGCGACGGAGATCCTCACGGGGAGCCTTCTCAATGCAAAGGCCGTCGCCACCTACATCCGCCAGCGACTGGCAGAAATTTCTGCATCGGCGCCTTCTGAAGAACGAGGATCCGTCCCGGTGTCGCTTGTTGCCATGGGACTGTCGGCCGAGCGCCGCGCTGCTGAGGACGAGCTCTGCGCCGAATACATCCGCACGTATCTTGAGGGTAAAGAAATTCCGCCGTCTTTTTCGGAGAGACGACGGAATCTTAAGAACTTTGATGGGAAACGTTTCTTCGATCCGGAGCTGCAGGAGCATTTCCCGGAGGAAGACTACCACATGTGCATAAAGGAAAGTGCTTTTCCCTATGTATTACGGATCGGAAGAGACGAATTCGGATATTACTCGGAGAAGATCCCGGTCACGGAGTCCTGAGTTTTTCTAAGGCTTACGAAAAGAATCAGGATGCTTCGTCCGCTTCGACATCGACAACGATCTCGATCTCTTTGCCGTCACGGATGATGGTCAGTTCCAGCTGACCGCCGACGCCGGCACGGTTGATATACATCTTCAGATCCATGACATCACTGACTTCTTCGCCATTGATCTTGATGATCACGTCGCCGCCCTTGATGCCGGCACGCTCGGCCGGGCTGTTATCTACGATGCTGGAGATACCGATACCCTCGGAAGCGCCATAATTGGAGCCGGCGGTGACTGTTTCCGCATATACGCCGATATAAGGCTTCTCCACGTATCCCTTCTCGATGATGCTGTCGATGATGCTTCTCACACTCGAGATCGGGATCGCAAAAGCGATGCTCTCGATGGCGGCCTCGGAACCGTCGCCGTTATTCGAGTATTTGGCGTTCGTGATACCGATGACCTCACCGTACATATTAAAGAGGGCGCCGCCGCTGTTACCGGAGTTGATGGCGCAGTCTGTCTGGATGAGACTCATCCGCAGATTGTTATCGAGGTCGACCGGGCGGTTCAGCGCACTGACACAGCCCTTCGTCAGCGAGAAGGACAATTCGCCGAGCGCGTTGCCGATCGCGATGACATCATCGCCGACATTCAGTTTATCGGAATCGCCGAGGATAACAGGAGTCAGGTCATCGGCGTCGATCTTCAGTACGGCGAGGTCGTTGCTCTCGTCATAACCGACGACAGTGGCATCGTAGGTCTTATTATCGTATGTGGTGACCTGGACGGTCTTTCCATCCTCGACTACGTGATAGTTGGTCACGATATATCCGTCAGAGGTAAGTATGAAACCGGACCCGGTCACGCCGCCCTCGTAGTACCCGTAATCGATCGAGGTCGTGATCCCGACCATCGAATTGACATTGGCGGCATAGATCTCAGAAGCGGTATGGAGTTCGCTGGTGTCGACCGTGCTCGTGTTGATGACCGTATAGTCGCGGCTTCCTTCGTTGACCGTGGTCGACTTGTTGCTTGCAGAGGAATTGCTGTTGCTGTTTTTCTGTGCGGTTTTCTTGGCGGCCGCGACAGCATCGGAACGTACGCCCTCTGCCCAGTGAAGGCCGTAGGCGACCATGCCGCAGGTGGCAAGTCCTGCTCCGAGGATACAGCAGGCAACGGCTACGGCAACGATACGTCTGCCGCTTCCGGACGCTTTCTGTGAAGATACGGCTTTCTTTTCTTTCTTCGCTTTCTTTTGCTTCCCGGCGGTGGTCTGTGCGGCAGGAGCAGCGACTGCGGTCGCAGGTGAGGCAGGTACAGTATGAGACGACAAGGCTTCGGGGGTCAGAACCGGCCTGTATGTGGGCATCTGCTGTTGCATAGGATTGGCCTGCATGGATACCGGCGGTCTTGTGACCGTAGAAGGAGAGAGGATCGGCGGCTGCATCGCCTGACCGGCCGTGCGGAAATCTCCATTTGCCGGCATGCTTCCGTTTCCGGGAGCAGAATTGCTGGTATTGTATGTAGGATTTAGATTGTTATCCATATTCATCGACATAATCTCGTCTCCTTTCTGAAAAGGTAGATCTACATCTACCATGAGTATACTCTAGCCCGTCAACTTTAAAATTACTTAAAAGTAATATTTGGGGCCGGCTATTTCGTCAAAGATACGAAAAGCCGCTCTTCGTGTCACTCGAAAGCTGTATTCCGGTGACGCCGGGAGCGGCTCTTAGTTTTTTCTTGGTCCAGTGCTTATCGGGAAGTATTACCGCTCGAAAAGCACTGTCATTCTGACCTTCCGGATCAGATGATGTCCTTGTGGTGATCCTGCAGGCTCTTGACCGGGAAGTTCGGGTTCGCCTTATAGGCCTTGATGCCCTCGGCGCTGGCCTTCGCGGCAGCCATGGTCGTGATGTACGGCACTCTGTGGCGGATCGCTTCTTTTCGGATATAACTGTCGTTATGGATCGAAGTCTTTCCGGCCGGGGTATTGATGATCAGCTGGATCTCGCCGTTCGTGATCTTATCCGTGATGTTCGGACGGCCCTCGTAGAGCTTGTTGACACGCTCAGCCTCGATGCCGGCGTCCTTGATCATCTCGTAGGACTTTCCTGTCGCGAGGATGTGGAAACCAAGTTCGTCAAATGCCTTCGCGATGTCGACTAGCTCATCCTTATCGCGGTCACACACAGAGAGAAGAACATTACCCTCGGAAGGCAGTTTCGTCTGGGTTGCTTCCTGTGCCTTGAAGTAGGCCTCGCCGAAATCACTGGAGATTCCGAGTACTTCACCGGTGGATCTCATCTCCGGACCGAGGACCGGGTCGACCTCCTGGAACATGTTGAACGGGAAGACCGCTTCCTTGACGCCGTAGTGGTTGATGATTCTGTCCTTGAGCTCAGGTACCGGAGATGGCTTGCCGGTCAGATCGGAAGTCATGATCTCGGTCGCGACCTTGACCATGTTGATCGCGCAGACCTTGGATACGAGCGGTACGGTACGGGAAGCGCGCGGGTTCGCCTCGAGAACGTAAACGACGTCGTCCTCGATCGCGTACTGCATGTTCATGAGACCACGGACATTCATCTCGATCGCGATCTTTCTGGTGTAGTCCTTGATGGTCGCGATCTGCTGCTCGGTCAGATTCTTCGAAGGCAGGATGCAGGCGGAGTCACCGGAGTGTACGCCCGCGAGCTCGATGTGCTCCATGACAGCCGGTACGAAGCAGTGCTCGCCATCGGAGATCGCGTCGGCCTCGCACTCCGTCGCGTGATGCAGGAAACGGTCGATGAGGATCGGACGGTCCGGAGTCACACCGACAGCCGCGTTCATATAGACACGCATCATCTCGTCGTCATGTACGACTTCCATGCCGCGTCCGCCGAGAACGTAGGAAGGACGGACCATGACCGGGTAACCGATCTTGTTCGCGATCGCAAGTGCATCGTCTACGGTAACGGCCATGCCGGCTTCCGGCATCGGGATGCCGAGACGGTCCATCATGGCGCGGAAGTGATCTCTGTCCTCTGCCAGGTCGATCGTCTCCGGGGTGGTACCGAGGATGTTGACGCCGTTCTTCTTGAGGTCCGCAGCGAGGTTCAGAGGTGTCTGGCCGCCGAACTGGGCGATGACGCCGAGCGGCTTCTCCTTATCGTGGATCGCCAGAACATCTTCGAGTGTCAGCGGCTCGAAGTAGAGCTTATCGGATGTGTCGTAGTCGGTGGAGACGGTCTCCGGGTTGCAGTTAACGATGATGGACTCGAATCCCATTTTCTTAAGAGCGAGTGCCGCATGTACGCAGCAGTAGTCGAACTCGATACCCTGGCCGATACGGTTCGGACCGCCGCCAAGGATCATGATCTTCTGTCTGTCAGAAGACGGGCTCTTATCTTCAGAGAGGTGATAGGTGGAGTAGTAGTAAGCTGCATCCTGTGTGCCGCTTACATGTACGCCTTCCCAGGCCTCACGGATGTTGTACTGGTAACGGGCATTTCTGATATCCTCTTCCGGAACCTCGAGGAGCTTACTGAGGTATCTGTCGGAGAAACCGTCGAGCTTGGCCTGACGGAGTGTATCCTCGGCCGGAACGGCGCCCTTGATCTTGAGGAGTTCTTCTTCCTCCTGTACGAGCTCGAGCATCTGCTCTAAGAACCAGTGCTTGATCTTCGTCAGCTGGTAGAGCTCTTCTACGGTCGCGCCCTTACGCAGTGCTTCGTAGAGGATGAACTGTCTGTCGGAAGTCGGATAGGCGAGCATATGCATCAGCTCTTCCTTCGAAAGATCATGATAGTTCTTCGCGTAGCCTAAACCGTAACGGCCGGTCTCGAGACTTCGGATCGCTTTCTGGAAGGCTTCCTTATACGTCTTACCGATACTCATGACCTCACCGACGGCGCGCATCTGTGTGCCGAGCTTATCGGAGGCACCCTTGAACTTCTCGAAAGCCCAGCGGGCAAACTTGATGACGACATAGTCGCCGTCCGGTACGTACTTATCGAGAGTACCGTACTTGCCGCACGGGATCTCATCGAGTGTCAGACCGCAGGCGAGCATCGCGGAAACGAGAGCGATCGGGAAACCGGTGGCCTTCGAAGCGAGAGCGGAGGAACGGGAAGTTCTCGGGTTGATCTCGATAACGACGATTCGGCCGCTGACCGGATCGTGTGCGAACTGACAGTTACATCCGCCGATGACCTCGATCGCGCGGACGATCTTATAGGAGTATTCCTGAAGGACTTTCTGGACATCTTCCGAGATCGTCAGCATCGGAGCGGAACAGAAGGAGTCACCGGTATGCACGCCGATCGGGTCGATGTTCTCGATGAAGCAGACGGTGATGACGTTGTTCTTGGCGTCGCGAACGACCTCGAGCTCGAGCTCTTCCCAGCCGGCGATGCACTCCTCAACGAGGACCTGACCTACGAGAGAAGCCTGCAGACCACGCTCACATACGATCTTCAATTCATCCACATTATAAACAAGGCCGCCGCCGGCACCACCCATCGTGTAGGCAGGTCGGAGAACGACCGGGTATTTCAGTTCTTCTGCGATCTTGACCGCTTCGTCAACAGAGTAAGCAACTTTGGATCTCGGCATTTCGATACCGAGGTTCGTCATGGTATTCTTAAACTCGATTCTGTCTTCACCACGCTCGATGGCATCGACCTGAACACCGATGACCTTGACGCCGTACTTATCGAGGACACCTGCCTGGGAAAGTTCGGAGCAGAGATTCAATCCCGACTGTCCGCCGAGGTTGGGAAGTAACGCATCCGGACGCTCCTTCTCGATGATCTGTGTAAGTCTGGCCAGATTCAAAGGCTCGATGTAGGTGATGTCTGCGACATCCGGGTCCGTCATGATCGTGGCCGGGTTGCTGTTTACCAGTACGATCTCGTAGCCGAGCTTCTTTAAGGCCTTACAGGCCTGGGTACCGGAATAGTCAAACTCACACGCCTGGCCGATGATGATCGGGCCGGAACCGATAATGAGAATCTTGTTGATATCATCCCTCTTTGGCATGGTTTCTTCCTCGCTTATCCATTATGAATTTATATCTTTACCCATAAAAGGGCATTTTAACTGGGACTATAATAACAGAAAACAGGTAAATGCGAAACCCAAAATCCGCCCCGGATTTCAAGTGCTTTTTTAGAAGAAATCACAGTATTTGAAAATTGGCGGAAAAAGCGTGAAAACGGCGTTGACATTTGTATCGCGCGCGTTCATAATTTCAATAGGTATTCCCTAAAAGAGGAGGTGACGAAGATGGATAGTTGCGATGGCAGTTATCGAAGGCGTGGCTGTTCTGCGAAAAACGATTCAGATGAGAACCACATACGAATCGATCTTCGTCACGAGATCTCCGAGTAGTATCGGTGATCGGAAGCGCCCCTTCCACCGAAGATAATCCTTCGATTCTGATTTGAAGCGTTTTTCCTTGAAAGGCTTCCCATTTTGCCGGCACGCTATGTGCTCGAGATTATTGCAAAAGGAGGCGGTTTTCACATGGAAAACGAGAATGAAATCCGTAATGAAACCAGAAATGTCGTCGAGGAGATCGTCGCGCTGATCCGTGGCAACAAGCCGGACCGGGAACTGCGTGAGAAACTCGAAGACTACCATGAGAGCGACATCGCCGACGCGATCGAGCTGATCACCAAAGAAGAACGTAAGAAGCTCTACCATATCCTCGGCGCCGAGAAAGCGTCCGATATCTTCGCTTACCTCGAAGACCCGGAAGAATTTATCACCGAGCTCGATATCCGTTCCGCGGCGAAGATCATCGAGAACATGGACGCCGACGATGCGGTCGACGTACTCGAAGAAGTTGATGAGGAGACCCAGGAGAAGATCATCTCCCTCATGGACGATGAAAGCTCCCAGGACATCAAGCTCATCCAGTCCTACGAGGACGACGAGATCGGATCAAAGATGACGACGAACTTCGTCGTGATCAAGAACGATCTGTCCATCAAACAGGCGATGAAAGAACTGATCCGCCAGGCAGATGAGAACGATAATATCTCCACGATCTATGTCGTGGATAGTGACGACAAGTTCTATGGGGTGATCGACCTTAAGGACCTTATCCGGGCCAGAGAATTTGCCAAGCTCGAGACGCTGATCGTGACCTCCTACCCGTATGTTCATGACCATGACAAGATCGATATATCGATCGAGAAGATCAAGGACTACGCCGAGGACTCTATCCCGGTACTGAGCGAAGACGGACATGTACTGGGCGTTATCACCTCACAGGACATCATCGAGGTCGTAGACGATGAGATGGGTGATGACTACGCGAAGCTCGCCGGTCTTACTGCGGAGGAGGATCTGAAGGAGACCCTTCCGCAGAGTATGAAGAAGCGCCTGCCGTGGCTGGTGACGCTCCTGTTCCTCGGGCTGTTGGTATCGACGGTAGTCGGCCTCTTCGAGAAGGTCGTCTCGGAGCTCGCGATCGTGGTTTGTTTCCAGAGCCTCATCCTGGATATGGCCGGAAACGTCGGCACCCAGTCGCTCGCTGTGACGATACGTGTCCTGATGGACGAGCACCTCAAGGCCAGCGAGAAGATCAAGTTCGTTCTTAAGGAGATGCGGGTCGGGTTCTTCAACGGGCTCCTGCTCGGCTCCCTGGCATTTATGGGAATCGGCATCTACGTGACGTTTCTTAAGCATTATCCGACGGGATTCTCGTTTGCTGTGGCCGCCTGCGTCGGCGGATCCCTGTGGCTCGCCATGATCGTCAGTAGTCTCGTCGGGACCCTCGTTCCGATGTTTTTCCACAAACTGAAAGTGGACCCGGCAGTTGCCTCAGGTCCACTGATTACCACGGTAAATGATCTTGTCGCAGTGGTTACGTATTACGGCTGCGCATGGATCTTCCTGATCAACCTCTTCCACGCGATGGCTTAATCCATAGAAACAAGCAGAGATATGAAAGAGCGGCCTCATCTTGAAGATGGGCCGCTTCTGTTTTTATGCTTTTTGAAAAGTGCTTTTCGAGACGCATTATCTGAAAAGAGAATCTCGGGAAGTGCTTTCGAAAGGAGGATCAGAGAAGAACGAATCCGAGAACGTCCTTATGAAGGGCACGGATGCGGGAGATCTCTTCGTTGATGGAATCGTAGCGGGAAGCGCAACGCTTCTCTACGAGGATGACCTTGTCGTATCCTTCCAGATTCTTGATCGCTTCGGAACCGGAGAGGATATTCCCTTTATACTCGACACGGCCTTTCAGGGACTTCAGAAGATCGGCGAAAGACGGGTCCTTCGCGTCGACCGGCCCGATCAGGCAGGTCTTCCCGCCGTCGGCTGCAACCGCAGCCAGAATGCTGGCGGAAGACGAAGCAATGATGTCTTTCTTCTCATATACGGAATCACCCTCGAGACGCTTGACGGTCTTATCGAAGATGTACTTTTTCGATCCGGGAAGTGCGCCCAGAAGCGGGTAAGAGTAGCGGGACAGGATATTGTTCCTATTTCTGACCTTGCCACCCAGAACATCTCTCACGTAAACATAAGCGCAGGCCAAAGCCAGACCGGCGACAGCACCGACCAGACCGAACTTGATGGCACTCTTGAGGAGGTCCTTCTTGGCAATTACTGCGTTTAATTTCTTCTGATTGGAAGCGATATCATCATTGATCTTCTTGATCTCTTCGTTAATATCTTCGATAGATTTCTTGTTATCTTCGATCGTCTTGTAGGAAGAAGTGATGGATTCCTGATCGGAAGCGAGGTTCTTCTCGGCGAGAAGGAGACTGTCCTGATAGGAGACCTGAGTGTTGTTCATGCTCCAGTTCACTTCTGTTCCGGTATTGGAACTGACTACGGTGATGATCGCGTCGGGAGAGATCGAAGTGATCTCGGCCGAGAGCTGGTCGAAAAGATAATCCGTTACTTTCTTGGCGATTTCCGGATCATTGTGGACGACGGTGATCTTCACCATCTCATCTTTGCTGTTCTCGATCGAGATGAGTTCATCGATATACTTTTTTTCCACGTCTGAACCTATGATGCTCTTCACTTTAGCCATGTTGGCGTCAGAGAGCGGGTACATCTGCACGCAAGCATTGACGAGACGGCCGAGCTCTTCCGTGCGATATTGTGCGTACTCTTCTTTAGCATCCTCCGGAACGGGGATATCGATGGCGAAACTGACGCGGGACACGCCGCAGTTGAATGGGTCGATATTGCTGAAGATGCTCTCTTCGATATACTGTCTGCGGGATTGTGTCAGCTTTTCGTCGCGGGCGACCTTCTTCTCGGTATAGGGGATATTCACATTGAGGATCGTCTTATTGGAATCCTCGAGGCGGTGGACCGACTCCTGCTTGCTGGTGACGTCCTTATTTAATGTGTTGATCGTTTCCTGAATAGAAGGATCGACCTTGACACGCTTCGCTCTGTAAACACCGAACCCGGCCATTGCCGTCCCCAGAACTATAGTGACTACTAAGATAAGAACGATCGATTTCAGAAATGACGCAGCAATGTCTGAGAATCTGATCTGGATTTCTTTGTTTTCCATGTGGTTACTCCTCTGTGATCCCGATGCCGTACCGATACTCCGGCAGCATATATTCTTACAGTATATTATAATACCATACGCATCAGAGCAATACTCGCGCTGAAATTTCTGCTTGACAAAAACGTAAGCGCAGAGTAATCTAACCTCAAATTGAATAAGAAAAGCGATGACGAAGAGAAGTAACCTGTTTTATCGCTTCCAGCGAGTGGGGGACGGTGTAAGCCCCATAGAGTGAATACAGGTGAATAACACTTCCGAGCTGCGAAATGAAATGCCGGATCTTCCGGGTCAGGCAGAGTAGTGGAAGCCGATCAGCCGCGCGTCAGGCGGCAGGGTTTGATAGAACCCGGATGAGGTGGCTGTTAGATAACAGCAATTCAGGTGGTACCGCGATTGATTGATCGTCCTGAAGCAGAGGGAATGCTTCGGGGCGTTTTTGTTTTCCCCGGACTTTCCGACAGGCACTTATCGGAAAAGCAGCGCACGGTTAAGGGTGCACGGCAAAAAGGAGGAAAGAAGATGGACATTTTAGACGTAAGAGAGATCTTCAGAAACAGAGAGCAGTATCTCGGCAAAGAAGTGACAGTCGGCGGATGGGTCAGATCGGTACGTGATTCGAAGACCTTCGGATTTATCGTGCTGCATGACGGCACATTCTTCGAGCCGATCCAGGTCGTATATCACGACGAGCTTCCGAACTTCGGGGCGATCAGCAAGACTAACGTCGGCGCGGCCCTGATCGTGACCGGTACACTGGTTCCGACTCCGGAGGCAAAACAGCCCTTCGAGATCCAGGCGACCGAGGTCGTTCTGGAAGGCGATTCTACACCGGACTATCCGCTCCAGAAGAAGCGCCACAGCATCGAATATCTTAGAACGATCACACATCTTCGTCCGAGAACGAACCTGTTCCAGGCGGTCTTCAGAGTGAGATCCCTCTGCGCGTACGCGATCCACAGATTCTTCCAGGAGAGAGATTTCGTTTATGTACATACTCCGCTGATCACCGGTTCCGACTGCGAGGGCGCAGGTGAGATGTTCCAGGTCACGACACTGGATCTCAACAATGTCCCGAAGAAGGAAGACGGTTCCATCGACTACAGTCAGGACTTCTTCAGTAAGCCGACGAACCTCACGGTCTCCGGTCAGCTGAACGGCGAGACTTTCGCGATGGCATTTAAGAACATCTACACTTTCGGACCGACGTTCCGTGCCGAGAACAGTAACACCACACGTCACGCCGCCGAGT
>JAFZLF010000042.1 GCA_017551625.1 Clostridiales bacterium | reverse complement strand
TCAGTGAACTGAGCGAATGCCTCCGGGAACTTCTCCTGCATCTCGGCGATCTTCATCGGAGTACGAACGCCGGCGACAACGTCCTCGCCCTGTGCGTTTGTCAGGAACTCACCGAAGAGGCCCTTGTTACCTGTTGCCGGGTCACGTGTGAAAGCAACACCGGTACCGCAATCGTCACCCATGTTACCGAAAGCCATAGACTGTACGTTAACAGCTGTACCCCAGGAATACGGGATATCGTTGTCACGACGGTAAACGTTGGCACGCGGGTTGTCCCAGGAACGGAATACGGCCTTGATCGCGCCCATGAGCTGTTCCTTCGGATCTGTCGGGAAGTCGGAGCCGATCTTCGCCTTGTACTCAGCCTTGAACTGGTTTGCGAGTTCCTTGAGGTCATCAGCGGTAAGCTCAACGTCCTGCTTCACGCCACGCTCAGCCTTCATCTTATCGATGAGCTCTTCGAAGTACTTCTTACCAACTTCCATAACGACGTCGGAGTACATCTGGATGAATCTTCTGTAGCAGTCCCAAGCCCAGCGCGGGTTATTGGACTTCTGTGCGATAACATTAACAACTTCTTCGTTGAGACCGAGGTTGAGGATCGTGTCCATCATACCCGGCATGGAAGCTCTCGCACCGGAACGGACGGATACGAGAAGCGGGTTCTCGAGGTCACCGAATTTCTTACCGGTAATCTCTTCCATCTTGCCGATGTATTCCAGGATCTGAGCGAAGATCTCGTCGTTGATCTGACGACCGTCTTCATAGTACTTGGTGCAAGCCTCTGTGGTGATCGTGAAACCCTGCGGAACAGGAAGTCCCAGGTTGGTCATCTCAGCAAGGTTTGCGCCCTTACCGCCGAGGAGCTCACGCATATTGCCGTTGCCCTCAGAAAACAAGTAAACATATTTAGTCATTGTTTATCCCGCCTTTCAAAAATTATTTGCTTCTAGTTACTTTATTTTTCAGTACTTCGTGCGAGGGAGTCGCGAAAAGCACTTAAAAATCGAATCTTTTTGTCCGACTTCTTATCAGAAGTCGAACTTCCCCTCGAAGAACTCACCGAGCTTATCGATCGGGAAACGGATGTTGCCCGGCTCGTACTCGACGTTCTTCATGGTGTCGCGCTCTCGGTTCGTGAAGCAGTTGTAGTTCTCGGAATCGAAGTCGTAAACGACGCAGTACGGTGTACCGATCTCGTCCTGGCGGCGATAACGCTTACCGATGGACTGTCTGTCATCGAACTCGCACATATACTTCTTCGAAAGCTCGGCGAAGATCGGCTCGGCCTTCTCGCTGAGCTTACTGGACAGCGGCAGGATACCGATCTTGATCGGAGCGAGGAACGGATGGAAATGCATCACAGTACGGACGTCTTCCTTGTCGCCGTCGACGATCCTCTCTTCGTCGTAAGCGGAGCAGAGGAAAGCAAGCGTCACGCGGTCAGCGCCGAGCGACGGCTCGATGACGTACGGTACGTATTTCTCGTTCTTTGCCGGATCGAAATAGGAAAGATCCTGCTTAGAGAACTCCATATGCTGCTTGAGGTCGTAGTCGGTACGATCCGCGACGCCCCAGAGCTCACCCCATTCGCCTTCATCCTTGAAGGGGAACCAGAACTCGAAGTCCGTGGTCGCGTTCGAATAGAAAGCCAGTTCCTTCGGATCGTGGTCACGTGTCCTGAGTTCGTCTTCCTTGAGACCCAGACCTGTGAGCCAGTTGTAGCAGTACTCTTTCCAGTACTTGAACCACTGAAGGTCAGTACCCGGCTCGCAGAAGAACTCGAGCTCCATCTGCTCGAACTCACGTGTTCTGAAGATGAAGTTACCCGGCGTGATCTCGTTTCGGAAGCTCTTACCGATCTGGCAGATACCGAACGGGATCTTCTTTCTCGAAGAACGCTGGACGTTCAGGAAGTTTACGAAGATACCCTGCGCCGTTTCCGGACGGAGGTAAACTTCACTCTTGCTGTCCTCGGTCACGCCCATGAAGGTCTTGAACATGAGGTTAAACTTTCTGACATCGGTGAAATTATGGCCGCCGCATGTCGGGCAGGGGATGTTCTTTTCCTTGATGTATGCGACGAGTTCTTCGTCATTCATGCCCTCGACGACAACATCGGTGATGCCATTCTCGGCATTAAAGTCTTCGACCAGTTTGTCGGCACGGGCACGGGCCTTACACTGCTTACAGTCGATGAGCGGATCGGAAAAACCGCCTACATGACCGGAAGCGACCCACACCTGCGGATTCATGAGGATCGCGCAGTCGACGCCTACGTTGTACGGGCTCTCCTGGACGAACTTCTTCCACCATGCCGCCTTGACGTTATTCTTGAGCTGAACGCCCAGGGGACCGAAGTCCCAGGCATTGGCCAGACCGCCATAGATATCGGAACCCGGATATACGAAACCTCTGGTCTTCGCAAGGGCTACGATCTTTTCCATTGATTTTTTCACCGGCATCAGGATTCCTCCTCTTCCGAAGCATCCTCTTCTGCTTCCTGCTCTTCGGCCTCATCACCCGATTCTTCGATCACTGCATCTTCAGAATCGTCGGATACGACATCACCGGCCTGATCGGCAGCGCCATCCTGCTCACCCTCAGCTTCCGGTTCCAGAAGGCCCTCTGCCTCGAGGCGTGCCTTCTCGGCAGCTTCCTTGGCCAGGCGGCGGGCTTCCTCGATCTCCGGACGGAGCGGAACGTACGGCTTGTGCTGGCCTTCGACGCCGACTACCTTATCTGCGGCCACTTCCTTACAGGCAAGGGTCACGTTACTCGGTGTCGGATCATCTACCATCGGCTGGGCGCCATCGACGAGCTGACGCGCTCTCTTGGCGACGAGCATGCAGAGCGAATAGCGGCACTCGGCCTTTGGCAGTAATTCTTCAACTGACGGATCAACTAACATTTTCTGATTCCTCCCTTTTGATTATCCTTTGTTCTTCTGTTCTCTTATTTGTCCTGCTCCGCAAGGAGCCTTTCGACCAATTCCTTCGATCTCACGTAGCGGTTGAGTTCGGTCTTCATGATGTTCGCGATATCCTGCGCCGCCTGCTCGACCGTGACATTCGTGACCACATAATCGAACTTCGGCGAATTCTCGATCTCACTCTTCGCACTGGCCATTCTCTTATCGATCTGTTCCGGGTCTTCCGTTCCACGGCCCTCGAGCCGCGAACGAAGCTCTTTCAGCGACGGTGGAAGCAGGAAGATCGTTACAGTCTCTTCAAACTTCTCCTTCAGCGCCAGACTTCCCGGGACGGTCAGATCCAGGAGCACATCCTGTCCGCTTCCACTCATCCGAAGGAGCGGGGTCAGCGGCGTTCCGTAGTAGTTTCCTACATACTCATCGTATTCGATGATCTCTCCCTCGGCGATCAGCTGCTCGAACTGTTCCTTCGTCCGGAAGTAATACTCCACGCCGTCCTGCTCGGCGCCTCGCGGTGCGCGGGATGTCACGGAGATCGAGTTCCCGACTTCCGGCATCATCTGCCGAAGTTTTCTGATGACAGTGCCCTTGCCCACGCCGGAAGGTCCGGATATCGAAACAATCAATCCATTATCCATTTGCATCTCCTTCCGTAAGCGCTGCCTCGATTTCTTCCGGCATCAGCGCCGAAAGCACAATATGTCCGCTGTCTGTTACCAGCACAGCCTTGCTTTTCTTACCGGAAGAGCAGTCCACCAGGGCGCCCCTGTCTCTGGCATCCTGAACGAGTCTTCGGATCGGCGCCGAGTCGGCACCGGCCACGCAGACCAGTCTCGTACTCGAGATCAGGTTTCCGAATCCTATGTCTACAAATGCCATTGTCCTGCTTCTTCCTCCTTATCGTTTTCTTATCAATGCCCGTTCTGCATCTTACGCCAGATTCTGGATCTGCTCTCTGATCTTCTCCAGTTCGGTCTTCATGTCCAGCACGTAGTTCGTGATGGAGATGTCATTCGCCTTCGAGCCGATGGTGTTGACCTCACGGTTCATCTCCTGCAGGATGAAGTCCAGTCTTTTTCCTACACTGCCCTTCGCGTTCAGTGTCTCTCTGAGCTGGTTCATGTGGCTGCTGAGACGTGTCAGTTCCTCATCGATCGCGCACTTATCTGCAAAGATCGCGACCTCGGCTTCGCGGCGGGCTTCGTCGTAGACGAGGTTCGCCTTATCCTCGAGGAGTTCCTCGATCCTTACCATGAGGCGCTCTTTATATTCTTTCGGCACCAGTGGCGCGCGGAGCTTGACGGCTGCGTGCAGGCTCTCAAATACACTGACCTTCGTAAGGAGATCTTCGACGAGCTTATTGCCCTCGACTTCGCGCATACGGAGAATATCGTCGATCGCCGCATCGAGGACCGGCAGGAGCTCCTGTCCTGCTTCCTCGGGAGTCAGGCTGTTGGCACGGGCCACCAGCACATCCGGGAATCTCGCGATCTGGATGCCATCCGCCTCATCCGGGCGACCGGTCTCAGAAGCGATCTTCGCGATCGCATCCGAGTATGCCTTGGCCAGTCCGATGTTCATCTCGACGGTGGAATTACCGTCTCCCACATCCTCGATCGTAACGAACACATCGATCTTCCCGCGGAGGAGACGGTCGGTGATCCTCTCCCTGATCTTCGTCTCAAGTACGGCATACCCTCTGGGCATACGGACAGAAATGTCGCAGAAACGGTTGTTTACTGATTTGATCTCGACAAGATAGCGCCGCGTCGTGTATGTCGCTTCGCCCCGTCCATAACCGGTCATGCTAAAAGCCATGAAGAAAAACCCCGATTCGTAAAGAATTGCGCTCGTGTGGCAGACTGCCTCAGGGCGCATTTTTAGTACATAGAATTATATTACAGGTCGCAAAATCGTGCAAGTGTCAAAATCGGTATTCCCCTTACAGCCACAGGCGTTACAAAAAATTTTCACCTCGGTATTTCCGGGGGGAGGATCCTATCCTTTTCCGACATCAGGAGCAAAAACAGTTCTCAATAGAGCTATTCCCCTTGCCATTCTGCGTTTCATGTTTATTGCCCCTTTATGATT
The DNA here is from genome assembly GCA_017551625.1 of Clostridiales bacterium. Taxonomy (GTDB): domain Bacteria; phylum Bacillota; class Clostridia; order Saccharofermentanales; family Saccharofermentanaceae; genus Scatonaster. Next base: position 26,362 of record JAFZLF010000042.1, on the reverse strand, counting down.
CAGTGAGCATTAAGCGTGGCTTGGAAAGGCACGCTTAATCTGTTAAACATAGAACAACAGATTTTTCGGCACCTCGAGCGCTCTATATACCAGGAACAAAGGCATAAACTGGAAAAAGAGCCTGCCCCAGAATCATGAGGCAGGACCTTCTAACATCACACCAGTAACTGACTATGGATCATGACGGCAGACTTATATAAAGAGATAAATCATTGAAATCGTCACCACTTTCCCACTCGCTACTTCCCCACAAGCCTTCTCCCCAAATCATTGTAATCAATCTCCCATTCTGATTTGTCCATTCAAGTGCTTCTCCACGTTTCGCATTCAAGTACTGCGCTGAAGGAGCTTCATGTGCGTCTCCATATTCACTCAGAATCGAAGTCTTGATTTCTTTACTAAATCCTTCAAGTTCATCTGGCGTGTAAGTCGAATAATCAAATGAAACTCCCTCTGCAACTTTGAAAGTTCCAATTGATATTTCAGAAACACAACCATTTAGTATTGTCAAATCAATATGAAAAAACACAATATTATCAAGTGAGGGCGCTTTTTCAAAAGAAGAATAATAGTAGTATTCTCTTCCGTCGCCAGCATCAGAAGATGATTTCTGAACTACGAATTCACCAAAGCCAAGTGATTGACTAAGTATATTGACCGTTTCTTCTTGCGTTTTTCCCAAACACGAATCAGCCAGTTTAATGAAGCCTGATACAGTTGTGACCTCACCAAAGTCCTGATTATCATTCTGCGTAGTACCTTCTGTTGTCTGCTCCGTACCGGATTCAGAGAACTCAAACGATTTCCCCTCTTCATTGTGCCAGCCAATAAGTGCGACCGGGGTGCCAATCGACGAAACAGAGGAAAAATCATAATCCGTATTTACTTTAACCGGATTACCGCCCGTAACATCGACAATAAACAGCTCTGTTGTTGTATTTACTTGGGAAACAAAGGCAACTTGCTTTCCATCCGGAGAAAGGACCGGATTGCAGCTTGCTCTTCCGTTTACATCTGGAACTATCGGTGTTTTTTTGCTATACCAGTTTAGGAGATCCTGGCTACCAGTGAACCCTTCCAGGCTATATATGACAATCTTACCGTTGTCTGCACTTACGTATTCATAAGAATTGAGCCAACCACCAAAGTTATTCACTGTCGCGCCGTACTTAGCATCTGCTGTCGGATATTCATACCAGTGAACACTATTAGTCTGCTCCGGAAGGCTTCCATCCGGTTTCGGATAAACAGATGTATGTTCATATCCATCACCTTCCCACATTACTTCAACTGCACTTTCCTGAAGATTATCAAGCGGAACTCGTTTAATACGTTCAACGCTGTCCGTCTGATCACAGAAATACATATAGTTTCCCCAGAAACAAGGCTGGCTGTGCTTAGTTATCGCTCCGAAATCGCTCTTATGGGTAATCTTTTCAGAAACATCAAAGAATGCTCCGTCCTCATCGATCCATCCGATATGCTCCGCACCATCGTCTTCTGTAAGGCTTGCAATCATAGCCGAAAAATCGGCATTAAAGCTAAGTCTCGCTTCTTTCACGTTTTGCGATACTGCATATTGATACGAGCACGAATGTGTATTTTCGCTTGAAAACGTCTTAAAATGTGTTATGTCACCTGTTTGCGGATCAATATAGTCAAGATTAACTGTGAACACGTCGCACATATACGTTCCGGTGCTCTTCCAAAAGTACCTATCACCAACATGTACGCTTTGGACAAGAATACCTTCGTAATTCACCGCCTCCGTCTCAGTTGGTTCACTTTCAGTTGTTGTGGCCAGAGTATCCTCGGTAGTCGTTTCCGCTTCTGTTGTCGTCCCGCCCACAAGCCTATCTATCTGGGGTGCGGAAGTTATTTTTTGAGTATTCTCTGTTTTCTTCCCCGAACAACCCGAAAGTCCAAAAATCATTGTCAAAGCAATCACACTTGATAAAATTCGCTTCATATTATCCACCCCCTGAACTCATTGTTCATTTACATAAATGAATTAGGCTTGGCTTTTCAATCCTATCCTAATCCGTTATCTGTAGAATAACAGCAAAAAAACAACCTCTCATTATTCTGAAACTTGTTCTTTCGCTTTTCTTGCCGCCAAGATTTCTCTTGTTTTTTTCAGTCCTTCCGCACGACGTCTTATCGCTTCACTTTTGCGCATTCCACATTTACACGTTCCTACATAATTCGGATTTATCTTTCCGCAGATGCATTTCCATTCCTTCTCATTTGCAGTCTTTTCACCAACTGGCAAATCTGATGATGATACCCCATCATTCTTATCCAATTGAGGTTGCTTTTTTTTCTTTTGGGCGATCTCAAGTGCTTTTCTCTTATTCTCAGCAATACGTCTCGCTGCGTCACTCTTTCTGACTCCGCAAATGCACTGTCCTGTGTAATTCTGATTGACCTTTCCACAAACACACTTCCATTCATTGGTGCCTGCTACGGTCTTTTCTCGCGCATGCGCATCTGATTGCAAAGAAGTTGGAGAAGATGTGGTATCTGAATTACCCATTATTTTGTCATAGAGCTTATCCTCATACTTCCCAAATGCCTTGTCTACAGCTTTTCGAGTCCCCTCTTCGATCTTCCGGACTACAATATAAACGACGATTGCACTCAAGATAAACACAATAACAAAAACAACTACGCTATTTGTTGCCGCTCCGGCCAGTCCTCCAAAGAGGAATCCCAATCCACCGGCTGCAGCAGGCGCAGAAGTTCGTCTACTCCACGGATATCTTATACGTCCCATAACTGCTTCTCCCCCACAGATTTTTAACAAAAGAGTTTAGATAGGCCTGTTAAGGGCTATCTAAATCTGTTGTTCGTAGAATAACAGCGCGAGCGACGTGTTTTCAGGCAATTTCTGGTGCATTAAAACTTTTTGTGAACTTTTCGCACAATTGGTGTGGCTATACTCACCCTACTTGCAAATCAGCCTAGCAATTTTCAGGCACTTTGACCGCGGAATGCTTAAAAACTCTCCTTTTGACCTTAATTCCACAGGAGAGCATCATTTACTGGGTTTGCGACTTAAAATGGCGAAGGCATGCCTAAGTCAGAATGCAAACAGTTCATCCATCAGAATAACCTTTACAAAATCTCAGTAGTATTCTGATGTTTCAGTCAGTAATAATATCTAACGAATTCGGAAACAAAACTGCGGGGCTTTGCTCCGCAGTTTAATGCAATATAGTTATGATAGCGTTTTTATATTGCTTTAATCATTATACAAATCATCATGTATCTTTAGAAACGTTCTTGGGACGCTCGATCTTACCGTCAAATTTCTTCGTAGCGACAAATTCAACACCCAGATAGATCTTACCCTATAGCTGCCGTTTCCGTCACTGCTGAACAAGATACGGATCAAACCGGAGATAATCTCCCGCGACGAGGCGGTATTCGACACCGTTTCTCACACCGTTAAAAGCACGCGCGTGCGCCCTCCCGTGCAGGTGTCCGTAGAGACAGAGGTCCACGCCGTACTTTTCCAGCGCGTGCGTGAAACCGTTGTCGTGCTCCGGGTCATAGATCGGAGGATAGTGAAGCATCGCGATTCTCCTCATCGGCTGTTTCGCCTCTTCCCCGTCGCCGGAGTCTCCGTCACATGATTCATTTCCGGATGCGCTCATCTGCTCGAACATACGGATCGAGTCCTGAAGAGAGCGCTCGAGGCGTCCCACCTCACGCTGGTAGATCTTCTCATCTTCCTGCTTACTCTCGGGATTCTCCGGCAGGAGCCATCCGCGCGAGCCGGCGATCAGAGTGTTCTCGACCACGAAGCCGTTGTTCTTCAGTATCTTCATGGACGTAAGGCCATGTGCAGAAAGGAAATCCTCGAATTTCTTCGTCGTGCCCCACCACAGGTCGTGGTTGCCTTTACTGAGGATCTTCGTACCCGGAAGGGATTCGATAAACTGCAGGTCCGCGAGCGCTTCATCAAGCGAGATCCCCCACGATATATCACCCGGGATCAGGATGGTATCTTCCGCCTTTATCTTCGAACGCCAGTTTTCTTCAAGGCGCGTAGCGTGCTCTGCCCACGACGGCCCGAATACGTCCATGGGCTTGTCCGTCGAGAACGACAGATGCAGGTCGGCGATGGCGAAAATACTCAACGCAGAAAACTCCTTCCGAAGCGATTCATTCCTGCGTTTATGATATCACATTTCCCTCACGACTCGTGGAAATGCTTGTAGATCGCCTCGGCATCCTTCTGCGATATTCGTTCAGCCTCGGCGAGAGATCCGACGTCTGCCTGCGAGATGGCCTTGATGGAGCCGAAATGCTTCATCAGTGCTTTTCGCTTGGCGGTACCGATCCCGGGGATCGTCTCGAGCGAATAGGTGAGATTTCTCTTCTTACTTAGCTTTCTCTGGTACGTGATGGCGAAGCGGTGCACCTCGTTCTGAACCGCGGTCACCAGGCGGAAGAGGACCATCATCTCCTCATCCTCTCTGGCGTCCTCGGCCAGATTGATCGAAAGGCCATCACGCGTCACGAGCCCGTGCGTCCTATGGCGGCGGTCCTTGACCATGCCGGCAAGCGCGATCTTATCCTGGATGCCCAGTTCCTCGAGCACCTCGTAGATGGCATTGACCTGTCCGAGACCGCCGTCAGCGAGGATCAGGTCCGGCATCTTCGCGAATTTCTCGTCTCCGGAGTGGGAGAAACGGCGGGTCAGCACCTCTCTCATGGAGGCATAGTCGTCCTGCCCTTCCACCGTCTTGATCTTGAAAAGCCGGTACGCGGACTTATCCGGCCGCCCGTCCGTGAAGACCACCATACCGCCGCAGCGGTCATCGTTTCCGAGGTTACTGATATCGTAAGACTCGATGCGGGCAGGTACTTCGGGAAGATTCAGTTTCGAGGCCAGAAGCCGAAGCGCGGTCTCGACACTCTGGTTGGAGGAGCCCACACGGAGGATGCGTCTGCGCAGGGCTTCTTTCGCATTTGCATTGGCAAGTTCCAGAAGGCGCGCGCCGTCCCCTCGGGACGGGACATGCAGCACGACCTTATGCCCGGCCATATCGGAGATGGCCTGCTCCACGACGTCTCTGTCCTCGAGTTCGATCGCCACGAGGATCTCTCTCGGGATCTCGGCCGCGGTCGGATAATACTGCATCAGGAAAGCCTGAAGGAGCGCATCCTCCGACTCACCCTCATCCTTCAGGAAATACGTGGACGAGCCGATGATACGCCCGCCACGGAGCTCGAGTTTTCTAAAACACATCTCGCCTGCATCTCGGAAGAAGCCTACGGCATCGCGGTCCGACTCGCGCGGGAAAGAGACGTTCTGGTTCGCCATGACGGCACGAAGGGCAGAAAGACGGTCACGGTAGACTGCGGCGCGCTCGAAGTCGAGCGCCTCGGAAGCCTCCTGCATCTGTGCTTCGAGATCACGGAGGATGCCATCGTATTTTCCTTCGAAGAAACGGCACATGTCCTCCATGACTTTCCTGTATTCTTCGACCGGGACATCTCCGCGGCACGGACCGACACAGCGTCCGATGTGGTAATTAAGGCACGCCCGTTCCTTGCCGATATCGCGCGGCAGTACTTTTCGGCAGGTCTTCGTCGGGAAGATGTCGCGGAGCGCCTGGAGTGCACGGTATAAATCGCCGCTCAGATACGGACCATAGTACTTCGCGCCGACCATATTCTTATCCGGGCGGAAGACCTTCATGATCCTGGGGTACTCCTCCTGCATCGTAATACATACATAGGGGAAGCCCTTGTCGTCACGGAGAAGGATGTTGTAGTGGGGCTGGTATCTCTTGATGAGATTGCACTCGAGAAGCAGCGCCTCGAGCTCGGAACTGACCACGACATACTCGAAGTCGGCGACGTGGGAGATCATGGCGAGGACCTTGGCGTTACCCTGAGGATTCTTGCCGAAATAGGAACGCAAACGGTTCCTAAGATTCTTCGCTTTTCCCACATAAATGACAGAATCCGAGGCGTCCTTCATCAGGTACACTCCCGGATCCGTAGGTACTATATCTAATCTTGCGTCAAATGTGGATGTGCCGTCCCCGATCATTGGATCTTCGGATCGTTCAGGTAACCGGCCAGCGCCTCGACCGCCTCATCCTGGTCGATGCCGTCTGCTGTGATCTCGATCTCCGCATCATTCTCGATGCCGAGGGACATCACGCCGAGCAGACTCTTCGCGTTCGCGCGTCTGCCGGAACGGGACAGATAGATGCTGCTCTTAAAAGCAGACGCCTTCTGGATAAGGATGGCTACCGCCTTCATCTGAAGTGCTTCATCGCACTGGAAAGTCACTGTCTGAGAAACCATGTTTCTTCCTCCCCGAGGTTACATATATTTCTTGTCCACGCGCCGTCAAAAACGCGCAAACTTCGCTTTTTAACTTACAAGAGAAAGTATAGAAACAGATAGGTCACGTGTCAATCATTTAAAGACTGCCCCGGGGCATTTTCGTGATTTTGCGTTAGTATCGCTTTTGTCGGTGGTTTTTTTCTTGTCAATCTGTCAGATAGAAAGGCGGAATAGGATCGCGTCATCGCGGGGTGCTTCGTAGTAGTTCTTCCTGCGTCCCACTTCCTCGAACCCATACGTTCTGTACAGGTGCGCGGCCGCCTCGTTTTCGGACCGCACTTCGAGGTGGATCTTCGTGATCTCCTTTTCCTTCGCCCACTCCACGATCCGGTCGAGAAGATAACGTCCGAGCCCCTGTCTTCTGTATTTTCTCTTTACGGCGATGATCGCGATCTCCGCTTCGTCGAGGACATATTGCAGCGCGTAATATCCGACCAGTTCGCCCGTCTTCTCCTCTCTCGCGCACACCAGTGTCCGCACTGTCTCATCCGACGCGAACGCCCACAGCGAGTCGACGCTCCACGGATCCGGGAACGAGGCGATCTCGATCTCATGCACCTCTTCGAGATCTTCTTTCTTAGCCTTGGCCAGAAGGATGTTCATATGCGTGGTCCTCACGAGTTTTCGTCTGTACTATAGTAGCGGATCGGGACGTCCTTCGTTTCTTTGCCCTGCGCTTTGGCATTCCGTTCCGCCTGGGTCTTCCCGAGATAGACCGGCATCAGGGCCACAGCCGGGTAATCCTTAAGAAGCGCGTCCGGGCCTTCACCGCCTGCCCGCTTCTCGGCAACCGCTGCCACACTCTCCGGGAGGATCTCGTCGAAGCCGTCCCTGTACTCGGCCTGATCTTCAGGTGCGAGGCCGGCTTCCGGCTCGAGGAACAGCTTCGCGCCCGTACCCAGAAGGAGGATCTTCTTCCCCGGCAGATTTTCGTCACGCCAGGCGATGCACGCTTTCCGGATCTCGTCGACATCCTCGGCACGTTCAGAGATCACGGTCGAGCCTTTATAGAATCCTCCAGCAAAAGCTCTGTGGTTCCGGCAGTCGATCAGTGCCACGACCAGTGCGTCTTCGTCCCGGAGCGGCCACGCCATGGCCGCAAGTGAGGAGACCGGAATGGCAGGTTTGCCTAGAACCAGTGCCATCGTCTTCACCGCGGCGACGCCGATGCGGATACCGGTGAAGGAACCGGGCCCCACGGTGCAGGCCAGAATGTCAAGGTCCTCGTATTTTCTTCCGTTCTTTTCCATCAGGTCATGCATCTGCGGCATGAATGTCTGCGAGTGGGTCAGCCCATCGTTTCTAAATCTCGTATCGACTGCGCGTCCGTCTTCCCAGAGGCAGACCGAGCATGCGCGGTTCGATGTGTCACATGCCAGAATCTTCAAAGCGCATGCCCTCCTTTTCCATCTGTTCTTTCACTTTCTCCATTACCGGCAGATACTTCTCCGGGAAGAATATCCGGATCTTTCTTTCGTCGCCGGTTCCGGAGATAAGAAGCGCGATGCGATTATCCGGAAGCGCGTCCTCGATGACGGTGCTCCACTCGATCGCGCAGACGCCCTCTCTGTCGAAATACTCGTCAAGGCCGGCGTCGTAGAAATCTTCGCTGCTGCACAGGCGGTACGTGTCGAAGTGGAAGAGCCTCGGCACTCCCTGCGCGTCGTTATATTCGTTGACGATCGTGAATGTCGGACTCGTCACACGGGAGCGGATCCCCATGCCGCGCGCCAGGCCTCTCGTGAAAGCGGTCTTCCCGGCGCCGAGATCTCCGTCGAGCGTGATGCAGTCACCCGCGTGGAGTACCTGTCCCATGGTCTCCCCGAGTTTCTCCGTCATTTCTACTGATGTACTGATCGTATCCCAGTTCACTTTTCGTCCTTTCTGTTATCTGCCACGATGCGGCCAGATCCGATCACCATGATGACATCGCTGCTGAGTTCCAGCGGGTCGCCGCCGATCAGGACGAAGTCCGGTGCTTTTCCTGCGGAGATCGAACCATAGCGGTCCTCGATGCCGAGGATCTTTGCCGCGGTGATCGTGATCGCCTCGACGGCCGCCTTTCCGGAAAGGCCCCCCTTCTTCGCCAGCGCGGCCGAGAGTGCCAGATACTGCTCCGGCACATCCGGGTGGTCCGTCATGATCGCCACAGGAAGACCGGCCTTATCAAGTTCACCTGCTGTCGAAAGGCTCATATTGCTGAGTTCAGGCTTACTGCGGTCGCCGATCACGGGTCCGATGATGATGCCCAGAAGCTTGCCGCCGGAAGGCTTATCCTTATCGGCGAAGATTCCGAGGCCGCGATTACTTCCCTGTCCCGCATCGTATTCGTCCTTCAGGACATCCGCGATGAGGTGGCCCTCGGTGCAGTGGTCGAGAGTATACTTCAGATTAAATTCATTTGCAATACGCACCGCCGTCAGGATGTCGTCCTGTCTGTGCGCATGGATCTTCAGGGGCTTTTCTCCCTTGATGATAGGAAGCATCGCCTCGAGCTCGAGATCCTTCTCGAAAACATCCGGCTGCTCGGGTTTGTCGTCGGAATCGTGCTTGTCCGCGTTATTGTACTCGGCCCACTTCTCCTCGGATTGTTTCTTCTTCTCGTAGTACTCGATGGTCTCCGTCAGGACGCCTCTAAGGAGCGCGGCATTGCCCATACGTGTCTGCGGCGCCTTGTTCTCCTTGCCGTAGCACATCTTCGGGTTCTCACCGAGGGCGGCCTTCATGGCGAAGAAAGGATCGACCAGCGCACGGTCGAGCGTCTTCTCATATGTGGAGAGGATCGCGAACTGGCCGCCGATGATGTTGGCGCTTCCCGGCCCGGCCGCCACGAGCGTGACACCGGCTTCTCTTGCTTCGCGGAAGCATCTGTCGGCGTAGAGGATGCCGTCGATCGCGCGAAGGTCCGGCGAGATCGGAGAGACGATCTCGTTTCCGTCGCAGCCTTCGTCGTCGATGCCGTCATCGAAAAGCCCGATGTGCGAGTGTGCGTCGATAAATCCGGGATAGAGGCGGGCACCCTTGGCGTCGATGATCCCGGTCTGGCCGATGGCATTTGCGGCCACAGCGCTTCTGCCGTCGTCGGAAGAATCGCCTGAAAATGTTTTCCAGCCGTCGCCGGCTCCGACCTTCTGGATCTTCTCCTGGTCAAAGATGACGTAGCCGTTACTGATCGGTTCCGACTCCATCGTATATATTTCCGCATTGTAGATGATCATTGGCGAGCCTCTTTCTCCGGCGCGAGATTCAGGTAAATGACGGAGCCTGCTGTGCCCCTTCTCGAGCCGTCGGGTTTTCTGCCACTATTGTGCCAAAAAGATGTGCAAAATACAATGACGTGCGGTTGCACTAGTTGCGGGGGATACGCCTTGTTTTCGCACCTTACCCCCGTAACGTCGCCAGCGCCTATCTCTCTGCGATGATCTGCCGGGCGCGGTTGTCGATCGTCTTCAGCACGTCTTCAGCCGAGCGCGAATCCTGGAAATACCCGGCCGTCTCTTCATCGATGATCGACATTACGGCACTATCGTAGTGACCGCTGATCCGGACCGACTCGATGATCTCCCGCACCTCGTCGACCATGGCTTCGTCCGCCTGAAAATAGATACAGCTTCCGGCGTCGTTTCCCTTATTCAGATCCTGGAGGTAGCAATCATATGTGTTGTTTACTCTGTCGACCGTCTCCCGGCTCGTCTTTTCGAAGACGCTCCTTCGCATCGGGAATCCGCTCCCTACATACTGCGATTGCTCGCACATCTTGATCTGGGCTTCTTCACTGTAGAAACTCTTGATGATCTCCCACGATTCATCCTGATATTTCGAAGAAGACAGGATCGCCAGCGACATATTCGCACTTGCGGCCACGCCATTTCCGCCACTCGTCGGATACCCGACGTATCTTCCGCATCCGCCGACTACACCATGGTAGAAGCAATAGTCGTCCATGCTGCTGAGATCGATGCCATACATCGCACACTGACCGGTATAGAGCATCGCGCCGGCGTTGATGCTCTCCATTCCTTCTTCCGGCGAATCATCTTCCAGCGTTAATCCTACGACCGACTCGAAGCCGGGCTTCATGTAGATGCTCGACCCGATATACGTATATGCAGGCGATTCAATGGCGCTACCGTACTTCCCGGCTACTTCCAACGCCCTCACCATGCTCTCCGACTGAAAGTGAGTCTGCCTCTTGTCGTAATCCACGTACTCCGAAACATCCGCACCCATAAACCAGGAAAGAAGCATCCCGCAGATAGGCTGAGGAACGAGAGAAACATCCGAAGGAAGTGCCGACACGGCCCGGTCGAAATCGTCGAGATTCCAGTTCCTGTTGACATCCATCCGTTCCGAATTGACCATCAATCCGACGAGATTAAAGGTGATCGGCGCATGGAAGAGCCTACCGTTTTTCTCATTCGCCCGGAAAATCGAATCGAAATATTCCGACCTCTCGAGGCCGTTCTTCCCATCGATGTACGGATTCAGATCGACGAACAGATCCGAGTTTTCAAACTGGCTGAACTTATCGAAGTTCAGAAGAATATCCGGTCCGTCTCCGCTAAGAAGCTTCAGATAGATGCTGTCCACAAGTCCGCTATAATCGGTCATACCCGTATCGTCGGTTTCTTCGTTTGCAAAGGAATAGTCGACCGTCTCGATACGTAGATCGTGGCTGAGGTCTGCGTTGTACTCATATGCATAATCGTAGAAATTCGACGGGATCCCTAAGCCTCCCACATACAGGATCTTCTGTCCGGCATGCGGGTTTTTCTCGACCCGTTTCAACGTAAGGAGTGAGAGTTTCTCGTATTTAATATCCGAATAATCATAGACGATCGCACGGTATTCATCCTGATTCTTCGGATAGCACCTGACCGAATCGAGCAACGTACGGTTCAGATCGGTCTGATTCCAGTTGATCACTTCGACCATCTTACCCGACGCGATATCGTACTTCACCAGACCGTTTGCCGTCGAAGAATAGAGTCCGTCCTCCGCAAATACCGCCTGCATCAGCATCAGGCCGTCCACGGAGTCCATTACCTTCCCCGGCTTGATCTCACCGGTCGTCATGTCGATCTCGTTGAGCATAAAGTCGAAACTTTCATCGGGATCAAACGACGAAGTAATGGCGTAGTACTTCCCGTCCTGCATAAAGAGGTCTCCCTCCACACCTCGATCCGGCGAAGTGATCTTAAACTGATACTTGCCGTTACTGTCGAAGACATACATATGTGCGCCGGGACTCTCATACTGTTGCACGAGGATCCGTCCGTCCTCGAGGATGCGGATCTTATTGATCAGTGTATCCCACTGGCTTTCCAGTACGACTTCTTTCTCGATTTTTCCTTCCTTATTTTGAAATACGACCACATCCTGCGCCTCCCCCGTTTCGGGAGACTCCTTCTCCATCAGGCACACGCTTCTGCCCTCTTTGTCTGTGGTATAGCACTGGTGGAGACCTCCTTCCTCTGCCAAGTTCTCACTCCGAAGAAGATTTCCATCCAAATCAAAGGTGGCCGTCCAGTTCTGGAAATAGTCGTTATAGTCGTAGTCCGCCGGGAAGTATCCGCCGTCGCCGACACCCTCCGGAAGCGCATAGTCGATCTCATACGAGACCACGACCTCATCGCCGAATATCTCGGCCGACATGACAGTCAGGAAGCCGACTTCCCTTTCCGTATCAACAGGAATGTTCAGTTCATGCATCTCGGATGTAAAGAACGGATCCGTCTCCAGGATCGTCCTTCTTTTCTCTTCCTTCGTGTTCTTCTTACACGAAGATCCACCGAGTATGATCGAGGCCGCGATGGCAATGGCGCAAGCGCTTCTTCCGATTTTTCGCTCTATCATGTTATCTCTCCTGGACGATCTGCCGCGCACGGTTATCGATATTCTTCAGGACATCTTCCGCGGTCCTTGAATCTTCGAAGTATCCGGCTGCTTCTTCACTGATGATGGACCAGACCGAAGTATCGTTGGCCCGGCAGCATCGGATGCTGCGGACGATCTCCAGAAGCTCATCCATCGTATCTTCTTCCGCCGGGAAGTAGATGGTTACCACACCATAATCCGGACTTGTATCTTCCTGTGCCACACGATACACACGATTGAGTCTCGCCACGGTTTCTTCGCCTTCTTCGCGCAGCACTTTTTCCATCATCGGGTATCCGCGGGCTGTGGCGAGGTTATCTGAGGTCAGTGTACGCTGTGCTTCTTCGCTGTAGAAACTGCGGATGACTTCCCATGCCTCGTCCTTATATTTCGAGGAAGCCACGATCGCCAGAGACAGATTCGCCTCTGCTACGACACCGTCTCCGTCGATCGTCGGATATCCGACGAGTTTTCCTTTTCCTCCCAGAAGATGCTTGTAGAAATTATACTCCGAGACACTCTGAAGGGTAACCGGATGAAGCGCCGTACTTCCCGCGTAGAGCATCTCGACGTCACCGGTATCTGTTCCCTCGAAAGCATCCCCCATCATAAGTCCGTACACTCTTTCATACTTCGGGTCTACACCGACACCCATAATGAGATTCAGGTTGACGAACTTTACATCCCCGCTTCCGTACTTCTTCGCTTCTTCCAGTGCTTTGACCATTTTCTCCGAAGAGAAATTGACCTGTTTCTTGTTGTAGTCCATGAACTGCGACATGTCCGGACCCATGAAGTATTCCAGCGCAAAATTGTAGGGGAGCTTTTCCGAGAGCTTGGCATCCGCCCGGAGAGTTTCGGCCGCTTTATCAAAATCATCACTGTTCCAGTTCCTGTCTGCATCGATGAGATCCGTATTCACCATGAATCCCTCAAGCGAGAATGTGATTGGCGCGTGATAGAGTTTGCCGTCTGTTTCCACTGCCTGGAAGATATTCTCGAAGTACTCCGACTTGTCCAGAGGATCCTTTCCGTTCATGTATGTATTCAGATCCACGAGCAGTTCCTCGTTAGAGAACTGCGCATACTTCGAGAAATTCAGAAGGATATCCGGTGCCTCTCCGGCAAGAATATCCAGATAGACCTTGTCGAAGATATCGGAATTCTTATCCTCACTTTGCTGTTCATAATCCGCATATCCGTAGTCAACGGTTTCGATTCGGAACTTACTTTCCGGGTCGGCATTATACTGATGCATATATGCGTAGAAAGAATCGGGAATATCCAAGCCTCCCACATACAGGATCTTCTGCCCGGCGTGCGGATTCTTATCTGCGCGCTTTAGCTTCACCAGATAGTACTGCTCATCGACCATATCATTCATTTTCCTTGCGATAGCATTGATCTCATCCGCATTTTCCGGGTAACACTTGATGGCTTTCACAAGGCTGTGATCGACATCGGTCTGATTCCAGTCCAGGATCGCTTCCAGTTCGCCGGTCTGCGTATTCACTTTCGAAAGGCCATTCGGCGTGGCCGAGTAAGCGCCGTCCCTGGCGGCAATAAACGATTGTCTCGAAAGTCCTGCCACTTCCTTGCCGGGCTTGATCTCACCGGTCGACATATCGATCTCATTGATCATAATCGTGTAATCGTCTGCCGTGGCGGAAGGCTGTGTCAGAGCGTAGTATTTTCCATTCTCTTCGAAGACGTCTCCGATCACCTCCCGGTCGAGCGAAGAGATCTGAAAGAGATATTTTCCATGCTCATCAAAAGCATATCTTCCGCTCGACGACATACCATCGTAGCCAATTGTGATCTTTCCATCCGGCAGGACCGTGATATTGGAAAAGAACATATCTTCATAATTCCAGGGCGTCTCCAGTTCGACTTTCTTGACTTCTTCACCGGCCGGATTCTTAAATACGACACAGCTTGTATATGTGTAGGACAATTTATTTAATTCACCGATAAGAAAGACACGGTTCCCGTCCTGATCTACCGTAGTCGCATCTACCACGGAATCTCTCTCGTTTTCGTCTTTCTCATTACTCAGCAGGGTTCCGTTAAGATCAAAGACAAGAAGTCCTGCCTCATAGTAATCTTCCCAGTTATATTCCTCCCCATTTTCCGGTGTCTTATAGCTCACGGAATAGTTGACCAGGACCTGTCCTCCCTGATAGTTAACAGATTCAATAAAAGAGCTTTCCACTTCTCTGCTCTCATCGACAGGAATCTTCAGTTCGATCGTCTCCGATTCGAAGTAGGGATCGGATCCCTTTATCTCTCTTCTGCGGCCTTTCTCTTTCTTCTTACATGCCGCTGCTCCCATAAAGATCGAAAGACAGATACCCACTGCGACAGCCCGTCGCGCAAACTGATAACACTTCATAAGATAACCCTCACAATAACCATTTCCCATGATGTCGATCCCGAAAATCCCAAGATCTATTTACAATTTAGCAGACGGTCTCCCCTGTTGCGTGACATATACGTCACGAAAAGCACTGTTCCTCGAGGGGCCCGAAAAATCCTTATGTCCGCGCGCCGGGCCGACCCGTCTCCGCCGCGGCGACAGTGCATTTCGAGAAGAAAAAAGAGCCGCTCCATAAAGGAACGGCTCTTGCTGAAAAGTCTTGTCTTTCGTCCGAAGACGATAACCGAAGCGAACCCCCGATTAACGCTTACTGAACTGCGAAGCCTTACGAGCTTTCTTGAGACCCGGCTTCTTTCTTTCCTTCATACGTGCATCACGTGTGAGGAAACCGGCCTTCTTAAGAATTGCCTTATAAGCTTCTTCGTCTGCCTGGACCAGAGCACGGGAGATACCGTGACGGATCGCACCGGCCTGACCGGAGATACCGCCGCCGATGGCCTTGCAGATGATGTCGAACTTGCCTTCTGTAGCGGTCGCTACGAGCGGCTGACGAACGATGAGCTTCAGAGTATCCAGACCGAAGTAATCGTCCATATCCTTATCGTTGATGGTGATCTTACCTGTGCCAGGAAGAAGACGTACGCATGCTACAGCATTCTTACGACGACCTGTGCCATAGAAGTAAACTTTGGTAGCTTTCTTAGCCATGTAACTTATTCCTCCCTATATTAGCTTTCGAAGTTCAGCACTTCCGGCTTCTGTGCAGCGTGATCATGCTCAGCGCCTGCATAAACCTTCAGCTTCTTGAACATCTGACGACCGAGAGCGTTCTTCGGGAGCATACCCTTAACAGCCAGCTCGAAAGCCTTCTCCGGCTTTGTCTCCATGAGCTTCTTGTAGGATGTCTCCTTGAGACCACCGGCATAGCCTGTGTGATAACGATACATCTTCTGATCCAGCTTCTTACCTGTCAGTACGAGCTTGGAAGCGTTGATGACGATTACATAATCTCCTGTATCGATGAAAGGTGTGTAGGTCGGCTTATTCTTGCCGCGCAGAACCGTTGCCACTTCTGTCGCCAGACGACCGAGCGTCTTGCCGGAAGCATCAACTACGTACCATTTTCTCTCGATATTTGATGGTGTAGCAACAAATGTCTTCATGATGGACTTCTTCCTCCTAAAAAGTATACGCATAAAAGGCCCCTTTTTTCGGGCGCTTCCCTATAATATATGCGATCGGAGGTTATGTCAACACTTTTTACTAAAAAATCTCACTGATTTTGCAAAATTCATCGTTTTTCGCCGTTTTTCTCTTCTTTTCACAAGTCCGACTCTGTATTTCCGTATGTGGAATAGTCCGGACTCGAGTCCACGGAAGCCCGGAAGATCAGAGTTCCGCTTCTATCGTACATGGAGTAGACCGTCTCCGAGTAGTACCAGATCGAACTGATGTATGCCGGCGTATATTCGTACTCCCCTGTCGTGTGATAAGACACCACGAGGTAGGCATCACCGTAATCAATATACGCCCGTACTCCGCCGGCGTCAAAGTCCTGAAACATCTCGTCATCGGCATAGAGTGCTTTTCCATCCTTCTCACCGACCCGGACGCGCATCGGGAACCGTTCCGGAACGATCTCCTTTTTCAGGATCTCAAGACCGTCGTTGATCACGACACGCCAGTACACTGCATGGTACCCGGAGTTTGATCCCGTAAAGTCCCCGTCATCCGACTGAGACTGCACTTCGAGATCGAAGCCGTCTTCCGTTTTCTCGACATGGATGATCTGATCGAAACTGCTCCCCCCGATGAACCGACGGTTCACTTCATTTCCGTTACCGTCCAGCACCAGGATGAATACGTCTTTCTCCCCCTGTTCCTTGATTTTTTCCGGCGTCCTGTGCTCTCCGAAGAAATAGTACAGTCCATCCTTTTCGATGCATGTCCGGAGCGCCCCGATTTCCACATTTTCCAACTTCTTATTAAAGACTACTTCTCCATCGGTATCACACTTGATGATCCGGGAGAAAAATCCCTTATCGATCTGATCCCATCCCGGGATATAGTTCCCGTTAAATCCGACCACCAAGAGGAATCCTCCGTCAGACGTCGCCGTGACCGCCGTTACGCCATATGCATCTTCCAAATCGATCTCGTAAGAAACAAGGACTTCACCATAAAGATCCATCATGGTAATCGTCGCGGTCTTGATCCCGTCCCCATCTGTTTCTGTTGTTTCGACCTTCATGAGCCTGTCAGCGAATGCCTCCACGTTCCGGAATCGGTCTTCTGCGATCACTTCTTCAAAAGCACTTGGGACCTCCCCGACCTGTGCGATGGTTTCCCTCGGCGCGACATCTCTTCTCACTACCGGTTTGGTCTGTATGTTTCCTGCCACGAAAGAACTTGATTCAGACTCACTGCCGCATGCGCACAGGCATACTGATGCACATATGGCCGAAGTGATAAGAAGGCTCAGTTTCCTTGCCAATATGGTCTTTATCCGCTTCGAGTTCATTTCGAGCAAGGTTTACGCGCCTCCTTTCTCCTGCTGTGGCCACATTCGGAATCGATCCGAAAGTATCCTGTTCACTTTAGACTATTCTTGTAGTCTATACTACTACGATAGTCTGGCAAATGCAAGAGCAGAGAAATATATGAAATGAGGCCATCTCAGTGAGATGGCCCCATATAGAGACGATGGGCTTATCGAGGTCCTGTGCCTGTGCGCGGTCCCGGTCCGAAGGCCGGCCACTCGGACCTTTAGCCATCCTTCTCGCAAGTCAGGATGATCTCGGCAGCACGGTTCGTTTTCTCACCGGCCGAGAAGTTCTGTGCGATGACGACCCAGTTACTCTTCAGGATGATCGGCGATTTCGACTCTGTCGAGATATTCTTGAAGCCGGCTGCCTCCAGCGCTTCAATCGCCCTATCGAGGCGCATCTCCGTCACATCCGGCATCTCGGCCTCTATATCCTGAAGTCCGTCTGCCAGGCGGGATGACTTGATCTCGATCTCGTCGAGGTGGGACTTGATCTCGAAAATCACCGTGCTGTCACCGGAAAGCGTTACCTTGACCGTAGTTTCAAAGGTACTGTCGCCGCGTTTTTCGAACTTCAGTTCATGATCACCGGTCGTGGTCGCTACCTTCGTTAAGAAGAATTTGCCGTTCTCCATGCTCTCGATCTTCTCCCCATCGAGATAGAGCACGACCGTGTACTTCGCCAGCACGATATTCTCATCGTAGGTAACATCGATGACCAGTTCGCAGTCTTCCTTCGGAATCTCCGCCGTTGTTGTTTCAGTGGTCGCTTCCGTGTCTGTTGCCGCCGGAGTCGTTTCTGTCGAGGCAGCAGTCGTCGTTACTGTATCCTCGGAAGCTTTTGCAGTCGACTCGGCGGTCGTATCTTCCGTAGCTCCCTTCTCATCGGACGCGCCCGAAGTCTCGGTCACATCGCCGGCTACTGTCGCAGCCTCAGTCGTTTCTTTCTTATCTTTATCGGAATCTTTGGTCTTCACCGCCAGACATGCGCTCGTCATGATCGAGATCGTGACCAGCATGATCGCGATAGTAGTAATCTTATTCTTCATTATCCATCCCCCCGATCTTAACTAAAGTATACCACCGCTTCCCGGACGCAAAAACGCCGGCCTGACCACTTCGCTTCGCCGTAATTGCAGAAGAGAAGCATGTCAGGCCGGGTTATTTCGCCATAAGCGCATCAACAACAAAAGAGGAGCTGTCTTCCGACAGCTCCTTGATCTTTGGAGGCACCACCCGGATTTGAACCGGGGATAAAGGTTTTGCAGACCTCTGCCGTACCACTTGGCTATGGCGCCGATTGCATAATCAGCGAATGAAATGATAACACCAAAAGCCCCCACGCGTCAAGTATCATTATCAGCACTTGCCCGCGATCCGGTCGGGCAGGTTCGCCATCGCTTCCTGCGCCGTCTTACATAGCATAAGTTTGCCGATCACGCCGATATCCGGGCGCGGGAAGATAAACGGAAGGTCCGTCTCGCCGAGTCCCGGCCGTACCGGGAACGCGAGTTTTTCCTCATCGATCGAGAATTGCGCATCGACGCCGGGCTTATTTCCACGTGCATCGAGGCGGATCCACTTGCCGAGCGATTCAAAATACACCATCGTCAGACCATGCAGGATCAGTGGCGAGTCGTCGTTATTCTCGTCGAGACGCAGATACTGGTAACCGAGTCCCGCGGGGATCCCTGCCGCACGCAGAAGCGCGCAGAGCAGGTGCGACTTGCCAAAACACAGACCTGTCCTCTTATCGAGGACTTCCGAAGCGCGCAGGCACAGTTCACGCCGGCCGGCATCGTTACTATGGGAGATCTCATCTCTGACGAACCGGAACACACGCGACGCATACTCGATCTCCGGATCGAGATAGTCCATCGCCTTACCTTCGTTTTGGTCCTTGACGATCGTCTCCATGAAGTAGTTCATCAGATACACGATCTTGATGTGGTTGTGGTTGATATATTCACTGACCTCGAGATACTCCTCGAAGCGCTCCGCATTCGGTATCCATTCCATGTTATGCGCCTCATTTCAAGCTTTTGGGGAAGAACATCCGCTTCCCGTCTTTTTCCATTATATCAAAGTCGACCTCATACACATCCCTCAGGATCTGTGGCACCAGCACCTCGCCGACCGTGCCCCTTGCGACGACGCGCCCCCCGCTCAGCAATACCGCGCGGTCACAGAACTTCTCGACCATATTGAAATCGTGCATGACGACGATGACACTCAGGCCATGCTCATCGACGCGTTTCTTCATCAGCTCCATGATCTCCAGCTGGTGCTTGACATCCAGATTCGATGTCGGTTCGTCAAGCAAGATCCACGGCGTCGTTTGCGCCAGCGCCCTTGCGATCAGGACTCGCTGCCGCTCGCCGCCTGAGAGCGACCCGAAATCACGATTCCTGAAATCGATCACGCTCACCGTGCGCATGGCTTCCTCGGCGATGCGGATGTCCTCCTGCGAGTCATTCTCCCACGTTCCCTTATACGGGTATCGCGCCATCAGGACGACGTCCTCTACGGTAAATGCACTGTCTCCGCTACTGTTCTGCGGTACCCACGACAGCATCCGGCTCCTCTCCTTCGGCGGAAAAGACGCGGAATCTTTCTCCCCGATCAGCACCGCGCCCCCGGGGCTCTTGATCTGCGCCAGGAAATGCCGGAGCATCGTGGTCTTTCCTGAGCCGTTCGGTCCCAGCAGCGCTGTCATATGACCTTCCTCGAAGATATATGAGACATCCGAGAGGATCGGGGTCTTCGTCCCGAAAGGCTGATACGTCAGGCTCTTCGCCTGAAGGTCGAAGTGAGTATCCATCAGTCGCGTTCCCCCTTTCTTCTTTCTTTCCACAGAAGATAGAGGAAGAACGGAGCGCCCGTCACCTGCGTGATCGCACCAACTGCGATCTCATTCGGCGGTACCGCCGTCCGGCTGATCATGTCACAGAGGATCATGAAAATCGCGCCGCCGAGAAGCGACAGTGGGATCAGCCGCCTGTTCTTCGGCCCGCACAGCATACGCATGATATGCGGGATGATGAGACTTACAAATCCGATGATGCCACTTACCGATACGGCCGCTGCCACGAGAAGAGACGTCGACAGCACCGCGATCGTGCGGGTACGCTTGACCGAGACGCCCATACTCTGTGCCTCCTGATCTCCGAAGGAAAGAAGGTCCAGATCTCTTCCGAGAAGGATGAAGCACAGAAGCGCTCCCAGAAGGACGATCGACATGAATCCCACCTTGACCCATGAGGCCGAAGAGAAACTTCCGAGCATCCACAGGTAGATCTGCTCGAGTTTTTCCCGGTTCCACATCATCATCAGTGTGATGGCGGCCGTCAGCATCGACGAGCACGCGATACCCGCAAGAAGGATGCCCGTCACTGACCGCGAAGTCGCGATCCTGGCCACGTAGAAGACCAGCACCATCGTGAGCATCGCCCCCGCAAAAGCGAAGAGCCAGATACTGCTGATGCCGGACACGGTAAATGTAATGCCGAAGGCGATCGCCACTGCCGCGCCGAAAGCCGCGCCAGACGATATGCCCAGCACCTGCGGATCCGCCAGAGGATTTCGAAAGAGCGCCTGCATCACGACACCGGCCGCCGCCAGTCCGCCACCCACGAGTCCTGCCAGGAGCACACGTGGCAGACGGATATTCCAGATGATCAGCTTATTCGCCTTCGGGATCCCCTCGAGCATCTCCTCTGCATCAACAAACGGAAGTTTTGCCAGGACGATCCGCGCGCTCTGCGAAAAAGGCACGGAAACCGAGCCGACTGCTGCAGCCCAGACAACGACAATGACCAGAAGGAGCAGCATGCTCCCTCCGGCCATTGTAAGTGTCCATGTTTTAAGCGGTTCTTTTTTCATGAAACTGCCTTCACATTTCCTCGTGTCCGACCCGTCGTTCACAACGCGGTCGTACACGTCTTTATCTTATGCTGCCTGTTCCTCCGCGAAGCACTCCGGATAGAAGGCTTCTGCCAGCATTCTTACTGCTTCCGGATTTCTCGCGCACTGACGATCCAGCGTATCGGTGCTGTCGAGCACGATGATGTTTCCTTCCTTGACCGCAGTCAGTTCTGAATACGGAGCTGTAGTCTGGAAAGTGCCGTCTGCCCAGGACGGGAGGATGATGATGTTCGGATCCTGAGAAACCAGATCCTCTACGTTATAGCTGTAATACTGACCGTCTTTCGCGATATTATCGCCGCCGGCCATTGTGATAATGTCATTGATAAAGGTATCACCGGTCGCGGTCCAGTCGCCGGTATCACCAAATCCGACTACATAGTAAACAGACGGATGGAGGTTAACATCTTTGATCGCATCCTGCACTTCCGCAAGCTCGGCCTTCATGCCATCGATGACCTGTGCGGCTACATCGTCTGCATGGAAGATCTTACCCATATTCTCGATTTTGGTATAGACGCCTTCAAATGTCGTGCCTTCGTTGAGGATGACTACGTTCAGTCCAAGATCTCTCAGCTGGGTAACTGTCGCTTCCGGTGTGATCGAAGAGTCGGTCACGATAATATCCGGCTCGAGGCTGGCGATCTTCTCAACATCCGGCGCATACATATCACCGATCGACTCGACCGATGCGACCTCGTCCGGATAGTTGCAGACCGATGTTCTGCCGACCAGGGAACCACCCATACCCAGGGAATAGACCAGCTCCGTGCAGGCCGGGCTCAGAGAAACGATGCTCTGCGGCTTCGCCTTGATGACAGAAGTATATCCGTAGATGTCGGTAAGCTCGACCGGATAGCCCTCTTCGTAGGTTTCTTCCGTCTCTTCCGTCACCTCGGCCGTCGTACCGTCAGTTGTATCCTCTGCCGTATCCTCCGTGTCATCAGTGACCTGTGCCGAAGATTCCTTCGTAGTCTCCTTCTCCGTCTCCTTCTTACCGCATCCGCTCATCACGGACACAAGAAGAGACAGCGACAGCGACAGCGCGAGCGCTCTTCCAAATTTCTTCATATGAAAACTCCATTTCCGTCCTTCTCCCGTCCCCGAGAAGTACTAAAAACAACAAAAACTCGCCGGCAGGTCTCCTGACTCACCCGTTTCACCTCTGTCCCTCGCCTTCTCAGCCGAAACGGCCAATGACATGTATCGGAACATCGTACCGGGTTACAGTAGTGGGGGCTGCTGCGGATTTGCACCGCATTCCCTATTCTCCTCTGTTACGAGGCACCGGCGGCCACAACCCATATTATACAAAAATCGCCCCCTTTTACAACAAAGGGAGCGATTTTCGGCTATTTGCACAATATCCGCCCGGGATCAGGATCAGAATTCGAGTCCGACCTTAGCGGCCAGTTCCTTGATGCTTTCCTCGGATCCGCCGAACGTTTCAAAAATGTAACCCGAAGAAAGATCGTAAGCAACGCAGAGGTTCAGTCCGCCCATATCGGTAATCACATACTTGAGATCACCCTTCTCTTCAAATTCGATACCCGAAGCCTTCGCATCTTTAGCGGTCTCCTCATAGGCAGCGGCCAGTGCTTCCGGATCACTCTCCGCGTAGATGATCATGGAGAAATCCTCATACTTTCCGGCGCCGGATGCCATAAATCCAACCGAGTTAGCATCGAGGCCATCCGTAGAGAAACCATCCATCGGGAGTGTCTCGATCATGCAGCCTTCTGCCGTCAGCTCTTCAAGGAGCGCCTGAGCCTTCTCATTCTTCATCTCTACATCCGGGACTTCCTGCGGTGCATTGGTCAGGCTTTTGCCATCCGGATACTCCGGATCTTCCTCGAAGGACGCATAACCGTTCATCGCGGAGACCATACCCAGTTCCATCGCATAGGCGTTGCAGCGGGCGCCTCTCTCTTCCGGACCATAGTAGAACAGAGCCTGCTTGGTGTTCGGGTTAAGGATCAGGCACTGGAAGAGACCCTGTGAATCGTCCATGTCATAGTGCCAGATAACATCACCCATCCCGATACGTGTTTTCCCCGATGTCGGAAGCGGAAGACCGGCCTCATCGAGAGCATTGATCTGGTCTTCGGAATCAAATACGAGATAGTAGAATTCCTCTTTTCCCTTCGACGCGCTAAATCCACCGGCATAGCCATTCAGACCATCGATGGAGACAGTTCCGTTTGGCTCGAGCTCCTCTACATTAAATCCGGAATTCGAAAGGTCGATCTGTACGGCCTCGACACCGGTTGCTCCGCCAAAATCCTTACTCTTCTGTCCGGCCGTTGTTGTCGCTTCTGTCGTGGACTCGGTCGTCTCTTCAGTCGTCGGTTCCGTTGTGGCCTCTGTCGTCTCGTCAGTGGTCTCGTCTGTCGGATCTTCCGTCTCTTCGGTATCCTCAGTCTCTTCAGTCTTCTTGGTCTTCTTGGTTTCCTTTTCCGTCTCCTTGTCCTTGCTGCAGGCACATACCGAAACCGTAAGCGCCAGCGCCATCAGGACCGCCGCGATTCTCTTTTTCATCTTTTTCCTTTCCTCCTAAGAACCTATCTTGTGAAGTATAGATGCCCCGGCAAAGTCAAACGACATCCGGGCACAGATATACTATAAACGAATAATACTAGGAAATATATGCTTTTCACACTGGATTATCTGCACATAATTTGTCTGTGAAGCATAACGATTCGTCGTAAATCTGCATCCACCCGAAGAGAGGATCGACTTACTCTTTCTTCTTTCCCGGCTCGTCATTATCTTCCGGAGATGTCTCCGACGTTTCTTCTTCAGATGTGTCTTTTCTCTCTTCTTTCGGAGCTTCGATGGTACCGCTCTTCTGGCATTCCACCGCCTTACTGAGATTTCCACCGTCAAACTCTTCGAGGACCTCGAGCACTTTTCCTTCTGCCGCGACAAAAGCACTGACGATCTTCGGGTCGAAGTGTTTCCCGGAGCCCTCTGTGATGATCTGCATCGCCTTCTCGAAAGTGAACGGCGGTTTGTAGCTGCGCTTCGACATCAGGGCGTCAAAAACATCCGCCACTGCCATGATGCGTGCCGACAGCGGGATCTCCTCTCCCTTCAGGTGCTCCGGATAGCCGGAACCGTCCCATTTCTCATGGTGGTAGTGGGCCATCTGTCTGGCCTCTTCGAGATAGCCGCTATCCTCCATATTGGCAATGGCCTTCGTGATGATCTCATATCCTGCCTGCGCGTGGCTCTTCATGATCTCGAACTGCTCATCCGTGAGACGCCCCGGTCCGGGGTCATTCAGGATCGCATCCGGGACATTGATCTTACCGATATCGTGAAGTGGCGCCGCGCGCACGACATTGCCGATATACTCGTCCGTCAGCATCTCAGGGAAATCCCCCTGTTTCTTGAGCTGGTCGAGGATGATCTTCGTATAGGCGGCCGTCTTACGGATATGGTCACCGGTACATTTGTCACGGCTCTCGATCAGATCCGCCAGGACCATGAGCAGACCACTCTGCATCTTGTCGATCTGTTTAGCCTTTTTCCGGCTATCATTCATGAACCGCATACTCTCTTCCGTCGTCTGGGCATACGCACAGTAGAGATTCTCGATCTCGTCGCCGGTCCGTATCTCCAGCGACTTGATCTTCTCGACACTGGAATTCCGCTTATTGGTCGACGTATAGGCGAAAGAACTCGCGCCATATGCCATCGAATTCAGCGGGTAGATGATGTGGTAATCGGCCAGCCATTCCCCCAGACACAGCACCATGATGAATACCCCGAGGAACAGCGCGATCTGTTTCGCCAGATACGTGCTCGTCATGTCCTGCATCTGACTCATCGAGATGTCCGCGCACGAATAACAGACACAACGCCCGTTCTTATCGTATACCGGTTCGTAGTTGTTCAGTACCCATCCAAAACGCGGGTCATTACTGACTTGTGGTTCGACCTGCTCTCCTGCGAGAAAAGCATCGATATTCTTTGCGATGTCCTCCGGATAGGGAATCACCGTGCCCACCTCATCGGCCTTGACGTCCTCAGTATCCATGTCGAAAACAACATGGCAACCGTCTTCTTTGATCTGATATACGTACATAAACCGGATATTATCCGAGCTTGCGAACGTAGAACGCAGCTGGCTCTCGATATACGTGTAGCCGGGGGCGCCTCTCCCAAGTGCCAGATACGTATCGATCATCTCGGGATCGAGGCAGTCCGTCTGATACTTCATGATCCCCTGCGCAAACTCGGCATGATCATTGATCGTCGTCTCGCGGAAGAGAAAATAGCCGATCGCGATCGACACGACAGCGATGATCGTCAATGCTGCCGAAAGGAGAAGGATCAGCTTGGTACGAAGAGAAATCTGCCTGACGCGCGTCTTATTAATTATCCGGAGCTGTTTGAAATTCAGAGGTTTCTGTCTCCAGCCATGGATACGCAAATTCTCCATGATCGAATTCGGAACAGCCAGAAGACCCAGACAAGCAATGGCGACGGAGATCGTCTTATCTGCGAGGTCGATACAGAAGTCAGCGGAAATCTGGGCAAGGAATTTGATACCGATCAGATGGTCGTAGATCCATGTTGCGAGATTGGCGCTGACGCCCTCACCTGCAAACCCGAAGAGAAACCATGTCAGGACTGACCCGAGTGCTCCGCCAATAAACGCCAGAGTGAATATCATAGGAAGGATCGTTTTCTTTTTGATCCCATCTCTGGTATACATCGATGTCGCTACAGCGATCATGACGTTTAGTGTACCGTAATAGATGGACGGCCAGTCCGAAAAAGCCTTCAGAATATTTGTGGTAAGCCCGACGAGAATGCCGGGGAGTGTACCACCAACAGCCGCAGCAAAGACAGTACCGACCGCGTCGAGATAGAACGGAAGGCCGTACCTATTGCTTAGTTGCGATAGGGCAAGGTTGACCGCGATTCCGATGAAGCACAAGATGACCAGTTCGATCAGGCGCCTCGGATCGAGTCCCTTTCTTTTAGTAATGTTCTCAGTCATACCCTCTCCTCCATATCGATCACATCGACTACCCGGTAAGACTTTTGATACTACACTCTTCATTATATAACTGATGCCTCCCAATCACAACAAAGTAATCGAGAGGCACCAATTGGGCTGAAGTGAAAAGTTAAGTTCCACTTCAGGGGGCCGCGAGTGGAAGTCAGTCTTACAGGAAGTTCCACTTGTATCGGAGTTGCCTTCACTCTTACAATAGAAGCATCTCTCAGGTCACCGGTTGGAAAGGACGGTGATC
>JAFZLF010000041.1 GCA_017551625.1 Clostridiales bacterium | reverse complement strand
AGCGGTAAGGCACGGGACTTTGACTCCCGCATTCGTAGGTCCGAATCCTGCTACCCCAGCCATATGGTTCACTAGCTCAGTCGGTAGAGCACTTGACTTTTAATCAAGGGGTCTGGAGTTCGAGCCTCCAGTGAGCCACCAGCATCAAAAACAAACATCCGGATCGCTCAGGTCCTCCGCGCGTTGCTTGTGCGGAAGTCGCGATTCGGATGTTGTTTTCTCCCGTGGGGGGCGGAAGTCCGCATCAGGGTATTGTTTTCTCCCGTGGGGTGCGGAAGTCGCGATTCGGATGTTGTTTTCTCTCTTGGTGTTGTCCTTGCTTGAATTTGTGATATTCCTGTAACCATTGTTAAATATAGCTCTGATACCATATGATTGAATACATGTATAAGGTCAAGGTGTGCCTGTATGTTAAGAAAACTAAAATCGGGAACAGCGCGGAATCTGGCGCGGACGTGTGCCGCGGCGCTTTCGTGCGCCTGTTTGATGGCAGCTGTTCCTGCAGGAGGACGCCTCTTCGCGGATCCGGACGAGCCGTCGGAAACGCAGGCGTCTGATACATCCGAATCTTCGGATACGACTGAAACCACTGAAACATCTTCCGGGGAGGAATCTTCGGAAGAAACCTCGGATACGACGGAGAGTACGGAACCATCAGAACCGGTCAGCACGGAAAACGCGATCATCATCGTCGATAGCGCAAATGTCAGAAACAACCCCGGGACCGTAAATACCACGGTGATCGGGGTCGTTCGTAACGGGAAGAAGGTGACGGCCGGAGAGGTCACGACGTTGAGTGGGGATCCTTCCGGAAGTAATGTGTGGTGTCAGATCGAGTATACCGATGAAAATGGGGATAGAAAGAGCGGATATGTAGTCGATGAATTCCTGGCTAAAGATGCGGATGTCGTAGGAGATGAAACTTTTGAAGCGGAGATTGCCGATTTCCCTAGCGATTACAAACCTTATCTTCGCTCTCTTCACAGAGCCCACCCGACATGGCATTTCCGTCCGATGTGGGTAGGGAGAACATTTGAAGAGACGCTGGCAAAGGAGTCGAGACTCGGTGTCAGCCTCATATACAGTACATGTAATGATTCATGGAAGTCCACGGAATCCGGCGCTTACGACTGGTCGACTGGAGAATTTATCGTCTACGACGGTAAGATGTGGGTAAACGCCGCAAAGCCTGTCGTTGCCTATTATCTCGATCCGAGAAATATGCTCGGGGAGCAGACGGTATTCCAGTTTCTGGATCTCTCCTATGATGAACAGTACCAGACGATCGACTCTGTGCAGGGCCTCTTAAACGGGACATTCATGGAGTCGGATCTGATAGATAACCTGGATGCATCGGCGCAGATCACCTATGCGGAAGCCTTTATGCTCGCGGCACAGACCAGCGGGGCCAATCCGGTGTTCCTGGCAGCGAAGTGCCTGCAGGAGGTATCTGTCGATGGAAGCGCTTCGACGTCAGGCGACTATTATTCGGATCACTATCAGAGACAGTATACGAGTCTTTATAACTATTACAATATCGGCGCTTCTTCGGATCGCGATCCTGTTGCGAAAGGCCTGGCCTTTGCAAGAGATGGTTCATCTAATCCCGAAACAAATGCGAGACTGCTTCTGCCTTGGACAACCAGGATCAGCTCGATCGTCGGTGGCAGCATATTTATCGCTAATGCTTATATCAATATGGGACAGAATACGACCTATCTCATGAAGTTCAACGTGCATCCCAATGATTCGTCTCAGTTTGGGAATCATCAATATATGACGAATATCCAGGGATCTTTCTATGAAGCTAAAAAGATGTATAAGGCCTACGATAAGGCCGGCATCCTGGGACAGGAGATGGTGTTCTCCATTCCTGTCTACGATGAGATGCCGGAAACACCGAGCCTCCTGCCGCGTGAAGCAGGCAACCCGAACGATTATCTGCGTGAGCTCTCTATCGAAGGGTATATCCTGACGCCGCAGTTCGATCCGATGAACTGTCAGGAGTATTCGCTGGTTGTTTCCGCTTCTTGCACATCCGTTCATATCTCGGCAACACCGGCATCGGACAAAGCGTCCGTCAGCGGCGATGGAGATATTACACTTGAAGACGGGGTGAATACGATCTCGGTCATGGTAACGGCGGAGAATGGCTCTTCTCGTGTCTATACGATCAATATAGCAAGAAATACCGAGGCCTATGACAACTACTTCCATACGGATCTGACCGCGGAAGAGAACTACTTCGGTGGGATCGATCCGGATTCGACGGTGGGTGATATCAAAGCAAGATTCGAGATGCTTGAGGGCTTCGAACTCCACTATTTCAATATGAACGGGATGGATAAGGATGACAGCACGCAAGTGAGCACCGGCGATCTTATCCAGATCGTAGATGCGGATGGGAATACAGTATATATCGGTGCGCTCTTTATCCGTGGAGATGCAAACGGCGACGGTAAGATCAGTTCGGCTGACCTGACACTTATCGCCAGGAGTATCCTCGGTGAAGGATCGCTTTCTGAAGCAGGAAGACATGCAGCAGACGCCAACAAAGACGGAAGAGTTACGGCGGCCGATCTGACGCTGATTTCGAAACATATCCTGCAGGAAGGACAGATCGTGCAGTGATTGGATTTGGGTACGATATGAGCACACTGTGATCTGTTTGAGTAGTGTTATAATGAATCGGGCCGGATTTATAAGTTAACTAGGATCCGGCTTCCGGAAGAATGAAAGGTATAGGATGATTATGAAGAATAAGGCTAAAGTGATTCTCAGTAGAGGTGTTTCGATCCTGGCATCGGCAGTGCTTCTGATCGGTATGATCCAGGGCGGAAAGGTCGTAGCAGATCCGTCGGCAAGTCTTTCGAAGAGCGGCAAAGCTGAGGTAGGAAAGACGATCAGTATCAATGTATCCGTGAGTGGAGATGGCCCTTATGGAGGATACGACGGAAGCGTCAGTTACGACAGTTCGTATCTTGAACTGCAGAGTATCTCGGCCGGAAACTACGGGGCGGCAAACTTCGGCAAATCCGGTTCACACTTCCTCGACTATAATTGTAATATCGCTTCAGGTTCGACGATCGTTGTGATCGAGTTTACATGTCTGCAGGAAGGTACCACTTCAGTATCGGTTAGTCTCAATGTCTCCAGTCTCGACGGACTGGCCGATTATGGAACGGGAACCTCTGCCAATATTGAGATCTCTGCACCGGTGGTCCTGTCCGGGAATAACTATTTAAGTTCTCTGTCGGTCGCTCCGGGCTCACTTAGCCCGTCCTTTTCAAGAGATACCACGACCTACTATGTTAAGGTCGCAGAAAGCCAGTCATCGATCGCCGTATCAGCAACTCCGGAACATAGTGCCGCATCGGTCTCACTTAATGGTGTCCAGAAAGATCTGAAAAACGGTGACAACACGGTAAAAGTAACCGTCACGGCGGAAAACGGGGATACGAGGACATATAAGATCATCGTCACGAGAGGTACGCCGACACCGACGCCGGAACCGTATCCGCTGATCGAGACAAACGGGATCAGTTATACGATCCTTGAGACGAATTCTCTTGAGAATGTGCCTTCCGGTTTTACATGGTCAGAAACGACGTATAAGTCAAAGAAAGTGCCGTGTCTCGTGGGTTCGGATGGTACGCTTCTGATGTGGTTGCTGTCGGATGACGGAAACGGTCTTTACCGTTATGACCCGGATGCAGAGACAGTTTCTCCCTGCTATAGTTTCAGTCAGGATGCATTTTCGATGATCTTTATGTCGTTTCCTTCTGATTTTGTGATCCCGACCGGTTATGAGAAGACCACGTATTCTTTTGACGGGCACGAAGTCGAAGCTTATAAGAACACGGCGCAGCCGGATCAGCCGCTGCTGGTTTATCTTCTTGATGGTGACGGACATGAAGGACTCTATTATCTCGACGAGAAGACGAATATGATCATGCCTTTCCGAGGAGATATTTCGGCGCTGATCGCGACTCCGACGCCGGCTCCGACGGATACGCCGACATCCACGCCTTCTCCGACGCCGATGCTTACAGTCTCTCTCTCTCCTACAGTAGCTGACGTAAAGTCCGATACCGAAGGAAATGGTTTTAAGATCGCAACTATCGTATTGTCGGTTGCTTGTGCGGCGCTCCTTGCGGTCCTTGTTGTCCTCCTCGTGTTGAGACAGAAGGAGAGAAATGAGAACATGGACGAGTTTACAGATGAGAATCCGGATGAACCGGACGATACATCGTCTGCTGCTGCTTCTCCGTTAAATGAAGGTGATCACTATTATCAGTTCGGTGATGAAGCCGAACCCCGCCGTCCCGGTGCGAAACAGGCCGGTGTGAAGGAGCCGGAAAAACCGCAGGAAGAAGCGATGCCTGATTTCCCGGAATTCCCGGATAAAAAACCTGAGCCATTTGAGCAGACGGTCGTGCCGACACCGAAGATCAAGGTTGTCGGAAAGAAAATTGACAGTAAGAAGAACGATACACCGGCTATCGAAGACGATAAGAAGGATACTCCTGCCATCGAAGGCAACGAGACAGATGCGCCAGCCATCGAAGGTAACGAGACGGATACTCCGGCCATCGAGGGAAATGAGACCGATACTCCGGCCATCGAGGGAAATGAAACGGAATCCCCGAAGATTGAAGGGGAAGATCTCCCGAAGATCGAGGGGACGGATGCTCCTTCTGATGAAAAAGAAGATGATTCTTCTTCGGAGGAGGATGATTCTGAAGATAAAGAGTGAAACGATACTGAAGATGTCGAGATATGAGATCATAACACCGAATAAAAATGCAGTTCTGTCATTGCAGACAAAAAGGCTTGTACTATCCGTGTACAAGCCTTCTGCTGCTTTGGCGGTGGCTGATTATCTCATACGGAACAGAGATTTTCACAAGAGATATAGTCAGAGACAGAAAGAGAAGTACTTCACCGAGAAAGAGCAGAAGAGTTATCTGAAGTTTGATCTTAAACAGTTCCGTGAGAATACGCAGGTCGGATTCTGGATCGCGACGATAGATGATCAGAACCGTATCATCGGCAGACTCTCGTTCTATAGCCTCATCGGAGGATGCATGAATTCCTGTTTTGTCGGATACCATCTGGATCAGCAGGAACAGGGGAAGGGTTATATGAAGGAAGCCCTTCTGGCCAGCTGTGATTTCATGTTTAAGTACTACCGGCTACACCGGATCGAAGCGGATATCCTTCCAACGAACGAGAGATCGATCGCCTGTGTGACGTCCTGTGGCTTTACGAAGATGGGCTATAATGTCAAATTCATGGAGATCGACGGACGGTATCAGGATCACGTGATGTTCGTAAAACTCAACCCGGAAGTCGAAAACGTAACATGATTGTAAAAAAGGTTTGCAATTCTTTCTAAAGAATGTTGTACTATTATAGTAAGAGAAGAATGATCCACTAAAAGGAGCGTGTCCTATGAAAAGATCTTCGTTTGTTGTTAAAGTACTGGCGTTTTCCATGACCTGTGTTATGTTGGTATCTATGTCTGCATGTGGAAAGAAGAAGGATGATGATGAAGAGACGTCTGAGAGCGCGTCTTCCACAACGGAGACGACTCCTATGGTGACGGTTCCGACTACGGAGGCGACCACGACGCTGATGGAATATGGTTTAACGATCCAGCCGAACAATGAAGAAGTGAAGTGGCAAGAGACGGCGATGGATGCGAAGGTCATGTATGTACACATCTCGGATGGATATCTCAAGATCCGAAAAGGTCCGGGCACGGATTACGAACAGGTCGGCACGTTGACAGCCGGTATGGAGGTCATTGTTGTAGCCAAGACCGATAATAACTGGTATAAGCTCGAAGATGGGTTCTATGTATCCGGTGATTATATCTCCGCGACACCGTGACATCTGTAGAAGAATGGATCCGGGGGGACTGTCTGAGTGAAGATGGTCCCCCTTTTTAATGTAGTTAGCGTGTCTTTGAAATTTCTTGTAGACAAGCAGGATTTCGTGTAGTAATATATTTAAGCAAGTTTTCTAAAGAACGTTTGCGAGATGTACGTGCGGGTGTAGTTCAATGGTAGAACTTCAGCCTTCCAAGCTGACCACGTGGGTTCGATTCCCATCACCCGCTCCACTGATGACGGCCATGCCGGTCGTCATTTTTCAAAAGCGTGGGTCCATAGCTCAGCTGGATAGAGCAACAGCCTTCTAAGCTGTGGGCCGGAGGTTCGAATCCCCCTGGGCTCACCAGAAAATGACCATCCGATGAGGGTGGTCTTTTTCGTTCTATTTGAATCTGACAGTTTTTCCGTCCGAAAAGCACTGTTGTTCGGGACCATTTTCGACAAAAATGCTAAATTTAGTAGTAATTGTCGGGTGTAGCCACATGATGTTGTGGTATAATTGTTTGGATTATAGATAGATGAGGTTAAATAGGTATGTCCGGTAAATCATCATATGGTAACGATACCATTACCGCCCTTAAGGGCGCGGACCGTGTAAGAAAACGTCCTGGCGTCATTTTCGGTTCGGATGGTCTCGAGGGTTGTGAGCACTCGTTCTTCGAGATCCTCAGTAACTCGATCGACGAGGCCAGAGAAGGCTACGGTAATCGGATCGAGGTAGTAAGGTATAAAGACGGGTCGATCTCTGTCGAGGACTTCGGCCGTGGTATTCCGCTGGATTATAACACGAAGGAGCAGCGCTTCAACTGGGAACTGGTCTACTGTGAGCTTTACGCCGGCGGTAAGTACAATAACGATACCGGCGAGAGTTATGAGTTCAGCCTTGGTCTTAACGGTCTCGGTGCCTGCGCGACGCAGTATTCATCCGAGTATTTCGATGTGACTGTCTTCCGTGACGGTTTTAAGTACAGCCTGCATTTTGAGAAAGGCGAGAATGTCGGAGGCCTTCTTAAGGAGCCGACCCGCTTTAAGCGCACCGGTACCATCCAGAAGTGGAAGCCGGACCGCGAGGTTTTTACTGATATCAATATTCCTCTGGATTCCTTCCTTCAGATCCTGAAGCGTCAGGCGGTCGTGAACAGCGGCGTGACCTTCCTTCTTAAGGATGAGGCGAGCGGGGAAGAGTATACCTTCTGTTATCCTTCCGGTATCGAGGGGTACGTGGCCGAGTTCAGCGGAGAGAAGGGCCTGTCGGCGCCGGCTTCATTTGATGGTTCCGGACGTGGTAAAGACCGTGCAGATAAGTCCGAGTATAAGGTCAAGTGCCAGGTGGCGTTCTGCTTCAATAACGAGGTCAATATCCTCGAGTATTACCATAACAGCAGTTTCCTCGAGCATGGCGGCGCGCCGGATAAGGCGGTCCGAAGTGCTTTTACCGCGGAGATCGATAAGCAGATCCGCGCGAGAGACAAGTATAAGGCGAATGAGAGCAAGATCGTGTTCCAGGATATCGCGGACAGCCTGATCCTCGTAACCAGCTCTTTTTCGACGCAGACGAGCTACGAGAACCAGACGAAGAAGGCGATCACAAATAAGTTTATCCAGGACTTTATGACAGATCTTATCCGTCAGAAACTGGAGGTCTGGTTTATCGAGAATAAGCCTGAGGGTGACCGTGTCATCGAGCAGATCCTGATCAACAAGCGTTCGCGTGAGAATGCGGAGAAGACGCGCCTGAACGTCAAGAAGAAACTGATGGGCAGCATCGATATCAACAACCGTGTCAAGAAGTTTGTCGACTGCAGAACGAAAGATGTTGCACAGAGAGAACTCTACATCGTAGAGGGCGACTCGGCTCTCGGTTCCTGTAAGATGGGCCGTGACGCGGAGTTCCAGGCGATTATGCCGGTGCGGGGCAAGATCCTCAACTGTCTGAAGGCCGATTATCCGACGATATTCAAAAGCGAGATCATCACGGATCTGGTGAAGGTGCTCGGATGTGGTGTCGAGATCCAGACGAAGCATAACAAGGATCTCTCGTCCTTCGATCTTTCGCTCCTTAGATGGAATAAGGTCATTATCTGTACCGATGCCGACGTTGACGGATTCCATATCCGCACCTTGATCCTCGCGATGATCTTCCGGCTGATGCCGACATTGATCTCGGAAGGGAAGGTCTTCATCGCGGAGTCGCCGCTCTTTGAGATCACCTACAGAAACAAGGGTGAAGAGAAGACGATGTTCGCTTATAACGAGAAAGAAAAGGCGGAGATCCTTCAGAAGTATCCGCCGGAGAAGTGTACGCTCCAGCGCAGTAAGGGTCTCGGTGAAAACGAGCCGGAGATGATGTGGGAGACCACGATGAATCCGGTGACACGTCGCCTCATCAAGGTCGTGCCCGGAGACGAAAAGACGACGATGGATACATTCGAACTCCTGCTCGGCGATAATCTCGCCGGTCGTAAGGAGCATATCGAGAGAGACGGGCATCTCTATCTCGAGATGCTGGATGTAGACTGACCGCTCCTGATGTTTATGAAGAGCGAATAATGAGAAATGTAGCTGGAAGAGAGAAGAAGCATGGCAAGAAAGAGTAAGAAAGAGAATAGCGAAATGCCGGAGAGAAGTTCCCTGAAGGACCAGTCCCAGGGTCTGCCGCCGGCGCCGCCTACGATGCAGGATATTAACGATACGCTGGAGAGTAACTTCATGCCGTACGCGATGAGTATTATCGTGTCGCGTGCGATTCCGGAGATCGATGGCTTTAAGCCCTCGCACAGAAAACTTCTCTATACGATGTATAAGATGGGGCTTCTGACCGGTAATCGTACGAAATCCAGTAATGTCGTCGGTCAGACCATGAAACTGAATCCCCATGGTGATATGGCGATCTATGAGACATTAGTGCGTCTGGCCAGAGGTAATGGCGCACTTCTACACCCTTATGTAGATTCGAAAGGTAACTTCGGTAAGCAGTACTCCCGTGATATGCAGTATGCGGCGCCGAGATATACGGAAGTCAAACTCGAGAAACTCTGTGAAGAGCTTTTCCGTGGCCTGGATAAGAATGCTGTAGATTTCACAGATAACTATGATGGCACGATGAAGGAACCGGTGCTTCTTCCGGCATCATATCCTTCGATCCTCGTCAACAGTAACCAGGGTATCGCTGCCGGTATGGCTTCCAATATCTGCTCTTTTAACATCAAGGAGGTCTGTGAGGCCACGATCGCCTATATGAAGGATCCGATGACGGACCTTCTCTCGGTGATGCCGGCGCCGGATTTCCCGGGCGGAGGCATCATCCTCTACGATGAATCGGCGATGCGCGGCATCTATGAGACCGGCCGCGGTCCGATCCGTATCCGTTCGAAGTATTTCCCGGATAAGAGCAATAACCTCATCGAGGTCACTGAGATCCCGTACACGACAACGGCCGAGGCGGTGATTGATGAGATTACGGAACTGGTCAAGAGCGGGAAGGTCAAGGAGATCAACGATGTGCGTGATGAGACAGATCTCGACGGTCTGAAGATCTGTATCGAGTGTAAGCGAGGAACGGATATGGATGCGCTGATGACGAAACTCTTCCGTTTTACGAGCCTCGAGAGCACCTTCTCTTGTAACTTCAATGTTCTTATAAACGGGTATCCGCGTGTCATGGGTGTCACGCAGCTCCTCGCGGAGTGGGTGGTATGGAGACGGGCATGCCAGAAGAGGGAAGTCGTCTACGAGATGGATAGAAAGAAAGATAAGCTCCATCTTCTCGATGGTCTTGCGAAGATCCTCCTCGACATCGATAAGGCGATCGCGATCATCCGCAATACCGAGCTTGAGGCGGATGTTGTCCCGAATCTCATGAAGGGCTTCGATATCGACAGCCTCCAGGCTGAGTATGTCGCAGAGATCAAACTCCGTAATATCAACCGCCAGTACATCCTTAACCGTACGGCAGACAGGGAAAACCTCGAAAAAGAAATCAAGGATCTCGAGGACATCATCGCAAAGCCGAAGCGCCTCGATGACCTGATCATCAAAGCCCTTGAGAATGTGGCGAAAAAGTATGGTCAGCCCCGCCGTTCGGAACTCCTGCGGGCCGAAGAAGCGGCTACTTTCAGTGTCAGTAATCTGATCGAGGACTATCGTCTGAAGCTTTTCCTCTCGGATCACGGTTATATCAAAAAGATCGCGCTGACGTCTCTTCGTAATGCCGGTGATCTGAAGATCAAGGAAGACGATGCGATCGTCATGGAGCTCGAGGGAACAAATAAGTCCGAGATCCTTTTCTTCTCGGATCGGGCGAATTGCTATAAGATGAAGGGCTTCGAGCTTCCGGATACGAAACCAAGTGAGTATGGCGGATATCTCCCGAATATTCTGCAGATGGAGGACGGGGAGAGGATCATCTTCATGCATGTAGCCGATGATTTCAAGGGCAATATGCTCTTTGCTTTCCAGAACGGAAAGATCAGTAAGATCCCGGTTTCGGCGTATGAGACGAAGCAGAACCGTAAGAAGCTGATCAACGCCTATAGTGATAATTCACCGATCGTCTGCATGCATTATCTGGCTGAAGATACGACTATGGCTGCGTTCTCGAATCTCCGTAAGGCGATCGTTTTCGATACGAAACTGATCCCTCTTAAGACAACGAGATCTTCTCAGGGTGTACAGGTCCTTACAAGTAAGAAGAACAGTGTTATGACCGAGGTGAAACGGGTAGAGGATACGGGTTTTACTGATCCTGAGTATTATCGAGTCAGGACACTTCCGGCTATCGGTTATTACCTGAAAGAGGACACGATCGAGGACAGACAGTTGACACTGGGCGATCTGTGATTCATGATTATGTTCGCAGGATGCAGAAAGAGGAACTGACAGTCACATGATGGAATTCGGCGGAAACAAAGTCTCGATGGATAAGCCCCGTTCGATCGGAACGTGGGTCATGATTGGACTTGGTATCGCCTGCCTGGTGGCCATGTTTGTGACGATGGTTCTGGTGAGTAAAGATTCCCGCCGTCTGGCCGGTGTCATGCCCGGGTTTAATGCCGCGCTCGAGAAGCGCGACTATGCAAAGGCGCTGTCCATGTACAGAGAGCTCAATGACATCATCATTAACAGAGACCCGGGAGATGACAGTGATTTTGCCGGAGAATACGAGATCCTTACGGAGATGGAAGCCAAGGTCAATGAGCGTGTCGCGCTGATCGAGAATCAGATCCGTTATGACCGATATACTCCGACGGCCGATGATATTGCCTTTCTCGAAGGCCTCAGTGAGCTGACCGGAGCGAAGATGACGATCTGGCTGACAGGGCTTTGCGAAGAGTTTCTCTTAGGAACGATCGAGAAGCCGACTCTTATGTTCATCTTCGAACAGCTCGAGAACCTCAGTAACCTGTCTGCTGCCGCTCGTCCTCTTCGTGCCGAGATCGATCAGATCGAGATGTCCAGAGGCGATGTGCAGAATGCAGAGGAGCTCTTCGCCAATGGCGAATATATCGAGGCGGTCCAGCGTTATGAATATGTGCTGACGACCTCGGAGGGCTTTGTAAATGATTTTGCGAAGAAAAGACTCGAGGAGTGTAAGACCGAGATGTATCAGCCCATGATGCAGAAAGCAGATCATATGCTCGCGAATTTCCAGTACTACTCCGCAGAGAAGCTTCTGTCCGATCTCGCAAGGATATTCCCGGATGACCAGATCATCCAGTCCAATCTTTATATGGCTACGTCCAATACTTCTCCTGTAGCCGTGTATAACGGATCCGTTGAGGTGATCTGCGTCAAACCGCTTATCGCGGATACCAAGGTCGCCTTCGAGGTCAACTATGTTTCTTCGACCGACGCGTATTATCTTACGACATCGGAGTTTAAGGCGATCCTCGAGAGCCTCTATGAAAAGGGATTCTGCCTGATCGATCCGACTTCGATGGTGGATCTGTCTAACAGTTCTTTCCTGAATGTGCAGGAGATCACGATCCCGCAGGATAAGAAGCCCCTGGTGATCATCCTCGAGGATTTCTCTTATACTGCCACACGGGAGAAAGTCGGGATGTGCAGCCGTCTCGTGCTCAATGATATGGGACAGGTCTGCGGAGAATATATCAGCGCCAGCGGACAAACGGTCGTGAGCCGCGGCAGTGAAGCGATCGGGATCCTTGATGCTTTTGTCGAAGCGCACCCGGACTTCTCATATAACGGTGTCAAAGGTGTGATCTCGCTTACAGGCTATCAGTCGATCTTCGGTTATGTGACGGATATAGACCAGGTGGATGACAGAAATGCCGCGCTGGAGTCGGCCGGTATGGCGACGATCGATCCCACGGACAAGGAGATCGAGGCGAACAGGACAACTGTCCTGACGATCCTCGATAAACTGAAGGATTCGGGCTGGATGCTCGCGTCCTCGACGTATGGATTTATCAACGCGAATCACTGTGAGATCGATACGATCGAAAATGATACGGAAAAATGGCTCACACAGGTCGGCTCCCTCACGGGCCCTGTTTCGATACTGGTCTATCCTAACGGCGATTTTATCCGTGGATCGGATCCGAGATGTGTCTATCTCAAGGATCAGGGATTCCGTATCTTCTTCGGCGTAGGACCGACTCCTTACTATACTTTTGGTGATAACTATCTGTATTTTGACAGATGTATGCTTACGGGTGACACGCTAAGAAATGTCGACTATTCCAGGCTTTTTGACAAGGACGAGGTATACGATGGAAGCAGAAAGAAGAGTTAGTAAAAAGTGGATCATGCATGTGGTCCTGCTGTTGGTCATCATGTCGCTTCTGGAAGGATGCATGAGTCTGCTGGTTCCCAGGGCGAGAAAATACGAATATATCCCTGTTTCGAATTCACAGGAGCTTTTCACGGTGATCTATGATACCCTCTATCGGTTCGAGGAAGAGATTCATGTCCAGACTAAGACCTACAAGGATTTTATGAATATGTGGCTCGAACTCGACCAACAGTTCGCGCTGCATTCGGCTTTCCGCGAAAAAGATGTCAAACTTTCCTATCTGGAGCGTGACGGCGTTTGCAAGACGGACATTAAGATGAAACTCAATGCCTGTGGTCAGGCGATGCAGTACCTGTATGCGAAAAATGTGAAGAAATATCCTTCCAAAGAAGCCGAGGCGGTGGGCGAGGCGCTGATCGCGGTGAGAGATTCTATTATCTCGGATTCGCTTGACGAGGAACAGAAAGTCAGAAAGATCCACGATTACCTTATCTCTCATTGTGAGTATGCCCTCGATGGAGATGTCGTGTATTACTCGAGTACACAGGTGCTGCTGGAGGAGGGCAAAGCCCAGTGTCAGGGGTATTCTGAGGCGTTTGCGGCACTGTGTCTCCTGAGCGGAGTGAAGTGCAAGGTCATCTCCGGCAATTCGACATTCGGTTTTGGAGAGGGAGCGCACGCATGGTGTCAGGTCAATATCGGATATATCTGGTATCACATCGATGTGACTTGGGACGATCCGATCCCCGATGATCCCGGTTTCATCCGTTACGATTTTTATCTTAAGAGCGATAATACGATGGACTATACTCACGACTGGTGCCCGTATTTTGAAGAGTGTTACGTGGACTATGTGATGTGAACTTTAAAAATTGTATTACGAAATTGTGATTTTTGTTCTTTTTGCTAGACGATTAAAACGGATAACACTATAATAACAATAGGTTCATTTTGGAGGTGCGAAATGGCGAAGATTGATAAGTTAAATGACTATATCGTTGAAGAACAGATTATCTGGCAGGACAAAAAGAGGATCCTCGGCATGCCCATCTCTTTCACTAAGTATTCTTTTAGTGAGAACCGTCTGTTCATCCAGAGAGGTTTCTTCAAGGTCGTGAAAGATGAACTTCTGAACTATAGAATCCTCGATGTCCGTCTGAAGAAGTCCTTCTGGCAGCGTATCTTCAAGGTAGGCACGATCGAACTGTCTACGGCAGATAAGTCTACTCCGATCATCCTTCTGGAGAATATTAAGAATCCTGACCGTACACGTGATGCGCTCAGTTCCATCGCTGAGAAAGAACGTGATGAGAAGCGCGTGCTCGGTAAGGAAATGTTCGGTACTGCTAATGACGGAGCCATCGCGCACGACAGTTTCATTGACTGAGGACAGACAACAGATCGATTACGACGCAGTCCTTTCCGACGGATTGCGAAAGGAGTTCGAAGGGGTTAGACAGTGGAGACCAGGCTGGATCGTTACGAAGGCGCTCGTGAGAGGAAAATCGAGCAGCTGAAACAATTGATTAAGGAATCGAAATATATCGTATTCCTCGGCGGAGCAGGCGTGTCTACTGAGAGTGGTATTCCCGATTTCCGTAGCGGAGAGGGAATCTTCAATCAGGAGAGTGGTCTTTCCTATCGTCCTGTCGATATCATCAGCCATTCTTTCTTCGAAGCACATCCGGAAGAATTCTTCGATTTCTACAGAAGAAAGCTCTGCTATCCCAAGGCCCGCCCCAATAAAGCACACAAGGCTCTCGTCCGTCTGGAAAAACAGGGAAAGCTTAAGGCCACGATCACGCAGAATATCGATAATCTTCATCAGATGGCCGGAAGTACGACAACGATCGAACTGCACGGATCTGTTTTCCGCAATTATTGTACAGAGTGTAAAGAGAAGTACGATCTGAACTTCATCCTTAAGTCCAAAGGAGTGCCACGCTGCACGAAGTGCGGTGGTATTGTCCGTCCGGACGTTGTCCTTTATGAAGAACATCTCGAACATGAGAATATCGATAATGCCGTAAAAGCGATCAAAAAAGCGGATCTTCTGATCATCGGCGGAACATCACTTACGGTATATCCGGCTGCTACATTTGCCCAGTTCCTGAAGAGCGACCGCGTGGTCATCATTAATAAGAGTTCCACTTATCTTGATCTGCAGGCGATGCTGACGATCCATGACAGTATCGGAGCCGTGCTTGACGAGTCGATCTCGAAGTATATTCCGAGGAAAAAGCCAGAGACAAAGAAGAAAACCGCTTCGGGATCGGCGTCTTCCCAAACTTCAACAAAGAAGGCTGCTACAAAGAAAACTACTACATCGAAAGCTGCCGCGAAGAAGCCCACAGCAAAAACTCCGGCCAAGAAGCCGACAACTGCAAAAGCTACGGCGAAGAAGCCCGCCGGGAAATCCGTTAAGAAAGATTAATAGTACATGAGCGAGCGCGTGGAGAAACGGGATACCGAGCTGGCCCAGCGTTCTGAAGAACTATCTTCTGAACAGAAAAGAATTCATGAGAAGACCGATAAACTTGCTAACCTGCGAGGGGTGAGCTTTCTTGCGTTGGCGCTGTTCTTGGTCCTTTATCTGGCGGATGGAAGAAAATGGTGGTATCTGGCGGGCGCGGGTGTGGCACTGGTTGTATTTGTCATATTTGTGATCCGTCACGGCCGGCTCCGTTATGAGGAGAACAGACTGGATGTCCTGATTGGTATTCATGATCAGTATATCGCCAGAACGAAACATGATTTTTCCGCTTTTTCGGATGATGGCACGGACCTTTCTCCGAAGGAGCATCCCTATAGCGGTGATCTGGACTTGTTCGGTGCACGCTCTTTGTTCTCGCTGATCAGTGTCGCTCACACTGCATATGGCCGCAAACAGTTGCGTGACTGGCTCCTGTATGCATCATCCGAGGACCAGGATATCCGTGATATCCGCGCACGTCAAGAAGCGGTGAAGGAACTATCCGGCCGGCTGTCTCTGGTGGAAGAATTGGAAACATCCACGAAAATGAATGTCAAGAAACGAGGGTCGCCTACAGCGCTTCTTTCTTACATTTCGTCTGAGAATACATCTCCGGGGAAGAGTCTGATCGTACTTCGTATCGTGATCTCCGTTTTTCTGTGGGTAAGCCTTGTTACTGCTTTCATCATCGGAGGTTATGCTTTCTTCGCGCCACTGGTCTTTCTTGCGCTCCAGATGGCTGTGATGGCCTGGACATATAAGTCAAATGCGGTCGTCTTTGAACTGGTGGAGAAATTCTATCCCGAATTGTCTGCGAATGCAAACATCTTCGCTTCTCTTGAAAATGTGGAGGTCGAAGCGCCTTATCTTCAGGAAATCAAGAAGCAGATCTACGGAGATAAAGAATCGGATGGAGAGCGTCAGGCGGCCTCCAATCAGTTAAAGACGCTGTATCGTATTTGTTTGCTGATCCAGACTCGTATGCAACCGCTTCTGTATTTTCTTCTGAATCTCGTAATGCCGTTTGATGAACTGTGTCTCTCACTTCTTGAAAAATGGCGCCAAGCGTCGGGAAGCAAGATTCCGTCGAAATTACTTGCAATCGGTAAGTGGGAGGCGTTGATGAGCCTTTCCACTCTGCATACGATCTATCCGGATGGGTGTGTTCCGGAGATCTTCGATTCTGATGAACCGTTCTTCCGTGCGAAAGAGGCCGGGCATCCGCTCATTCCCGAAGATAAGCTCGTCCGTAATGATTTTTCTCTTGAGAAGGGATGCGCCATGATCACCGGTTCGAATATGTCCGGTAAGACGACTCTTCTGCGTACGGTGGGGATCAATCTGGTGCTTGCCTATGCCGGAGCGACGTGTCCTTGTTCCGTGCTTGAGTTGTCGATCATGAATCTGGGCGCCTCGATGCGTATCGGTGATAATCTGGGTGAAGGCGTGTCGACTTTCTATGCTGAGCTTATAAAGATATCGAGAATCGTTGAGATGGCCCGAAAGGGAAGACCGCTTCTCTTCCTGATCGATGAGATATTCCGCGGAACGAATTCCAAAGACCGGACTGACGGGGCATGGACAGTGCTTAAACAGTTACATAAACCTACGATCATCGGTATGATGTCTACTCACGATTATGAACTGTGTAAGATGAATGACGGGAAAGAAGTGGATCTGGTCTATTATCACTTTTCTGAATATTTCGATAATGACGGCTTGCATTTTGATTATAAGCTTAAGGACGGGATGTCTACGGAAACAAATGCGAAATATCTGATGAGAATGGTCGGCATCTTCGATTGATATATACCTGCGGTGTATTGTAAAAATGCAAGAAAATGATACAATGGTTGCAAAAATGAAAAGATAGTAGAGGTTTTGATATGGATTCCTACACGAAGCAGATGCATTTCTTCGGAAATACCGATCCGGAAAAACTGGTGAGAAAGTACGGCACACCGCTATTTGTATATAATGAGGATATTCTGAGAAGACAGATGAGAAGAGTGGCGGGACTTCTGCCGAATCACCGTTTCACTTCTAATTTTTCGATCAAGACGAACTCTAATCTTACGATCCTCCGGATCGCGAATGAGGAAGGCCTTAATGCAGATGCGATGAGCCCTGGTGAGATCTTTGTTCTGAAGAAGGCAGGATTTCCGAGTGAACGTATCTTCTATGTTTCTAATAACGTCTCGGAAGAGGAGATGCAGTATGCGATCGATGAGGGCGTCATAGTCAGTGTGGACAGCCTGTCACAACTGGAAATGTTCGGACGGCTCAATCGCGGTGGCAAAGTGTCGGTGCGTATCAATCCGGGTGTCGGCGCAGGTCATCATGATAAGGTCGTGACTGCCGGAAAGAAGACGAAGTTCGGCGTGGCAGCGCAGGATATCGAGAAGATCCGTGGTGTGGCAGCGCAGTACGATCTTCATATCATCGGACTGAATCAGCATATCGGGTCGCTGTTTATGGACTATAAGCCGTTCCTGGAAGCCTGCCGGAATTTCCTACACTATGCGGAGGAGTTTGATGAACTCGAATTTCTCGACTTCGGCGGTGGTTTCGGCACTCCGTATCATAAGCTTAACGATGAAGCGGAATTTGATATTGAGACCTTCAAGAAGGAACTGGATGCGCTTCTTGCCGAGTGGAAGAAGAAAAGTGGCAGGGATGTACTATTTAAGACGGAACCGGGCCGCTATATCGTGGCAGAGAGCTGCGTCCTGCTCGGTCGTGTGCATGCCGTAAAAGAGAACTACGGCCATAAGTATGTCGGAACGGATATCGGCATGAATGTCCTCATCCGCCCGGAGCTATATGATTCGTGGCACGATGTCGAGATTTACCGCGGAGGGGAACCGGTCACGTCAGGTGAGCGGGAAGTGTACTCTGTTGTCGGGAATATCTGTGAAAGCGGAGATATCGTCGCGAAGGACAGGGAACTTCCTGTCACAAAGGAAAAAGATATCGTGGCTGTTCTCGATGCCGGAGCATACGGCTTCTCAATGAGCTCGAACTATAACAATCGTCTGCGAGCAGCTGAAGTTCTGATCACATCTTCCGGCGAGGATAAGCTCATCCGAAGAAGAGAAACACTCGAGGACCTGCTGCGATGCTTCCCCGAAGAATGAGATTTGGTGCGGATACAGTCAGTTTTTTTTGTCAAAGTCGAGCATAAATGCCTTGTTACCTTTGATTTGTTGCTTTATAATGAATTAAGGCTTAATAGTGGGGGGTATGTATGGCAGACTTTGCAGAGATACTTCAGGGATACCGTTCTCTTGTCGTAGATTATTCT
>JAFZLF010000008.1 GCA_017551625.1 Clostridiales bacterium | reverse complement strand
TTCTATGCCAGAGCTATTGAAATGACCTTTGCCATCTGTTATCTGTGAGGTAACAACATGGTGGAGGCATAA
Source organism: Clostridiales bacterium (assembly GCA_017551625.1). Classification (GTDB taxonomy): domain Bacteria; phylum Bacillota; class Clostridia; order Saccharofermentanales; family Saccharofermentanaceae; genus Scatonaster. The sequence goes on along the minus strand of JAFZLF010000008.1, from coordinate 77,644 downwards.
GATGATCGTCGAGAATACGAGCAACAAGATAGTCGGCAGGATGATCGCTAATGATGTCATTGGTGTAGATGAACGTGCAATCTATTCTTACCACATCCAGGTCATGCTGGAATCTGTTGTTGGACATGCAATTATCTTGCTAATCGCCGCTATGTCCGGTCACTTTGTGGAGATACTTCTGTTTCTTCTCTCTTTTGGTATTTTGAGAGGATCCACAAGTGGATATCACTGTAAGACAAGTGTAGGCTGTTTTGTATTAAGTTCTCTGGCATGTGCTTCTGTAGTGCTACTGAAAGACCTTTCCCTAAGGTATTTTTTATATTGTCAGGGGGGGTTGATAATTGCGATGATTATTATATTCCTCATTGGCGCTATAAACCACCCGAATATGGGTTGGTCGGATGAAGAACTGAAAGCTGCGAAGAGATCTTCGCGGGTAAAAGTTCTAATACTGTTAATCCTTCTTTTCATACTGGAATATCTGGGGATAGAGAAGACATATGCCAAGCGGATATTATATCTATGCGAGATTATGTGATGAACTCACAAAGAATCCAATAGGTGAATCAATTTCGTTTTCTTCGATAACTCCGACTGGACATTATAACATTTCATATCTTATAGGGTACGGAAACATCGGCGAGAGTTATGTATTAAAGACAAATAGCAATTATACACTCACAGGATATGAAGCTATCTTTGACTGGAGTGCGGATGCATATACGTAACTGATGTATATCATAGTCCTTCCTAGCAATAGTTGCCGTAAAAAAATTACGGCAACTATTGACTGGTGCAATAATAGTTTGTATGATGTGTACTATAAAGGAGGATTCGCTTATGTTGAGGAAGTTTTCAGTTAAGAATTTCAAAAACTTCAATAAGGAAGTAGTTTTACAGTTGGATCATCCGGCCAATTATGAATTCAACCGAGAGATCGTAAGAAACAACTGTATTACAAAAGGAATTGTATATGGTATCAATGGAAGCGGAAAATCGAATCTTGCATTGGCGATTTTTGATATTATTCTCCATTTAACAGACAAAGAAAGAGCTTTGGACAAATATCAACTTTACCAAAACCTGGCATCCGGTAAAAAGGAAGTCGAATTCGAGTATGTTTTCGAGTTTGGCGGGAAAGAGGTTGTTTATCGATATACCAAGACAGCACCACTAACTCTTGTTTGTGAAAGCGTATTAATCGATACTGTCGAAGTATTGCACTACGATTATCTTCAAAAAGATGGTTTTTCAAAACTGCCCGGAACTGAGAACTTGCAGCTATCTTCTCCAAGTTTGACTGGAGCAAATCAGTTGTCTCGCGTTAAGTTTGTGAAGAGTAATGCACTTCTTGTAGATACCCCTGAAAACAGAGCATTTAGATCATTCGTAGACTTTGTAGATAACATGCTTATGTTCTATTCATTAACTCAGAACAGATATCAAGGGTTTGATGTTGGTGTGGACAGCTTTACTCGTGGAATTATAAATGCTGGAAAAATAAAAGACTTTGAGGTTTTTTTGCGGAACCAAGGAATAGATTATACGTTAGTGTCATTGGATCTGAATGGGCAATCGGAGTTGTTTTGTCAATTCCCCGATGTGCCGCCAGTTCCTTTTGTTACGATTGCTTCCACCGGAACACTTTCCTTAGCACTATTCTATTATTGGTACATCAGAATGGAGAAAGCATCGTTCGTATACATTGACGAATATGATGCGTTTTACCATTTTGAACTAGCTCAAGAGTTAGTGAAGTTAGTAAAACAGTTGAGCAATACGCAGGTTCTTCTTTCTACTCACAATACTGACTTGATTTCAAATGACCTGCTTCGTCCAGATGCATATTATATAATTAAGGACAACGCTATTCGCAGTTTTGACAAAATATCGAATAAGGAATTGCGCCGTGCTCACAATATTCAGAAGATGTATAAAGCAGGTGAATTCGATGAGTAAACAAGTCAAATTGTTTGTTGTTGAAGGAGAGAATAGAGAAACACGTTTTCTGCAATGGATGATCGATATCTTTTTTCAGGGAAGATTTGCTGCGAAGATCATAACACTATCTGCTGCACAGAATATTTACATGCTTTACCAAATACTGAAGAAAGATGACTTTGAAACAGATATGGTAGAAGTCTTGAGAGATCATGTAGATGACGCGGAAAAGCAACTTGAAGGAATAAGCAGGCAGGACATTTCAGAGATTTACATGTTTTTTGACTATGATTTGCAACAGAACAATCTCCGGGATTGTGGAAATGCAAATGATATCTTGGAAGAAATGCTTTCCGTTTTCGACAATGAAACAGAGAATGGAAAGTTATATATCAGCTATCCTATGGTCGAGGCTCTTTATGATTATCGAGATAATCTGTGTCAGGCATACTCAAAATGCTATATAGGTGTCGATCAACTCGCAGAATACAAGACTATAAGCGGAAATGGAAATCCGAAGGCAAGTCTGCACTTTCAATATGATGATTGGAAAGAAATACTGAATGTATTTACATTGCGATTGAAATGCCTTCTGGATTTGGAACAAATAGGTTATGAGTATTATCAAACGAATATCGATCCCGCAGTCATTTTCCGAAAACAGAATCAACTGGGAGAAGGCCGGAGTCAAGTATTTGTATTAAGCGGTTTTCCAGAATTCTTGCTTGATTATTTCAAACATGACTTTTGGAACACTGTTATAAAGAGGAATAAACCACTATATGAATATTGTCTGAAGGATAATATGTGGTGACCATGAACGGACATCTTTAAGAAGTCCTAAGAAGTAGAAAAAGACACATTTCTTTTTGAAAGTGGTAATATAGATGTAATGAACCTTGAAAAGTGAATAGATTCTTTGACACACAAATGATGTGTTGGGTCTATTCACAAAAGTAGCAGTTTAGAGTTGGATGCGGGTGGCAGGATAATGTAGGCATGACTATAAAATGCCTATAAAACCCTAGAAAAAACCGTGGAATGAATGGATAAAGCGGAAAAATGCTACCAGATAATGTGTTTGAGGAATGGGACGGACACATTATATAGACATCTGCATAGAACTTGAATAGTCGCCAGTGGTTTGCAGGGGTAGTTTTAGAAAAGACTAAAAAGGTCTTGTTAAGCTGGTGATTAGCATTACAGTTCCAGATCTTTCATTTTCTTCTTCTTGATGTCGGCGATTCTTTTCCTTAAGCGGATCAGCTGTTTCTTGTGGGTGCAGAGTTTCTCCTTGCAGTTGGCGCAGCCGAGATAGCCGTTGGTCTCTTCCGAGAATCTTTCCGGGTAGTGATAGAATGTCAGCTCCCATCGGAGTGCCAGTACAAAGGCCATGCCCAGAAGCACCCATCCGTACCATCTCTTTATGAAGAATAGAGGCGTAAACATCATCGCGTAATCCCAGTTGTAGATCCGGCAGGTGGCGCAGCACTTATTGTGGAGGATCCACGACTGAAACGGGCAGAAGAACAGTATGCAGATCAGATCGCATATCGAATAGAAGGAAGCGATCAATATCAGTATTCCGTCGCCCAGGATGTTATAAGCATGCAGCATCCCGAAGATCGCGTTCAGCCCGACCCATATCAGGGCCACAAGCACGACGCCGTTATTGTCTTCGATGACGATATTTGTTTTGCCGGTCTTGATATAGTTTCTCTTAAACTGCTTCTGGCAACCGGGACTCTCCAGAGGGCTCGGGAAGAAGCGCAGCAGCATCTCGATGATGAACATGAAGAAGATCACGAGGATGGCGATATTCTTAAAAGTCGGTGAATGAAAGATATCCATCCCGTTGATGATCTTGTGGAAGATATACTGATAGAGCAGAACCAGAAAAATGGCAATTCTGATAACAAGCCTGACGTAATGGTAGATATATACTTTTGATATTTTGACCTTTCCCACTTTATGCCTCGCCAATAACTGCCGTGAGATCAGATGCTTCTGTCCGTTACACAGCCCCATTATATCAGATGGCGCAACCTCAGGTTGACAAAGTTCAAGGTCGCGGTGGTGGAGATGCTACAGCGACTTTTTCTATAGTGGAGTCATCAAACGAACGGAGGATGACTCAATGAATTTCAAAGAAAAACTTTTACGAAAAGAAAGATCGTGGACAGACATTTTACTTCTGGTTTTTATCCAGGCATACCTGTGGATGCAGCTGGGAGGCTTCCTCGGACAGATGGTTTTCCATATAGATAAATGGGGATATCTATTTACAAGTAATGCGGATATTGCCGCCGATATCGGTACATATCTCCTCTCTTTAGGATTCTGTTTTTCCATTCCCCTCGGGCTTCTGGTCTTCAAGAAAAACCGCAAACTCCTTAAGGTCCTTTCCCCGGAAAAGAAGACCGCGATCGTATCCGGCTCGGTGCTGGGGCTTGCTTCAGGTTTCGCTCTCAATGCAGCTATTGTCGCGGGCGCGGTGCTCACAGGCAGCCTTACATTCACTTCCGGAAGCGTACAGATCCTTCCCCTGATCGGCTATCTTATCGCGATCCTTTTCCAGGCGGGTGGAGAAGAACTGATCTGCAGGATGTTCATCATGGGCAAGCTCAGAAGAAGATATCAGAGCCCGGTCGTGGCCATCGTAGGAAACTGCCTCTTCTTCACGATCTTCCACCTCGGAAATCCCGGCATCACGGCAGCCAGCATCCTGGGCGTCTTTACTGCAGGCATCATGTTCTCCCTCATCGTCTATTATTCTGAAAACATCTGGATCGCAATCGGAATGCATACTGCATGGAACTTTACCCAGACGATCCTCTTCGGTCTTCCGAACAGCGGTATGTCTGCCCCGTACTCGGTATTTAAGACGGAAAAAGCAACGAGTGGTCTCTGCTTTGATGCGGGTTTTGGAGTGGAAGGATCATGGGTCGCGGTCATCGCAATCGGTCTGGTCATCACGGCGATCCTTCTGATCAGCAGAAAGAGAGGGGCACAGTCTTCTCTTTCTGCAGACGTCCGGAAAGAAACTTGTGTAGCTGAATTGTCGCAGGCAGAGGGGTGCTGAAGATGATATAATGGACGTGTAGTTTTTCCGATGAAAAGGGCGGATGGGAAAGTGAGGTGGAGATCCTATGATCGTCGCGGTTGTGCTGATTCAGATCCTGGCACTGGGGCACTTCTTCTTATCCCTTGTCGCGCTCATGAATGACTCCCTGTCCGGCTTCATCATACTCCTCGTGCTCGGGCTTTTCTGGGAAGGACTGTTTATCCATTTCGTACGTCAGATGATTAAGGAAAAATCCGTGAAAATCGAAGAACCGCAGCCGGCCGACGCGATGGAATGGGCGGAGAACCTGTATGACGATCACGGTCTGAATTATAGTGGTGCCTGCGAACAATACTGCAGGCAGCACGGGAAAAAGGAAGAGGAGCTGACGAAAGAAGAGAAGGATATCGTGTGGGAGTATGCCTACGATGACTTTACGTATCTTCTGATGTGGATCATCGAGAACGATTTCTATCAGCCCTCCGCAGATTTCGATGAAGACGGAGCGAGAGACGCCAGAGCTTATGTCGCGAAGATCAAGCGACGTGAGATAAACCCCACCGCGTATCTGAACGGAAATGATGGGATCTTTCTAGAAGACGAGATTAAGAAGGAGGCCAGAGCTTTTGTCATCGGGTATTACAAGGGCCCGTATATGGATGAACTCCGAAAGTTTTCCAAGGATACACTTCATGCCGAGCTTCACGGCTTCCCGTTCCGCTTCGAGGACTACGATGCATTTAAGGCACATATCGATGCGGCCTACGAAGCGTATGTGAAAAAACTCGAGAGTTAAGTAAGGATGAGACCATCGCAGGAAAGAAGGAGGCACGCCCCATGATCGTTGCTGTGAATCAGAAAAGTATCGGGAAGAATAAGCGTATCCGGACGGTCCCGCTGGAGTATAAGATCGTGCCGACGGATGTGTATGCGCTGATCGAAGAGACGGTCCGCATCATGGTCGATGCTTTTGTCGAGCGGACGAAGAAGAAAGAAACACCGTTAACGGAAGAGCAGATCCGGGATCTCGCGGAGATCGGAAGGGTGTCCTTCGGGATCGTCTATAACGAGAAGATGCCGGACCTTCGCGAGGCGGTCGATGCGGCAGTACTCGCCTATCGGGACGGGCTGGTCGCGATCCTCATCAACGATGAACGGATCGAAGTCCCGTCGGTGTTTCCGACACCGACGGAGGAGGACCTGAAGAAGTGTCCGGTCACCCTTTCCGAGAATGACACGATTACGTTTATACGGCTGACTATGCTGGCAGGCCGGATGTGGTAGGAGGTTTCTTATGAGTGACACGTATAAGCTGAGCAGGGAAGTGCGGGAACGGATCCAGAGCGAGAGAAAGGAGATCCTGGAGAAGACGAGTGCGCCTTTCCGGGGATTCATGGAAACGATGGTGAGTTACGCGAAGTCGCAGGACAAAAGTGCCTACGAGGAGTTCAAAAAAGTGATCCGCGATAAGAAACCATCGGACTTCTTCAGGAAATACGACAAGGATCTGCGTAAGCTCATCCGTCCGGAGCTGATCGAGGGTTTCTACTACGAGACCGATCGCACTATCTATTACCAGTACGACACTTCCTGCTATAGGAGAAGTTTCCGTAGCGGGACGTATACTGTGTGTGTCAGACTGATCGAGAATGTCCTCAAAGAGTTTATCGATTTTTCGCTTCTGAAAGTCGATCTTTGCGACTATATTTCCGGGAACCTGCCGGAAGATATTCTGGCGTTCCGGAAGAACAATCCGTCGAGTTACGCTTTTATTCTCGCCGCGAAGATCGATGAGGGCGATAGAAGCGTCATGGACGCGATCTCCGATTCGGTCCTTAATGACGGCGGAAATGTCAGCTATGCGCTGATCCGCGGCATTTTCTTGAGCCAAAGCGAAGAGATGTATGCCCTTATGGAGAAACTGCTGCTGGCGGCCCGGCTTCAGGAAGGTGTCCGTCAGGCTGTCTGTGAGAATATCGACGTAGGGACGAAGGACGCCTTTATCTACATGTTCCGGGTCATCATGGATCACGATCTGACGCGTTTCGCCTCGGTGCAGCGCGCGATCGAGACGTTCGCGGGACTCTTAGCGCCGGAAGAAAAGGGCGGCGACCGGATCAATAAGAAACAGGCGGCGCTGATGTTCGCGTACATGATGGATCCGAAGGAGAGACAGAAAGCGCTCGGAAGCAATGATCACATGGAAATATACCTGGCACTGTGGGCGATCGGAACGGACGATATCGAGAAGGCCTGTGAGAAGGCCACGGAACTTGTCTTCTCCGGAAACCGCGAGCAGCGTCTCACGGCCTGTTTCTTCCTCGAACAGCACTACATCAAAACGAAGATGTATCTGGATATTTTCGAGAAATACAGGGACGATCTGGAAGTACAGGCGGTCCTGATGCCGGGGTTCTTACCCAATATCCAGCATGCCCTCTTCAGTTCAGTGACTGTCCGGGATGGGAGGTATACCTACCATACAGGACGCGTCTTCGCCAATGTGAAGTTTTATTTCGAAGATGAGAAAGAAGCACGGCGCGCTTACGAGATCCTCGATACATGCCGCGCTCAGGTGAAAAAGAAGATCGAGATGAACGGGGTCGTCTTCCCGTGGCATAAGGTGAGTCTTTCCAAGACCGACTACATCACGAAAATGGTATTCTGTGCCAGTGCGACGATGGATACGTCGCTGACATTAGCGGTGGCCGGGGAGCTGTCTGCGGTCGATCCGTGGTGCCGTGCATCGTCACTCCGGCTCCTTCTGAATGAGCCCTGTAACAAGGAAGAATACGAGATCGTGACCAGAGCTCTTGCTGACGGTGAGGGCAGTACGAGAGATGCGGCCGACAAGATGCTGAAGCATGAACTGGAGCGGGATACGACGATGCTCGCTCCGGAAATATCGGCGCCTGCCGGAAAACTTCCGAAGATGAGCTATGTGATCCTCGAAGATATGCTGCGCCTCAAGAAGGCCGATCTGCGTAAGAATGTCATCGCTTTCCTCAATACTATGGATGACGGGGATAAAGTCGACATGATCGGACGGCTCCTCGGAGATAAGTCTGAGGAGAAACGGGTAGCGGCGCTCGATATTCTGCTTCAGATGAAGAAAGAAGAGTCGCCGGCTTTTGCGGAGGCGGCCGAAAAGACGAAAGTCCTGACCTCTCCTACGTCAAAAGAACAGATCCTTCTTGATGAGATCCATGTCTCTTCCGAGGAGGCTCCCTCGGGAAAAGAAGAGGGATTCAGTTTCTTTGATCCTTCTGCGGAGTATGAGCCGGTCTTTGACATGAAGGAAGTAAAGGAATGTCAGGAGGTCTGGGAGAAGCTCTTCCCGAACAGGAAACTCGGAAAGAAGCTCCCTTCTCTTCCGAAAAAGTCAGAGGAACAGAGAGTATTCCAGGCACTCGATGATCTCATCGAGGCGAACAAGGACACAGAGTATGATTTCGGCGGCGAGAAACGCCTCCTGGGTGACGGGGTGCGTCGGTATTTCGGAAGAGAAAACGGGATGCCGTGCCCGGAGCTGTGGGAGAAGTTCTACGACGAGCACATCAAGACGGAAGAAGAACTCCTGCGTCTCCGTCTTCTCCTATATAAGCTTAGATTACTGCCCCGGAGCAACATCAAGGGTTATGACGAGTACTGCAAAAAGTATGTCGATCTTTTCTTCGGACCGGAGTTTACGTCTTTCGACCGGAGCAAGTACAAGTATCAATCGAGTTTTGATGTGATCATATCGTTCCTACACGAAAGACATAAAACAAGTGAGATCATCACGAAGATCGGGTGTGCTCTGTGCTACGAGATCGCGAACTCGGACGATCCGATGCTCTTTACTTTTAAAAGAACGGATATCGGCGAGAATACGCGCGTCAACATCGAGAAGGATACGTATGTCAGGACACCGCTGACCGATCAGGCCTTCCTGTTCTTCCTCGACGGCATGGGCATAAGATCCGGGAACTTCCCGTATAAGTATGCCCTCCTTCGGAAGTTCGACGGCAACTACAGGAAAGATGACATACTCTACGACTACGGTTATCAGAGCGGTGCGAAGCCGAAGAAGATGAATATGCCCTCGATCTCCGAATATATCTCGGCCTGCGCACGCGGTGTGATCTCCAAAGATTTCATGTATAAGCGTATCTTCGACGGATTTGTCGGGGAAGCGCTCTCTCTTTTGTCGAATGTGATCATCTTCATCCGCGAGAGTAACGATAAGAAATCGACGAGAGGCAAGACCTGGGGCGATGCGATCAACCGCATGGTCATCGATCTGCTGGGCAGAGGAAATTACCGTGAGAAAGTGGACCCGGAGTCGCTTACGAAGGAAGATAAGAAGATCCTCTCACTGGTCGAGGAGTGCTACGAGACGGTGCTTCCACTGTGCGTGGACAGAGAACTGCGGCGTGGCGATATGCCGACTGAGTACTCGCCCTATATGCATAATATCAAGAGGATCTACGGACTCGATTTCTTCGTCCGCATCCTTATGTCCTTAGGTAAGGATACATTTGTCCGTTCGAAATACATCTCCTACAGCCGCGATGATTCTAAGGCGACTGTACTTTCGCAGCTCCTCGGCGTGTGTGTGCCGGATGACCGGGAGGGCGATGTGGCCACGCAGGGAGAGAAACTGAAGAAGATGGTAAAGGGGACGGACATCAAGGAGAAGAGGCTCATCGAGGCCGCGCTCTTCTCTCCGGAATGGCTCGATATCGTCGGCGAAGTCTTAAAGATCGACGGATTTAAGTCAGGCTGCTATTACTTCATGGCGCACATGAACGAGGAGTTTGACGATAAGCGGAAAGCCAGTATCGCGAAGTACTCTCCGATCTCACCGGAGGAGTTTAATAACGGTGCTTTTGACAAGGGATGGTTCGAGGAAGTCTATGCCACGCTCGGACCGAAGAATTTCGATGTGATCTACGATGCGGCCAAGTATATCTCCGATGGCGCCAAGCATGCACGCGCGAGAAAGTATGCCGACGCGGCAACAGGAAAGCTCGATCCGGAGAAGACGCGGGAGGAGATCATCAAGAAGCGCAACAAGGATCTCCTGATGGCCTATGCGATTCTCGACGGTACCGACGAGGAACTCCGCGGAAGATACAGTTACATCCGGCAGTTCATCAAGGAGAGCAAGGCTTACGGCGCGCAGAGACGTGCGAGCGAGAAGCTCGCCGGTGAGACGGCGATCAAGAATATGGCGACGGCACAGGGCTATCCGGATGAGACGCGGTTCATCCTGAAGATGGAGAACGACATCGCGTCGGAGCTGTCTTCCTACTGGAAGCTGCAGCAGATCGACGATGTCGGGATGTGCCTCGTGGTCGAGTCGGGGAAGGTCGAGATCCATATCGAGAAGGCGGGAAAAGAACTGAAATCGCTTCCAGCCAAGCTTAAGAAGGATGAGCGTGTCCTGGACCTTCAGGAGGCGAAGAAGACCTTCACGGAGCAGTTCCGGAGAACGAAGATCATGCTCGAGGAAGCTATGGAAAGTAAGACCGCGTTTACCGCCTCAGAGATCGATGCGATGCGCAGTAATCCGGTCCTTACGGATATGATCGGTTCGCTCGTTTTCGAAAGTGACGGGAAGTTCGGACTGTGGGGCGAGCTCCCGGTCAAGAAGGATGCGCAGGTTTTCGTCGCGCATTCTTACTCGCTCTTTAAGGCGGGTGTGTGGAAGGAGATGCAGTCGCTGATTTTCGAAAAGGAGATCGCACAGCCCTTCAAGCAAGTCTTCCGTGAGCTCTATGTGAAGACGGATGAGGAAAGGGAAGCCTATCAGTCGAGACGCTATGCCGGAAATCAGATCCAGACGCAGCGGACGGTCGGTGTTCTGAAGAACCGCCGCTGGATCGCCGATGTCGAGGAGGGCCTGCAGAAGGTCTACTACAAAGAGAACATCATCGCGACGATCTATGCACTGGCGGACTGGTTCTCGCCATCGGAGGTCGAAGCGCCGACGCTCGAGTGGGTCGCTTTCCTCGATAGAAAGACCGGACAGGAGGTCAAGATCGCGGATGTGCCGGATATCCTCTTCTCCGAGGTCATGCGGGATGTCGATCTTGCGGTGAGTGTCGCGCACGCCGGCCAGGTCGATCCGGAGATGTCGCACTCGACGATCGAGATGCGCCGCGCAGTGGCGGAGTTCTCCTGCAGGAGTTTCAAGCTCAGCAATGTCACATTTACAGAATCCCATGCGAAGATCAAGGGTACGCGTGGTAACTACTCAGTCCATCTGGGAAGCGGTGTCATCCATCTCGAGGGCGGTCTCATGATCAACGTCCTGCCCGTGCATTCACAAAGAAGGGGCAGGATCTTCCTGCCGTTCGTCGACGATGATCCGAAGACGGCCGAGATCATCTCGAAGATCCTTCTTTTCGCAGAGGATCAGAAGATCAAGGACCCGTTTATTCTGGAGCAGATCGAGTGAGGGAAGAGTTTTTTCTTCTATGAAATCAGGGCCGAATCTAAAAGATCACGGCCCTGTTTTTATTTCTTCGAGGTTTTTCCGGTCGACTTCGTGGTCTTCGTCTCCATGAGGTCGCTCAGGTGCTTCTTGAAAAAGAAGTCGTGCACCATCTTATCGTACTCGACCCAGAGAGGAAGGGTCTGGCAGGACTTCTTACGGGTGCACTTAAAGTCCTTATTCGCGAGGCAGGCGACCGAAACGAGCGGGCCTTCCATCAGCTCGAGGATCTCACCGATCGTGTACTTCTCGGGCTTCTTGCAGAGGCGGTATCCGCCGCCCTTGCCGCTGGCGCCGACGACGAGGCCGCCGGCCACCATATCCTTGACGATGATCTCCAGATACTTCTTTGAGATCTCCTGTCTCTCGGCGATATCCTTAAGAGGGATATAGTTCCCGTTGTCGTTCTCGGCCAGATCCAGCATCACGCGGATGGCGTATCTTCCTTTAGTAGAGATCATCTGAAATACCTCCCGAAATCTTCCCTGTTTTTTCTTCTTGCCTATTATACCGCAGGGTGAATAGGCAAATCAACGCATTAACCTATTGACACGATAGGTGAATGGGTATATTATACGAGCAAATGTGCTCCATGACAAGAGGGTACGGAAAAAAAGAAAGGACATATCTACCAGTGATCTACGCAGATAATGCAGCAACAACGAAGATGTCGGAGGGAGCCATCGCGACGATGGTATCGACAATAAATGAGACATACGGAAATCCGTCGAGTCTTTATGAATTCGGCCAGAAGGCCAAGGAAGTGCTCGAGAACGCCAGAGAAGTGGTGGCGGCGCAGATCGGCGCGGAGCCTCGTGAGATTCTCTTTACCTCAGGCGGAAGTGAGGCCGATAATCAGGCGATCCTCTCAGCTGCGAAGCTTGGCGAGAAGGACGGAAAGAAGCACATCATCTCCACGGCTTTCGAGCATCATGCGGTGCTGCATACACTCGAGAAACTGAAGAAGGAAGGCTTCGAGATCACGCTTCTCGATGTGCACGAGAACGGTATCGTACTTCCGGAGGAAGTGGACGCGGCGATCCGCGAGGATACCTGCCTGGTCACGATCATGTACGCCAATAACGAGATCGGAACGATCCAGCCGATCAAGGAGATCGGCGCAGTGTGCCGCCGGAAGAAAGTGCTTTTCCATACGGATGCGGTGCAGGCGATCGGACACGTGAAGATCGATGTCAACGAGCAGAACATCGACATGCTGTCGGCTTCGGCGCATAAGTTCCACGGCCCGAAGGGCGTCGGGTTCCTCTATGCGAAGAAAGGCATCCGCCTCAGTAATCTCATCGAGGGCGGCGCGCAGGAGCGCGGAAAGAGAGCCGGTACGGAGAATGTGCCGGGGATCGCGGCGACGGCGACGGCACTTCAGGAAGTGGTGGCGGACATCGATAAGAACCGGGAGCACCTGGTGCCGATCCGCGATAAAATCATCGCGGGCCTTAAGGAGATCCCGCACAGTGCGTTGAACGGCGATGCGGAGAGGCGTCTGCCGAGTAACATCAACTTCTGCTTCGAGGGCATCGAGGGTGAGTCGCTGCTACTGCTTCTCGACGATAAGGGCATCGCGGCTTCTTCGGGAAGCGCCTGCACATCCGGATCCCTCGATCCGAGCCACGTGCTTCTGGCGATCGGACGTGTGCACGACGTCGCTCACGGTTCGCTGCGCTTGAGCCTCGGGGAGGATGTAACAGATGAAGATGCGGACTACATCATCAAGTCCGTGAAAGAAGTGGTCGAATATCTGCGCGGCTTTTCGCCGGTGTGGAGAAATCTGGTGGCGGGAAAGATCCCGTTCATACTGTAAGAGAATCGGAGGAACGAATATGGCACTATATAGCGAGAAAGTAATGGATCATTTCAGAAACCCGAGGAACGTGGGCGTCATCGAGGATGCCGACGGTGTAGGTGAGGTCGGAAACGCCAAGTGCGGCGACATCATGAAGATGTACCTGAAGATCGATGACGACGTCATCACGGACGTGAAGTTCGAGACGTTCGGCTGCGGAAGCGCGATCGCCTCGAGCTCCATGGCAACCGAACTCATCAAGGGCAAGCCGGTTTCCGAGGCGCGCCAGCTGACAAACCAGGCTGTGGTCGAGGCGCTCGACGGACTTCCGGCACATAAACTCCACTGCTCCGTGCTCGCGCAGGAGGCGATCGAAGCGGCGCTTACCGACTACGAGCAGAAGAAGGAGAAATCATAAAGGGGAGGCGATCCGAAGATCCGTCTCCCCTCTCGGAAACTGAATTAAGATGGCTCAGCCCTGCTTGTTCTTATGCACGGCGCGGAGAAGTACGCTCAATCCTCCGTACAGAACCCCGGCAACCGGCCAGATGACCCAGGAGATATCCCATCTGTTTGACAGGAAGCTCCATCCGAGGTAGATCGCGGTGATGACCATCCAGTATACCGGAGTGACGGTCTTCAGGATGGTGTTGCTTTTCTCTTCCTTACTGTAATCCCCTTCCTGCAGGAGCTTGGAGTAGCCATCCTTGATGATGCCGGCGCGGACGATCATGAACGCCGCGAGTGCGACACAGGCAAGGAGGACACAGCACAGTCCCATGAGGAGAGGTTCGTTCTTCTCGTCGATAAAAGCACCGACAAAGAGTGCGATCGTCCCCAGAAAAACAAGGACGGTACCTGTCGTGATCGCACGGATGAAGTGGATCTGGAACTTCTCTGATTTAGACTTGACCAGGCCATCCACACCGTATTCTGTATCAAAAATCTCGTTCTCGAGCCATTCCCACTTACTATGCGCCATGGCAGCGGGGATAAAGAAGATCAGTGACACCGCGACCATCGCCAGAAGCAGGATCGTGCCCAGCGCACCGGCCGGATTCTCGGCCAGCGGCAGTGTGCCCAGCCGCTGCATGGCCATCACGCCCAGAAGCGGGACAGGGCAGAGGATGCAGATCAGGCATCCGATAGAGATTTTCCCTGCGAAATCATTATTCTCTCTGAGAAAAGTATTGGCTTCCTCCATCGTCACGCGTCGCAGTTCTTTGCCTGATTCTTCCGAAGATGGATCAGACGGGCGGCTCTCGACCTCGTCTTTCAGAAGGTAATCTGTACTCACATGGAAGAGTTTGCTCATCTCCAGGATGCGCTGCAGGTCGGGGACCGACTGGGCGCTCTCCCACTTGCTGACCGACTGTCTGGAGACGCCGAGTCGATCTGCGAGCTCCTCCTGCGACCAGCCGTTCTTTTTTCTTTCTGCTACTATTTTGTCTGCAAGGATCATGTTTCGTCCCTCTCTTTCACTCATTATATCAGTTTTCACGTGTTCTTTTTCTCAAGACCCTGGTGCACTTGCTTGATGATCCCAATTTAGCAGAAACGCCGATTGCGCACTATCAAGACGGCTTGGAAATGTGTCAACTGACAGTTGCAACTGTCTGTTTTCAGGCTTTACAGGCCACGCATGCGTGGAAAAGCTCAAGATAATGATCGCGAAAATGCCCATGAAAATGCACCTGGAAAAGGACATGAATAATCACATGAAAACGGACCGCCTTCTGTATCCGAAAAGACGGTCCGGTTTGATTTCTTAAAATGCGGGGATCCTTACTCGTTTGCAGCGGGAGCCTCAGTCGCATCGGAGTCTTCAGAGGAAACGGCAGCCTCGATCGCATCGGCCAGAGTAACGACCTCTGCTTCTGTGGCCGCAGCCGACTCTTCAGTAGCAGCCGGTGAAGAAGCTTCCTCGGAAGAGGCGCTCTCTGCTTTCTCTGCGTCTGCATTATCCGCATTACCCGCCGGCTCTTTTGCAGCGGACTCTGCAGCGGCCGCAGCCTCAGCAGCATACTGTGCATTCTTAAGAGCAAGCTCTTCTGCCTTCTTCGCTTCTTCCTCGGCCTGCAGAGCGGCGGCCTTTGCTTCTTCCTCAGCCTTACGCGCAGCAGCCATTGCTTCCTCGGCTCTCTTGGCAGCTTCCTCGGCCTTCTGTCTCGCCTTCGCGGCAGCGAGCTTCGCAGCTTCCTGCAGTTTCTCGGCCTGGAGTCTGGCGTCCTCTTCTTCCTTCTTCTTGTTGGCAAGTTCGTACGCTTCTTCCGCCTGTCTGGTCGCGAACTTTGCTTCCTCGGCCTTCTGCTCGGTCGTTCTTACGAGTTCCTCGGCATGGGAAGCAGCGGCCTTCGCCTGCTGTTCCGCGTCTTCTGCCGTCTTTCTGGCCTTTAAGCCTGCTCTCTTGGCGGTCAGTCTGGCATCCTGCTCGGTCTTCTTCTGGGAAGCGATACGCATCGCCTCGTTTGCCTTCTTCACAGCGGCACGGGCGATCTCCTCAGCCTTATTCGCAGCAGCCTGTGCATCCTTAGCTGCCTGCAGGGCGTTGTTGTAATCATCTTCAGCGGCCTTCGCGGCATCGGAAGCTTCCGTCTCTGTCTTGATCGCGGCCTCGAGGATCTCGGTCGCCTTCGTAACTGCAGCTCTGGCTTCCTCGGCCTTTGCTGCTGCCTCTTCTGCTTCCTGGACGGCACGTGTCTCACGGGCCTTCGCCTGAGTAAACTCGATCTTTGCCTTCTCAGCGGCAATCGTTGCGGCGGTCTTACCGCGGGTATTTACAGCAGCCTTTGCCGCATCTGCATTCTCCGTAGCGGCTGGTCTTGCCACCGGACGCGGAGGAACATTACTTGCTACCGGACGCGGCGGCGGAGTGATCGAACTGGAACGGGAAGGTACACTGGAAGATCCCGGACGGGATGTGGCACCGGAAGTTCCTGGACGGGTCGAAGCTGTTGTCGTACCCGGACGGGCCGATACTGTTGTCGAACCAGGGCGTGTCGCTGTAGAAGTGGTGTTTGTAACAGTGTTACGGGCCATCGAACCCGGGCGTCCCTGCGGCGCAGCAGCACGAGAGTTCGCCGGTGTGGCCGGAGTCTCTACTGGCTTTTCTTCAATGATCGGCTTGATCGGAGTAATTCCTGAAGTCTCAGGTTTACGGGATTCGTCCTTCTTTCTGGACTCTTCCATCGCCTTACGAGCTTCGATCTGCGCTTTCGCAGCAGCGGCGCGCTCTCTGGCGTAGTTCGCTGCAGCAGAATCGGCGGCCAGGAAATTACGTCCTTTTCCGTCCGACGGATCGCTCGTTAGATTGCCGGGATTTCCACCCGGTGCGGAAAGCTCCACAGCGGGAGTTCCGAATCTGCCATCTGATTTACCCTTTAAAGCATCTAAAAATCCAGACATCTCTGTCACCCATTTCCCCTAAAGATAAATTTTCACTTACTACAACTAATTATACTCGGTTAACAGATGATTTCAAGTATGTTTCCACGGTGTTGCAGGGGTTCTGGGGGGCGCAGGATGCGAATTACGCGAAAGAAAAACGCTTTTGACGCTCGAAAAATGCTTATACCGTGACGAAAAAAGCTTATACCGCCTGGAAAAGCACTGTGGCGTTGTGGCCGCCGAAGCCGAGGGAGTTACTCATCGCGGTGCGGACAGAGCGTGCTTTTCCATGGCCGAAAGTGTAGTCGAGATCGAGCTCATCTTCGCGCAAAGCGGAGTTTCGGGTGAGGTGGATGAAGCCGTCGGAGATCGCGCAGATACAGACGATCGCCTCGATCGCGCCGGCGCCGCCGAGAAGATGGCCGGTCATGGATTTGGTGGAGTTAATCGAGACGCGCGAGGCATAGTCGCCCATCGCGAACTTGATGGCGCGAGTCTCGTAGAGGTCATTTAAGTGGGTCGAAGTACCGTGGGCATTGATGTAATCAATATCAGCAGGTTGGAGTCCTGCCTGCCGCATCGCGATCTTCATCGCCATGCCGGCTCCGCTGCCATCGGGGGATGGAGAAGTAATATGGTAAGCGTCATTGGTTACACCATAGCCCACGACTTCGGCCAGGATATTCGCACCCCTTTTCAGGGCATGCGTATATTCTTCGAGAACTAATATGCCGGCGCCTTCGCCGAGCACGAAACCGTCGCGCTCCTTGTCAAAAGGACGCGATGCCAGATCCGGATCACTACAGGTGGACAGTGCTTTTAGCGCGGAAAAACCCTGGATCGCGGAAGTGGTGATGGCGGCCTCCGTGCCGCCTGCGACGATCACGTCTGCTTCATCGAGACGGATCGCGTTATAGGCCTCGCCGATGCAGTGGCTGCCGGTGGCACAGGCCGTGGAGATATCCATGTTCTTGCCTTTCAGACCGAACTGGATCGCGATATTCGCGGAGGCCATGTTCGTGATGACGAGCGGGATGTAAAGAGGGTCGACACGCGCGCCGCTCAGGAACTTCGGGATCTCCTGCTCGTGCTTCTGCATGGCGCCGACGCCGCAGCCGACGATGACGCCCATACGGAACGGGTCTTCACGGGTGAGGTCCAGTCCGGATGCCGTGAGCGCTTCGCGTGTCGCGGCGACCGCATACTGCGAGAAGAGCTCCATCCTCTTACTGGATTTGAAATCCATGTGATCCCGCGGATCGAAACCGCGGACTTCGCCGGCGAGCTTAACGGGGGAGTCGGAAACGTTGATCTTCGTGATGGGGGCGATGCCGTTACGGCCTTCTTTGAGGCCTTCCCAGAATTCGGGCACGCTGTTGCCGAGCGGGGTGACCGCGCCCATACCTGTTATCACGACTCTTCTGGTTTCCATACGTTTCCTTTCTTCGGCCCGTGCACAGCGCGGAGGATGCATCGCGATTCGCGTGCCACGCGATTTCCGCACGTCCGGACCGGGTGGGTGATCTGCGCCGCGCCTGATTCCGCCCGCCTCCGTGAATGATTTGTGAGGAGAATGGGTGTTCGCTTCGGTGGGAAGATTTCGCGGAGAAGTACTTCTCCGAAATACGAAATCCACCGAAATCAGATCACGGCGCAGACCCGGATTTCGATTATCAAGTGTAAACAAATCCCGCGGGAACGTGAACGGGCAAGTTCGCCGAAGTCTCCGATTTTGAGGAAAAATCAAAAAGCATGGGAAATAGGACAAATCCGGGGATTTGCGCAAAAAAGATCCGGAAGAGCATACGAGGAAAAATGTGGTATCATTTCATCTGGGAAACATGGCAAGATAACGGAGGAAGAAAATGGCGCTACTAACAAAAGGGGCGATCATGCGCGCATTTGAAGAGATGCTCGAGGAGATGGCCTTTGATAAGATCACGGTCTCGGCGCTCGTGAAGAGAAGCGGCATCAGTCCGAATACTTTTTACTATCACTACTGCGACAAATATGCTCTTCTGAATGAATGGTTCGGCATGAAGCTCCGCGACATCCGCAAGGACGAGGACGACTACGCCGGCTGGCAGAAGCGCATCAAGATATTCTTCCGCATGTGCCACGACAATCCGCGCCTCATCCACCACATCGTGGACTCGCTTTCGCGCGAGCAGCTCGAGCACTATATCTTCGAGATCACGGACAAAGTCTTCATCAGCTATGTGAAGAAGAAGGCCGCGGGGCGCGACGTTTCCGAGAAGCGGGTCCGCGAGATCGCGCGCTTCTACACCTATGCATTCATCGGGTTCTTCCTCGAGTATATCTGGGACGACATGGAGGACGACGTCGACACGAAGGTCGACCATTTGAGCGAGATGTTCGACCGGTTCATCGAGGGCGCGATACAGTGATTCTCGCGAGGCGGAAATGCCACAATTCAGGATTTTTCGCGAGGCGGTGGCTGAGCTACTGGCAGGAAAGCAGAAAAGTCGGGCAGAGATGAACGGTATTCGCGTGGCGGATGCATACCCCCAGGGGGTATATTCCAAAAGAATTACGGGCGAAAATGCGATTTTCGTAAAAACACCCGTAATCCTCTCGGCGAGGTGAGTCGGATTCCGTCTGATTTGATAAGAATCACGATCCGGGGCGGAACAGGATCGTCCATGACAACTCGGTTTTACGGGCGATTTATGAGAATTAGCCAAAACACCCGTAAATCGAGCTTCACATACCCCTCCCCCTTTACGGGCAAAAATGCGTATTTCGCAAAAACACCCGTAATCGCATCAACGATCACGAAGTTTCAAACAGGGAAGCACACCCGTAATCACATCAACGATCACGAAATTTCAAACAGGAAAAAGCCCTCACGACCAACTGCCCATCTTTTCCGCAACTATTCCCCCATGTGACGGAAGCGTCATTTATTCCGCCAAGAAATGGAGTAGCATGTTAATAGGGGAAGTTCTATTCATCGACATCGTCGGCATCATCGGCATCTCGTGCCGGGCTTCCTCTGTGAGGGGGTTCATCTATGCGGAGATTTTTTTACGGCAAATGCACTGTTCCGGTGGTGTTTCTTCTGTGCCTGAGCATGGTGCTCTCTTCGTGCTCCGGTTCTTCAAAGAAATCGGAGCAGAGTGACGAAGGTGGGAATCTTGTGTCTTCGGGCTCGCAGCTTGCGCAGGATGTGACGCCGATCGCGACGAAGCCGGCAGAGCAGACTTCCGAAGGATCAGGCAACCCTTCCGACGGAAAGGGTGACCCAGCTGAAGGAACGAGTGGTCCTTCCGAAATATCTCGGAACACCGGCGAGACAGATCCCGCAGAAACCACACAAAATGAGAGGATCGTTGAAATATCGGACCGGGCATTTGCCGACAACTTCACCGTCATCGATAACAGCGACGGTACGGTAAATGTATATGAGATCGATGTGGCTCTGCCTTTCCATACTACTAGGCAGTGGCAGGAAGAACACTGGAAAGATGAATCTCAGCTGTCGTTTTTTGAAGCGGACCACTGGACATACGCATACGATATTCTGTTTGTAAGAGACTGGTATTTCGGAAGTGCTTTTAACTGTTTTGCCGAGGAAGTATCTGAGAACGGGAGTACGAAAGATACTCCTTTGATCAGGTATACGCCGCCGGAAGACACGATCCGGAATACGGTCGCCGGCATGAGTGTGATGACGATCGGGGAGATCCCGGACTGGGAGAGTCTTCCGTTTGACACCAGCGTGGGAAGCATCGACCCGGATCAGCCGATCCTGTGCTTCAATTTCGACGGGGCGGTTTTCCCGAGGAATGCACGTTACTGCCCCGGAAAGCCGGCGTATTTTCCGGAGGACTGTGATGTGCTGCACTGTGTCGGTATCGCCGACAAATACATCGACAACATCCCTGTTTGCGGAGAATTTAATTACATGTCTTGCCCCAGAGGTGTATTCGAGTACGGTGACCTCATCTCCCATACGAAGGGTTCTTGCCTGATGTCTACGTATGCAGGTCCGTACAGGAATGGAGATACCATATTACACTTCGGCAGAAGCGGAGACTTCACGATCCGATCCGTCGTGAAAGAGGACCTTCCTCTGAAGCCCGTGACAGAGTGCCTCGACGCCGTCGCGGAATCGCTCGAATACTTCAATACTCCGCTCCCGTATCTCTCGATGGATACTGTTCAGATCTATGCTGCGGAGTTGGCCTATCTTCCGCTAACTGAATTTGATCTCGATACTTACGACTATTCTAAGGACGCGAAAACATATCTGGTACCGGTATGGAATTTCTATCTTTACAGTGAGACATATAACTGCAATTGTTTTTTCTGCATCAGCATCGATGCGACTTCGGGAAAAGCACTGTACTCGAAGGAGTATGGTCTAGATGACCCGAGAATGGAGAGACCGGATGAAGAGATGCAGTAGTTCCATGCGAAGGCTCCTTCCTCGTGCGGTGGCCGCGATCCTTACCATCAGCATGCTTGCGATGACATGTGTGGGCTGCAGAAAGGGAAACTCGGCAGGCTCGGATATGACCGACGAAGGCGGATCTGCCATCCGTCAGGATGGCTCGGCAGGTGGAAACTCGGCCGGTGCGACGGAGAGAGTCGCCGGGAAGTACAGTTACCGTGGCGTCTATCTCGACCTGCCCGCGGAGGATGGCTGGAATATCTACGAGATCGGCAACATCCTTTTCGATGGCGGCAGTTCCGAAGGAAACAGCGTCGGTGGAAACAGCTCCGATGGAAACAGCGCCGACGGTGCCGATAGCGATGGCGGCAGTTACTGTGTGCCGGTTTTTTACAGTCACGAAGAAGACGGAGATAGCGCGGATAACGCGAAGCGGGAATACCGCACGGATATCCTGACAGTAGGTCTGGACGGACAGATCCGGAACAAAATCCAGATGAGCGGAGAGCAGGATGTGACCATGCTTCTTGAGAAGGAGTATGTTGTCCTGAGCGATGTGGAGGATCAGTGGGCTAAGGTCAACCGGGGTGAGATGAATGAATCTGATATAAAAAATGACATTCTTTTCCTCGACAGGGAGACGGGCACGCAGACGAACGTGATCCACCTCGACATGTATGCGCATTCGATATATCCCGTCTCGGACGGTTACATCCTCGTCGGTAGCAGGACGATCGCCAGATACTCGGCCGACTGGACACTTCAGGCGACGATCACGACGGACATGCGGATGCACCAAAGCGAGATCGGCATCTTCGAACAGGGCGGGAACATCTATCTTCTTTCCTGCGAAGACGAGCGTTTCTCCGATTACTATAGGCTCGATTTTACGTCACAGAAGGCGGAATACGTCATCAACACTGACAGCTTCGATTCGCTCATAGACCGCTGTGATAACCAGTATTTCTTCAGTCTCGATGGCGAGTATATGGTGGATCTTCCGAACATGCAGATCCAGACGATGGCGCTGTGGAACGACACGGATATCCGCCCGGATAAGATGAACGGATATGGCGGATATGTCGCCCTGGACGATACGCATTTTGCGAAGAAGATCGCCTACGAAGACGGAAGTGGTGACATCGGATTCTTCACATACGACAGCACACTTCATCTGAACTGCACGGAGATCGTGGTAGGCGGATATGGCCTCCTTACCGATAAGACACTGAGCTGGGCCGTCTACAACTTTAACACCGCAAATGACGATTACCGCGTCGTTCTTCGCGACTACTCCGACGACTTTTCCTGGTCGACGAAACAGGAAGCACAGGAAGTGAAGATGAAGCTTCTGAAGTATTTCCGCGAGGGAAATGCACCGGATATCTTCTATGGAGAGTATTTCGATTATGACTACTTCGGCCATGCCGGTATCGTCATGGACATGGTTCCGTTCTTCGAAAATGATGCAGCAGTAAATCTCGAAAGTCTGATCCCGAGTCTGAGAAACCTCATGATGCGTGACGGAGAGCACTGCTATTACGTCTTCTCGAGCTATTACATGAACGGATACTTCGGTCTTCGGAGCGATTTTTCCGGAAGCGAAGTGAGCCTTCCTGAGATGAAGAAAATGTGTGATTCGTCGGGCAAGGCGATGAGCGCGATGCAGTCTGCGCCGGCACTCGCGGGAGAGGCCCTGGCCTATAACTACTGCGATCTCTGGGGTGCATATGGGCAGGCGAAGGAAGTAACGAGAGAGGATCTGGAAGACCTGGTCGAGACGATCCTGGCGCTCGGCGTCGATCCGTCTGTGACCTGGGGCGAATTCGCTTCTCTTCAGGACGTGTACAGCGGGCTTTATTACCTCGCGACGTCCGGCCCGTCGGATGTTTTCGAGCTGGCCAGAGAAGAAAAAGCAGTGCACGATCGGATCGTATTTGTCGGGTATCCTTCCATGTACGACTCGGTCCATGTGGCTGTGCCGTCCGGACAGGTGGCGATCTCTTCGTCCACGAAAAATCAAGAGAAGTGCTGGGAATTCGTTCGGCAGCTTCTCGTCCCGGAAACGCAGAAAAAACTCGGATGTGGTACGGTGAACAGCGAGGTGCTCGACCTCGTCTTACGTAGCGCCATGGCCCCGGATCAAGTGACTGACGAAGACATGAAGCGGTTCGTGCTCGGGCATTCGGCCGTCAGCGCCGAGGCCGCGGAGGACTTCCGCGATTGTGTAGATGCGGTCGATGCCATCCGGGCGATCGACTGGGGCGTCGAGGACTTCATCTATGAGGAGATCTCCTCGTACTACACACAGCAGCGCACGATCGAGCAGATCGCAGCGACGCTCGACGATCGGATGGATCTGTATATATCGGAGAATTACCAGTAGGGGGACATCGTTTGAGAGGCGGAATGGAAGAGTAGCGAAAAGCAAGAACTGCGGAAATGAAGACCTATGGAGGGTGTGCATATGGAAAAGGGTGTGTGTATGGAAAAGAGTATGCATATGAAGAATAAACGGCAGAGGGTTCTGAAACGGCAACGATTTCTGAAATGGCAGCGGTTTCTGGCAGCGGGACTAATGATCTCCATGTTGCTCTCCTGCGCGTCCTGCAAGAAAAAGAAAGACGCGGAGCCGGAGGAAACATATCCCCATGTCCTGAATGAAGCGTCCTACATGGAGTGGTGGGATGATACGGAGGTCGAGGTCTCGCCGGTTTTCCCGGAGACCGTCGATGAGAGTGCCGGCGGAACCGCCCAGGCGAACGTGATGCCGCCTGTGGGAGATAAGGTCTTCGTAAC
This sequence comes from Clostridiales bacterium, assembly GCA_017551625.1. Taxonomy (GTDB): domain Bacteria; phylum Bacillota; class Clostridia; order Saccharofermentanales; family Saccharofermentanaceae; genus Scatonaster. The sequence continues at coordinate 53,754 of JAFZLF010000008.1, read as the reverse complement.
TTACACCGGTTACTATCGGATGGACGATCAGGCGTCCGCGACCGGTCCTTTTGTCTTCCTCACGTGCTACAGCATCGGTAGCAGTAATGCCGGACAGCACCTCGGTGATGTCGATATTTCGGCGTGCATCAACACGGACGAGATCTTCGCTCGCTCGGTCGAGGCGGTCCGCGAAGTGGACGGCAAGCTCAGAGCGCTCGTGAAGGCTCAGTATATCGGGCAGGCGCAGGAAGTGCTCTACGACTGTGAGCTCGATCTTTCTTCGGGAAAAGCACTTGCGCCGCGACCGATCGATTTCGAGAGCGCGGTCGGAGAACACGTCAGCATCTCGCAGATCAAGGTCGCTTCTGGGAAATACTATATCCTCGGTTATCTGCAGAGCGGAGCTTCCGCAGGCGCGCCGGTATTTCTCGTATCGGACGGCGAGACCTGCCAGAGGCTCCACACGGACGTCATCGAAGCGGCCTCGGAGTTCGGCGTATATGACGACAAGAACCTGATCATCGTCGGAGCTTCGGCCGATAAGAAAACCTGCTGGCTCTTGAATACCGAAGAAGATGTACTCGGCGGTATGGTCGATGTTCCGGAGGACTATATCCTCGGAGGAGACCTCCTGGACGGTCTGGGATTTGCGAAGGTCGGGAACCAGCGCATGACCTGCTGGAGTTTCGCCGAGGAGAAAGAAAAGAAGTACATCGACTTTAACTACACCGGCATTTCCTACGAAGATGCCATCATGATGCAGCTCATCTCGGCCACGGACGAACAGGTGGTCGTATACGATAACGCATATGATCAGGCGCAGTGGGTGCTGAATCTTCACATCCTGAAGAAATCGCAGAATAACCCGCACATCGGCAAACGCGTCATCAAGTGCGCATTCCTCCGCGCCGTTACTCCCGTACAGTCGGAAGCGATCCAGGCTTTTAACCGAGAAAGCCTCGAGTACTATGCGATCATCATCAACGACTACAGCTATTTCAATTTCATCGACTGGGATGCGGAGAACCACAACCTCGAAGTTAACCGCGCCAAGAGCGAGGCGGTGAATAAGCTGATGGCGGATATCCTTTCCGGAAAGGGCCCGGACGTGCTCCTCGACGGAGCGGAATATCTCGAGATCCAGAACTACAAATATCTGGTGAATCTGAAAAAGAACATCGACGAACTCGACCTCAGTAAGAAAGAGTATTTCACACATGTCATCGATACATGTGAGATCAACGGAAGGATCTCATTTCTGCCTCTCGAGTTCCGCATCAGCGGGTATTTCATCGACCGCGAAAAAGCCGGAAAAAGAACCGGTGTGAAGATGTCGGAGTATTCGGATTTCCTTGCCGAGTACTATAACGGTTACGACCCGCTTTATACCTGGGAAGATCAGCTCAGTTACCTGGACTATGTGATCGAGAACTGCTATGACCTTTTCATCGGAAAAGACGGAAAATACAACTTCGACAACAGTGCTTTTCGCGAGGTGACGGAATACATATGCAGAAATGTCCCGGAGCAGTTCTCCGAGGTCAAGGGCGCCGGTGAGATCGCTGCACTGTCGGGCATAAACAGCGGGGACAATTCGCTGGTCCTCATCAGAAATAAGAAACTCGTCGGACTTCCTTCGCCGGACGGACGCGGACCGAGACTTGTTCCGGAGACCGCGGCCGCGATCACGGCGTGCTCGTCTTGCCAGGAAGGCGACTGGGAACTGATCAAGTTTATGCTGAAGGACGATATCCAGGCCGAAGCACTGTACATCCCGCTCTGCAGAAGTGTCGTAGATACGTGGAATATGAGTGACGATGTGAAAGACTACTTTATCGATACCATCGATGACTGTGGGAATTACGCGACGAGCGATTACACGGTCATCGGTATCATCAACGAGGAGATGCCCGCCTATTTCCTGGGCCAGAAGAGCCTAGACGATGTCATCAGCATTATCAACAACCGCGTGAGTGTGATACAGAACGAGAGAGGATAACGAAGTATGAGAATACGACGTGTGAGAAAATGACAACGCGACAATGAAGAACTATATTCGTACTTAAAAAATCGTAAGGAGATGATGATCGTGAAGAGTAGATCCATGATAACAGGACAAAGAAGCAGATACATTTCGCTGTTGATTGCGTCTTCGGTATTCCTGAGCGGAACGATGATGCTGACTTCATGTAAGAAAAGTGAAGAGTCGTCGGACGGATCCGTTCCGAGCCGCTCGGTTAAGAGCTCGAGTATTGTGACGAAGGCGGAGGAATCTTCGAGTGAAGTGAACGGTGAAGATCTGAAAAACAGTCTTTCGGAAAGTGATATAAACGGAAGCGAGGATTCAGGAAGTACGGCCTCGACAACAGAGCCGACGTGGGGTGGAGCTCCGTGGAACAAACCGGCAGAATTTGACTTCGACCTGTCCTTCAGCGATGATGTGAAGGTTGTTGACTACGGGAGAAGCACTGTAAACGTGTACCATGCGAAGTATAATGAACCGATGCTGTATCAAAATACTGTTCCGAAATGGAATGAAGGTGATTGGTTATTTAATGATGCTCACGATATTCTCAAATGGTGCAAAGGTGAATTCGTTGATAATCCGTGGGATACTTTTGAATGGTCGGTCCTAGATAGAGAAAAAGCACTTCAGAACATCCATAATGTGGAGGTAGTTCCTCTTGTCACGCTGGAAGATGGCACGGAAGTGGCAGATAGACTGAATCTTCCGACTGATACGCAGGTACTATGCTGGACATATAAAGTCGAGGGTTTCCCGTGGCAGTATTTCGAGGATGCGGATTGGATGAAGGTTCCGAGAGACATTCAGACGACGAAGTATGTGCTTATGGATGCGCAGTATGTCGATGGTCTTCCGCTTCATGGTGACAAATCCGGATATTCGAGCGATACCTTCGAGTGGGAGGGAGTAATCGAACCATCGAGATTGAGAACGATATACGAGTACTTTATGTTTAGCAAGCCGGATTGTGCATGCACCTACGAGTTTTCTTCCAATACCTACACCATAACGGATACGGTAAAAACAGACCTTCCTATAGTCGATCCGATGACATGTCTTCCCGAGATCCGAGAAGCGCTTACCTATAACCCATCTTTTGGAGGGTCGATTCCAAGCGAGGAGCAACCATGTCTGATTCATGTCTGGGAGACAGATATCGAAGTGTATCTAATGGAACTGACATATGCGGTACTTGAGACCGATCCGTTCAATCCGGATTTTGAAGAGGCGATGCTGAATCTGGATGAACACGAAGTAACTCTCGTTCCTGTGTGGGAAGTATATGTTACCGTTGCTGATCCGAAGGATGAGAGATTGCTCACTACTCGAAAAGTCATGATCAATGCCGTGACAGGCGAATCGCTATACTCCGACAACTGGGGTCCGGACGAGAACGAAGAACTCTACCCGCACATGAACGAAATCTAAGGAGAGGATCTCTTTGAAGAATAAAGACTTGATCAAAAGAATACTGGCAGGGACGCTGATTATTTCGTTGTCGCTGAGTTTCTGCGGATGTAAGAAAAAGAAGAAACAGGTCGCTGCAGATTCCGGTGCCTATTCGTCCGTGATTATTGATGTGCCGGTAAAGGAAGGCTTCTCGTCGATGATCCGGACTATCTTCCCGGATGGAGAGAATACCTGCATCCCGGTCGAATATAGCAGAATTGATGAGGAAACCGGAACCTTCGAGCAAGTGACGGAGATCTATACCGTGGATAACGAAGGAAAGATCATGTCGACACTTTCTCTTCCGGGAGTGGATACGCCGATCGCAGTCCTCGAAGAAGGATATGCATATGTGGGCGTTTTCGACGGAGGACAGGATTCCGGATCGGAAAGACTCGATCCGGAAAGGACGATCTCGATTCTTGATAAGAAGAACGGAAAAACGGTCAAGATGGTCGAAACCGAGTTTGCCCCACACTTTGTGATTTCGATTTCGGATGGATATGTTATCACGGGAAGTGCCAGCATCTCCCGATATGCGAAGGACTGGTCACTGGTAAAAACTTTCCAGCCCGGATTTTCACTGTTTATCGATGGAGAGAACTTCTTCGAGGATAAGGGGAAGTTCTATGCGATAGAAGAAAAAGACATGGGCAGATACGTGTACCATGAAGTGGATTTCGAGAGTGGCGCATGCCCGGCGCTGGCCGGAAATCAGGATATCGGTGCATCTGGAGCTGACATGTCCGGAAAGTATTTCTTCAATTCGGACGGCGAGTATAAGGTGGATCTCGGGAGTATGCAGGTCGACTTTCTGGCCGACTATAACTGCATCGATATCCGTCCTCCGAAAAAGAGCGTGAATACTCCTGCGAAGTACTTCAAACTGGACGACGAGCGATTCGCAATCACATACGAGTATGTGGATCTCACCTCTGAGGTATTACTGTTTAAATATGACCCGACGATCGACCGGTCTGATGTGGAACAGATCAAGATCGGAGGATTCGGGGTATATTCCGATGAAACACTCAGATGGGCTGTGTATACGTTTAATACGTCGCAATCCGAGTACCGCGCAATTCTCGAGGACTACGGGAATCGCTTCGAAGGGACGACACCGGATGACAGACGAAAAGCGACGCTGAATCTGACACAGTATTTTAACGAGGGAAATGCACCGGATATCTTCTATGGTACGAGGTTCGACTACGAGTATATGGGAAGAAACGGGATGGTCATCGATTTGTCGAAGTATATGCAGGAAAGTGACAGCAGTGCTTCGCTAACCGATGCGGCGAACAGGTTGATGTATGACGGAAACGGTGCTTGTTATCAGATGTTCGCCGGATATACGATGGATGGTTTTTTCATCCAGGATAGTGTTGCTGCGGAAGTTCAGGATACATCGCTGTTTAGTCTGTACCAGTATGCAGAAGAACATGAGATCCCTTATTCCGTATCAGACGCATCGGATATCGTGGACTGTGCGATCCGTTACAACTTCGCGGATCTGTGGGGCGCTTACGATGGGACCCGTAAAATCTCACACGAAGATTTGGTGAAGATCGTATCTATCGTGACGGGGCTTCCTGTTTCACAGAGACATTTCATAGGCAGACGGGATGTGGAAAACGGGCAGGCGCTGATGTGCAGTGAGACGATCTGGTGCAGACTGAATGATGGCGAAAACACAGAAGAAGGTTTCACGTATATCGGTTATCCGTCGGTCTCCGGTTCTGTGTATCTGGCGAGACCGGAATCACTGCTCGCGATTTCTACGACCGCGAAGAACAAAGATGCGTGCTGGAAGATGCTGTCGACGTTACTTTCGGAAGAGGCGCAGAAGCAGGTGCTGTGTACCGGGAGAATCCCTGTGACGAAGAACATGCTAAACTTATTCTGCGATGCGGCCATGCATCCAGATCAAATCTCGGACGAAGTTATCAAGAGCTGTTTCAGAAGACAGAAACCAGTGTCACAAGAGAGTGTAGATCGGTTTCTCGTCGAGATTGGAAAAGCAGACACAGTCTATACGATGGACTGGGGAGTTTTCGATATCATCTACGATGAGATCAATACTTACTACACACAGAGCCGCACACCCGAGCAGATCGCAGAATCACTCGAGAAGAGACTGACACTGTACATGCAGGAGAATTATCAGTGAGATGACTGTTTTTTTCAAGAGAGGTTTTTGATAGCTCCTCCTTAACTCGAAAAAAAAGTGAGTTAAGGAGCAATTATAAGTTGAATCTTCGAGGACGATGACCTATAATCTGTACTAGAACTGGCGTGAGTACAGGGGGTGTTTTGATGAGCAGTAAAGGCTTTATCGGAAGAACCAGCGAAGTAAAGATCCTGGAGAAATATAATGATTCTTCTAAGTCGGAGTTTGTTGCAGTTTATGGACGAAGACGAGTCGGAAAGACATTTTTGATCCGAGAAGTTCTGGGACAGCAATTCGATTTCGAATTCTCCGGATTATACGAGACTTCGGCAAAAGTGCAGAGAGAAGAATTTCAAAACGAAATCAATCGGCGCAGTAAAAGAAAAAAGGATATGCCTACGAATTGGTTCGAGGCATTTAACAATCTTCGGGATTATTTGTTGTCACTTAAGAAGAAAAAGGTAGTGGTTTTTCTGGATGAACTACCGTGGATGGATACACCAAAGAGTCATTTCCGTACGGCTCTGGCCTCTTTCTGGAATGGGTGGGGGAACAGGACCCCGGTCCTAAAACTCTTTGTTTGCGGTTCAGCTACAACCTGGATGATCGACAAATTGATCGGAGATCGCGGTGGATTGTACGGACGGATAAGCAGGCCGATCTATCTCGCTCCATTTTCTCTTCTGGAGACGGAGCAGTTTCTCAACTCGGTCAAGAGGATGAACTTCGGAAAGAAACAGGTTCTGGACACATACATGATATTCGGCGGGATACCTTACTATCTGGACATGATGGATAAAGAATTGCCGTTTTCAGCTAATGTAGATGAGTTGCTGTTCTCTTCAAATGCACCGTTGAAGAATGAATATGATTTTCTGTTCAGGTCACTTTTCAAGGATAGCGGAAACTACAGGAGAGTTATTGAACTGCTCTCGAAAAAACTGAGCGGACTCACTCGGGAACAGATTTCTGAAGGATGCAAACTGACGGGCGGAGAATTGAGCAAAGTGCTGTCTAATCTTTCCTCGTGTGATTTTATTCGAAAGTACTCCTCTCCGGGGAAAAAGGAACGTGGGCAGATATATCAGCTGACGGATATGTTCTCACTATTTTATTTGAGATTCATGAAAGATAAGACCGAACTGGATGAGCATTACTGGACGAACATGAGAGAATCCGGAGCTAAGACTGCGTGGTCCGGATATGCTTTTGAACAGGTCTGCCTCCACCACATTCCACAGATCCGGCAGAAACTGGGAATCTCCGGAATACTAAGTAACGCTTATGCATGGAGCGCAAAAGCGTATACAGATGCTGACGGAAATAAATGGGATGGCGGTCAGATCGACTTGATTATAGATAGAAGCGATGGAGTTATGAATCTTTGCGAGATGAAATATTCGCAGGATGAATTCAGCATAGATAAGAGATATGAAGCGCTAATCAGAACGCGAATGACTATGTTCCGAAATCTCGAGAAGTGCAGGAAAGATCTCAGATGTACATTTGTTACGGTATATGGTGTCAAAACCAACACGCACAGCGGTATTGTGGACGATGTGGTAAGCATGAATGACTTGTTCGTTTGATTTATAGCTGCTCCTTAACTCGAAAAAAAAAAGGGTTAAGGAGCAGTAATAATATAATCGGATAAAGTCAACGATTTAAAATACTCTTTCCCGATAAAATCAACATGGAATATGACGAATCTGTCACAAGATAGTCACTTAGGGCTCCTACAATATAAAGTGTATAGGTGTACGTGTACACTTTGGGTGTAGGGGAACGACCGGACGAGTTGTAGTCTTTTTGAGTGGTGAGTACGCAGAACTATCCGGGATTTCCAAAGTGCGAGAGGGTAAGAGTATGGCAAAGAGAATCGTAGCTTGGAGTCTATGTTTAGTAATGGTATTCGGACTCTGTGGGTGTAAGAAATCGAAGCAGACGGACGGGAGCGGAAGCTCTTTAGATCAGGGTCAGGTGCAGGGACAGACGCAGGGACCGCCACCTGTATGGACAGACGAAGGAAGAACGGTCCAGGAGACGGATCCTTTCTTCGAAGTGTCGGAGGTAGCGCTGAAGATTCCGATCGATCCGGATAAGGAGATCCGAATCGTAGATATCGAGCGCGACAATCTGAGCTTCATGGGTAACACGATCGTTGTTTCGTGGTGTAATATCGGCTACGTAATCCCGGACGACGTGATGTCCAAACTAAGCGAATACGAGAACAAGGGAGATTGGGATACGTACTGGGCGATCAAAGGCGAGTATGAGGAGACGATGAGTCTGGTCTTTGACCTGGATGGGAATCTCCTTCGAAGTAGTGATATCGAAGCCAGTTACGAAGAAATGAAATCGGATGAACTGGTAAGGAGCGTTTTCGAGAATGATAAAGGAGAAACATTCGCGATCGTTTTGCGTTCCGATGGGCATTATCTCGAGAAAGTCCGTGACGATGGATCTTTAGAGAAAGTCATGCAGATCGAGACCGTGGGTGACATAGTAAATACAATCATGCTCCCGGACGGGAGACTTCTCTGTGCGGGCTGGGATACGATCACACTGCTGGATGCGAACGGAAAAAAGCAGAAAAGTACATCTTCTAACGGCTGTAATGGAAACATGATCCTTCTGGATGGCAGGTGCTACGGTGTTTTTAACGAGTATGACTGGGATACATCCACTACCAATTCCTATTTCCGGGAACTGGATGTGGATACGATGAGTTTCTCTTCAGAGAAAATCTCGAATCCGCGCGAGAAGTCTTTGATCGATGCGAACGGCGGAGTATACTATGCGACTTCGAACGGCATCGTGAAGGTCGATTTTCAGGATCCCAAGAATGACAGAGAAATCTTCTCCTGGAATAATACGGATTTTGCTCCGGAACATGTGTTACCGCAATTGCTGAAGATCGTTTCCGATAATGAGTATTACTTTCTTGAGATCGACCAAGATTTTAAGAACGATTTTGGTAGTTCGTACACTACCCAGATTGGCGTGGCACACGTGGTCCGCATGGACAAGAACCCTTACGCCGGCAAGACCCTTCTTCTTTTAGGGAGCAATATGTATTCGAGATTGAGTACCAGCGACCTAATCCGCTATAACACCAGTGCAGACGCGAAGTGCCGGGTCATCCAGCACAACTATTCAGAAGATGTGCTCATGGATGGAGATTACATGAATAAGAATGCGGCCATGTCCGATAAGGTGTATCTGGATATTGTGTCCGGGACGGGGCCGGATATCCTCGTTGGTTTCTCGCAGTTTGCCCAGTTCGATACGGACAAGGTGATGCTCGATCTCAATCCCCTGATTGACAGGACGGATGGAACGGGACTGGATCGGCAGCTGCTTTTTGATAATGTTCTCCGCGCACAGGAGATAGACGGAAAACTCTATCATATGCCGTTTCTTTTCCGAGTGGACGCGATCCTCGGAAATGTCGATCTGGTGGGTCAGAAGACGAGCTGGACGTACGATGAATTCTTCCAGGCCATGGATGCTCTTCCCGAAGGTGTCGATCCGCTTTTCGAGAGGGAATATGGTGAACTCCTTTCCTTCATGATTGAACGGACGGGAGAACTCTATGTCGACTACACTTCTCAAGAAGTCCATTTCGATACGGAGAGCTTCCAGAAACTTCTGACTTTCGTGAAGAAGTACGGTTCGTCCAGGAACTACCACGAAAGGAGCTCAGATGAAAACTACATTACGGAGGAAGACAAATTCAGTAACGGCATGACAGCCTGGTATCCGATCGTGAATCTTTTTAATGTGGAGGAATACTCCCGATATCTGAAACTATCGGATAGTCCGACAGTTTTCTGCGGTGTGCCGAATACCTCGGGCGGCAGTATAGCGGCCAATATGGAAATGACGATCGGGATTTCTGCGTACACACCGTACCAAGAGGAGGCATGGGATTTCCTACGCTATCTGCTTCAGACTCAGGAAGAATCCGACACTCTCTGGTCTACGCCCATCTCTCGTTCCGCACTGGATAAGCAGAATGAGCGACTGATGAAGAAATACGAAGAACAGATGAATATCTGGAAACCGGATCCGAATAACCCTCAATGGGTCCCGACCGAAGTGACCGCGCAGCTTATCGATGACTATGTAAAACTGGTAGAGAGCATCCATGTTGTCGAGCGAAAGGACCCGACCGTGATGCTGATCATCCTCGAAGAAGCGCCAGCGTATTTCGAGGGGCAAAGGAGTGTCGAAGAAGTCTGCAAGAACATCCAGAACCGCGCGAAAACGGTGGTGCAGGAGAGGTAGTATGAAGAATAAAATGTATCGGTTCCTGGCAGTGGCACTGACTATTTCCATGGTGATGTCCTGCGCATCCTGCAAGAAAAATCAGAAGTCGGCGGAAGTGCGGACGGTGAAGGAGACGGATCCGTTCTTCGATGTGACGGAATATGAGATGAAGATTCCGGTCGATGAGACCCGCGAGATCGAGACGATCGATATCGAGCGAGATGATGTTTCTTTTATGGGAAATATGGTTTCCATATCCGATTGTCGAATCGAGTATGCCATGTCGGACGAAGTGTCTAAACAACTTCAGGATAGCTTGGAAAGTGGGGACTGGGAGACCTATCAGGAATTGCTCTCGCAGTATTCTGATGAATGCAGACTCGTCTTTGATATGGAAGGTAATCTTGTCCGTAAGACGGTAGTGAACAGCGGAGATTTCGGGAACGAAGAAAGTCTGATCACGATCTTTGTGAATCGTAAAGGAGAACAGATGGCAGTGGTTTCTCATCCGGAGGGTCTGTTTCTTGAGAAGGTCATGGATAACGGTGACCTGGAACAGGTCATGCCGCTAGATAGTGTAATGGCATGGAATGTGATCGAACTTCCGGACGGAAGACTTGTCTGTTCTGGGTGGGATAGCATCAGCATCCTCGGTGCAGACGGCAAACTCCAAAACAGTGTTTCTACCGAGGAATGCCAAGGAGATCTGTATTACGTGGACGGGAAGATCTATGGGCTTTGCTCGGATATCAGCCATGAAGATTTTGGCGAGTTTTATACGTATTATCAGGAGTTTGATCCGGACACGCTCAGTTTCGTCGGGGAAAAATATAAGAACCTTCACGGGGCGAGTCTGGTCGAGGCCGGAAACGGACTTTACTATACGAACATCAACGGGATCGTCAAAGCGGATATCATGGATGCAAGTAACGACAAAGAGGTTTTCTCGTGGAGCGATACCGACTATGACTTCAAAGGAGAGAATCCTCTGGGAACGAAGATCAGGGTCGTTTCCGAGAATGAATACTATTTCCTTTCCACGTATGACACGGAAATGGATGAGTTTGATAAGTATATCTGCAGTGTCAAGCTCGTCCATGTGGTGAAAGCCGAGAAGAATCCGTATGCCGGGAAGAAACTTCTCACCATCGGCATGTGCGGGCAGCTTCTCGATATGGACGATGTGATCCGCTACAACACGGATCCCGAAGCGAAGTGCCGTATCACCGTGCATGAGTACAGCGAAGATATGCACATGGATGGGGATGCGATGAATATAAATGCAGCGATGTCGGACAAGGTTTATCTGGATGTGATCTCCGGGAACGGACCGGATATACTGGTGGGTTTCTCGGCGTTCTCCCAGTTCAGTTCGGACAAGGTGATGGTGGACCTGAATCCCCTGATCGATGGAACCGATGGAAAAGGACTCGACAGGAATAAGTATTTCGACAATATTCTCCGTGCACAGGAAGAGGACGGGAAGCTCTACTTCATGCCGGTCACGTTCCAGATCAACTATATGGCGGCGAACCCGTCTCTCGTCGGGCAGGACTGTGACTGGACGTACGATGAATTCTTCCGGATCATGGATGCCCTTCCGGAAGAGGTGAGTGTCTATCCCGAGACCAGATATGACGAACTGCTCTCGAGGCTCGTGTCCGAGACAGAAGACCGTTTTATCGACTATACGAAAAAAGAAGTATACTTCGACAGTGATGCTTTCAAAGCATTGCTGACATTTGTGAAGAAATACGGTAAATCAGACGAACAGATGCAGGCGTACTCAAATGGCGGATACGTCCCGACTCCTGATAGGTTTGATAACGATATCCTGGCGTTATATCCGAATCTGGCGCTGTTCAATGTCCGGAGTTATGCGAATGCCATGACGCGTGTGGGAGAGGATGCGGTCTTCTGTGGCTTCCCCAGCAGTAAAGGCGGAAGCCCGGCAGCGAGCATGAGTCTCACGATCGGCATCTCCAAATATTCTTCGAACCGGGAAGAAGCGTGGGACTTCATCCGTTTCATGCTGGAGGCGCAGGAGCAGAAGGACTGGGACGGAAAGTCCGGGTTGCTCACGATCTCAAGAGATGCACTTGACCGCGAGAGTGAGGCCTTTGTGAAAAGATATGATGAGCAGATAAAGCTATGGAGGCCGGATCCTCTGAATCCGAACAACCGCCCGATCGGAATCAGTGCGCAGATGGGTGCGGAACTGGTAAAACAGGTGGAAAGAGTCCGCACAGTCGCAAGTTCCGACCCGACCGTGATGCTGATCATCCTCGAAGAAGCACCGGCGTATTTTACGGGGCAGAGGAGTGTCGATGAAGTCTGCAAGAACATCCAGAACCGCGCGAAAACGGTGGTGCAGGAGAGGTAGAAGAAAGTAACGGCAATGCAGTAGGCAAAGAAATGAAGCGTTCAGAGAAAGATCACTTCACATGATAAATACTTTTGATGATGGGGGTGTATGTATGAAGAATAAATTGTATCGATTCCTGGCAGGGGCACTGACTATTTCCATGGTGCTTTCAAGCGCGTCCTGCAAGAAGAAAAACGTGCGCGCGGAGAGAGTGGTCAAGGAGACTGACCCATATTTTCTTTCGGAAGAAATAAAACTTGAGCTCCCTTTGCGGAGCGATGTAGAACTGCTAGAAAAAAACCTTAAAAAGGTTCATCTTTTGAACAAGTACGTAATTGTCACTTATGGTGTAGAATATGTCATGCCTCCGGATATTCAGGCAAAATGGGATGATTATTGTCTGAATTTTAGTGATTATCCTGTAGAGGAAGCAAAGAGTATTAATGAAATCCATGATGAGTATCAGGAAAATGCAATAGGTGTTTTTCATCTCGATGGAAGCCTAAGTTCCGTAGTGTACTTAGACAACCATGAATGGATGAATGGTGCCGCAGAAGACCCGAACGGACAGGTCTTCCTTTTTCTTCACATCAACAGCCGGGAAGTAATTTGCCAGATCCAGTCTGACGGAAATTTAAGTGATCCTAAAGCGGTGAGCGCCATTCGTTCCGGCTCTGGATTTGATACATTTATCATTCCGGATATGGATCATATGATTTTTGCATGTAGTTACGGAGAAATAGTAATCACAGACCGTAAAGGAGCCAAGATCGGTCATATTGAAGGTATCGCCAATTTCTACGGAGACATTTTTCAGCTTGAAGATAAGTGGTATGCTTTCTGTGACAGAGCCAGAAGCGGTCTTGAGGGAGGACCGTATCTTCAGGAAATTGATCTTACAACCGGAACACTGTCTGATGTTCGTATCGAGCTTAGCAAAGCAGCCGCCCAAACCTACCAATACAAGCAAGGGAAAGACGGTTTATACATCAGCACAGCAAATGGTACAGCCAAGGTGGACCTGATTAACGGTACCTTCGAAAACGTCTTTTCCTGGAATGATACAGACTTTGGATTTCGTGATTTGGAACCGTATATCTACTCTTCTCAAGATTTTTACTGTATCCGGACGGATTTCGAACCGTATTATGTTTCAGGATATAATGACTTTGACCTTATATTGATTCATTTTCATAAAGCGGATACGAATCCTCACGCAGGAAAAAGCATCATTGTTATCGCCTATAATGGGGAAGATGGTGCCATCAGCCCGTATATATATGAGCGCGTTGCAGAATATAACCTCGATCCGGAGAAAAAAGCACGAATCGTGTTTAAATCATATCAGGATGTGCTGCCGGACTATGCCGTGCTGGCAACGAAAAAGGATGCACAAATAGCTGAACAGGTGTATATAGATGTACAATCCGCCGATGGACCGGATATCTTAATGGGATTCGGTTCCTGCAGCCAGTTCAACACCGATGAAATACTCCTGGATCTGAATCCTCTGATCGGTGGACCTTCCCCGCTTGATCGCGGAACTATGTTCGACAATGTCCTTCGTGCTGCAGAAAAAGGTGGAAAACTCTATCAGTTGCCTATACTTTTTGATGTAAGAGGACTGATTGGGAATACAAAATACTTTGGGGATCAGCCCTCTTTGAATTTCGAAGAGTATGAAAGGATCAGCAGTCTGCTTCCGGAGACTGTGTACCCTCTCGGTCCGATATCTCACGAAGATCTTCTGACAGAACTGCTATCCGGCTCTATGGATCTTTTCATGGACTATGAGAAAAAGACTGTTCAGTTTGACACACCGGATTTTCGAGCCATTCTTACCTTTGCCAAGGAATACGGTGTGAATAAAGAGGAGGTATTAGATGTAAATTCTTATTCGTTCATCTCACCGATAGATAGATTCTGCAACGAAATGGATGCAGCATATTGCGGAAGAATCATGGGCATCGCTTCTTTCGGATATGGAATGAATGATTTGGATGGTGAAGAATTATACATCGGTATTCCTTCTACAACCGGCAGCAGCATGATGGCTGTCGAACAACAATCTGTTGCCATTTCGAAGAACTCCCAGTATCAGGAACTGGCCTGGGACTTCATCCGTTCTCTTTTTCAAAAAGAGTTTCAAACAGCTTTAGCCATTAGTCAATCGAATACGGTTTTCCCAGTTTCAAGAGAGGCTTTTGATATTTGTTTTCAAATGGCGAAAAAACGCTATGATACGGAGGCAGAACGCTATAAAGGTCGTCCCGATATATCCGTATGGGAGTCCTCGGATTATAGTCAGGAAGTCTACGACAACCTTCTTGATTTTTTGAATAACATCCACGAGTATGCATCCTATGACACTTCCGCCATGCTCATCATACTGGAAGAAGCACCCGGGTATTTCACGGGGCAGAGGTCCCTGGACGATGTAGTTAAGAACATCCAGAACCGCTGTACGACGATTGTTAACGAAAGAGGCTGAAACAGTTCAGGGGAGGAATTAAGATGTATCGCAAAAGAAGTCCTTTTGCCAAACGTGTGCTATCTGTGTTATTAGCAGGATCAGTGATTCTTTCTGTTTCGTCCTGCAAGAAGAAAAACGTACGCGCGGAGAGGGTGGTAAAGGAGACTGACCCGTATTTTCTTTCGGAAGAAATGAAACTGGAATTCCCGGTTAGAAGTGATGTTCCACTTTTGAAAAGAAATCTGAGAACAGTACAGACACTTAGCAGATATGTTATTGTGAACTACAATGCAGATTATGCCATGCCTGCCGATGTTCAGCAGAGATGGGATGATTTTTCTATGCATTTCCAAGATTATACCATTGAGGAAAGACAGGAAATTACCGAAATATATAATGAATATCATGAAAACGCAATAGCCGTCTTTCATCTCGATGGGGGTTTGTGCTCTGTCATCCACATAGAGAAGTACGATTGGCTGAATGCCGTTGCTGAAGATTCGGATGGGCATTTTTTCCTGTGTCTGAATATGTCAGGCGATGTAGCGATCTGCGAACTTTTCAGTGACGGGAGTATGGGAGAACCGCAGATATTGAGTGATTCTCTATTCAATTACCCCAGTTATACTACGTTTATTATGCCGGATCAGAACCATATGATCTTTGCTAATGATCGGGGAGAAATGGTCATCACAGATCGGGAAGGAAACTTGATCAACCATCTTGAAAGTATCGCTAACTTCTACGGAAATGTCTTCAAGCTCGATGGCAAATGGTATGTTTATTGCGACAGAGCAAGAAGCGAAGTGGAAGGCAGCCCGTATCTGCAGGAAATCGATATCAATACCGGGAAACTGTCGGATGTGCGAGTCGAGCTGACTAAGGCCGCCGCATATACGTACCAGTATTGTCAAAGCAAAGATGGTCTTTATATCATGACAGCGAGCAACATTGCCAAGGTGGACCTGATCAACGGTACCTTCGAAACTTCTTTTTCCTGGAACGATGCTGATGTGGGAGATCATCGGATCACACCTGAATACAGTTATATAGCCTCTTCTTCGGAATTCTACTGCGTCCGCGATGACAGAGATCATTTTAATGATTCCGGATATACAGGTCCCGATCTCGTGCTGATCCATCTCAAAAAAGCAGAGAATAATCCGCATGCAGGGAAAAGCATAATGATAATTGCCTGTAATGGTAGCGATGATGCAATCAGCCCGGTCTTGTACGATCGCATCGCAGAATATAACCGAGATCCGGAGAAAAAAGCACGAATCATGATTAAGTCGTATCAGGATGTATTATCCGATTATACTGTGCAGGTAGAAAAATCGGATGCCCAGATTGCCGATCTGGTATATCTGGATGTCCAGTCTAAAGAAGGTCCGGATATTCTTTTAGGATTTGGAGTTTGTAGCCAGTTTAATACTGATGAGATACTTCTTGACTTAAATCCTCTGATAGATGGATCTTCACCACTTGATCGAGGAACTCTGTTCGATAATGTCATTTCTGCCGCTGAGATAGACGGGAAACTCTATCAGATACCTCTTATCTATGAGGTAAGAGGACTGGTAGGAAATAAGGGATATTTCGTGAATCAGGAATCCTGTAGTTTTGAAGAGTTTGACAGGATAATCGATCAACTTCCAGAAACAGTAAGTCCTCTTGCCCCGACCGCCCGTGAGGATCTTTTGAGAGCATTGCTTTCGGGAGCAATGAATCTTTTCATGGACTACGGGAAAAAGACAGTACAGTTTGATACTCCTGAATTTCGTGCGATTCTTGAATTTGTCAGGAAGTACGGTGTGGATAAGGAAGAAGTGAAGGACGCTAACTCTGCTTCCTTTATTCCGAATAATGAGAGACTTCGTGAAGGGCTGGATGCTGCGTATTATGGCGAAGTCATGGGCATAGCCTCTTTCGGATATGAGGCGAAACAGCTAAACGGTGAAGGAATCTTTCTTGGCGTTCCTTCTTCCTCAGGAAGCAGTATGATGGCTGTCGAACGACAATCCGTCGCCATATCGAAATGCTCTCTGTATCAGGACCAGGCCTGGGATTTCATCCGCTCTCTTTTCTCGCAGGACATCCAGACAGATCTCGTCATTAACGAATTAAATACAGTTTTTCCTGTTTCAAGAGAAGCTCTTGATCTCTGTTTTCAGAAGCAGAAAAAGCGGTATGATCAGGAAGCGGAACGCTACAAAGATATTCCCGATGCATCGGTATGGGATTCCTCGGACTATAGTCAGGAAGTCTACGACAACCTTCTTGCTTTTTTGAATAACATCCACGAGTATGCTTCCTACGACACTTCCGCCATGCTCATCATACTGGAAGAAGCACCCGGGTATTTCACGGGGCAGAGATCCTTAGACGATGTAGTTAAGAATATCCAGAATCGCTGTACGACAATTGTTAATGAAAGAGGCTGAAACAGTTTATAGATAATCGAGGTGATTGTTATGAAGAACAATAGATTGCCAATATGCTTCCTTGTCATATCGCTATGCTTGAGTGCTTGTGGTGGTAAGACTTCTGAGGCTGAATCTACGTATTCAGCGACAGAGCTTTCTTCGACAACAATTGAGTCCACAACAACAGAGACTACAACAGAAACTACAACGGAGGCAACCACGTCAGAAGAGGCGCTTGATTCCAGATATGTTCGCCAATCCGAACTTGAGGCTTCTCATGCTGTCCTCAGCGTCGAAACACGTGAGGATATGCCGGATCTGACTTTTCTTCGGTATGCATCAGATAAGAAAAGCCATGGATATAGTGTGCATCAGAGCCAGCGGAGTCTCACGAAGATATACGAAAAAGACGGGGAACAGATAACTGAGCGGACATACAAAGACGGTACGCCCATGAAATATCGTACGGTCTCTTTAGAGTTTACCGTGCTTCCCGATGAGGTCGAAAGAAATAAGGATGATGATAGTAAGATTTCTTACGGTGAAAAAGGAATTACACCGATCCTGTATATGCTGGATCACGAAGGAGATCTGATATTCCCGTTTATGGGAATAGGAGATACGATACTTCTGGAGTTCGATGATCGGTGCGGATTTATCATGCACAGGCCGGAGTACGAGCCGTTTGACAAGGTGGCAGGTGTCTTCTTTGAAGATTATCTCGTGTTTATGTATGTGGGATCCGCGTATTCAGATGCAGCTGTCGAGAAGATTCTTGAAGGCGTGGTTCTTGCCGAAAACAAAGAAGACGCGCATATAGATTATCCGAGCACGTATGCTGATTTTGTCGGGATGAGTATGCCCGAAGACGATGTGGCGGCTTTCTGGGAAGAGTTCTGTTCGTCAGAGTCGTAAGAGAAGTTCCAGCATGCTTTACGGATCCAAGCCTTTTTGGCGTTTGGATGACGAGGCTTTCTACCGCAGATCCTTCTTCGTGTACTTTCCGTAGGCGCAGATGATGCCGATGACCATCATGGCCATGCCCGGGATGAGGTACCTGATCTCGAGTTTTCCGTTGTTGATGATGTCCGCCGTCTCCGTATATCCGAATGCGGTGATGTACTTAAGGAACCTGGCGGAGTCGGAGATGTTGGCGACGATGTTCAGGAAGTACATCAGGCCTGCGATGCCGATGCCGATCCCTAGGCCGCCGCGCACGAGGAAAGCGGACACGCCGAAGCAGATCCCGGCGATCTGAAACTGCATGAGAAGATAGGCGAGATGGAAAAGAAGCAGTTCTTTCCAGAAGATCTCTTCGCCGATCAGGAGGATCGATCCGATCGACAGAAGAAGAACGATGATGTTCAGGATCACGATGTTGGCAAAGATGCTCAAGAGCTTTTCGGTGATGACGCGTACACGTGAGACGGGATGTGCGAAGAGAAACTCGGCGGTGTGATCGTGTTCTTCTTTCATGAGTGCGGATATGCCGATGATCGCCGCGAAGAATGCCCCGCCGATGCCGAGCATGTTTCCGCCTTCCACCGCGTAGAAACCGACGAGCGTCCCGAAGTTGAGTCTGTCCATGCCGAAGGCCGAGGTGAAGGAGCCCATCTTCGAGAACATCTCATTGACGCTTCCCATCTGCGACTCCATCTCGGGATACATCAGGACGCACATGCCGATCAGAAGACCGATGCTGAGGCTCCAGATGAGGATGGCCATTTTCTGTGATTTGATTTCCTGCTTGAGTATCGTCATTTTTCTTTCCTCGTTTATTCGTATCATGTGTGAAAAGCACTTGCGCTCGGCCTTTCGTGCCGCCGCTTCTGTGGTTCAGTTTTCGTAGTAATGCATGAAGATCTCCTCGAGACTCGGCTCGGTGATCGTGATGTCCTTTATCTTTTCCTGCGCGAGTGCGGAAAGGAGGCGCTGGATGTCGCCGTTATAGAGGAAGCTCAGTGCCGAAGTGCAGCCGCCGGCGGAGCCGTCATGCGTATCCGAAGAGGCCGCGCCGTAGGTGTTCGCTTCGGTGCCGGTTGCTGTTGTGCCGGCGGCATTCGTCCCGGCGTCCGCGGCCGCCCCTGCGCTGTCCGTGAAGGTGACGCCCGGGAGCGCGGCGAGTTTTTCTCTTTCCACCTCGCCTATGACACAGACCTTCCGCGTGCCGGTCTGCTCGAGGTTTCCGACCTTATCCGCAAGGAGGATCTTCCCGTCCTTGATAAATGCGGCGCTTCGACAGTAGGCCTGCACTTCCGAGAGGATGTGCGAAGAGAAGAAGATGGTGGCGCCCCGCTGGTTTTCTTCCTGAAGGATCGTGAAGAATTCCTTCTGCATCAGGGGGTCAAGTCCCGATGTCGGCTCGTCTAATATCAGCATATCCGGATGGTGCTGGACCGCGCAGATGATGCCCACTTTCTTTCTGTTTCCGAGAGAAAGATCGTCGACTTTCCTTCCCGGATCGAGGTCGAGACGACGGCAGAGTTCTTCGGCTCTTTTACCGCAGTCGGCTTTTCGAAGATCCGCGGAATACCGGATCGCGTCACGGACCTTCATGTGCGGATAGAAGTGGATCTCCGACGGGAGATATCCGGTGTGAAGAAGGATCTTCTCCTTCCCGGAAACGATGTCGTAACCGAGCACACTGGCGCTTCCGGACGTAGGCCGGATCAGGCCGAGAAGAGTACGGATCGTAGTGGATTTGCCGGCGCCGTTCGGACCGATAAATCCGAAGAAATCGCCCGCTTCCACCTGAAGATCCAGATTACAGATGCCGCGGCTCCTTCCGTAGGACTTCGTAAGATCTCTCGTATCGATGGCAAGTGCTTTTTCCATAGTATTTCCTTTCGTCATTGGCATTTATCGCAGATAGAGCGACTTCCAGAAGTCGATGAGCTTTCTGTAGTCGGAAACGACGCGGTCCACGTCGATCGGCCCGGCGTGCTGCATCTGGTACATGTAGCCCTCGGAGGCCAGATACATGTCCTGATACATCAGTTGCAGGTCGAGCCCGTCCTTAAAGACCGAGGGGTCGAGCTTCGGGAGGGACTTGTTGGTGCTGAGCTTCGAGTACGGCTCGATGATTTTCCTAAGTTCGTCCTTCACTTCCTCGTCCTCTTCGTAGTATGCCTTCAGAGCAAATGCACTCATGTCGGGGTATCGGCGCATCATGGCGGTCTTGGCCAGGAGCCCCCGGTACATCATCTCGAAGATGTCGGACTCCTCGTAGCAGCCGGAGTTCCGGAGATTCGCGATGGTCAGCTCCTCGGCCTTCTTCATGAGAAAGAGGTAGAGCTCCTTCTTGTTGCGGAAGTAGAAGAAGAGGAGGGACTTGCTGATCCCGGCCTCGGCGGCGATCTCGTTCATCGGGCTCTTGCGGTAGGAGTTTCTCGCGAAGACGCGGAATCCCGCATTCAGGATGCGGTTCTGTTTCTCTTCCGGCAACTGATAAAACTTCTCATTCATGGGGCCTCCTTTCCGGTGCGCGCGAAGCACCGTTGACCGATTCGGTTAATACCATTTTTACTCTATTGACCGTTTTTGAGAAGACCCTGGTTTCAGTAGTATCCTGTTTTTCTGATGAACATATCCTGGAAACATTGATATTTCAGGCTCTGAGGACTATAATATAAACTAGAAAACAGTAGTGAATCTTAATCGGAAGGAGGCAGGGCTTCATGAATGAGAATCAGCTAATGGAACTGGGATGCCTTGATATTTGGATTGATGAAATAGTGCCCTGTCTAAGAGACACTGAAACAGGCGAAATCAAGGATACGGTAGTGTTTAAGATTCAAAGTCGATCATACTTAAAAGATTTTACAAAAGAGGGTGGTTGGCATATAAACTGGAGTCAGGTTCCTAAAGATGTTGAAGTATATGCCCTTGCACTGCGTGAAAACAATGAGATTCAAGGATTGGTCGGTGTAAAGAACGATAGTGGATCTCGAGCGGCATACATACACTGGGCGTGCACAGCTCCGAGAAATAACAAGCATGAGTTAGGAAGCCAAAAGTATGTAGGAGTTGGTGGCCATCTGTTTGCGATTGCAGCTGAAAAATCTGTTGAGTGGGGGTATGGAGGAGCAATCCATGGTTTTGCCGCAAATCGAGAATTAGAGGAGCACTACATTCAAGCGTTTGGAGCGCAGCATTTGGGAATGCAACACATTTACCAGATCTTCATTGACGAAGAGGCAGCGAAAAAACTGTTGGAGGTGTATCACTATGAATGGAACTAATACCATGCCATTACCGAAGTTCCTTGAAGGCGAGAAGCTTCCGGTTGGATATTTCGATCCACCTGACCCATATGTAAGTGCACCTTCTTGCAACGTGGATCTTCCAGCGTTGGCAAGATATGCAAAGAGCGTGGGGAAGAAGCTTACAGAGCTAACCAAGGAAGAAGTTAAGCAGTTTTCTACAAAATAGCAGCGTACCTTGCGTCTTCAAAGCATCACCTGTAGAGGTTGAGGACAGAAGTAGCAACTTTTGAAATTGTTATTTTTGCTAGATATCGTAGAGAGTGAGGTGTTAGTTATGAAGAACCATAGATTGCTGATTTGTATTCTTGCCGCATCTTTGTGCCTGAGCGCTTGTTCCGGAAAGGTTTCTAAGACGGAATCTTCAACGACTGTACTTTCTTCAACGTCAACTGAATCTACAACAAAGGAGACGACAACAGAGGTCCCAATCGGTGGTGGAGACAAGCCTGCAGTGATTGACGGAAAACAGACCATCTCATCTACCGGTCATCCGTTAAGTGATGCAAGCATTAAGCAGAAACTGGAGGACCCGGATTTTGTGCAAATGTGTGATGAAGTCTTCGGCAAAGATTATCATTTCGCCGATCATGGTTTCTACATGATTGATCTGCAGCATCAGAGCATCTCCTACGAATATCTTCATGTCCCTATCATCAAAAACGAAATGATAGTCGGAATGGCAACCTTAGGACTATCCGCCACTTTTGGTTACGATCCTTCTTTGCTTGATCCGAATTATCCTTCTGATCCGTCAGGCTACTCCTACTGCGGAACGATAAGTGAGATACTGAAAGAGTATCCCGATGAGCATTTCATTTGGCTCTATAACGATACCGCCGAATTCCTCTTGGATTCACATAACGAACTTCATGAACTAAAAGAATATGGACTGGAAGATCTTACGATTCAGAATCAGGATACACTCTATGAGAATTACTACGTGGAAGAGTGCACGATCGGGGCAGATATTTTCGCGTAAAGATGATTGCTTAAGGAGCGCAGCATGAAAAAGAGTATAGTTCTTGCGATGGTTATTCTTTGTGTATCTGTTGTGGCGTCTTCATGCAGTTTTTCTAAAGGAACGAGGAATACGGATGGCACATCTTCCGATACATTCAGCAGCGAAGATGGCTCCGTTGATAAACTTAACGAGGGGGCAGGAAGCGGATCCGGAAGAGACATCTCACCGGAAGCATCTTCCAGAGTGCCGATGACGCCGGAGGAGATCGCTTCGCTTGCTTATGCTGTCCGATGGTTTGACTACTACAGCCGCGAGAAGGGGATCGAGTGGGGCTTAGAAGAGGAGATTTGTATCGAAGAATTCCCGGATGTGCTTTTCCAATGGTCGACCTTCTCCGACGCGGAGGAATTCGGTAGTAAGATCACGGCAACAACGGATCAGGGAACCGAAGAGCTATATCGGGAAAGCGCGATACTAAGCGTGTACTTCTGTGACCTGACCGGAGACGGGAAACCGGAACTCTGCTCCACTGCGTCGTTCGGTTCGGGGGTCGTTGACTACCATATCATCGTTTATGACTATGCCCAAAAGACAAGTTATATTCTGATGGACAGGATGCAGTATGACTACATTCTCCGGTCGGATCAGGGGAAACTGTACATCGATAAATATGCCTATTCCGTTTTTGAAAAAGAAACACCTGTGGAAACCGGGATTCCGGTGATCAAGGACGGTCAGCTCCTGTTCGTGCCTATCGCGTAAGGGTTTCTCTGTAAAACGCTTGCATTTTCCGATTTCCCATATATAATGGTCGTTGCGGCGCTGCAGTTCCGTCTTTTCGGAGATGAAGCTTCTGCCAAGCAGTTCGGGTCCGATATCCTGCTTGTAAAACCTAAAACCAAAGGAGAAAAGAATATGTCTGCGATCCATCGCATCCGGGAGGACTATAAGGCCCTTCTTCACGGCGTACCGGCTATGGTCACGTGCGTTTTTATCCTATCTGTTGTTTTCATGAACCTTATGGCGAGCAAGGAACTGTATCGCTCGGAGTATTTCTGTCTGAACTGTGGTCTGGCGCTGTCCTGGATCTCGTTTCTGTGCATGGACTGCATCTGTAAGCGTTTCGGTCCGAAGGCCGCGACGAAGATCTCGATCCTCGCGATCGGCGTGAACGTGGTCTGTGTGCTGGTCTTTAAACTCCTGTCCATGGCACCGGGTGCCTGGGCGGCGTACTACTCGGCACCCGACGCGGCGACGGGCGAACTCGTCTCCGCCGGCATCGACAGTACATTTGGCGGATCGTGGTATGTCGTCGTCGGCTCGGCCACGGCGATGCTGCTGTCGACACTCGTGAACTCCGGTCTCAACCACCTGATCGGAAGATACGCGGACAAGGGGAACTTCAGCGGTTTTGCGAAGCGCTCCCTGATCTCCACCTGCATCGCGCAGTGGGTCGATAACTTCGTCTTCTCCGCGATGGTCTCGCACGTCTTCTTCGGCTGGAACTGGACGCAGGTCCTGATCTGCTCGACCACATCCATGGTCGTGGAACTTGTACTGGAAGCGGCTTTCTCGCCGATGGGCTACCGCATCTCGAAGCGCTGGGAAAAAGAGCGCATCGGTCAGAAGTACATCGACCGTATGCAGGAGGCCGGCGCGGCAGCATAATGGAACTGGAGAAACTCTCAGGTATTGAGCTCGGTCGGGAAGTCCGGTCCGGGCACATCACACCGACCGAAGTCATCAGATATTTTCAGGAACGGATCGAGAAAAGAGATCCCGGTCTTCACGCGTTCACGTACACGAAATTTGAAAGTGCTTTTGCCGATGCAAAAGCACTGGAGCAGAGGCTCCTGCGTCATGAGGAGGTGGGTCCGCTGGCCGGGGTGCCGGTGGGCCTTAAGGACTTCCTTCCTTCGAAGAAGGGCTGGACGAATTCCCATGGCGGAGTGAAGTCCCTGATCCGCGAAGATGCGGAAGATTCTATGTTCTATATCGCGGCGAGAGAGGCCGGAGCGATCGCAGTCGGCAAGACAAATGCGCCGGCGTTTGCGATGCGCGGCACCTGCGATAACTATCTCTATGGCCCGACGAGCAATCCTTTCGACACGAGATATAACTCGGGCGGATCGTCCGGAGGTTCGGCCGCGGCTGTCGCAGACGGTATGCTTCCAATCGCGGAGGGCTCTGATGGCGGCGGCTCGATCCGTATCCCATCGTCATGGTGCGGATGCTTCGGGTTTAAGGCGTCCGTCGGCACGATCCCGAGTAACTGCCGTCCGGACGGGTGGACGGCGACGCACCCTTATTGCTTTAACGGCGCGATCACGAGGACGGTCGCGGACAGCGCCCTGATGCTCAATTACATGGCGCGCTATAACCCCAGAGATCCGCTCAGCCTCGACCATGGAAAGCGCGATTTTCTCGAGCTTATGAAGAAGCCGATCCGCAACTGGAAGATCGGATTTACCACGGACTTCGATATCTTCCCTGTTGACCCGGAGATCGCGGAGATCGTGCGTGCGGCGGCGTGGAAACTGGAAGCGGCCGGTGCCATCGTGGAGCCCGTGCATTTCCGTTTCCGTCACACGCAGAATGACTTCGCCGAACTGTGGTGCCGAAGCATCAGCATCGATACGGCCATCGACATGGAGCTCTGGAAGAAGGAGGGGCTCGACCTTGTGAAGGATCACCGCGACGAACTCCCGGAGGAGTTCATCTACTGGAACGAACTCGCGCTCCGTTCGACGGTCATGGACTACCGTTATTTCAATGAACTTCGCACGGAGATACTCGATGCGCTGGAGGATGTTTTCGAGAAGTACGATATCATAGTGTCTCCGGTCACGGTCTGTCCGCCGGTCCGAAATGCGACGGACGGCAATACACGCGGCCCTTCGGAGATGAACGGCGTAAAGCTTGAGCCGCTCATCGGTTTTTGCGAGACATATCTTTCGAACTTCACGGGGAACCCGGCGGCATCCGTGCCGGCAGGTCTGACGAGATCCGGCCTTCCCGTCGGCATGCAGATCATCGGAAAGAAGTTCCGCGATGAGGATGTCTTCGCAGTCGCGAAAACATTCGAGGACATCGCGCCATGGAGCTACGAGATCCCGTACGGTCGGAAGGTGTGAGATTGCGCCGATAAGTGACGATACTGTCACCTGTTCTTAATATTCTCTTCTCATATGCCCTGTATAATTAAGTTGGATGTATGTTGTGTCCGCGTGGGTATGAAAGCCGGAATTGCAGGGGTGCGATTTGGTTTTGGAGAGTGGATGATGAAACGTAAGTGCTTAAGAATAGTTTCTGTGGTACTGGGTATTTCCATGCTCCTTGCTGCGACCGGCTGTAAGAAGAACGGCGGAGCGACCGGAGGACAGGGTAATCAAGGTGCGCAGGGCTCATCCGATGTGATCCCGGACCTTCTTCCGACGAATCCGGACGGTACGCCACACGGGGACTATGTACTGGACACAGATCCGTACTATTCGGACACGACCATCAAACTGCAGATCCCCCGAAATGAGAATAAGGACAGAGAGCCTTCGTACGAGAGTTTCCACGCAATGTCCTTTCTGAATGAGAATATCGCGTGCGCATATCAACATACCTATGAATTGACAGAAGCCGAGCAGAAGGAAAAGGAGTCACTCAATTTCTCGAATTCGGAAGATCTGAATAGATATTATGAATTCTTGACGATGGTGGTAGACTACGGTATTGCGATTTATTCTGAAACCGGAGAATTGCTCGCCAATATCCAATTCCCGGAGATTTATAGTAATGTTTTCTGGATCTATCCCCTGCGGGATGGTACGGCAATAGCAAATTGCGGTATCGTGGACTATGGATCAGGGAGTGGAAGACCTGAATATATGCTTGTTCAGTTTAATGCTAAAGGAGAGATCCTTCGCGAAGAGGCTCCGGATCCGCTTCTTGATCTGAATAATATATCGATGATGCAAGTTATCCATCTTGAAAACGGGCAGTTTCTCTTCTACGGGGAAGATCGGATCAGCCTAATGGATGAGAACTGGCATGTCTTGAAGAAGGCGAATCTTCTGAGATCGGGATCGGACATCTATGAGATTGACGGCAAATACTATGAGATCACTGAGGATGTAGATTTCAACAATTCAGATGTTCGTCCGGAGATGAAGTATCGGGAATTATATATCGACACGCTCACTTTTTCCGAGGAAAAAGCACTGGACCCGAATACTCCGCCGGACTACAGGCTGATTGTGAATAACGGACAGGCGCTCACGAACGATGGAGAAGGTCTGGTGAAGATCAATCTCATCACAGGAGACAGGGAGAATCTTTTCCGGTGGGGAGAAACGGATATCTATGGTTTGAACTTCAATAATGCCCGACTGCTGGCATCCGGAGATATCCTTCTGCTGACCGACTCGGGAATCATCACTCTTCACAAAGAGGCGACAAATCCGTATGCGGGGAGACGTATCCTGAAAGTCGGGATCAACGAGAACAGTGAATACTATTTCGAGGTGATCCGTGCGTATAACAAGCGTCCGGACAGCCTCGGCAGGTTATATGTATATTTCCCGGATCGGAATCCCTACGGATTTGACGCAGCGCTGAAAGCCGATGCGGCGGACAGACTGCTTCTCGACATGAAGTCGGGAGACGGGCCGGATATCCTTCTCAATTATTCGGACTACGGGCAGTTTAATACGGATGCGATTCTTACTGATCTGAATCCGTATATCGATGGTGACAGGGGCCTCGACAGAAGTCTGTATTACGATAATGTATTCCGTGCTTTTGAAGATGACGGTAAACTCTACCAGATGCCGATCACCTTCTCAATCTCCGCACTTCTTGGGAATCCGGATCTGCTTGGAAGCATCTCCGGCTGGACGAACGAGGAATTCGGACAGAAGTTGCAGGCACTTCCGGATGGCACGAATCCGATAATTTATAACTATGTTCCCGGAAATGCTAATACTGAGCCGCTCACGGGTACGGGGATCCTTCTAAACATGCTCTACCGCGATATGTCGTTCTACGTAGACTATAGCCGGGGTACAGTGAATTTCGATAGTGATGAGTTTCGAAAACTGCTTGAGAACGCGAAACTGGCCACGCCGAAGATCACAAAAGAGACGTTGGAAGGTTTAATAGATGATTATACTGAACGAACACATGGGGATCCCTTTCCCTTGATGTTACAGGACGGCATATGTGCACTAACGCCGATCAATCTTCGTAATCTCTGGACACTTGCGGAGCCGTATACGGTTTGTAATGGTCAGGCTCTTCGTATCGGATGGCCGACCGTAAAGGGATATGGATTCGCGGCAGATGCGCGATCGTCTGTTGCCATTTCCGCTTTCTCGACGGCAAAGGATGAAGCGTGGGACTTCATAAGATACCTCATGTCCACGGAAGTACAGATGAGTACCTCGTCTGAAGAAAGCGTGGCCTTGATTTCCGTGCTCCGCGAACGTGAAGAAACATCTCTGCAGAAGGAGCTCGAAAATACTCTGAAGAGATTTGAAAGTAACGGAGAAACCGCTGATAGGAATCATTTAATGGCGGCATACAACCAGGACCTGATAGATGAATTTATTTCACTGGTAGAAAGGGTCTCGACGAAGGTGCGCAGGAATCCGACCATTATGGAGATCGTCCGCGAGGAAGTCCCAGCGTACTTCGACGGATCCAAGTCTGCAGAAGATGTAAGCAAAATCATTCAGAGCCGCGCATCGACCGTGATGGCCGAGTCGCAGTGAGAATGTCGGGGACCAGTGCTTTTGGCGAAGAGAGATAGGACGAATTACAGCGCTACCGGAGCGGGAGGGAAATAATATGAAACAGTCTAAAATCTGGCAGTCGAAAAAAGGATATTCGAAGATGATAAGAGTCGTTGCTTTGGCGCTGGGTATTTCCATGCTGCTTGCCACAGCCGGATGTAAGAAAAAGAACGGAACCGATGCGGCGCAGGGCTCATCCGATGTGATCCCGGACCTTCTGCCGACGAATCCGGACGGTACGCCACACGGAGACTATATTCTGGATTCGGATCCGTACTATTCAGACACATCTTTTTCAATCACTATCCCCGACAACGAGGCGCGGGATCGCAAGCCGGATAGGAAAAGCTTATGTGATGAACCGGTACTTCTTGATGAAAGTGTCGCTTATGTCTATTTTCGCACATATGAACTGACAGAAGAAGAACAGCAGGAGATGGAATCTCTGAATACCTTTGATCGGGAGCAATGTGCACGATTCTATGAACTCCTTCAGTCGAGACAGGAGTTGGGGATACTGTTTTATTCTCTTTCCGGTGAGCAGATCGCGAATGTTGAGTTTCCGCCGAATTATGAGATCCATCATTTGTATGCTTTACGGGACGGCACATGTATCGTCAATTGTGATATTTCTAACTATGCGTCGTTTGGCGAGGGAGAAGCGGGTTATTATCTGCTCCAATATAATGGCAAAGGAGAACTTATTCGGAAAGAACAGGCCAATCCGCTTTTGGATCTGGAGTCGACGTTTACTCCCAATATGGATATTCTCCAACTTTCGAATGGGCAGCTTCTCTTCTATCATGGACAGATCGTTTTTCTGATGGACGAGGACTGGAGTATTCTGAAGAAAGCAGAACTGGTCGATAGTCATTCTGCTCTCGTCGAAGTAAACGGCAAGTGCTATGAAATCATCTATGACACCGATTGGACTAGTGATACCGGGCACACTGAAATCCGGTATCGGGAACTGGACCTGGACACATTTACTTTTTCCGAGGAAAAAGCACTGGACGGGAGCACACCGTCTTCATTCCGTCTTCTTCAGGACAAGGGGGAACTGTATACAGACGATGGAGAGGGACTCGTCAGGATCGACCCGATTGCCGGAACTCGTGAGAATCTCTTCCGCTGGGGAGAAACAGATATCTATGGCATGCCAATAGATAGTGTTCGCGTTCTTCCGTCAGGAGACATCGTGATCTTATCGGGAATGGAAGTGGTTTTCCTTCAACGAGAAGCAACCAATCCGTACGCAGGAAGACGTATCTTAAAGGTAGGGATCAATGAACTCGATACTTCTTATTATCCGATGATACGCGCATATAACAAGCGCCCCGAGAGTCTCGGCAGAGTCTATGTATATTTCCCGGACGGAAATCCATATGGTTTCGAAGCCGCACAGAAGGCCGATGCTGCAGACAGACTGGTTCTGGAGATGAGATCCGGCGAGGGTCCGGATATTCTTCTTAATTATTCGGACTATGGGCAATTCGAAACCGATGCGCTCCTCGTTGACCTGAACCCATACATAGACAGCGATAAGGGATTGGACAGAAATCAGTATTTCGATAATGTTTTCCGAGCTTTTGAAGTGGACGGAAAACTCTACCAGATACCGATGACATTCACGATCTCTGCGTTGTTTGGGAATCCGGATGCCCTGGGGAATATCTCGGATTGGACTATCGAAGATTTCAGTCAGAAAATGGGGGCGCTTCCTGACGGTATGGATCCGTTATGGTATTATTTCGAAAGCGACTCCCCGACAACGGAAACGCTCGATGGAAAAGGAATATCACTCACTCTTCTTTATCACGATATGCTGCACTATGTAGACTACAGCCGCGGGGTCGTGAACTTTGATAGTGATGAGTTTAGGATGCTCCTTCAGAGTGCGAAGCTGGCTACACCAAAGATCAGTAAGGATACTGTGCGAAGCATGATCGATGAATATCTGGATCAGAGTTACGGCAACCCATACTATTTTCTGGTACAGGACGGGATATGTTCCATTACGCCTATGGAATTGAGTGATCTCTGGTCATATGGCGAAGTGAAGAAGCTTTGTCAAGGGAATGCCGTCTATATCGGGTGGCCGACCATGAAAGGTACGGGACTGGCGGCGGAAGCGAAAACCTCTATCGGTATCTCCGCATTCTCTTCAGCCAAAGACGAGGCTTGGGACTTCGTCCGGTTTATCATGTCTGCCGAAAACCAGACGACCATGTTTTCCGATGCTGATATTCCGGATATTTTTGTAAATCGGGAGTGTGAAGAGGCTTCGCTTCAGAAAGAAATCGACAGATTTCCGAAAGAATTGGAGAAGTATGGTGGTCCGAATTCTTCATACGTGGCGGCACTGCCCATGTTTGATCAGGAGCTGGCGGATGACTTCGTCGCATTGGTGGAGCGCATCTCGACCAAAGTATGTAAGAACCCGACTATCATGGAGATCGTCCGTGAGGAAGTCCCGGCGTACTTCGACGGATCCAAGTCTGCAGAGGAAGTAAGCAAAATCATACAGAGCCGCGCATCGACCGTGATGGCCGAGTCGCAGTGAGGAGCAGGAGGGAGTCGAGATGAAACAGTCAAAAACGAGAAAACTCGCAGCTCTGGTATTGGGCATTTCCATGCTGATAACCACGGCGGGATGCAAGAAAAAGAATCAGCAGGAGAGTTCGGGTGCGCAAGCGGGGTCGGGCTCGGCACCGATCGTAAAGCAGGAAGTTCACTACGTGCAGGAGACGGATCCATACTTCTCGGATACGGAGGTGGATTTTCCACTGCCGGTCGATGAGAACAGGAAACTCGAAGGCATGTTCGTGAGGGGATTGTGTTTTGCAGGAGATGTTGTAGCTATCGCATATCAGGCGGGCTACATTTTCAGCGATGAAGAGAAAGCGGAGTATGAAAAACTCGATGTCAGAAGAAGTCCCGAGGAGCTTCTGCGCTACTTTGAAATGCAGGCAACACGCCAGCAGGAGAATCTTTGTCTGTATGCTCTTGACGGCATGCTTATTTCGGAGATTGATCTCGAACCGTTCGAAGCGGTCGACACGTTATTCGCAACGACAGATGGTCGGCTCGGAGTGTTAAGCAATGTCACAAAATACGAGATCGACGAAGACAGCAATGCAGTGAACGAAAGCCACGGGAGAAGGCTGATGTTCTTTTCAGCAAATGGAGAACGACAGGAGGAATACGCATTTACGGGATTGGAGATTTTCGAAGCATTCGGATCACAGATTCTTGAGATAAGTAACGGCAATCTGCTGGTGTTGAACGGGCAGGAAATAATCATCATGAGTAAAGATGGGACGATCCTCGGAAGTGACACTTTCGATGCCGAAGGAGGCTGTCTCCTGGAAAAGGACGGAAAATACTATGTTCTCATGACAAAATGGATCGTGAAGGTCGACAAGGATGAGGAGCATAGGGTCATCTGTCAGATCGATGAGACTACGGGGACACTCTCGTCCAAGCAGGAAATCAGCCTCGGCATGCCGATGCACGTCTTTGGAAGTGAAGGAGAGTTCTATGGTGCAAGTGAAGATGACGGAGGAAATGGAAACATCTATCGCTGCGATGTCATCGGTGGAACATCAGAACTGGCAATAGACTATAGTTATACGGATGTGGTGAAACCGACAAATATCCAGGATATCCGGGTCAAAGGAAATGACTACTATTTATTGTACACAGATTATGAGGGTTCAGGGCCGTCGCAGAGGTTTTCTGCTCATCTAATGTGTCTGCATAAAGAAGAAAAGAACCCGCATGCAGGCAAGCCTATCGTGTATGCGGCAACCTGTTCGGACGGGGTGTATGGTGGCTTCGGCCAGACGGTCCGGGACTACAATAAGCGTCCGGAAAGTAAAGCACGCGTAGTGTTATATGTTGAGCCTGCAGATCCGGATATGGGATACGCCATGAAACGCGCAAATGCGGCCGACAAGATGATCCTGTCCATGAAGTCGGGAACAGGGCCGGACGTGCTTCTGAACTGCGCCGAATTCTCACAATTTAATACCGACGCTCTGCTTCTGGACCTGAATCCATACATGGACGGCAACAACGGGATCGACAGAAGTCAGTACTTCGATAATATTTTCCGCGCCTTCGAGGTCGGTGGGAAACTATATCAGATGCCGCTTTCAGTTTGTATGGACTTTATGATCGGGAACCCCGATCTACTGGGCAGGCCGGATAACTGGGATCTCACGAGATTCGAGGCGGCGGTCGATTCTCTCGGTGAGGGTGTTTTCCCGATTATCGGCGGCGATCCTCGCTTATTCAATCATTATCAGAATGTGGATCTTGAAGAGGAAATGGGGATTTTTCTCGAACTTCTCTACCACGATATGTATCACTACGTGGACTATAACCAATGTACGGTGAATTTCGACAGCGATGATTTCCGTAGCCTTCTTCAGATCGCGAAGATATGCGGAGGACGCCTCACAGGGGAACAACTCTCAAGTCTGCGGGATCGTTATGACAGTACTAAATACTCTGGACTAAATGATGTGATGATTATGCTGGATGGAGTGTCTTCACTGACTGTGGAGAGTTATTGCGCTGATCTGCATACATTCGGAAAAATAGCTGATCTCTGTGGAAATGATCCACTGATCATTGGTTGGCCGACATCTTCCGGTTCGGGATTGGCGGCAGACGCAACCGTATCTGTCGGGATCTCCGCATATTCGGGATGTCCGGATGCAGCATGGGATTTCGTTTCCTTTCTACTGGAACCGCAGGAGCAGATATTGATTCCGGGGCTTGTTGTGAACCGCGAGAGCGAAACGGCTGTTTTAGAGAGAAATGTGGCAGAGTATGAGGCAGAGAAAGAACTCTACGCAAATGAGATAGGAATGATGACTTATAAAGCCCCTATCAGTGTGGATCTGATCCCGAATTTCATCCATGAAGTGGAGCGGATAG
This sequence comes from Clostridiales bacterium, assembly GCA_017551625.1. Lineage (GTDB taxonomy): Bacteria > Bacillota > Clostridia > Saccharofermentanales > Saccharofermentanaceae > Scatonaster. The sequence continues at coordinate 20,635 of JAFZLF010000008.1, read as the reverse complement.
GTACATCGATCCATACCGATCCGATTATCATAGAAATCGTGAAGGAGGAAGCACCTGCATTCTTTAATGGACAGAAGAGTGCAGAGGAAGTGAGCCGTGCGATTCAGAACCGTGCGACCACGCTTGTGCAGGAGCAAGGACCGTAACGCATCTTTCCAGATGCGTGCTTTCGGTGCTAAAATACTCATAAAGAGAGCACAGTCCTACCGGGACGGTTGCCTAAAATGATTGACAAGAATCACCCATTTGGCTCGCTATTCCGAAATGGGTGATTTCTATTTGCGTCGGTATCGTTCTATGCTTTTCCGTTATAGATCCAGTGTCCGGGAAACGAGGCCGTCGATCTCGGCTCTTTCGCTACTGGGAAGTCCGGTGAAGGATCCGATGTGCGATGCTTTCTGATCGACGTAGATGTGGACGTTCGGGTTATCGGTCACGTCCGGAAGTCGCACCGCGTACCAGACGTCCGATCCGCCGTAGAACATGATGACCGTTTTTTCCGTCGTGTGCGACCACTCGACCATCGCATCATAGAGCGAATAATTGAAGGTGAATGTCGCCAGCTGTTCCGGTGTGAAAACCATCCTGTAAAGGAGCCCTTCTTCCATGTCCTCGGTCACGGTGAGAAGATCCTCGAGACCCTCTTTTTTCAGTGCTTCGCGGATGAAGGAAAAGTCATACTCGTGCTCGCCGTTCTCAGTCGCCGCCTGGATGTAATACGGATAGAAAGGCGTACTCATGGACCAGGTCGAAGGATCGTTGGCGATGAAGAGGAGATTGTATACTTCATCGGCAAATTCTTTGCTGGTCTTGTCCTTGGCCAGTGCAAGTTCTATGGAGGAGAAGTCCTGCGAATACTGCCATGTGATGGTCGCGAACTCGAGGACGGCCATGTCGTAGAGGATCTCCGGCGTGGTGTAGTCGGTGAAGATGCAGCCCATGCTCAGGCCGTCCTGATAGTAGCGCTCGGCGAGCTGGGACTTAAGCTTCAGGGCTTCGACCTGGAACTCCAGTACGAGGTCGCGGTAGGCGGCTGCCTGCTCCTCGCCGTAGGCTTCATTTCCGATCGTGGTGTAGATATTGTCGAAGAAGTCGGGCGCTTCCGGAGAGGAGCCGCCCGGTGCAACGAACGAGAAGTAGAGGTCACAGTCATCCGGGTAGAAGTAGGACTGGAAGTGCGTGAGCTGTCCGCCCTTGCTTCCGCCGGTGAAAGCCCATTTGCCGGTGAGGAAAGTCTTAAATTGTTCGATGATGTGGTGGAAGTCCGCGGCGGCATTTTCCGCAGTCAGATACTCCCATAGATCGGTCGAGCTGTTATCGAGACCTTCCGGTACGGAAGCGCCGAAGAAACGGTATTCGCAGTCGATCTGGTTCAGGTCATACCGATCGCCAATCTCGCTTCGGAAATCGTAATCGAAATAGACATCGTACATCATGTACCCGTTACAGAAGAAGTTGGTCGCCGTATCATCGGATACGTAGGTGAAACCGGTGCGCAGGAAGAATGTGCCTGCGTCCGGGTCTTTCCAGTCCAGAGGCATCTCGAAGACCACGAAATACCTGTCGTGGCTGATAGGTTTGCCGCGGTACTCGGCGGCGACGACGCGGTCGAGCTCGAGGAGCTTCGCGGTCATCTCGTTCTGCGTGCCTTTGCCGAATCCGATCTCATCAGGAAGGGCGACTTTCTGGCCTTCGGGGAGGTTCGGATCGCGGGTCGTCTCGGTGGGATCCTCGGAGGTCTCCGTGGGCTCATCCGTGGACTCCGACGGCTCGTCGGTCGTATCATCTGTATCGTCCGTTTCCACTGTCGTAGTGGTCTTCTTCGTCTTCTTTTTCTTCTTCGTGGTCTCGTCGCTCTTGCTACACGCGGCACTGCCCAGGATCAGGGCAAGGGTCAGCAGGATCGAGAGGATCTTTTTTCCGAGGCGGTCGTTATGGTTCTTTCTATACTTCTTTGCAATCATGATGGCGCTCCTTCGCGATTCGAAATCTCTTGAATCTATTGTAGCCGAAATTTGTAATTTCGGCGCATTTGTGTGATACTTGCTATGCTAAGCAAGTCACCGGCAACATGCACGGCGGGTTATCGTTCCCGGGCCGGATGATCTGCGGAAGAGGAAAAAGGGAGGCACCCTATGGAAGAGACGTTAAGAAATAAGTTTATCAAGACCGTCCAGGATTTCACTGCGATGACGGGCATCTATCTGCCGGACGATGTGGAGGCACGGCTCCGGGAGATGCACGCGCAGGAGAAGATCGATAGCGCGAAGACGATGTATGAGTGTATGCTCACGGATCTTTCCCTGGCAAAGCAGCTGCACCGCCCGCTTTGTCAGGATACGGGTGTGATCCAGTATTTCGTCGAGGTCGGTACGGAGTTCCCGTATCAGGCCGAGATCGCGGATGTGCTCGTGGAAGCCTGCCGCAGAGCCACGCTCGAGACACCTCTTCGTCCGAATGTAGTAGAACCTCTTGCGGAGCACAATACCGGCGATAACACCGGCTATGGTGCGCCGTATATCGAATATGAACTCGTACCGGGATCTTCGGATCTGCGCCTTCGCATGTATATGGCTGGAGGCGGATGTTCTCTTCCCGGCAGAAGTAAGGTCCTGATGCCGCTTGAAGGCGTCGAAGGCGTCAAGAAATTCGTCTACCAGACGATCCTCGACTGGGGCGTAAATGCCTGCCCGCCGCTGTGTGTGGGTATCGGCCTCGGAACGTGCGCGGCAACATCGGCGATGCTCTCGAAAAAAGCACTTCTCCGTCCGCTGGGCACGCACTCCCAGTATCCGGAAGTGGCTAAGCTCGAGGAAGAGATCTTCGAGGGTCTCAATTCTCTCGGCATCGCGCCGCTCGGATTCGGCGGAAGCCAGACTGTTCTCGGTGTCAACATCGAGGCAGCGGCCCATCACCCGGCGACCCTGGGTGTCGGCATTTCGACAGGCTGCTGGGCGACAAGACGCGGTGACATGATCATCCACGCGGACCTCTCGTCTGAAGTGCTTTCGCATAAGAAATCTCTGGAGGTGTAAGGCCATGAAGAAAATACTGACTACTCCTATTTCCTACGAACAGATCAAGGACCTGCATATCGGCGATACCGTATATCTTACCGGCTATATTTCCACGTGCCGTGACAGCGGCCACCGCCGTGTCGTGAAGGAAGGCATCCTTCCCACGAAGATCTCGCTTAAGGAAGGTGCGATCTTCCATGCCGGCCCGATCGTCGGAAAGGACGAAAACGGCAAACAGTATATGGTCTCTGTCGGACCTACGACTAGTCGTCGTATGGAGTCGGCGGAAGCGGAATTCATCGAGAAGACGGGTGTTCGTCTGGTCGTCGGCAAGGGCGGCATGATGGAGAAGACCGCGGAAGCATGTAAGAAATTCGGCGCGATCCACTGTGCATTCCCGGGCGGATGCGCGGTCGTTGCGGCCCAGTCCGTCGAAGAGCTCGTCGACGTCGAGTGGGTAGAGGATTTCGGTATGCCGGAGGCGCTGTGGATCATGAAGGTCAAGGAGTTCGGTCCGCTGATCGTATCCATCGACACTGAGGGTAATAACCTCTTCGAGAACAACAAGAAGATCTTCCAGGAAAGATTCGATAAGCTGGTGTAAAGATCAGCAAAGAACATAAGCTGGTGCAAAGGCCAGGCGGAGACGATTGACAAAAGTATTGCCTATTTCATGCCACAAGCGGCAAGGAAATAGGCAATATTTGATTACTTCTCCTCCAGGTGCACGCGGAGCATGGCCTCGGAAAGGGAGATGTTCTGCTCCTTGGCGATGCGGGCGAGGTCATCGTGCTCGTACTTCATGCGCGTCACGCCGTAGCCGGTCGAGATCTTCTTTCTGACCGGGCCCATCGACGTTTCGATCGTCTCGGTTTTTCTATCCAGCACATACCGGTCCATGAGGGTTTCTCTTATACCGATCGTGGTAGTGTGGGCGAAGAGGAGTCCGACCATTTTCTCCTTATCTTCCGGCTTGCAGAGTACGTTAATCAGAATACCCGGACGGGATTTCTTCATGCCGCAGGGAACCGTAAACACTTCGTTGGCGCCTGCTTCGAAAAGTCTTTCCATCACAAATCCGATCGCCTCTCCGGTCATGTCATCGACGTTGCAGGAAAGTTCGACGATGGTGTTGTTCGAGGCAGCGGTGGTTTCGGAAGAAACGGCGGGTGTATCACTTTCCCTCTCGCCAAGCATCACGCGGACGCAGTTAGCCTGCGGGAAGTCTTTCTTACCCATTCCATATCCGATGGCCGTCGTGCGCATCAGGGGCTGAGCACCGAATCGCGTCGCGAAATGCTTCAGCAGAGCTGCGCCTGTCGGGGTACAGAGTTCGCCCTGGATTGAACCGCCATAGGTGGGGATATTTCTCAGGATATACGCCGTTGCCGGAGCAGGAACGGGCAGGATCCCGTGAGCACATTTGACTTGTCCGGCACCGACATGGATCGGGGAAACCACGACTTCGTCGGGCTTTAAAGTATGCATGAGAAGACATACAGCCGTGATGTCTGCGACCGCATCCATCGTGCCCACTTCGTGGAAGTGGATCTGGTCAACGGGGACGCCATGTACATGGCTCTCCGCTTCGGCGATCTCGTGATACACGGCCATCACGTTCAGCGCGACTTCTGTCGGCAGTTTGAGATGGTCGTAAACGATATGCTCGATGTCATGCAGACCACTGTGATGGTGATGATCATGTTCGTGTTCGTGCTCATGTTCATGCTCATGTTCATGGTCGTGCTCGTGTTCACCGCCACCGTGCGGGTGGTCATGGTGATGCTCATGGCAGCAATCGTGCATGTGCTCATCTTCTTCGACACCATCGACAGTGACAGTCATATGCGTGCCGGTGATGCCACACTTAACAGACTTTTCAGCGGAGAAAGTAACACCCGGAATGCCACGCGAATTCAAGCGGGACAAGAGCTTCTCACGATCCGGGACTAATTCGAGGAGAGCTGCCGAGAGCATATCGCCTGCGGCACCCATGGAACAATCGATGTACAGTGTCTTCATTTCTTCACCTCCGTTTCAGAATCAGAGAGGGGCTTCTTCGCCTCCATGTGGTTGATCATGCTGGCCAGATAGCCGGCGCCAAATCCGTTATCGATGTTGACGACGGACACGCCGCTGGCACAGGAATTGAGCATCGAGAGAAGTGCGGAGAGCCCTTCGAAAGCCGCGCCGTATCCGACACTTGTCGGGACGGCGATCACGGGACAGTCGGCCAGACCGCCGATCACGCTGGCGAGGGCACCCTCCATGCCTGCGATCGCGATGATGACGCTCGCGGACATGATCTCTTCTTTGTGGGAAAGAAGACGGTGCAGTCCGGCAACGCCGACATCATAGAGACGCAGGACATCGTTGCCGAGAAATTCGGAGGTGACAGCGGCTTCTTCCGCGACGGGGATATCACTCGTGCCACCTGTGGCGACTACGATCCTGCCGATGCCGTCCGGCTCCCGGAAATCACCATAAACGGCGATCCGTGCGTCCTTATTGTAAGTGAGATCATAGACCTTCCGGATCGTGTCGACGGACTCTTGCGAAACACGCGTGATGAGGATACGGTCCTGACCGTTTTTCAGCATGGCCTCCATGATCCCGATGATCTGTTCAGACGTTTTCCCTGCGCCATAGATGATCTCGGGCACACCCTGACGGATGCCTCTGTGGAAATCGATCTTCGCATAGCCGAGATCTTCGAAAGGCGCGGCCTTCAGCTTCAGAAGGGCCTCTTCCGAAGTCATCTCGCCGCGCTCGACCGCTTCCAGGATCTGCTTGATATCTGTATTCATTCTTCCTCTTCCCCGAAAAAAGAAAAAGCTGTCTCGAAGTGCTCTTCACATCCGAGACAGCCTGGTTCACATAAATAGATCAGCTGTTCTTCTTAGCCAGGAGCTTGCTGCGAAGTACGCCCTTCGGATCCTTGACCAGAAGTACGACGAGCCAGATCACGAGGCCCAGCGCTACGACGGTCAGTCCGAGGAAACTGTCGTTCAGCATATCCTCGATCGCCGGCTGGAAGAACTCATCCTTCAGCTCCGCATACTCGAAGATCGCATCGCACATCCACATTAGGGAAGCACCCCAGTACATGAGCGCCAGTGTGCCGATCTTCCATTCATCATTCGGAGCGTGCTTGTACCACACGATGGTGGCGATGATGGCAGCAAAAACAGAGATAAGTAATGTCATGGTGCCACCTCACTTCTTCTCTTTGGTAACGGTCTCAACAGCGACTTCGGAAGAAACGCTCGTTGCGCTCTTCTCGAGGCGGGAAGAAACCAGTACCATGATGCCCCATACTACGGTAACAAGCGCTGCCATAGCGACACCGACTGTGGCCATCTCGTGGAACATTTCCGAACGGGAAGAAGCATCAGATGCCGCTGTCAGGAACGGGAACCACGGTACTACTTCTCCGTGCCAGACGTGCTCGAGTGCCAGAAGCGCAGCGCCGCCCCAGAGCATATTGTTGAGCCAGCCGAGTTTTCTCGAGAAATGGGATTTTTCGATGATGTCGGAGGATCCGCCCTCGTGGTGGATCTCCATATTCTTTTCCTTCTTTGCCAGAACCTTAGCCGCAATTGTGGTTACGATTGCTTCTGTTGCAGGAACCAAAAAACAAGCCATAAATAACCCTCCTAAATAACGAGTATGGAATAATTATACTTTCTCGGACGGTGCATTTTCAACCGAAAGAGCCGACTTGGGCAAAAATGCGAAAGTTTTGGATAGAAAAACACATTCGCACCGATTTCTCTTCGCGAAAAGCACTTGCCCCCGAAGGCCATCGTCACCGGTGGGGACACTTCTCCCCCGGGACTTACTTCTTCTTCCCGTGATACCGGCACTTCTGCCCGCGGCCGTTGGTAAAGTAGATCCACGGGTGCTCGTAGAGCTCGAGACGCGCGAACTTGACGTAGTAGATCGGCGCGACCGGAACCGTGATGCAGAGAATCATGAACGCAAAGCCCGCCCACGCCGTGCCATATGCCGCAAAGGCGATGATGGCCGGGATCAGGATCGCCATGATCGTCAGGAACAGCATCAGGGCGATACGCGGCTTCGCGGAGTACTTGACCGTCACGATGCGGGGCGCATCGCCGATGATCTCGACGAACTGTGGCTCCGGCACACTCTCGGGAAGCGGCGTGCCCTGCTGGACGAGCTGCTCGCCCTGCCGCACATACGGTCCGCCCGAGGACGTGAAGATGCGCCTTCGCAGGCGCCAGCGCGGTGAAGAATAATCCGAGTACGCCGCGAAAGTCACGATCAGGAAATACACACCGAGCATGGCGGTCATCACGCCGGCTGTCCCGGGATTACCGGTAACGAGAAAGATGATCAGAAACGTCAGTGCCGATAGAAGCAGTGTCGCGAAGATCGGCTTCAGCCACCACGGCAGCAGGAAACGGTCCTTCCGCTCGCGCACGGCGACCTTCCCGGTCTGCCCGTTGACCGCGGCCTGCACATCGCCGACATTGATGAAGTACACCGGCAGAAGGGCGGACATCTGCATCATTTTCGACGTGTCCACTTTCACTCCAAATGCTCTGGTTTCCATGGTTTTGACGAGGTGCCCTTCGTAGTCGTAGGCGATCTCGTCGCCGATGCGTTTCTCGAGATCCTGCCCGGAAATATCCCGTACCTTGACGGTGCTTCCGGCCAGATACGAGAAATCCATCTCGCGCACACCGCGCAGATCATACGGCTCCATGCCGTTGAGAAGGAGGTTGTCGATACCTTTCGACGCATTGACGAAGATGCCGTCGACGAAGCCGCGCACGTTCAGCTCGCGGCGGGTGGAGTCACGATTGACTTTTCCGGCTACCGGCCCCTTGGCGATCTCATACGGGAGATACACGCCCTGCAGCTCGGAAACATGATCCTTCAGGATCCGCGCCTCCGACTTCGTAGAGTGCTCTTTGCACCACTTACCGAGGATATTCACGGCATCCTCTTTCGTGAGATAGAACGGGATCAGGAGCTCCGGGAAATCATCCATCTTAAGGTAATCCTTCGACACGATGCTCTTTCCGCAGAAGGCACACTGCGTCATCGCTTCATTCTCCGGGAAAAGCACTTTTGCGCCGCAGCTGTTGCATGTTCCCGAGCGCATCGAAAACCCCGGCGGACAGCTCTTGATCTGCTGGAGTTTCTTCTCCCGGAAGCCTTTCTTCTCGGCGATGGCGTTGCCCGTCGGCGTGACGCTTCCGCAAAACGTGCAGTTATAGACCTGCCTGAGAATATTGAACTGGACCGCCGCACCACAGGTGCTGCAGTGTACATCAAGAACCGGATTTCCTTCCATATGATCCTCCCGATCTTCCGGTGCGGCACATCTCCGCACGACCCTCAGATTATTCCGGTGCGGCGCATCGCCGCACGATCCCTTGGATTTCCCGATGCGGTGTTTCTCCGCACGACCCCTTCGGATTTCCCAAACTCCGATAGAAATACACATCCATTATACCGCACGAAATGCGTGCAAGGCACAGCTCTTATAGGGTATAATCAGAAAAGGAAAAAGGAACAGGGAAAATGGTAAGAGAAAGTGCTTTTCACAAGAGAAAAAGATGGATCGGCGCCGTGGGACTTACGGTGCTGGTTCTGATATCGCTCGTACTCATCGGGACCGGGCTGCTCCTTTGTGCACCGAAGAAAGTGAGCGCAGCGGCTGGCGACCTCGACGAGATCCTCGAGTATCACATCACGATCGACATGCTCGAGGACGGCTCCTTGCAGATGCTCTATGACATTACCTGGAAAGTCCTCGATGACACGAAGGAAGGTCCGCTTACATGGGTGAAGATCGGCGTGGCGAATTCGCAGGTCGATGAGATCTATGAAGTAAGCGGCGACATCAAGAATCTCGACTATTCCTCAAATGACGGAAACTATATCAAAGTTGAATTTAACACTCCGGTGTATAAAGACGAAGTCGTACGGTTTGCTTTCTCGATCGTCCAGCACAATGTGTTTACCGCGCCGACGGAAGAAAACGGCAAAAACATCCCGGAGGCGCTTAGCACGAAACTGAATATCGGGGACTGGGTCACGGACCCTGAACCGAAGGAATACCTCGGCATGACCTCGGTACCGGAAGCGCTGTATCTCTACTGGTTTATCCCGGGGTGGTTCCCGGAGATCGAGGTTGACCACTACCGCATCCGCTGGAACGAGAAGGACGTCATGTACGCCAATACCGGTGTGGTGAAGGACGGATATCTCGAGTGGGAAGGATCTCTTAAGAAGAATGAGAAAATCAACATCAAAGTCGAATACCTGCCAAGTGCATTTACATATCAGACCACAAACATCAAGCACAGTGATCCGAATAGAATAGCTGAGATCGGGTTTTATATCTTCATCGGGTTACTTTTCGGGGTGATGGTCATCTTCGCGATCCTCCAGATGTACTACTTGAACAAATACAGAAGAGACGGCTACGTTGAGGGTCCGGTCGGCACGTATTTCGTGGATCATGCGAACAGGAGCTCGTCGCACTACCACGGATACTTCCACGGACATGGCGGTCACGGCGGCGGTGGTTGCGCGTGTGCCTGCGCATGTGCATGTGCGTGCGCCTGTGCCGGAGGCGGCCGTGCTGGATGCAGTAAGAAAGATTTCTACGGAACGAAGGTGGAGAGCAGGAGAGTGCGCGAGGCGATTCGTGCCCGTGCGGAGAAACTCGAGATGGCTGATGCGCACGTCGAGGAAAAAGGGAAGAGGAACGATACATGAGCAGAGTCAAACGCTACGAGCGTGAAAACTGGAATACGATACTTCACACCACGTGGAATCCGGACGGCCCGGGCGTGATCCGCATCCATCTGGTGCCACCGAAATACATGCGTTTCCGCATCAAGGATTCGCTGGTCATCTTAAACGGGCAGGACATCCTTCCCATCAACGAATCGTGGGCAATCCTTCTTTCCGAGTACATCAAGAGCGTCAATGAGTTCGGCGACGGCCCGATGACGGAAGAAGAGCTCGACGGCATTATCGAGAAGACCATAAGTAATGTCAGAAAGGTTTATCCGCGTGCCGAGGAGAAGATCCTGCTTCAGGACCTCGACTGTATGATCTCGATCTTCGAGGATGTGGTCGAAGGAAGAGAGATCAAGTCCGGTCGAAAACCGATCACGCTCGGCGAATATGCGCCGTTTATGAGTGCGCCGCACCGCATGGACCTGATGGTCTCCGCCATGAAGAAAGACGGCCGGTGGAACTGTAACCAGCAGTGTCTCCACTGCTACGCCGCGGAACAGGAGCATGCCGAGGAGCAGGAACTGTCCACCGAGGAGTGGCTCAAGGTCATCGACACCCTTCGTAAGGAAAAGATCTCGCAGGTGACATTTACCGGAGGCGAGCCCACGATGCGCGACGATCTTCCGGAGATCATCCGCCACGCGAGATGGTTCGTCACGCGTCTGAATACCAACGGCGTGCGCCTGACGCCGGAGTTCTGCCGGGCCCTGAAGGAAGCGGATCTCGACAGCATGCAGATCACGTTCTATTCCTCCGATCGGGAAGCGCACGACAAACTCGTCGGTGCGCCGAATTTCGATAAGACCATTGACGGTATTCGAAATGCACTGGAGGCGGGACTGAATCTGAGTATCAATACTCCTCTGTGTAAGGCCAACAGAAACTATCGCGAGACCCTCGCATTCCTAAAGGATCTGGGCGTCCGCTATGTGACCTGCTCGGGTCTCATCCAGACGGGAAATGCGAAGGAAGCGCCTTCGCAGGATCTGATCCTCTCGGAGGTTGAACTCTACGGAGTTCTTAAAGAGGCGACGGAATATGTATATGCCAATAAGATGGAGATCAGCTTCACTTCACCGGGATGGATCTCGGAAGGGAAACTTCGTGAGATGGGCCTCGAGGTGCCGTCGTGCGGAGCGTGCCTCAGTAACATGGCGATCACGCCATCGGGAAATGTCGTGCCGTGCCAGAGCTGGCTTTCGGATGACGTTCTGGGAAATATCCTGACGGATAAGTGGAAGAAGATCTGGGAGAGCGACCGCTGCCGGAAGATCCGTGCGGTGTCGGCGAAAATGGAACAGAAATGTCAGCTCCGTGAGGAGAAATAACGACGCCGCTGAACCTACAAACAGAAGATCCGTGGCGGCGGACAGGAAGGAAAAAACATGAAGAAAAAACTGGCGTGGATACTGGTCGGGATGCTTCTTCTGGGAGGTGCACTCGGTACCTCCGCATGTAAGAAGAACAGCAAAGAAGATACGAAGACCGAGAAATCGGAGAAGACGAAGAAGTCGAAGAAAGGGGATACCGATCCAGACGATCCGGATGACAAAGGAAAGATCTCGTTTGACCCGGGAGACAACGGACTCGACGGCCCGGATACAGAGGTCACGCCGGGGAATGTCGAGGGTGTCTGGTGCGATTCACACGGCCCGGTTATCCGCGTTACACCACAGAAGAGAAAGATCGAGTTTCTCCGCGACGGCCTGGAATTTATGATCGTGGATATCGAGGATGACGGACTGACGTGCATCGTCGATGAAGAGAACTACAACAAGAATTTTCCTCTTACCGCAATCGCACCCTATTTCACTTCCGGAGCGAGGTTTCACATCCCCATGAAGATCTCCCCGAAAGGATACATGGACTTCATGGGACTGGTGCTTTTCCGGTCGGATACGCAGGAAGGTAAGGCGGTCATCGAGAAGATCGAGGAGATCCTCTACGCGTCCAAATTCTATATCGATTACGAAAACGGCGGATCTATTAAAGTCACATCCTCGCAGATGGAATTGACATCAAATGGACGTACGGATTCGATGAGCTGTAAGGTGGAAAGCGGCATCGTCGACTACGGCGACATGTACTATTCCACCGCCTTGTACACGTATCTTCCCGACGCTTCGAAGAACGATCTGATACTCGGTTATTTATCGATGTATTTTCCGAATGCGGAGGGTGCAAATGCTGCGGAGTGGCTGATGGACAGCGGAAGCTGGATCACATATTCCCAGAAGTATGACGAACTCCAGTACTGGAAAAACGAAGGTACGCACGAGTTTGTCTTCTACGATCCTTCCGGTCAGGAAGCAGGCCGCGGGACGTACATGGTCAAGGAAGATGCGTCGGTTTACGTCGAAGGCATAGACAATCCGTTCTTCCAGGACTATGGTGGGGTATTCTGGAGCATGTCGGATTCGCGGACCGGTTATGAGACGATGCTGACCGGGGAGTGGTCGCTGCCCGGACGGATGTTCATCTACCGTCACGATATAAGATCCGGAGCGAAGAAGAATGAGATCTTCGAGCAGAACGAGTACACCCACTTTATTCAGGATGAAAACATCACGGTGGAGCTGGATCTCGGAGGAAAGACCGTCGAGGATGTCTGGCTTCCGGACTATGGCTCGATAGGATTTGCCGATAAGAACTCGTACATGTATGTGGATGATTGGGAGGTCTTCAGCGATGGAGTCTGTGTCAGAAAGGGTACGGACTTTGTCGGCGCGAAAATCACTTATGAGATTCAGAATACAGACATCGATGAATCACACATCGAAGTGATCCGGGATTCGGATATCTATACGGATTCGGTGCCCTGTACGATCACGAGAAACGGAGATACGCTCGTAGTCGTCGTGGAAGTGACGGAGGATGGTACGTATCTCCTCGCAGATATCGGGGCGGCAAGAGTGAGGAATCTGTTCTTCGATGCACAGACACTTCTGGAGACGGATCCGCACGATACCTTCTGGGCGAACGCATACGATACCGGCGATATTCTCGATCTCGTGGATATCGAATACATCCGCTCGTCGATCACCGACATGGCGACCGGTTCGGCGGTGTTCTGGGTATCGACACCGGAGGAACTGGCTTCCGTCACGTACTATGTAAATGCACTGGATGTCGCGGATGGGGTCGATCTGACCTCGATGTTCTATGTGCATCTTCTGAATGACATCGACCTTAGCGGCTACACCTGGGTGACGATGGGACACCGCGACTGGGGCAGACCCGAAGACTGCGAAAGTGTATTTCGCGGGGTATTCTTCGGGAACGGACACAGCATCTCCGGACTTCGTATCGAGAATGATGGCGGGGCTTTCTTCGGGGACTGCCACTTAGCGACGGTCATCGGTCTGACGCTGGATCACCCGGTGATCGGCGACAATTCGGGCAGCTCGGGTCGGACAGTCAGCTGCTTCTGTAATGACGGGTCATGTATCACGGAGTTTATCGACTGCAAGGTCATCATCGACCCGTCGCAGCGAGGAAGCTATGAGTTTGCGTCTCATGACAACCAGTCCATCAACTTCTTCGACTGTTCTTTTGTCGCGGAAGAAAACGGGGTGACGGAAGAGATTGGTCTCGACTCCGGCTATATCAAGGCATTCTATAACGGATACGATAACTGGATCCGCCGCTACTACCAGGAGAGGGACGGGCAGTACCACTATGATGCCGAGCGCGAGTACACGGATTTCCAGTGTGATGCGGAGCCCTTCATCGACATGTGTTACTACTACGGCGGCAAGAAGGCCCCGGAATATGTTGGGTATCTCGACTTTACGGGCTGGCTCGTCAATGATGAGTTCTACATTAACTTCGGGTATGTGTACGAGAAGTAAGCGGTCAATTCGCCTAACATAAAGGGCGGATATCTTGTTCTCGACGCTCAGACAGTTTGCTCACGCAAAACTCGCGTCTCAAAGAAGATATCCGCCCTTCTTTGTTCAGTTTAATGTGACTTCTATATCTCCGTTCTCGTCGGTCTCGATGATCATGTAGCTGCCGTCCCGCACAGAACCGGGATTGAGAAAACGGATGCCGTACTCTTCCTTGTCGAGAGGACGGTGTGTGTGACCGTAGATGACGATGTCGCACTCATTCTCCTGCGCGACGTAGGTCATCAGATCCTGATTTGCGTGATAGAGGTGTCCGTGCGTGACCATGGCCTTATGCTTCGGTGAGAGCGTGACCGTAATCTGGTCGGGTACTTTCGAAAAAGAAGAAAAGTACGCGTCGCAGTTGCCGCGCACCATGCGGATGTCGATGGAGCGCGAGGTGTATCTGCGGATGATCTCTTCCACGTCGTAGACCTCCATCTCGAGGTCGCCGCAGACGATGACGGTGTCGATGTTCTCATTTGCCATGAGATATATCTCGAGGCGCGACTCGGCACCGTGGATATCGGAACAAACGAAGTATTTCGCCATAGATTACTGAGCCTGTACAGCGGTCATCGCGACGGTATTGACGATATCCTCGACGGAGCATCCGCGGGACAGGTCATTACACGGCTTTGCGAGGCCCTGAAGAACCGCGAAGCAGTCCGCTCCACCGATTCTCTGCGTGATCTTATAGCCGATGTTTCCCGCCTGAAGATCCGGGAAGATCAGGACATTTGCACGGCCGGCGACCGGGCTGCCCGGTGCCTTGGAAGCGCCGATCTCCGGAACGAGCGCGGCGTCAAACTGCATCTCGCCGTCGAGAAGGAGATCTGGAGCCAGTTCATGCGCGATCCTCGTCGCTTCCTGCATCTTCGTGACCAGATCGTGCTTCGCGCTGCCCTTCGTGGAGAAGGAAAGAAGAGCGACTCTCGGCTCTTCGATGCCGCAGAGGACCTTCGCAGTCTCGGCTGCGGAGATTGCGATCTGCGCTGTCTCTTCTGCATTCGGGCAGGGATTTACGACACAGTCGGCATAGACCAGAAGTCCATCCTCACCGAGGTCTTTATTCGGGCATTCCATAAGAAAAGAACTGGATACGATCGACATGCCGGGCTTGGCCTTAATGATCTGCAGAGCCGGACGGAGCATATCGCCTGTGGTGTGTACGGCGCCGGAAACGAGTCCGTCTGCATCGCCGAGCTTGACCATCATGATGCCGTAGTACATCGGATCCTTGACGATCTCCTTGGCGGACTCTTCAGTCATGCCCTTGGCCTTACGAAGCTCGTACAGAGCCGCGGCATACTCGCCGGATTTCACACTGTTGCACGGATCGATGACCTCGATACCAGAGAGATCGGCGCCCTGCTTCGCTGCAACCTTCGCGACCGCATCGGGATTACCGAGGAGGATCGGCTCCGCGAGCGCGTCCTTCTTGATCAGTTCCGCGGCCTTCACGGTACGCGGCTCATCGCCCTCGGGGAGAACGATCTTCTTTACATCTGCCTGTGCCTTTGCTCTGATTTTCTCGATTAAACTCATACGATAGACCTCACTTTCTTACATACCGGAAGTCCGGCGATCCTTTTTCACTTATTGATACCCTATGGCTCAGCTCAAATCTTTCAGATCTCAAAACCTTCGAAGCCCTGCCAGACGTCCTTACCGGAATAGGTGCGGGCGGTGAGCTTACCCTGCATGACCTTTAGTGCCGGAAGCGCCAGCGCCTCCTGCTCCATCTCACCCGGGTACACGCTGATCGGTGCGATCCAGCCGCAGCGCTTCTCGATCGTCTCCTTGACATCGGCGAAACGGAGAAGTCCGCCGGTCAGCAGGATGCCGTCGACCTTTCCGCAGAGCACGCAGCTCATCTCACCGATCATCTTGCAGATCTGATAGAGCATCGTGTTCCAGACGAGATCGGCTTTCTTATCGCCTTTCTCGAGCAGTTCGTGGATGGTGTCCGCATTAGCGGTGCCGAAGAGATCGACAAATCCGCCTGCGCGGGAGCAGCGAAGTCTTACGTCTGCGACCGAGTGCTCTTCGATATAGTCAAGAAGTGCCAGGACCGGCACACTTCCGATTCTTGTCGGTGTAAAAGCGCCTTCGCCGTCGGCGCCCATGTTACCGTCGACCATCTTGCCGTGGTCGTGGGCGCTGACCGTGATACCGCCATCGATATGGGCAACTACGAAATTGCAGTCCTCATAACGCTTGCCCATGACCTTCTCCGCGTGATACTCCGCGACGGCCTTCTGATTCAGCACGTGGGAGTGGGAGACACGGTAGATGCCCTTGATGCCGGTGAGACGTGCATAATCACCGTACTCGTCAACATTGGTCGGGTTCAGGGTGAAAGCAGGCTTATGAAATTCCTGCGCGAATTTCCAGGCGAGCATGACGCCCAGTTTCGCGGGGTGCTCGCTACCGCCGACTGCAGCGACCGTATCGTCATAGAGCTGCTGGTCAATCTTCGTGATACCGCCGGGCTGGGTGTGTGCCGAGCCGCCGCGACCGACGAAGACATCGATCTCTTCCGGTGCGTAGCCTTCGTCTTTCAGCATATCGAGGATGACGCCATATCGGAAAGGCATCTGGTCGTTGACGTGCGGGAAGGAAAGAAGTATGTCCGCATCGTGGAAGAGGCTCTTCTCAAAGAGGGATGTTTCATTCTCGAAAAGGCTCACCTTCGTGGAGGTGGAGCCGGGGTTGATGATAAGAAGTTTGAATTTCTTCTCTGTGTCGCTCATGGTCATTGTCCTCGCATTGATTTCTCGCGTAGCTTATCCCAATATCGGATTTAAGCGCGCTTATTGTATCACCACACACGCGCGCGATACAAGGCAACAACCCCAAGTCACCCACGAATAATCAGATTTCGCACTCAATTCGTACGGTATTTTCACTTGTGGGGTGATCATTGAAGGGTGATCCTTGCGAGGTAATCACATACCGATTCCGCCCGAGCGCAGGATCCCGCTCTTGATTTCTATAGCCTTTGGATAACCTGCATCACTCAACTGAGTCGCGGACTCCTCCATAGCAGGCAGAAAGACTTCCTTCATCCGATCGAACCGCTCTAGTGCGATTCTTTCTGACAGACCGATATCTCTTGCAGCCGTGCGGAAGGATTCACGTGAGATATGATCGATCAGCAGATCATTTCCGATAAAGAACGCCATCTCTCGAGTGCTCTGCTCATATACTGTTGTGCTGACGAGGTCATAAGCCGGTGACAGACGTATCGATTTCATGTTAGGGCTATACAGCAATGAGAAATTCTTAATATGTGCGTCTGTATTTCCGATCAGATAGTTGAAAACGATCATATCCCACAGTTTCATCTGATCCCGGATAGGGTCAGATGAATAATACCGTAGCGTTTCAAACATCATCTTCAGATAACCTTCAGGCTTTTTCTCGTATTTTTCTGACGCGAGTATTCCCAGAGCCTGGGCAAAATCCTCCTGATGGAGTCGACAGGGGCAGGGGAGACCATCGATTATTCTGGGGTGCTCCGGCATCGACCGATCGTATCTTGCCGTCGCGAAAAGCACTTCATTCTCATTTCCGGTTCCAGTGTTAATGATGAAACTTTCTGGAATTTCGATCCCGCATTTCTGGGCAGTCATGAGGGACAATCGTTCATTAGTGACAATGTCATTTAACCTTACATGGCTTTGCTTGACGATGTGTGTGCTTGGCGCGGTTCCCCAGGGGAAATACCATTTATCATTTGTTCTATCATAATACAGGCCGACTTTACCGGATGCACCTGTCAGAGACAGGTGGGCCCGGGTAACGATTTCCGTTGACTTGGAAACGCCTTCTTCTGCCAGAGCACGGATCTCTTCTCTGGAGACCGGTTCATAGGATTCGTTGAGTTTCTCATCTTCCGCTATTATCTGAACGGCACCGAGGCACTCTCTTCCCAGTCCATGCAGTATGGACAGGTAATCGTTCTCGTCAACATGCATCCATTGAGCTACGGTTCTCCGTGTGAATCCTTCCGGAAGCAGTCCCTCAAAGTAGTTTTTGGTCTGCGATGCAGAAAAAGGTCGCTCTTGTAAAGGAAGACTTAATGAAACGGGCATAGAATCGGGGCTGTGAAGGAAAGTTTCATCATATTGGAAGCGTGCATCAGACTGGGATGAACCTTCGATTGTCCCGACGAGACGTTGTCTGCCGTTATATTCGATGTTTACGATCAGTTTCATGATTCTTCTCCTCGTACGGAAAGACTACAATCCAACCCCAGAAGGTTTGCAAGATAGATCGTCTTCTCGAGTTCGATGGTGGGCTTTCCGTTTTCCAAGTCGGAAATGAAGCTTGCACTGAATCCTGTGTACTCAGAAAGATAGGCCTGCGTGTAGTGGAGCGCTTTCCTTCGTTCCCGAATGGCTTTTCCGAATTCTTTGGCGTTAGTAATGTTCATTTTCTATAGCCCTTTCGTAAGAAATCGTTTCATAGCCGTTCGGCTATGGATGATCTTTTCTGTCACAAATATAGCCGAACGACCATAATCTGTTGAATCAAATAATAATATAGCCGTACGGCTTTGTCAAGGTAAGAACAGGTGTGGGATGGAGCCAGGAAAGAATATCATCTACATAATTGAAAAAGTGCCACTTTTAACACTGTTACAAATCTAGTGTTTTCAGTTGTCTTGGGATAAAGGGACAAACATGTCCCCTTGATAATCATTGTCAAAGACAGGCCTTCGAAATATAATAAAACCATCAGCTGAAGAGTGAGAATTGTTTGCGCGTGAACCTGAAGAATAAAGACGATAATCAGAAGAAAGAATACAGAATTGGTGAGAGGATCCGTCAATTCAGAGAAAAAGCTTATTTGACGCAGGACAATCTGGCAGAGAGAATTCCTGTAGTTCCTAAGACAGTCAGTCGATGGGAACAGAACAAATCTATTCCCAACTCGGACATCATCCCTAAGATTGCGGATGCACTGGGTATAAGCGTCGCTGATTTGCTTGGCCAAGAGGCGGCAGAAGGCCAAGAGGCGGCAGAAGGCCAAGAGGCGGCAGAAGGCCAAGAGGCGGCAGAAGGCCAAGAGGCGGCAGAAGGCCAAGAGGCGGCAGAAGGGAAGGATAGAAAGCCGGACATTCTCAATGAAAAGATTGAGTCTCTTTCAGAAGTGATGAGAGGTCTCTATACACTTGAATTAAAATCTTTTATCAGGATACTTGATCGGAGAATCCGGATCCAGAGAATATTGACAATTGTTATTTTGGTGGCAACAGTCATCATGATAGCAGTTATGACATACATATATTGGACATTGTAGGAGAAGGGTGCTTCTATGCTGAAACGAGTCGAAAAAGCATATCGGTCACTTGACAAGATGAAAGACCGTGTTTCTGGGAAAAGACAGGAACTTGAAGTGGAAAGGCGTATTCTGTTTGAGACACAAAAACAATTGGATCGGGCCAAGAGAAGGAACGTGATTCTTTTTATCGTGTGTTTAATTATTCTGGTTGCATACCGTATACTTCTCTCCTACGAGGTTAATACACTCCATCCACACTTTGGTCCTAAAAAGACTGTCGAAGAGTATGGGAATCCGATAGTTAATGGAACGGGAATCATCTATTGGGGTGAAAGCTCACATAGCGATGAAGACATTTATTCTCAAGAAGAATTGGAAATGATGGTGGAGGAGCGTTTGAAAAATGAGAAGAACAAATAGCATATTGATTGTTGTAATCTGTTTAGCAATTGTTTTCGCAATGTCTGGAGTTGGTGTGATGGCAGATGAAAACAGATTCAATCTAATCGAGTACTGTAAAACACATCAGATAACTTCTCAGGCTGAATTCAATAATGTATTGATAGATTATTGTTCCGTAGATGAGACTGAACTCTTTGTCACGAATAATGAGGAATACTTCTATTTGGAGATAGATTATGTAACCAATACGATAATTACGACGGTCAGAGAACAGCGATCAACAAGAGGATCCGATACTGAGACTTGTAGCAGAAATTATTATGATGACAATGGGGGAAGGATTTTCACGATTACTGTCGAAGGCACATTTCAATTTGGATTATTAGTCTGTTTTTGCACTTCGGCTGACGGCTCCTTTACTAAACCATCAAGTTCCCAGTGGACGAGTACACCAACGATTTCGTCCGGGAACCAATCCCCAAGTGTGGCTTATGCAAGAATCAGTGGAACAGCAACATACTCGAATCAGACCCGCAATTATTCTCTTACTCTGACCTGCGACAATACCGGAACGTTCGGTGCGTATTAAAGAACAGCTTTGTTTTCATGGTCTAAGAGTATGCAAGTTTCGATTTCCCCTTCGAACGGACACATATGTCCCTTTATCCTATTTTCAGGCTTTTCGGGATAAAGGGACATATGTGTCCGTTGAATATCATGATGGAACATGCTACTGTCAAATCATGATACGTATCACGGTTCAAAAAGTTATTTAAGATTGGAGGTTTCAAACATGAAAACAATGAAAAGAATTTTAGCGATATTTCTATCACTAAGCATGTTGTGCTGTATTTCTATGGTTGTTTGTGCATCGGATCCGCCGTATACAAGATATTCGACGATAACAGTTAGTGCTGGCGGTTCAACATTTACAACACAGTTAAGTTATACATCCACTACACAGTCACAGTGCTATATGCGATTGAGATCATTTCAATTTGAGAATCACTCTGAAAACTATATCCCGAGTGGTAATTATATCTACTCGCGTTTATACACTCAGACTCATAATAGTGCAAGCAACTGTGCTTCCTTTAGTGGACCAACGTCACAGGGTCATTACAATTATTCCTATCTTTCAGGATATGGTGGATCAGGACAACCATACTGTTTGAAGACAAATAGTGATTGGCATGTTAAGTACGAAGCCAAATTTGATTGGAGTGCGAATCCGTATTAAATTGGAGTGCG